>UQXZ01000006.1 GCA_900545225.1 uncultured Eubacteriales bacterium
AAGCAGTAGTGGTTGAAGCAAGAAGCTCCGACTTCTATAAGTCGGAGTAGTTCACATAAGGGATATTCCATTTTATGAAGGAGGCTTATTGTGAAAGCTATTGTATTAAACGCAAGTCCGAGAAAGTCATGGAACACCGCCGGATTACTGAAATCAGCACATGAAAAGAATTTTCCAAAGGATTTGGAGAATGCTTATATGATAGGGCAAAAGTTGAGTTTAATTTAAAAATATTTATAATCAAAACTAAAGCACAGAGGAGAGCGGTAATGAAAAGAATTATGGTTTTAAACGGTTCGTCACGTCCGAATGCATTTACAGATGCATTAATTCGCTCCTTTAAAGCAGGTGCCGAATCACAGGGCCATGAAGTTGATGTGATGGAATTACGAAGCATGCATATTCATCCGTGTATCGGATGTCTGCACGGCGGAAAAGACTTTGACAAACCGTGTACGCAGTCAGATGATATGGACAGGATTTATTCTTTATACAGAAAATCCGATGTTATCGTATTTGCAACGCCTTTGTTTTTCTGGTCTTACAGCGGACTTCTTAAAAATGCCATGGATCGCATGTGGGCATTAGCCGAATGTAATCATGATACATTGCACGGAAATAATAAAAGCGGAGCTCTTTTGACGGCAGCCGGAGGAAGTCACCCGGAACAGTTATTAATGCATTTTGATTATCTTATGACACGATTGTCCTGGACCAATATAGGGAAAGTGGTTCTTGAGCATACTGACGATTTGGATATTCACAACATTGCACCGAATGCGGAAGCGTTTGATTTAGGGGCATCGATTTGTTGAACAGTATCATAATTATAAAACCGAAAGCAAAATCCGACAGAATAACGTCTGTTGTTATAAAAATTTATATACGGAATGAGAGAATAAGCTGTATAATGTCTAATTATTATATAAAGGAGAACAAACCATGAAGAATGCGGTCAGATACTATTCAAGAACGGGAAATACCAAAGTCGCCGCTGAGGCAATAGCAAAAGTAATTAATGAGGAAGCGGTATCTGTTGATTCGCCGGAGGCACCTGTCAGAGAGCATGTCGATGTTTTATTCATCGGAGGCGCTTTGTATGCCTATGGAATAGATAAGCATTTGAAAAAGTTTGTTGCGGGACTTAAGAAGGAAAATGTCGGAAAAGCGGTTGTGTTTTCCACATCTTGGATCTCAAAGCATGCGATTAAAGTTTTGAAGGATGCACTGAATCGTAAGGGAATACCTGTTGAGGATGAAACATTTTATTTCAGAGGAAAGCCGGGAGAGAAGCAGTTGCATGAAGCAGTACGTAAAGTAAGACAAATCTGCGGACAGTGATTTTTCGGACTGTATCGACAAACTTTCAGAAGAAGTTTGCGAATAGACGTAAGAATCAGCGGAAAATTTATGCCGCAGTTACGACGATATGATTATAAAAAATTAAATATATAAATAAAGACTTAAATGGAGTGCAGTTCTCTTTTTAAGTCTTTATTTGTGTATGTGAATTTTTAATTATAATTAAAAGCATTGTGTTATTATTTAACCAATATATTAATCAGGAAGACAAACAATGAATTATATTACTCTGTCGGAGCACTATCGCAGGCGCTTCGGACGTAAAGTTTACAAACTGTCACTTCAATCCGGATGCAGCTGTCCAAATAGGGACGGAAATATAGGATTCGGAGGGTGTATATTTTGTTCCGAGGGAGGAAGCGGTGATTTTGCCGCTCCGCTGCTTCCCATAGAGGAGCAGATTCAAATTGCAAAACATCGTGTAGAGCATAAGCTGCCGAAAGATAAAAGCGGTCGCTATATCGCATATTTTCAATCTTATACAAATACCTACGGCGATGTGAAAAGGCTGAGCATGTTATACCGGAAAACACTTTCATTTCCGGAAATAGTGGGAATATCCATAGGGACAAGACCGGACTGTCTGCCTGAAGAAATGCTCGACATGTTAAGCGAATTAAATACCATAAAGCCGGTAACCGTGGAGTTGGGACTTCAAACCGTCCATAATAAAACTGCAGAGAAGATTCACAGGGGTTATAATACGGATGTATTTGAAAAAGCATATAAAAGCCTGACCTTACGGGGAATAGAAGTTGTTGTGCATGTTATTTTGGGACTTCCCGGGGAAAATATCGCCGACATGCTTGATACGATTGATTATCTGGCGGAGTTAAAGCCCGTGCTTCCCGGCATAAAGTTACAGCTTTTACATATACTTAAAGGCACGGCACTTGCGGCAGAATATTCCAAAAATCATTTTCCGATATTTACAATGGATGAATATACGGATCTGGTAGTTGAATGTATACGCCGTTTACCGGAAGAAACCGTTATTCATCGAATGACGGGAGACGGACCCAAAAGCCTTTTAATTGCTCCGGAATGGAGCGGAGACAAGAAACGTGTGCTTAATATGCTAAACAGGAAGCTGAGAGAAGCAGAACGGTAAGTATGTACGATTAATATTGTATGCGGAACATAATCTCATATATACTAAGGAACATATGAGTAACTGTGAAAACATGGAGTAGAAAAAATGTCAGATACAACAAAAAGAGCTTTGGAAACGTCTCTTAAAAACTTATTGCTTAAGAAACCTGTAAATAAGATTACGATTAATGATATTACGGAGGATTGCGGCGTAAATCGCGCAACCTTTTATTATCATTTTAAAGATATTTACGACTTGATTGAATGGTCATGTGAATAAGACTCCCGTAAGGCGGCTGACGGCAATACCACATATGAAACGTGGCAGCAGGGATTACTTAACATTTTTCATGCGGTAGAGGAGAATAAACCCTTTATTTTGAATATTTACCGACATGTCAGTCAGGAACAGATTGTCAGATATTTATACAGAGTTGTCTATCAACTGATCATAGATGTTGTGGAAGAGTGCGCCGAAGGAATGAGCGTACGGGAAGAAGACAAGAAATTTATTGCCGACTTTTATAAATATGCTTTTGTGGGAATCATGCTTGAGTGGATAAGTCATAACATGAGTCAACCTCCGGAAAAGATAGTTGAAAGACTCAGCGATTTGATTGACGGAGACATCAACAGAATGTTGGAAAAATACAGGACGGACAAACCCCGCATATAATATTAATACACAACATATATGTGAAAATGACAAAAATTTCAACAAAGAGGCGTTGCTATCAAATGTTTCGATAGCGGCGTCTCTTTGTTGATTGTAGAAAGAATTTCGGAAAGCTACACTGTATTCGTATTTAAAGGTATGACGTAAAAACAAAGGAGGTACTGTTATGTATTATTCAAGCGGAAATTATGAGGCTTTTGCACGTCCAAAGAAACCTGAAGGAGTGGATCATAAATCTGCGTATTTTATAGGAACGGGACTTGCGGCGTTGTCGGCGGCGTGCTTCTTGATAAGAGACGCACAGATGACGGGAAAGAATATTCATTTCTTTGAACGTGATCCGATTGCGGGCGGAGCCTGTGACGGCTGGAATTATCCGGAAATCGGATATGTAATGCGCGGCGGAAGAGAAATGGATAACCATTTTGAGGTTATGTGGGATTTGTTCCATTCCATCCATAGAAACGGAAGGAGTCAGTGTGCTGGATGAGTATTATTGGCTCAATAAGGAAGATCCCAACTTTTCACTTTGCCGTGTGACGGAAAAACAGGGTCAAAACGCTCATACGGATGGAAAGTTTTGCTTAAGCGATAAAGCAGCCATGCAGCTTACACATTTAATTTTTACTCCTGACGAATTTCTTGAGGGAAAGAGAATTACGGATGTTTGTGATGAAGAGGTGTTAAACAGCAATTTCTGGACATATTGGCGCACGATGTTCGCATTCTACGACTGTAACAGCGCACTTGAAATGAAGAGATATATGCAGAGATATATCCATCACATTGACGGTTTGCCTGACCTTAAAGCACTTCGTTTCACAAAATATAACCAGTATGAGTCCATGATACTTCCGATGGTGCATTATTTGGAAGAACACGGCGCGCAGTTCCATTTCAATACTCAGGTGACGGACGTTCGCTTCGATATTCATGACGGCAAAAAAACGGCAAAACGCGTTGAATTGATTTCGGAAGGCAATAAAGAGTATTTGGATTTGACAGAAGATGATTACCTGTTTATCACAAACGGCAGCAATGTAGAAAATTCTTCTATCGGAGGACAGGACAAGACATGTGAATTTATCAAAGAAGTTCGCCCCGGCGGTTCATTTGACCTGTGGCGCAAGATTGCCGAGCAGGATTCTTCATTCGGACATCCTGAGAAGTTCTATGGCAATCCGGAAGAATGTAACTGGATGGGAGTAACCGTAAATACTTTGGATGATAAAATTCTTCCGTATATCAAAAACATATGTCAGCGCGATCCGCTTTCAGGCAAGGTCGTAACGGGAGGAATTGTTACCGCAAGAGATTCCGGATGGCTTCTCAGCTGGACAATCAACAGACAGCCACAGTTCCATTCACAGCCTAAGGATCAGTGCCTTGTATGGCTTTACGGACTTCATACCAACCGTCCCGGTGATTATGTTAAAAAGAACATGAGAGACTGTACCGGAAAGGAAATATGCATGGAATGGCTGTATCACATCGGAGTTCCGGTTGATCAGATTGAAACGCTTGCCGAACACAGCGCAAAAACAATTCCGGTTATGATGCCTTTTGCCAGCGCATATTTCATGCCGCGTTCCGCAGGCAACAGACCTGATGTTGTTCCGGAAGGAGCCGTTAACTTTGCTTTCATAGGTAACTTTGCCGAAGTTCCGTGAGATACGGTATTTACCACGGAATATTCCATGAGAACCGCAATGGTAGCGGTATATACCCTTTTGAACGTGGATAGGGGAGTCCCTGAGGTTTGGGGAAGTATCTATGATATACGAGACCTGTTGAAGGCAACAATCAGTATGCGTGACGGAAGACCTCTTACAGAGATGAAAATGGGGCTTAAAGAGAAAATTGCGGTACATAAAGCTCTTGATTTTATCAAGGATACGGATATTGAGAAATTATTAAAGGAATACAATGTAATATAATAAATTGTAATAAAAATAATCCGACATTTGTAATTGACGGCATAGCTTACACACGGCTGTAGGTTATGCCGTTTTTTTACATTCGGAATATTAACAGAAATAATTAAGTTTTGGCAGATACATAAAAATTAACAAATTTATACTATAATAAAGCTACATCACTGACACAGACATTAGGAAGATTAAATAATATGATATATTCAGAAAAAATAAACGTCAGAGATATACCGTGAGGAACGGAGTATTGGTAATATTCATAACGAAATACTATATGGAGCAGTGGAAATGAAAAATAAAAGCGGAAGGGAGGTCAGGTAAACAGGTGGAAAAGTTAATAGACATCAGGATTATACCTGTAGCGCCTCTTATTAATCTCCTTATTCAGGATAAATCCACAAAGAAGAATATTATATGGGCAACGGATACTTATGAATCTCTTGGTCACGGATTTACGGATAAAGAGCATATGGACAAGAACCTTCTTTTGCAGCATGCGGAGATTATCAAACCTCGAATTCTAAAGTCGCAGGAAGCTCAGGCAGCCCGTACACGAAAAAAAGCGGAAGTCTTTACTCCTGCATGGCTGTGCAATCAGATGAATAATTACTGTGATGAAGAATGGTTTGGCAGAAAAGCGGTTTTTAATCTGGAAAAAGATAATCACACATGGGAAGCGATTGAAGATCCTATTACGTTTCCTAAGAATAAGACATGGAAACAATACATAGATTCAAGACGGTTGGAAATTACATGTGGGGAGGCACCGTATTTAGTATCCCGTTATGATGCTTCTACCGGAGAATTTATCGTTCCGACGAACCGCAGAATAGGGCAGCTTGATCGAAAACTAAGAGTAGTGAATGAAAACACCACAGAGTACGACGATTGGATAAAATGGTCAATTAGGGCGTTTGAGTCTTGCTACGGATATGAATATCAGGGGGATAACCTGCTGATTGCACGGATTAACTTGTTGCTTACATTTATTGACTATTATAAGGAGCGCTGGGAAAATGACCCGGATGAAAAGCTGTTGCGACAGATTACGAATAAGATTGTGTGGAATATATGGCAGATGGACGGTCTGAAAGATACTGTTCCGCATGGAAAGCCATACGAAGAGTTCTGTCAGATGACAATCTTTGATATGTTGTCGGACACGGTGGAAGAAGAGGAAAAACCGGAGGTTGTACCATGCAGAATATATAACTGGAGAAAAGGTAACTCCGTTATTTTTAAGAAGCTGAAGGAGAACTGATTATGTCAGACGAAAAAACCAATAAACTTGTATCCAATAATGCAGAATACACGGATTTACTTCAGAACATTGGGATAGCGTTAAATAATGGCAGGCAGAAAGCGGTTAATCAGGTCAACCGGGCCATTGTCGAAACAAATTGGAATATTGGCAGATATATCGTTGAATATGAACAGGCAGGACATGAGAAAGCAGAATATGGTTCAGAAATTTTAAAGCGGCTGTCTCATGATTTGATCGAAAGATATGGAAAAGGCTTCGGAATGAGCAATGTGAATAAAATGCGCAAGCTCTATCTTACTTTTCCGATTTTGCAGACACTGTCTGCAAAATTAAGCTGGAGCCATTATGTAGAGCTGCTCAAAATTAATGATCCACAAGAACGATCCTTTTATATGCATGAATGCGAACAAAACAACTGGGGCGTAAGAGAACTGAAACGTCAGATGAACAGTATGCTCTTTCAGCGTCTGGCTCTCAGCAAAAATAAAGAGGAAGTTATGATGCTGGCAGAAAAGGGCCAGATTATTGAAAAGCCGGAAGATGTTGTTAAGGATCCATATGTATTTGAATTTGTTGGGCTTCCGGAATTACCTGTTTATAAAGAAGGCGATTTGGAGAAAGCACTGATAGATAATCTTAGTCAATTTCTTCTGGAACTTGGCAAGGGTTTTACTTATGTCGGCAGACAACAGCGCATAAATATCGGCGGTAGGATTTTTAAAATTGATCTCGTATTTTATCACCGTATTCTAAAATGCTTTGTTCTGATTGATTTGAAACGTGGCGAAGTACAGCATGAAGACATCGGACAAATGAATTTATATCTCAATTACTATAGAGAAGAAATGAATACGCCCGGGGATACAGAACCAATTGGCATTGTTATGGGTGCTTATGAAGATAAACTGATGGTGAAATATGCCACACAGAATATTTCTAATCAGCTATTTGTCAGCCGCTATCAGCTCTATCTTCCTGACAAAGGCCAGTTAGAAAATGAAATCCGCAGATTTATGGATGCTGATGCTGCAAGGGAGAACTAATTATGGGAAAGAAATTGTTTGATTATGTGATAGGGAATCCACCGTATAACGAGAATTTTGAAAACTCTGGAGATAATGGAAATTTTGCAAAACCTGTATACAATCAATTCATGGATGCTGTAGATGGTATTGCGGAAAAGGTAGAGCTAATTCATCCTGCTCGATTCCTTTTTAATGCAGGCTCCACTCCAAAAGCATGGAATGAAAAAATGTTGAATGATCCCCATTTTAAGATTTTGTCCTATGAAGCGGATAGCTCTAAGGTTTTTTCGAATACAGATATCAAGGGCGGTGTTGCTATCTCTTATCGGAGTGTTAACGAGGACTTTGGAGCAATTGGCACATTTACCGCATTTTCGGAACTTAACAGTATTATCAAAAAAATAAAATCGGTGAAAGCAGAATCTTTATCTGAGATAGTTTCTGGCAGAGGTGTCTACAGGTTATCTGACAAGGCATTAAAGGAATTTCCCAAAATAGAACAATTACAGTCCAATGGACATAAAAAAGATGTTGGTTCTGGAGCATTTCGCGTTTTGGACAAAGTTGTATTTTTTAAAGAGAAACCGGATGATGGATATGAGTATGTTAAGTTTTTAGGGCTCACCTCGAATAAAAGGGTCTATCATTATGGAAGAAAGGTCTTTATTGACTGCCCCGATAATTTTTATAAGTATAAGGTGTTTATACCCAAATCAAACGGTTCTGGAGCGTTAGGAGAAGTGTTGAGTACACCCCTAATCGGGGAATCCCTAATCGGGGCAACTGAAACCTTCTTATCTGTTGGTAGCTTTGAAACTTTATTTGAAGCAGAAGCGTGCTTAAAATATATTAAATCTAAGTTTGCTAGGGTAATGCTTGGTGTTCTTAAAGTTACACAAGATAATACAAAATCCAAGTGGAAATACGTTCCTCTCCAAGATTTCACTCC
This sequence comes from uncultured Eubacteriales bacterium, assembly GCA_900545225.1. Lineage (GTDB taxonomy): Bacteria > Bacillota > Clostridia > Lachnospirales > Lachnospiraceae > UBA4285. The sequence continues at coordinate 8,303 of UQXZ01000006.1, forward strand.
CTCTTCCGACATCGACTGGTCAAAATCTGTCCACGAGATTGACTTACAGCTTTACCGTAAGTACGGTCTGGATGAGGACGAGATTAACTTTATCGAAACGCATGTAAAGGAGATGACATAATGGCAGGAATTAAAATCAACACGACCACAAAGGTCACTCCGCAGTGCTATGCATATACTACTCCGGGAGTGCCGAAGCACGACGGCTGGACAAAAATCGGTTTTACGGAGAGGGATGTTGAGACACGTATTAACGAGCAGACGCATACTGTCGGAGTGGAACACAAAACGTGGTGGCATCTGCGTGCCGCTTATATGACAGAACCATTCGGTACGTTTACGGACAAAGACTTTCATGCGTATCTTAAGAAACTGGGGATTGATCGTGAGAAAGGAACGGAGTGGTTCAGGATTGAGCCGAATGCCGCACGTGGAAATTTTGTGGATTTCACACAGAATCATGGCGTGGTATCAGAAAGTGATGCTGATGCAGTGATCCCGTATAAACTTCGGGATGAACAGAGTGATGCGGTGCAGTCTGCGTATGATTATTTCAAGTCCCATGAGAAGGGCGAATTCTTGTGGAATTGCAAGCCGCGGTTTGGAAAAACGCTCTCTGCGTATGACCTCTGCAGACGGCTTGCGGTTACCAATGTTCTTATTGTGACCAATCGCCCGGCAATTGCCAATTCATGGTATCAGGATTACGAGACATTTTTTGGCCCGCAGTCCGGATACCTTTTTGTCAGCACAGTAGACGGGATCAAAGACCGGAAATATGTACTTAGCCGTCAGGAGTATCTGGATAAATTGAGTGCACCCGGAGCCAATATTAAAGGCTGTATCGAATTTGTCAGCCTGCAGGATTTGAAGGGATCCATCTACTTTGGCGGAAGATTTGAAAAGCTCTCAGAAGTCAACGCAGAAAAAGGCTTGACTTGGGATATTCTGATTATTGACGAGGCACATGAAGGGGTAGATACCTACAAGACCGATACAGCATTTAATCACATCAACCGGAAATACACGCTTCACCTTTCCGGAACGCCGTTTAAAGCTCTGGCCAATGACAAATTTCCCGAAGATGCCATCTATAACTGGACCTATGCGGATGAGCAGAAGAAAAAGCGTGACTGGGACAACTCCAGCGAACTGGAAAATCCTTATGAGAATCTGCCACGTCTGTCGCTCTTCACGTACCAGATGTCTGACATTATCCGAGACAAGGTGCGGCAGGGAATCGAGCTTGCGGATAACGATATTGAAGAGTATGCATTCGATTTGAATGAATTTTTCAAAACAAATGAGTCCGGGAAGTTTGTCCATGACGCGGATGTAGACAAGTTTCTTGATGCACTGACGACCCAGGATAAGTTCCCATTCTCCACGCCGGAGCTTAGAAATGAGTTGAAGCACACGTTCTGGCTTTTAAATCGCGTGGCAAGTGCAAAGGCGCTTGCAAAGAAGCTGGAGCTGCATCCGGTTTTCAAAGACTATGAAGTGATTCTCGCGGCTGGCGACGGGAAGCTCGACGATGACGACGAAAATGAAAAGTCTTTTGACAAGGTGACGAAGGCCATCAAGACCTATGACAAAACCATTACCTTGTCCGTCGGACAGCTTACAACCGGCGTGACGATTCCTGAATGGACGGCGGTTATGATGCTTTCCAATATGTCAAGTCCGTCTCTCTATATGCAGGCAGCTTTCCGTGCACAGAATCCGTGCCTTTTTACAGACGGTCAGGGAAATACTTATCGTAAGAAGAATTCCTATGTCTTCGACTTTGATCCGGCAAGAACGTTGACGATTTTTGAAAAATTTGCAAACGACCTTATTCCGGAAACTTCCGGTGACAAGGGCGGCTTTGACCGGCGTAAGGAACATGTACGAGAGCTTTTGAATTTCTTTCCGGTATACGGAGAAGACGATCGGGGTTCCATGATTGAACTGGATGCAGAGTCTGTACTTACGGTTCCGCGTCATATTCACGCAAAGGAAGTTGTAGAGCGCAGATTTATGTCTAATTTCCTGTTTACCAATATTTCAGGTATCTTCGGAGCACCGAAAGAAATTATTGATATTATCAATAATATGCAGGCATTGGAGGAACCGAAAAAGCTGAATCCGGTAAAGGTGGATGAGTACACAACAGCTGACCTTAAATTAAATGACAACGGAGATGTTGAGATTCCGCATGATATGGTAATCGGTACAGCCGCCGATTTTTTTGGGGATAAAGTCTACAGTGATGTGGATAATCGGCTTACACAGGCAGTCTCTGACATTAAAGAACAGTATGGCAAAAATCCTGATTCGAAGCGGGATGAACTTGCTGAATTACGTGAAAGCTTTTCAAAGCCAATCGCAGGTACGCTGATTGAAACCGCTCGGCAGCAATACGGCAGTGAATTAAGGAAATCAACGCAAAATCATTTGGAGCGTAAAATTCAGGAGACAACGGATATTGTTGTAGATCGTGAGTACGGTAATTATAAAATCCGTAATAATCAACTTGAAAATGAACGGAATGATAAAATTTCAGAGGCTCAGAAGTCAGGAGCATCCATGTCGGATATTTCTCGTTTGGATGAGGAATATGAAAAACGAAGAAGTGAAGGCTATAAACAGATGGTGGAGAATATCCATAAGAAGCTGAACAGTGAAGATACCGTCAAAAAAGCTGCTGAAATAATTGTTGAAACAGTTGAAACAGAAAAGCTGAATAATGAAAAAGACTCCATTGAGGGAAATATTCGTGATCACCTGCGCGGATTCTCTCGTACCATCCCGGCATTCTTAATGGCTTATGGCGATGAAAATACTACACTATCAAATTTTGATTCCATGGTACCGGCAGAAGTTTTTTGGGAAGTTACTGTGAATCCTCAGAATGGGGTAGGCGTGTCTCTTGACCAGTTTCGGATGTTGCGTGACGGCGGATATTATTATCAGAAAGATTCTGACGGAAATGAAATTCGGGATAATGCCCATAAAAAACACTTTAATGGACATCTGTTTGATGAAGTTGTGTTTAACGATGCTGTCGGAGAATTTATGAAAAAGCGTAGAGAACTTGCGGATTATTTTGAAGAATCAGTCAAAGGGGATATTTTTGACTATATACCGCCGCAGAGAACAAATCAGATTTTTACACCGAAACATATCGTAAAGGATATGGTGAATAGTCTGGAGAAAGAGAATCCCGGCTGTTTTGATAATCCGGATGCTACCTTTGCCGATCTTTATATGAAATCAGGTATGTACATAACGGAAATTGTTACACGCCTTTATCAGAGCAGGCGCATGAAAGAACTTTTCCCAAATGATGCAGAGCGCCTGAATCATATTTTCGCGAAACAGGTATATGGCTGTGCGCCGACAGAAATAATCTACAGAATCTGTTTAAGATATATCCTTGGATTCAGCGATGAGATACATATTGAGAAGAACAATATTAAACTCCTTGACACTTTACAATTTGCTAAGAATGGAACGTTAGAGCAGGAACTTAAGAAAGTATTTAACCTGTGATATCCGGATTGTAAACTGGCCAAGTTCACAATTAAGCCGGAATATTATCGTCAGTTGATGAATGTAAAATACGGTGTACATTTCGAGTGTATAAGATATGGCAGTAAGATAAAAGGCTTACGGAAAGGATTATTAATTTATGTTTAGACTCATGAGAAGGATAAAACAACAGGTTTCCGACGAAGAGTGCATAAGAATCTTAAAGGAAGAAAAAAGAGCGGCATTATCGGTAATCGGTGATGACGGATATCCTTATACCGTACCGATTGATTTCTATTATGATGAGTCGGACGGACGAATCTATCTGCATTGTGCAAAGACCGGACATAAGATTGATGCAATTAAAAAATGCGACAAGGTGTGCTTTACTGTATGGAATCAGGGTTATAAAACCGAAGGAAACTGGGAATGGAACGTTACCAGTGTTATTGTGTTCGGGAGAGTTCGATTTATTGACGACAGGAGCTTTTGGGAAGATAAACTGAGAAAATTAACCGAGAAGTACTATCCGTCCGCAGAAGCGGTTGAAGCTGCAATGCATATTCCGTCGGTTAATGTTGTTCAAATGATGGCAATCGATATTGAGCACATGACCGGTAAACTCGTAAATGAAAAATAAATATCATTATGGTTAAGATTTAAAATATAATGAAGTAATGTATATCCGGCCGTAAATTAAAGGAATAAATCTGCATGTATGCACGAAGGTATTTATATTTAAATCATGTATTAAAGGTAAAGAAAATGATCAAATATTATTTGATAAAGAATAAGCTTCTTGTTAAAGGTGATGTACTGAGCCCAAAAGGCGGATTGGTCGAAAATGCATTTGTTTACAGGGACGGTAATTGGCAAGAGGTGAACCCCGATATAATAAATGACAGAATAATCGGTTTCGATCCGTTTGACGACAGTATTTACGGTATGGGAAATGCTGAAATTATGGATGAACTTCAGGAAATAAGTGAAGAAGAAGCGAATAATCTTATTAAAGGAAGGGAATAATGAGCAACAGAAAAATCGTTATTTTAGAGATGTTAAATAAAGCAGACGGGCCGATATCCGCCTCTGACATGGCAAGGCAATTTAATGTAAGCAGGCAGAGCATTGTGGGTGACATTGCGCTGTTGAGGGCATCGGGAACCGACATTACCGCAACATCAAGAGGATATGTTCTTACGGAGAAAATGTTTGAAGACCACATATATGTGGGAACACTGGTATGTGACCACGGAGACGATCGTTTGGAAGAGGAATTGTATACGATTGTTGACATGGGGGGAGTGGTAATGGATGTAAGCATAGAGCATGCCATATACGGGGAACTTACGGGCAGGTTGGAATTATCATCCAGATATGATGTGGATATGTATTTAAAAAAGGTTTCAGAAAACAAAAGCGCAGCGCCCATAAGCAGACTTACGGGCGGAAAACATATGCATCGCATAGGATGCAAAAGCAGGGAAATATTTGACCGCATTAATAAGAAATTGTGCGATGCGGGAATTGCCGTAATGTAAATACATATATTTATAAATATATATGTTAATATATGTCTTGACACATAACTGTCATATGCTAAACTATATGACAGTACTATTGTTGTGCCTGTAAAATGGCGTTTATTGCATTACGGAGGTAAATGTATGTCAAAATATGCGGTAATTGTTGTGGATATGCTTAATGATTTTGTCACGGGAGTATTGGCTTGCGAAAGAGGCAAGGCCATAGTTCCTGCCGTGGCAGAGCTTTGTAATGCGGCCAGAGAAAGCGGTATCCCGGTTATTTTTTCAAATGACTGTCATATCAAAGACGTGGACAAAGAATTGGAATTTTGGGGAGATCATGCCATAGCGGGAACAAAGGGAGCGGAAGTTATACCGGAACTTAATGTATGTGACAGTGATTTTATCGTACCGAAGCGCCATTACAGCGGTTTTTTCGGAACCGACCTGAATGTTCTTTTAAAGGATCTGGGTGTTGATACCTGTATAATTGCAGGTCTCCATACTCACATGTGCTGCCGCCACACTGCGGCGGATGCATATCAATACGGTTTTGATCTTGTAATTCCGAGAGAAACCACGGATTCGTTTACCGAAGAAGACTATAATTACGGAATGCGGTATTTTAAAGAAACATACGGAGCAAAGATATGTGACCTGAAGGATTTGCTTGTTAGTTTACGATAAAAATATTTTGTTATATATGGGGCGCCCGTCGATTCGGGCGCCCCGTGTTGTTGTCGATATTTTACGGCAAGAAGATGAATAAAACTTAATAATGTATTATGCACAGTGAACTACTCCGACTTCTATAAGTCGGAGTAGTTCACATGAATAGAAAAATTTATACATTTTAGTATATAATAATTCTCAAAAAACGCAGGGATGAAACCAATCCATGTGTTTTTTGAATTGAGTAATTTTATTTTTGCTTCATATCTTATCTATACTTAACTGTAATTTAATATTTATAATATAAATACATATGATATAATTTTATATTGTTTATTAAGCTTTATTTCTGCCCGAGAAAAAGGAGCAATAAGTGAACAATGAGATTAATTTATATGACATTAATCCACGCCCATATGAAAAAAGTATGAGATATGGGGTTTCTACCTTAAGTGATGCAGAGCTTCTCGCAATTATTTTGAGAACGGGAACAAAGGGAATGGATGCTACATCTCTGTCATGTGAAGTTCTAAAATCATATGCTGGAAAAGATGGAATAGTTGGCTTATGTAATGTCGGAATCCATGAACTGATGAAAATAAAGGGAATTGGAAAGGTTAAAGCAATACAGATTCAAGCTATAGTTGAACTTGCAAAAAGATTGTCAAAGGGAAGTATAAGCGAAAGAAAATCATTTTCGAACCCCAAGTTAATAGCGAATTACTATATGCAAGATATGATGCATCTTGAAGTTGAAAAAGTTTTATTGGTTATGTTGGACAATAAATGCAAATTAATATGTGATATGATTGTATCACAAGGCACTGTTAATAGTTCAATAATTTCTCCTAGAGAGATTATTATAGAAGCTTTAAAGCATAGAGCGGTATTTATTGTTATAATACATAATCATCCTAGCGGTGATCCTACGCCGAGCAATGACGATTATAATTTTACAGACAGGTTGAAGCGTGCTGCAGAAATAGTTGATATCCCTCTTTTGGATCACATAATTATAGGTAATAACCAATATATAAGTTTAAAAGAAACAGGTAAGTGTTAGTCTTCTGAAAGGAGAAGAAATGGCTCAAAATATTTACGGTCTCGACATTGGTACAAGTAATTTTAAAATGTGCTGTGACGATACTATTCTTAATGAAAGAAATATTATTGCTTTAAGAAACAAGGAGATTATTGCATTTGGTGACGAGGCATACGAAATGTATGAGAAATCACCTGTTAATATCAATGTTTCATTCCCAGTTAAATTCGGTGTCATTGCAGATATTCAGAATATGCAGACATTGATTTACAAGTTCTATGAGAAAATCAGTGAAACAAAGAAGGCTTCGGGAGCAGCAGATTTCTATATTGCAATACCTACTGACGTTACTGAAGTTGAAAAAAGAGCATTTTATGACCTTGTTCTTAAGTCAAAGATTAAGACATCTAATGTATATGTAGTTGATAAGCCTGTTGCAGATGCAATTGGTGCAGGACTTGATGTAACTTCATCAAAGGGTATCATGGTTGTTAACATTGGTGCTGAGACTACAGAAATTTCAGTATTATCTCTAGGCGGTATCGTAATCAGCAGAACAATCAAAATTGGCGGTTCTAAGTTAGATGAAAGTATCATCGCTGCAGTAAGAAAGGAATACAACCTTATCATTGGAAAGAGAACAGCTGAAAAGTTAAAGATTGAACTTGGAAGTGCTGTGTGCTCAAATGATTCAGAAGAAGTATTCACTGACGGATACGGAAGAAATGTTATTTCAGGACTTCCTGTAAGTGTTAAGGTTTCATCTAAGGTTATCCAGAGCGCAATCGCAGATCCATTACATCAGATTATGGACTCTGTAAAAGTTATGCTTGAGAGAACTCCACCTGAACTTGCAGCAGATATCGTTAAGGATGGTATTTTCCTTACAGGTGGTACATCAAATATCAGCCATCTTGAAGAATTATTTAAGACAGAAACAGGAATTGAAGCCAGATTAGTAGAAAATCCACAGGAAAGTATTATCAGAGGATTAATGGAAGTTGTTAATAATCCTGCATTTAACAGCCTTGCATATGTGCCTAGAGATAAGGTTTTTGATTAATTGATAAAAGAGTAAATTTATGAAAGACAGGTTTTCAAAGTTTTTTACACCGAAAAGAATTCTTCTTGCAGTAGTTTTCTTCTGTGTTGTTCTTACGGCAACAAGTTTCTTTACGGATAAGCTTATTACACCATTGAGAAATGCCTTTTCGTATATTGTGGTTCCTATCCAGAACGGTATTAATTCAATCGGTTCAGTTCTGGTGGACAATGATAACAAAAAGAAAACCATTGAGGAACTTCAGGCTCAGAACAAGGAACTTGAATCTGAACTTGAATCCTTAAAGGCGGAAAATGAGGCGTTAAAGGGTGATGAAGATGAACTTTCCACACTTAGAAACTTCTACAGTATGGAAAGTCAGCTTGCTTCATATACAAAGGTGGGAGCAAGAGTAATCGGTACTACATCAACTAACTGGAACCAGAGCTTTACCATTGATCAGGGAAGCAAAAATGGAATTAAGGTTGATATGAATGTAATAACCGACAAAGGACTTGTAGGAATAGTAACTGAAGTTTATGACTCATATTCTGTCGTAACTACAATGATTGCTGACAATTCAAATGTTTCTGCAATGGATGAACGTACTAAGGATTTGTGTATTGTTGAGGGAGACATTACACTTATGGATTCGGGGATTGTAAAGCTTAGTCGTATTAAAACCAATGCGCAGATGCAGAGCGGTGATAAGGTAGTTACAAGTAATATAAGTAGCAAATATCTTCCGGGATTATTAGTAGGATATGTTAAAGACATCACAACGGATGATTCAGGACTGTCAAAATCAGGAAATCTTATTCCTGCAGCAGATTTCGATCATCTGACAGATGTTATAGTTATTACAACGACTAAAGAACAGCTTACCAACGGATAGGAGATTATATGAAAAGAAAACTCTCAGAAATTGGTCTCATATTTGTTTTTTATATTCTGCAGGTTACACTTTTTAATTACATAAGGATAGGTGGGATAGCTCCTAATTTACTGATTATTCTGCCTATCTTTTTTGGGTTATTAAAAGGTAAAAAAGAGGGAATATTTGTAGGAATATGTTCCGGCTTTATATATGATATTTTCTTCTCAGGAATTCTGGGATTCTCTATGCTTATCTATACAGTAATAGGCTACATTTGCGGTATGTTTTTCAATCAGTATGAAGAGAGTAACTATATAATACCGTTGTTATTGACGACTGTAGGAACATTTTCATACGGATTTCTGTCATTTGTAGTTCAGTTCTTATTACATAACAGAATCATAGCGGATTTCTTTATTATGAGAATTATCATGCCGGAAGTCATCTATACAGTAATCGTAGCTTTAATAATTTATAAACCAATCAGATTACTGAATGGTATTTTGGATAAAAAGAAAAGTAAGGCGGTGAACTTAGATGAAGAAATTCATAAATAGTCTGAAATCATTTTTCAACAATAGAATTGCCGTACTTATTGCTGTTTTGATAGTTCTTTTTTCCATACTTGTTGTCCACCTGTTCAATCTGCAGATTATTAAGGGAAATGAATATAAGAAATCCCTTAATTCTTCGATTGAAAAGGTAATAAGCACACAGGCCTCAAGGGGAAGAATATTTGACAGAAATGGTGTTCTTCTTGCTTATGACGATATTGTATATGCGGTTAACATCAGTGATACAGGTTCATATAAAAATAAAACTGAGAAAAATGAATCCATTAATAATTCAATAATAAAAACATTGGATATACTTAAGAAAAATGGAGATAAGTATACTAATACATTTGGAATTTCATATGAAGATGGTAAATATAAATACAATGTAGAAGGTAATTCAAGACTCGGATTTTTAAGAGACTGTTATGGTAAGGCTACCATTGCAGACTTAAGTGATGAACAGAAGGATTCATCTGCAGAAGATCTGATGAAATATATGATAGAAAATTATCAGATTAATACAGAGAATTTATCTCCTGAGGATTTATTGGAGATTCTCTACCTCAGAATGAACCTTACAGCTAATTCTTATACAAGATATAAGGAATTTACAATTGCCAGTGAAATATCCGAATCAAGTGTTGCTGCCATATCAGAGAATCAGAATACATTTGTGGGTATAACAGTCGACAGCCAGTATGTACGAAGATACAACGACAGTAAGTATTACTCAGCACTTATGGGATATACAGGTGTTGTAAGTACGGATCAGCTTGAAGAACTCCAGAAAGAAAACTCTTCATATGATAATACTGACATTGTTGGTAAGGGCGGAATAGAAGAAGCATTTGAGCATGACCTTGCAGGTACGAAGGGTGAGAAACATGTATATCTTGATACTGTAGGACGAATAACAGAGGTTATTGGTGAGACACAGTCTACTACAGGTCATGATGTATATCTCACAATAGATTCGAGACTTCAGGTTAAGTTATATGATTTACTTGAAGATAAGCTTACTGAAATCGTACTTTCTCACTTAATCGAGAGTGGTGAAAAGTATATTTATGACTCAGGTGGAGCGCTTATCGACCTGTATATTTTAATGCCTGAGGTGTATTTCGCGCTTATAGACAATGACTTAGTATCTTTCGATCAGTTAAGAGACCCTAAAACGGATTTAGAAAAGAGTGTTAACGAAAGATATGAAGAAAGATTAAAACAGGAAACAGACTGGCTCTCAAATGAATTGAAGGGCGAAGGCACAAAGTATAACGATCTTTCAGATGAAAATAAGTCATATGTATGGAGAGCATATGAAATTCTTACTGAGAACAATATTATAAGAAGTGATCTTGTTAACATTGAAGATGACGTAATAGAAAATTGGAATAACGGTGCAAATGTAAGCTTTAAGGAACTCTTAGAGCATTGCATTACAAACGGATGGGTAGACCTTTCAGATATTTCCGACAGTCAGTACACTGACCTTTCTGAAGTATATTCAAAGGTAATATCTTACATTGTGGAAAAGGTTTCTGAGGACAGAGAATTCTGCCTTAACATCTATAAATATTTAATTGAAGATGGTGTGGTTTCAGGCCGTGAAATGTGCATGCTTTTATATGAACAGGGATATTTAGAAAAGGATGATTATTATAACAGCCTTTCTAACTGGACATTGTCTGCAAGTGATTATATAAGAGCGGCAATGAATAATAAGGTCTTAACACCTGGTACACTTGGTATTGCACCAAGTTCAGGTGCGGCAGTTCTTGAAGATCCTAATAACGGTCAGTTACTGGCACTTGTATCTTATCCGGGTTACGACACTAATAAATTAAGTGGAACAATGGATGTGGATTATTACAATAAAATAAGCAGAAATGCCTCAAAACCATTGCTTAACTGGGCAACTCAGGCTCAGACCATGCCGGGTTCCACATTTAAAATGGCCACGGCATTAGTGGGACTTAACAAGGGAATAATCGATCCTTATACACAGATATATTGCAGCGGTTTATTTACCGAGGTTACGCCTTCGCCGAGATGTTCGGTTTATCCGGGAGAACACGGCAATGAAACAGTTCAAACCGCCCTCAGGGATTCGTGCAATGTATTCTTCTATTCAATAGGTTATGATCTTGCAAAGAGCAAAGACGGATCATACGATTCGGATTACGGAACGGATATACTCAAAAAATATACGGATGATTTGGGACTTTCCGTAAAATCGGGAATAGAAATACCGGAATCCACGCCGAAAGCGTCTGATACAAATGCCATTGCATCTGCGATAGGACAGGGTACGGCACAGTATTCTTGTCTTAATCTTTCAAGATATGTATCTACCATTGCAAACGGCGGAAAGAGTTACGAAACCCATCTTGTTCTTAAAGTTACGGATAATTCGGGAAAGACCATAAAAGAAACAAACAGTGTTTTATCAAATGAAATGGATTATATCTCTGACTCTGCATGGCAGGCGGTTCACGAGGGTATGATTCTTGCGGTTCAGCACTATAAGACATTCAGCGGATTGGAGTCACTGAAGGTAGCGGGCAAAACAGGTACGTCACAGGTCAATAAAACCACAATGGATAACGGTACATTTGTATCGTATGCACCTTACGACAATCCGGAAATTGCGCTTTCCATTGAGATTCCGAACGGATACACATCAACATATAATGCACAGAGTGCAGCCGCTTTTTATGAGTGGTATTTCAAAGATTTTAAGAATGGAGCCAATAATTAATGTTTAAAAAATACAACTTGCGAAGCTACAACTATGCGCTTGTAACGCTTGTTGTAATAACTTCGATTTTCGGACTGTTAATAATTAACAGTGCAGATTCATCATACACGGTAAAACAGGCCGGCGGCATTGTTATGGCATTACTTTGGATGACGTTTTTGTCATTCGTTGATTATCATTTTATTTTGAAATATTACAGAGTGCTGTATATATTACTTGTTTTACTGCTGGTAGGAGTAAAGCTGTTCGGTGTATCGGCGGGCGGCGCAACCCGTTGGCTCGGAAGCGGCGCGTTTAGAATTCAGCCTTCCGAAATGGGAAAGCTTATGCTTATACTGTTTCTTGCTCAGCTGCTTTATACCAATAAGGGGAAGCTGAATTCATGGAAATTTCTGGTTTTTGTAAATGCAATACTTGCGGTTCCGCTTTTGCTTATTGTTTCACAGCCCGATCTTTCACAGACGATATTACTGTTTTTGATAATGTTTGTTGTTTTATATACAGCTGGTTTCCCATATAAGAAGTTGGGGAAAATAATGATGGTTGCGGTTCCCGTAGCGGTTGGGTTATTTATTTACATACAAAATCCCAATCAGAAACTGTTAAAACCTTATCAGTGGCGAAGGGTAATGGCGTTTATAAACCCCGAAAATTATGACGATAATGTCTATCAGCAGAAATATGCGGTTCAGGCCATCGGATCCGGAGGATTAACCGGCAAGGGATTAGGTAATGATGACCCGTCATCACTCCTTAATTCCAACTACATTGCGGAGGCCCATACAGACTTTGTTTTTGCGGCCCTCGGTGAGCAGCTTGGATTTATCGGTTCCATAATAGCCATAGGCCTTCTGGCTGCCATTGTATTTGTATGTATATATATTGCAATCAAAACCAGAGACTATGCGGGAAGACTGATAGTCATAGGAATTGCGTCATATATAGGTTTTCAAACATTCTTTAATATAGGTGTAGTAACACAGTTATTACCTAATACAGGACTTGCATTGCCGTTCTTCAGTTACGGTTTAAGTTCTCTTATTACCCTTTATACATCCATGGGTATAGTATTAAATATAAGCCTGCAGAATGGACAGGTCAAAGATAAAGATTTATTCATTAGTGGTATAGTTGACATTGAAGAAGTCCGAGATGATGAGAAAAAGACACACAGACTCAGACTGTAAGGAGTAGTTATGGCTAGAAAAAGATATTCCGCAAAACCAAAAGCGGCAATAATTATTTTCATAATTGTAATCGCTTATGCAATAAGCTTTTCAGTTATGCTCCTGTTCAGACCGTCAACAGCAATATATGAAGTAGTTGCCGGCGGACTTACTCAGACATACACTGCCCGAGGCCTGGTAATGAGACAGGAAAAAGTTTACAATGCCGAGAGCAGTGGTGCTATATCATATTTTCAAAGTGAAGGTGCAAGAGTAAAGGTTAACGATCCTATTTATGCAATGGGAAATGTATCCGATGAACTCAGTAAAGACAATACAGAGCTTACAGATACAAGACTTGAGCAGCTTCGAAGTGCATTAAAATCATATGTTACTAATTACAATACAGACGGTTTTGGTTCACTTTACGATACAAAAAATGCAATAAATACAATTCTTATAAGTGCGCATAATGATGTTACAAACGGAAAGAATAATATAAGTACAGTCAATGCTCAGGTTACCGGATATGTTGAATATCAGGTGGATGGACATGAAAATATGACGGAAGATGATTTAAGTGATTCTTTATTTGACAGAAATAATGAAATAAAAGTTACTAAGACAGCTGACCATAATGAAGTTAAGTCAGGTAATCCGGCATATAAGATTGTTACAAGTGAAGACTGGAACATTTACATTAAACTGGAAGACAGTACAATATCCGAATATGGACTTGCCGATGTAAATGGTGTCTCTCTGAGATTAGGTAAGAACAATGTACTTACAAGAGGTAACTTTGAAATCATTGAGAAAAACGGCAAGAAGTATGGAAAGATAACACTTGATAAGTATGTTGAATACTATCTCTCAGACAGATATGCCAATATAGAGATAACATCCAACAACGTAACAGGTCTTAAGGTTCCTAATTCATCATTAGCCATTGAAGATATGTATGTTGTTCCTTCAGATTATCTTACTAAGGGAGCATCAGGAGAATATGGATTCTTCCAGCAGAGTGGTTCAAATGTATCATTTATTACACCTGTTATTTCAAAAACAGATGATGATTACTGTTATTTAAGAACACGTCGTATAAAAAGTGGTGTGGTTCTTAAAAAACCTGATTCAAATGAAACATATACAGTTGGAAGAATTGAAAGACTGACAGGTGTATATAGTGTAAATACAGGTTATACAGTATTTAAGCCTGTAGAGATACTGGATCAGAATAAAGAGTATTCTATTGTAAAGCAGGGATATGAGCAGAGTCTTTCCATTTATGACAGAATATTATTAAATGCAGCAGATTACAGTTCAGATGAGGTTGTTTTTTAAAAGAGAGATATTATGTTAAAAGATGCATTAATTGAAGTTGAGAATAACATATTGGACGCCTGTGAAAGATCAGGCAGAAATCCTGAAGAAGTAACATTAATAGCAGTAAGTAAAACAAAACCTGTGGAAATGTTACAGGAAGTTTACAACGAAGGTATCAGAGACTTTGGTGAAAACTATGTTCAGGAGTTAGCTGACAAGATTGAAATCATGCCAAAGGATATCAGATGGCATATGATAGGTCACCTTCAGAGAAATAAGGTAAAGTATCTTGTTGGCAAGGTAGCATGTATTCATTCAGTTGACAGCTTAAGACTTGCTGAAGTAATCAATGAACGTTCAATTAAATTAGGCGTTGTAACAGAAATTATGGCCGAAGTTAATATTGCAGGTGAAGAATCAAAATTTGGATTTACACGTGATGAGGGTTTTGATTTTGCCGAGAAGGTAAGCACCATGGAAGGTGTTAAACTTGTAGGTCTTATGACAAGCGCCCCATATGTTAATGATCCTGAGGAAAATCGCCAGTACTTTAGGGAAATGAAGTCTTTAAGTGTTGACATTAACGAGAAAAACATTAATAATATAAACATTACTGAACTATCAATGGGAATGACAAATGATTATATAGTTGCAGTAGAAGAGGGGGCGACTCACGTAAGAGTCGGAACAGCGATCTTTGGAGCAAGAAACTATAGTTGAGTGTATGAGTGGAGGCAGTTGTTATGGCATTCGGAGCATTAAAGAATCTTTTTAAAGAAGATGTTGAAGACGAAGAAGAATTATATGAACCTGAAGATTATGATGATGTAGAGGAAGAGCCAAAAGCCAGCAAGCGTAAGCGTGGCGGTCTTTTCTCAAAAAAGGACGATTCAGAAGATTTATATAAAGAAGATGTGTACGAATCAAAGAATGACAATGTTGTTCCAATTCGTACAACGAGAACAAAGCAGATGGAAGTAGTAGTTATTAAACCTAATTCAATTAACGACGGCGAAGAGATTACAAAGACATTATTATCTGGTAGAGCCGTAATCCTTAATTTAGAAGGAATCGATTATAACCTTTCACAGAGAATAATCGACTATTCAGCAGGAACATGTTGTGCAATCGACGGTAAGTTCCACAGCATTACAAACTTTATTTATATCGTAACACCAAAGGATGTTCAGTTATCAGGTGACTTCGAAAAGGCTATGGGTATGTTCGGTGAGACTGCAATTGATTCAAACCCTGTATCATCAATGGCTGCAGGAAGCAAGTACGAGTATAAGTTCTAATATAATTACAATAGGAGATAGTTATGTCAGAAATCATTAGTGTTATTAATGGTGAGGACATACTATATGAAATTAATATTACAAAAGGGTTTCAGGAATTTTCAAAGTTCTTGAAACCATTTTTGTCAAATGGGCAAAAAGTTTGCATAGTTTCAGATAGTAATGTTGCACCTTTATACTTAGAAAATATAAAAAATGTTGTTGAAGAATGCGGCAATGCATGCTTTTCTTTCACATTTAATGCGGGAGAGGAAAATAAGAACCTCAACACAGTTCAGGATTTATACGAATTCCTTATTGAAAACCGTATGGAGAGAAGAGATATTTTACTTGCTCTCGGTGGCGGCGTAGTTGGTGATCTTACAGGATATACAGCTGCAACATATTTAAGAGGAATTAAGTTTATTCAGGTTCCCACAACTCTTCTTGCACAGACAGATTCAAGTATCGGTGGAAAGACAGGTGTAGACTTCAGAGGTTACAAGAACATGGTTGGAGCATTTCACCAGCCCTCTCTTGTTTACATGAACATGGATACAATCAATACTCTTGATGAGAGACAGTTCTTATCAGGTCTTGGTGAAGTAATTAAGAGTGCTTTAATTAAGGATATTTCATTACTTGATTACATCGAGGAACATACACAGGAAATCATTAACAAGGATACAGATGCCTTAACACGTATAGTTACTAACAGCTGTATTATTAAAAAGGGTGTTGTTGAGAGAGATCCTAAGGAATTCGGTGAAAGAGCATTACTTAACTTCGGTCATACATTAGGTCATGCCATTGAGAAATGTGCCGACTTCAAGATTTTACACGGTGAATGTGTAGTTCTTGGAATGGTTGCAGCATTAAAGATAAGTCTTTCAAGAGGACTTATCAGCGAAGTTGACTATAACAGAATATATGAATTATTCGAGAAGTTAGGATATAACTTAGACATTTCATACATGAATCCTGACGAGATAATCAAGACTACAAAATCTGATAAAAAGATGGATAAGGGTGTTGTTAAATTCATACTTCTTGACGGACTTGGAAACGGAATAATTGTAAAAGATATTACAGATGACGAAATGCTTCATGGATTATCAGTAATTATTAAATAAGGAGTAGTATGAATACAAATAAAAATAATATTGTTAAATATACGATTTTTATTGCCCTTTCCGGATTTTTCTTATTTGTGGATCTGCTGACAAAGTTTATAGCTCAGGCGACTCTGGAAGGTAAAAAACCATTAGTTCTTATTGACGGCGTTTTAGAGTTGTTATTTATCAGGAATGAAGGCGCCGCATGGGGAATGTTCTCCGGAGCGGGAATAATATTTTCCATAATTGCCA
Source organism: uncultured Eubacteriales bacterium (assembly GCA_900545225.1). GTDB lineage: Bacteria > Bacillota > Clostridia > Lachnospirales > Lachnospiraceae > UBA4285. The sequence goes on from UQXZ01000006.1 coordinate 25,423, forward strand.
TAGCAGCCATGATTATTATGATATACGTATTGGTTAGAATGCCTGCAACCAAGCATTACGGAATGCTTTTAGCAACAATAATATGCTTATTTACAGGTGCTCTTGGCAATCTTATAGATAGACTCTGGTTGTCTTATGTCAGAGATTTTATTTACTTTTACGGAATAGATTTCCCTGTATTTAACGTGGCGGATATATTTGTAACAGTAGGAGCAGTACTTCTTATTATTTCACTTATATTTGTATACAAAGAAAAGGATTACGCATTCCTTAAGATAAAAAAGAGATAACATGGAAAGATTAATAATAAAAGCCGATACAAAAGTAAGACTGGATACATTTATTTCGGACAACTCTGAAATTTCCAGATCGGCAGCTCAGAAAATAATTAAATCGGGAAATGTATATGTTGTTCCCGAAGAAGTTGATATTTATGCAGAAATCGGTATAGATAATGATTCAGACGATTCCGGTGCAGAGGATACGTTTACAGCAGAAAATGAAGAAAAACTTTCAAAATATGCTGTAGTTAAGTCAAACTATAACGTATCACCGGGAGATAATGTTTTCGTAACTATTCCGGATGCAGAAAGCAAAGAGATATTGCCTGTAAATATACCGATTGATATTGTATATGAAGACGATGATGTGGTTGTAGTTAATAAGGACAGAGGTATGGTTGTGCATCCTTCTGCAGGACACTACGATGACACACTTGTAAATGCTATCCTGTTTAAATATGGCAGGGAAGGGCTTTCTGACTTAAATGGTGAAGAGAGACCCGGTATTGTCCATAGAATCGACAGAGACACATCAGGATTGCTTGTATGTGCAAAGAATAACAATGCACATGTAAAGCTTTCTGAACAGTTAGCCTGTCACAGTATGACAAGAAAATATGAGGCAATTGTTCTTAACGGTTTTAATGAAACAGAGGGAGTTGTTGATGCTCCTCTTGCAAGAGGAAACGTTGACAGAAAGAAGATAGTAATTGACCGTATGAATGGAAAAAGAGCGGTTACTCACTATAAAGTTTTAGAAAATATAGGTACATTTGCCCATATTGAGTGTATACTTGAGACAGGTAGAACTCACCAGATCAGAGTTCACATGAAAAGCATAGGACATCCGATTCTTGGAGATGAGGTTTATTCAAACTCACCGGCGAAGTTAGGTAAATTCTCTTCAGGAGGACAGATGCTTCATGCAAGAACAATAGGTTTTGTACATCCTACTACAGGAAAATATATGGAATTCACTTCGGAGTTACCTAAGTATTTTACGGATTGTATAGAATTCATAAAAAAGAAAGGCGGTATTTAAAGTGAAGGGTAGATTTATTATTACAATCGGCCGTGAATTTGGAAGTGGCGGCCATGAAATAGGAATTGAATTAGCTAAGGCACTTGGTGTTAAATGCTACGATAAGCAGCTTATTGAAATTGCTGCAAAGGAAAGCGGTCTTAGTGAAGAAGTAATGAAGGCACAGGACGAATCAAGATCTAACAGCCTTATTTACACACTTGCAATGGATTCATATTCATATGGTTACCCAGCAGGTATTTATACAGAGACTCCTCTTAATGAGAAGGTATTCAATGCTCAGCAGGATGTAATCAAGGAAATTGCAGCACGTGAGTCATGTGTAATTATCGGTAGATGTGCTGATTACACATTAGAGGACGATCCGGACCTTATCAATGTATTTATTCATGCTCCAATTGAAAAGAGAATTGCAAGAGTAAAGAGAATATATGAGCTTGATGAGAAGAAGGCAGAAAAGCTTATCAGAAAGACAGATAAGAAGAGAGCAAACTATTATAACTTCTATACTGAAAGAAAATGGGGAGATGCCAATACATATGACCTCTGCTTTGATTCAAGTAAGTTAGGATTAAATAAGGCAGTAGAGCTTATTCAGATGTATGCAATGATCAGAAGAAAAGACGTTTAATCGTAAAGTTCTTATATCGAATATTTATAAAATACATAGCATTTGCTATGTATATGTAAGAATGCATATGTCCATATAATAAAAGTGCAGGTGATATATCTTGTGATATATCACCTGCACTTTTTTGCTTACAAGCTTATTAATTTTTATTTTTAAATCAATGGATTCATATAGAATAATATATGAATTTACTTCGACATTCAGCTTATGCCGGAGAATGAAACAGTGTTTTTCTCACCGTCGAAATATTTGAATAAGGCTTTTGCCAGTATCTGGTCCTTACTTACATATGTATGAGTCCAGTATCTTGAATCATACGAGTTATTTCTGTTGTCACCCATTACAAAATAACAGTTATCAGGAACAGTATATGTCAATGTAGTAGAGTTGATTGCCATTGGTTCTTTAAGATATGGCTCATCAAGTTTTTCGCCATTTACATATACGGCACCGGCAGATATTTTTACTGTATCGCCCGGAGTACCAATAACTCTCTTAATGTATGTCTTGCTTTCATCATCAGGGAACTTAAATATAATTACATCACCCTGCTGAGGCTCTGAGAATACGTAAGCAAGTCTGAAACCGAATAATCTGTCATTTTCATTGATGGTTTCTTTCATGGATCCTGTAGGAACCTGAGCGTTAATGACGATAAATCGGAGTATAATAAAAGCTGCGGCAAATGCAATCGACACAATTTTTATTATTCCCCAGATTTCATTTTTCTTCTTTTTCTTTTTTCTCTTTTGTGTTGTGTCGTCCTGAGTATATTCGTCTACAGCCTTCTTAATATATTCTTCTTCAATCTTACCCGCATTCGGTGCTTCAGCCTCAGCTTCTTTTATGGTTTTATATGCATCTGACTTTTTCTTCATTGAATAATCAACAGAGTCTATGTTTATATCATCATCTGCAGAGGCGATATTTCCTTTTGGATTGTGGTCGGATAAAATGTCTGAAGTCTGTTTGTCCGAACTATTATCATTTACATCAATATCAATATTATTTTCTGGAGATTCAACATTAGAAGATATGTCATCAGCCGTTGTAGCAGCTGTAGCCGGTTCAGCACTATTTGTTGGTGCAGCTACTTCAGCAGGTTTAGCAACGGAAGTTGGTGCAGCTGCTGATGCAGGTATACCTTCTGTAAAATCATAACTGTATGATCTGTCAGTTGAATTATTAACAGATTGTGTATCATTAAATGTTAATTCATCCTCGGATGAATCGAATTTTTCTCCGGAAATAAAATCGTAATCTATATCATATTCAATGGACGACTTTCCGTCCTTCTTTTTGGAATTATTGTTATCCATTCAAATGACCCCTCATTATGTGTATATAGCAATTAGCATAATATAATAGTATCTACAATACAAGGAATATAAAGTTATATGTTTATTAAATTATTATAATAATTTAATCGGAGATTGATTTAAGAGTAATAGTGGAAGAGCAGCGGTGTTTACAATGTAGTTATTATAAAAATATTGTTTACATTAAATAAAATTACAATGTGATACAATATTTTATACATACGGCTTGATTGTATGAAAATTTAATAGGAGGAATGACCAATGTTTGATGGTAGCTTTAGAGAAGAGTTAAGAAATCGTTGGAACGAACGACTTCAGTCAATGCGAATCATTGGATTTATAGTAAGTATTGCTCTTATTGCAGTTGGTATTACATGTATTTTTATTCCAATGTTATCAGTTAACCTTATGCATTATATTTTTGCATCTGTTCTTCTTGCAGCCGGAATTTTCCATATAGTAAATTACTTTACTATTAAGACTCCATTCAGATCAGGTGGATATCTTGCAATGGCGATAATTCAGGTAATTGTAGCCCTGATATTATTCTTCTCACCTTCAATTGTAACTATTGAAATTCTTGCGTTTATGCTTGCATTTGAAATGCTTATTTCAGGTATAGATGCTTTTTCATTAGGTGTTAAGGTTGGAAGTGCATGGGGAGTATTTATAGGTATTATGAATATCGCAATGTCTATAGTACTTTTCGTATCACCATTTGCATACTTATATGCATTTGTTATCATTATGCCAATTTACATGATTGTAAGAGGTGTATCTCTTCTTTCAGAATGTATAGTTGCTAAACCAAGATAACTTTTTAAGACAAAATAAAAACTGTTATATGTCTGAATTTTAGTTTCAGCATATAACAGTTTTTTATTTATTATGGATTATTTTAAATTAACCGCTTCAGGTATTTCACTACCAAGTACCTTTAATGCGATTTCTTCTGTTTTAATAATATCATCTGCAATTTCATTAATTGAAATTATGATGCTCTTCTGTCTTGGTGTAAGATTCTTCTCACCTTCAACAGCTTCTATGAAGTCACCGAGCTTTGCATTTTCTTCCAACAGTCTGTGATTTACTATTGTAAGTCGGTTAAGCCATTCCTCCTCAGCCATCAGGTATGCTGTAACATCCGGATTAACTGCATAGACGTTAACGGTTCTTAACTTCTGATTGATTGCTCTGTTCTTTCTAATGATATCGTGAATTGTATCATAAGTTGTTTCTTCGTTTTTAAATGCTTCTCTTATTTCATCATTAAGTGACACTGAATACTGTAACTGTTTACGCAATGTCTCTGGTATGCTCTTTGGATATACCAATGAATTTACCAGAAGAAGTGCTATACAGAGAGCTATAATTACAACAAGTCTGTATAATGAGAATGAATATAATCCAACAGGTTCCATTATTATTGTCATAAGAACGGATATCATGGAGCCGAGCATTGTTGAACCGTCGAACTGGAAGAACATATCAGCAAATAATGTTATTGCGATAAGGGCTACCAGATGTACCCATGTGTTATTTGTTATGGAGAAGGCAACCATTATAAGGCCTACTGCATAAATTGTATTAATGATACGGTTTATTACACTTGATTTGTTAAGTTCTGCATATGGCTTGGCAACGATACCGATGTACATAGGAATAATATATGGCTTATACATTCCGAAGAATGTAGCAAGGAATACGCCAATTCCTGCCAATATGGAAACATTTAAAGCGAATACAAAGTTGAATCTGTTAAAACGGTTAAGAATACGGCTTCCTATAGAAGGCTTATTGTCATGCATATCACTACGTTCTACTTCACCATTAACGAAGTCGTCCATTTCCATTCTGATTGAATCTAATGCCTTAGGACTGCCGGCTTCAGGATCAAGCTTGAGATAAAGGGCATCAAACTTACTTAATATTTCATCTGATGAAATCTTATTCTGCTCGTAACAGTCAATTGAATCTAAAACTTCGATAATAAGTGAATGTAAGTCAGCTGACATTACTTCGTCACCTGTTACATAGTTATCTGATAATGTGTTGTTAATTCTCTTAAGAATTGTGATTGTTCTGATAGTGTCATGTCCAGGCTTCCATTCGGAGTCAATAGACATTTTTGTACTATAGGCTGCTTCGATGCCTGAAAGAGTTTTATCTATAATGGTATACTGTTTAACTAATTCCTCTTTTGAGCTTCCCTCATAAATACCTAAGCACTGTTTTTTGAGAGTAGCAATAGCACCGTTTAAGGCAGCTCCTGTTTTCTTTTTGAAAGTTTTTCCTCTTAAACCTACGTTTAAGATAATTGAGATTACTGATGCAACTGCATATATTGCGATTCTTATAAATAAATCCATGCCATATACAGGGTAGAATATGAACATTGAAAATGCTAATAAGAGTGGCATATATGTACTGTTGTGCTTCTCAGATGTGAATAAGAATATTGCAAGGAAGTATGTAATAAATGTAAATACTGTCATCGTTACAATATATCCGGATGTACCCTCAGGGAACAATCCATATGATAAAAATGCAAGTACAACCATTCCTACGTTAGAAGCAATAAGTATGAATGTGTTTCTTACAGGTTCAAGTGTATAGTCGTTGCTAAGACTCATAAGTACGCTGATAAATGCGAAACCACAGGCCAGACCGTTATTAAGGCCGAAAGGTATCATACTTATCATCATAACGCCAATCATAATACCCATGAAGATAAGCGCTTTAAAAAGCTCAGGTCTTACCCCGGGCTTAAATGTAATAAATTTCTTTTTTTCCTGCTGCTGTTCAGCCATTACAATCAACCCCCTTAACTTTGAAATTTTTACGCACGTCCTCGTATGCGTCAAAAAATGATTCAGAAAGCTCGATATAGGCCTTCATTTTGTCAATGCCAATTTTCTCTGTCAGCTCAGCTACAAAATTAGTTGCGTTTTCTTCCGTTGCTTTAAGTAACATCTGACCTTGCTCAGTTATGGTTACCAAAGTATTTCTCCTGTTAGCAGGGCTTGTATGTCTTTCTACATAGCCCTTTGTCTCCAATGTTTTTAACATTTTGGACATTGCCTGTGGAGAAGTGTTGTTTTTTTTCAAAAGATGTGAAACCGGAATTGCATCAGTCTTTTCTTCTTCTATAAGAGATCGAAGTGAAAACATGGTCTGAAATTCCACGGTCGGCATGGTCTGGAATACATTTTTTAAACCATGTCTTATCCTTTGCATACACTGGAAGAAAGAACGGGTAATATTGTCCTTATTATCGGTATATGACATTCTTTTTCCCTCCGTATATTTTTAACTACATTAATAATTAACTAAGTTAACTATTACATATGGTAACAGGTGTACATATAAAAGTCAAACAAAATATATGGGGATTTTATATTTGTATGAAAATAAATGTTTTTGGGTTAAAAAAAGACTATGCAAAATGCATAGTCTCGGAAGTCTCTATTAAGTTAAGTTCAAATTAAAGAGCGTTAACTGCATTTGTAAGACGAGATACTTTTCTAGCAGCTGTGTTCTTGTGGAAGATATGCTTTGTAGCACCCTTCTGGATAAGGCTTGTAGCGTGAACTAATGCAGCGCTTGCTGTTTCCTTATCGTTAGCTTCTACTGCAGCGAGTACCTTCTTAACTGCTGTCTTAACTTCGCTCTTGAAAGCCTTATTTCTTTCAGCTCTTGCGTTGTTAGTAATAATTCTCTTCTTTGATGACTTAATATTTGCCACTTTTAATTCCTCCCTTATTACTTATTGTAATAATTTTTTATTCGTTAAACATACTCTACAATTCTATTATAATGAATTGCTAACTGTCAACAGTTAATTGTTATTTATTATGTTTTATTGTGAGTACACAGGTTTTTATCGGGTTTGATTAATTATTTTATTAAAATTTTTCATGTATAACAACCATATTATTGTATAATACCATTGCGAAATCAATAAAATAAAGTACAAATGCTTTATTTTCCTGTTATAAAATGTCAGATGTTAATCTGAAAGACATAGTAATGTACGGAGGACAAAAAGGTGGAAATCGATTTTTTAAATGGCGAAAGTTATTTCAGGTTCTTTAAGGAAATAAGCAGTATTCCAAGAGGGTCAGGCAATACTGAGAAAATACAGAAATATCTTATTAAATTTGCAGAGCAGAGAAATCTTGACTATGCATGTGATGAGATTGGTAACGTAGTTATATATAAGGATAAAAGTGCAGATTCAAAATCGAATGATCCTGTAATCCTTCAGGGCCATATGGATATGGTTACAGTAAAGACAAAGGATTCAGATAAGAATCTGGAAAATGAGGGTCTTACTCTTTATGTGGACGGAGACTGGATTAAGGCAAAGGGAACAAGCTTAGGCGGCGATGACGGAATAGCAGTAAGCTATATGCTCAGTATTCTGGACAGCGATAAGCTTACACATCCTCCTATAGAAGCGCTTTTTACAGTTGATGAAGAGACAGGAATGCTTGGAGCAAAGGATCTTGATATGTCACTTCTCAGAGGTAAGAAGCTTATCAATATGGATTCAGAGGAAGACGGTATCGTATATGTAAGCTGTGCCGGCGGAGTTGATGTGAAGGTTGCTGCAGAAAGTGAAATGGAGCGAATTAAAGGTGAATTAGTTTCATTTACAATTGGTGGTTTAACAGGCGGTCATTCCGGAATGGAGATTGATAAGGGCAGAGCAAATGCTGCAGTTATTACTGTTAACATTTTAAATGACATGATTGATGCTGAGTTAAAGCCACAGCTTGTAAGCGTTCATTCTGGTGAAAAGGACAATGCAATTGCAACAGACGGAATAACAAACTTAATTATTCCAGAGAGTGTAAAGGATGCCATAGGGGCCGATGCTTTAAAGAATAAGCTTTCAGCAATTGCTGATAAATATATTGCAGAATATAAAGAAACAGATCCTGAAATGCATATAGATTTTAATTACGATGGTGTTCAGAGTAAGAGAGTATACACAGCACAGGCTACTGTAAGATATGTTCACTGTATCTGTGAGCTTCCAAATGGTGTAATAAGTGTATCTGAGGAACTGGATAATCTTCCTGAGACATCTCTTAATCTCGGAATTATGCGCGTAAATGAAACATCAGCATCTGCATCATACTTAGTAAGAAGTAATTCTGATGATGGTAAAAAGAATCTTGTTAATGATATGAAGAAGACTGCAAAGAAACATCATTTAAAGACATATTTATCAAATGATTATCAGGCATGGGAATATAGGGAAGATTCTGAAATAAGAGATATTATTGTGGATTCATTTAAGGAAGTGGCAGGGGAAAAGCCACTTGTTAAGTCAATCCATGCAGGTCTTGAGTGTGGAATATTAATTTCCAAGAGACACAGCCTTGATTGCGTATCTATAGGACCGGAAATACAGGATGTTCATACTTATAATGAAAAGATGAGTATTATATCTGCAAAGAAGAATTATATGGTAATTAAAAGAGCACTTGAGAAGCTTGCTAAAAAATAACAGATAAAACAGATTATTAATTAAAAATTAAAAATATTTTAATTAATAATAGCACACTATTGATAATGACTTAATAGTGTGCTATTATTAAGAAGTGACATAACAGGAAAGGAGTTGAAACATGGCTGAATATACACCGAATGGTTTACTTATTAAGCAACTTCACGACAGACTTGAAAAATATGCAAATAATGATCTGCGTTCAAGAGATCTTACCATGATGCAGGTGTCTGTATTACAGGTTTTAAAGTTGGCAGAAGGGCAGAAAATGACCATGAAGGAATTAGAGCACTATTTTCAGATTGCCCAGTCCACAGTTGTAGGAATTGTTTCCAGATTGGAAAAAAAGGAGCTTGTGGAAGCATTTGGAGATTCTTCTGATAAACGAATTAAGGTGGTTCATATTACACCTTCAGGAGAAGCCTGCTGTAAAGAGGCCAGTGCCCATATGGAGGCTGTAGAAGAACATCTTTTATCCGGATTGTCACAGGAAGAAAAAAATACGCTAAATAATTTGCTTACAAAATTATTAAATAATATAAGCTGAAATAACTTGAATTAAACATAGTTAACATGACTAAAGAAAGACTGCTGAAGTTAAGTTAACTATAGTCATGTTAACTCATACCAGGTTGTTTTTCAGCACATGCCCGTGGTTTCACGGGGGTTTATTTTAAACTAATCAATAGCGTGCTATTAAAAAGGAGAAGATAAAGTGGAAAATTCAAAAGAGTTAGATACTTTTGCAAATGCACCGGTTAAGAAAGCGGTGCTCAGTAATGCAATACCCGCCATGGTAGCCATGCTCATGGTTCTTATCTACAATCTGGCGGATACATTTTTTATAGGACTGACAAGAGATGATATGCAGGTAGCTGTCGTATCACTTGCTACATCTGTATTTTTACTTTTTATGTCTGTAGGAACTATTTTTGGTATTGGTGGAACCTCTGCAATATCAAGAGCTTTAGGCGAAGGTAAAAAGAATATGCTAAAAAAGTTTCTTTATTCTGTACGTGGAGCTGTGTTGTTGTAGGTATTATCATGTCTGCATTGTTTCTTATTTTTATGGATCCGATTATTGGAATAATTGGAGCAAGTGCTGAAACATGGGATTTAAGAAAACATATCTTACAATTGTATGTTATTCAGGTCCATTTGTTCTTATTGCAAACTGTTTCTCAAATATTCTTCGTGCAGAGGGACAGTCAGGTAAAGCCATGATGGGACAGGTTCTCGGTAACCTTACTAACATAGTTTTTGATCCTATTATGATTTTAACACTTGGATGGAATATTTCAGGTGCAGCCATTGCTCGTGAGAGTGATGGCAGTGGGCTTTTTTATGCCGTAACAGAATGCGATAAATAAATTATATATACAATATAAATACATTGGGAAATTACGAAAATCATTAATTGACATGAAAACGAACGTTTGTTAAATTTTAAATATCTAAATTTTATTTTTCATTTTTAGTTATTCAACTTTATTTTTTTCATTTTTTTTCAAAGGAGTTTTAATATGAATTACAATGATTTTATCGAAACTATAAGAATCCGTGCGCTTAAAGCAGCGGGTGATGAAGGAGAGGTCATAATTAACCGCGTTGTTAAGAATAATGACACGGAATTAGACGGTCTTATAATAAAAGAAAAAGATTATTCTATATCACCTTCCATTTATCTTAATTATTACTATGACCAGTATTGTGGCGGTTGCAGTATTGATGACATTATGAACCAGATTCTTCACGAATATTATACCCACAGAGATGCAATTCATTTTGATCCTTTATTATTTGAAAAATTTGAAAATATCAAAAACAGAGTTGTATTTAAAATAATTAATTATGACAGTAATAAAAAGTTCTTAAGAGATATCCCATTTAAAAGATTTTTAGATTTAGCAATAGTATATTATGTTGTATTTGATGAGTTCATGGGCAAGAAGGCAACAATAACAATTAACAATACATATATTAAAAAGTGGGGTATCACAAATGAAGAACTGGAGAAGCAGGCATTAAGCAATACGTCTTCGCTTCTCAATTATTCCATAAAGCCACTGGCAACACTTCTCAGGGAGCATGGCGAAACAAATATCCCTGGAGATGACAATAAACAAATTTATGTACTGACCAATGAAGCCAATTTTAACGGAGCGGCATGTATTCTCTATAAAGATTTATTAAAAAAGGTCAGCATACAGATTGAATCCGATTTATATATTATTCCTTCCTCTGTTCATGAGGTACTTATTATCCCAAAAGTTGGCAATATAACTTCAGAAGAACTAAATAAAATGGTTCGTGAGGTCAATGAATCAGACCTCGAAAGAGAAGATATTCTTTCAGATCATGTTTATGAATACAGCTATAAAAACGGTTGTATCACAATGTAACTTATTTGACATTATTCAAAATCTCTTGTATATATTAAAATCAAATTAACATATGCACATTTGTAAAGTTTTAATTATAAAGTTTTGAACTATATAGATTATTTATTTGGTAATGTAAGCTTGTTTTAGTTTGTTTTAATAAGCAGGTTCAGAATTTTTGGAGGGATTAATGGATAAGACAGTTTCAGTTTCAGGAATCGGCGAATATAAGAATCCGATATCACAGCTTGTTCAGACAGCATGTAAGTACGACTCACATATAAGTCTTGAAAGCGGAACTAAGAGCATCAACGCTAAGTCACTTCTCGGTGTTATGGCATTTGGTCTTAAGGACGGCATGGAAGTAAATATTAAGGTTGAGGGAAACGATGAAGTAGAAGCTTTAAATGCTATCGTAGATTTCTTAACTGTATAATTTACAATATATTTACACAGGGGTTTTAAAAATCCCTGTGTTTTTGATTTTTTTATCTTATTATTTTATAATTAGAACAATTTGTAATTTTTATTTAAATGTAGCAGAGAGGTAAGATATTTTGGATAAAACATACTCACCTGATATAGAGGACAGATTATACAAAAAATGGCTTGATAATAAGTATTTTCATGCTCAGGTTAATAAGGATAAAAAGCCTTTTACAATCGTAATGCCACCACCCAATATTACTGGTAGATTACACATGGGACACGCCCTTGATAACACTATGCAGGACATTTTAATCAGATTTAAGAGAATGCAGGGCTTTGAGGCTCTCTGGGTTCCGGGAACTGACCATGCAAGTATCTCAACAGAGGTTAAGGTTACTGATGCTTTAAGAGCAGAGGGGATCGATAAGAAGGAAATCGGAAGAGAAGCATTCTTAAAGAGAACATGGGAATGGAAAGAAGAGTTCGGCGGTACAATTACTCACCAGCTTAAGGAGTTAGGTATCTCATGTGACTGGGACAGAGAAAGATTTACATTAGATGAAGGCTGTTCAAATGCAGTAAGAAAAGCATTCGTTAATATGTACAACAAGGGAATCATTTACAGAGGTGCTAAGATTATCAACTGGTGTCCTGTATGTAAGACTTCAATCTCTGATGCGGAAGTTGAGCATGTAGATCGTGACGGTAAATTCTACCATATTAATTATCCAATTGACGGAACAGACAGATTAGTTGAAATTGCAACAACAAGACCTGAAACAATGCTTGGTGATACAGCAATCGCAGTTAATCCTGAAGATGACAGATATAAGGATTTAGTAGGTAGATTCGTTAAGTTACCATTAACAGACAGACTTATTCCAATTATTGCAGATGAGTACGTTGATATGGAATTCGGTACGGGTGTCGTTAAGATTACACCTGCACATGACCCTAACGACTTTGCAGTAGGTGAAAGACATAACCTTCCTCAAATTAATATCATGAACGATGATGCCACAATGAATGACCAGTGTGGTAAATATGCGGGAATGGACAGATATGAGGCAAGAAAAGAAATCATCAGTGACCTTGATGCACTTGGCCTTATGGTTAAGATTGAAACTCACAACCACAGCGTTGGTACACATGACAGATGTGGAGCAACAATTGAACCTATGGTTAAGAATCAGTGGTTTGTAAAGATGGATGACCTTATCAAGCCTGCTGCAAATGCTGTAAAGGACGGAGACATCAGACTTATCCCATCTAACATGGATAAGACATTCTATCACTGGACAGACAATATCAGAGACTGGTGTATTTCAAGACAGTTATGGTGGGGACATCAGATTCCTGCGTTTTACTGTGAAGAATGTGGAGAAATCTCAGTATCAGAAGAAAACTTATGCACATGTCCTAAGTGTGGTGGAAAGGTAACTCAGGATGAGGATACTCTTGATACATGGTTCTCATCAGCACTCTGGCCTTTCTCAACTCTGGGATGGCCTGAAAAGACAGAAGAATTAGATTATTTCTATCCTACAGATGTACTTGTAACAGGATATGACATTATTTTCTTCTGGGTTATCAGAATGATCTTCTCAGGTTATGAGCACATGGGCGAGAAGCCATTTAAGGATGTATTATTCCACGGTCTTGTAAGAGATTCACAGGGACGCAAGATGAGTAAGTCCCTTGGAAATGGTATTGATCCATTAGATATTGTTGATAAGTACGGTGCAGATGCGCTCAGAGGTTCTCTCATTTCTAACACAACACCTGGAAATGACATGAGATTCTATGACAGCAAGGTAGAGGCTGCAAGAAACTTTGCCAATAAGATCTGGAACGCTTCAAGATTCATTATGATGAATGATGAAGAAGGTGCGGTAAATGCAAATGCTGCAAAGCCTGCTAACCTTACAGATGCTGATAAGTGGATTCTTTCAAGAGTTAACAAGCTCATCAAGGATACAACTAACAACCTTGAGAAGTTTAACCTTGGTATTGCATATGACAATATTGTTTCATTTGCATGGGATGAGTTCTGTGACTGGTATGTAGAAATGGTTAAGACACGTCTCTACGATCAGCAAAATGAAACAAGAGCAGCGGCTATCTGGACACTTAAAAATGTAATGATCGACATTTTAAAGTTACTCCATCCATTTATGCCATTCATTACAGAAGAAATATTCTGCAATATTCAGAGTGATGAGGATACAATCGTTATTTCAGCATGGCCTGAATATAAAGAAGATGATGTATATGCAAAGGAAGAGCATGACATTGAAATCATCAAGGAAGCTGTAAAGGCTATCAGAAATATCCGTGCTGAAAAGGACGTTAAGCCTTCAAAGCAGGTTCCTGTATATGTTGTTACAGACAATGATGATGTTGTAAATGCATTTAACAACGGTAAGGACTTTTTTGCTTCATTATCAAAGGCAAGTGAAGTAACTGTAACAGGTTCAAAGGAAAATGTTCCTGCTGATTCATGTTCAGCCGTAATTGAGGGAGCAGGTATTTACATTCCACTTGCAGAGCTTGTTGATATTAAGGAAGAGTTAGAAAGACTTAATAAAGAGGCAGGCAGACTCAACGGGGAAATTAAGAGATGTGAAGGAATGCTTAGCAATGAGAAGTTTATTTCTAAGGCACCTGAGGCTAAGGTAAACGAAGAAAAGGCAAAACTCGCTAAGTATAAAGAAATGCTCGAAAAGGTTGAAGCTGAAATAAAGGACTTATCCAAATAAAGAGGGGCTAATGAAAATATTTTTTGTGTCATTAGGATGTGACAAAAATTTAGTTGACAGTGAACAGATGCTGGCATTACTTCTTAGAGACGGCCATACAATAACTGATGATGAAAGCGAAGCTGACGTTATCGTTATTAATACATGCTGCTTTATCGGTGATGCCAAGGAAGAAAGTATTGAAGCAATTCTCGAATATGCAAAATACAAAGAAAGTAACTGTAAGGCACTTATCGTTGCAGGATGTCTTGCAACAAGATATAAAGATGAAATCTTAGAGGAAATTCCTGAAATTGATGCAATCATCGGTACTACATCAACAGATAAGATTGTAGAAGCCATTGATTCTGCATTAAAGGGTCAGGAAACTAAGATTTTTGATGATATTAACAGACTTCCAATGATTGAAGAGAAGAGAGTAACTTCAACAGGCGGATATTATGAATATCTGAAAATATCTGAAGGATGTGATAAGCACTGTACATACTGCATCATACCTAAGGTAAGAGGTAATTACAGAAGCTATCCTATGGATTACATTGTTAAGCAGGCAGAGCAGTTAGCCGAGTCCGGAGTTAAGGAGCTTATTCTCGTAGGTCAGGAAGTTACAATGTACGGCGTTGACCTCCATAAGGGACGCGGTAAGGGTAAGAAGAGACTTGCTGAATTAATCTCAAAGCTTGCAAAAGTAGAGGGAATAGAGTGGATCAGACTTCTGTACTGTTATCCTGAAGAGATTGATAATGACCTTATTGAGGTCATGAGAACTGAGCCTAAGGTAGTTCGTTATATTGATATGCCGGTACAACATGTATCTGACAGTATTCTTCACATGATGGGAAGAAATATGACAGAGAGCAAGATCTTAAAGACAATTAAGAAGTTAAGAAATGCAATGCCTGACATCTGCATCAGAACAACTCTTATTACAGGCTTCCCGGGAGAAACTGAATACGATTTCAACGTATTAAAGGATTTCGTTAACGAGCAGTATATTGACCGCCTTGGAATATTTACATACTCAGAGGAAGAGGGAACTCCTGCGACTAAGTTTACACAGAAGGTTCCGGAAGAAGTTAAGCAGCAGAGAAAAGATGCTCTTATGGCTTTACAGCAGGAAGTTTCAAAGAAGATCAACAAGGGCTTCGTAGGTCAGAAGATGACTGTTATTATCGACGGTTATCTTCCTGAAGATGATGTATATGTTGCAAGATCTTACAGAGATGCTCCAAATGTTGACGGCAATGTATTTATTACATTAAATGAAAATGATTCCAGAGAACTTATGTCTGGTACATTTTTAGATGTAGTTATTACGGATTCTTCAGAATATGACTTAATCGCAAAAACTGTACAGGATTAATAAGATTAGTAAACGGAGATTATATGAATTTACCTAACAAATTAACAATATTCAGAGTAATACTGGTTCCTGTATTTTTAATATTCTTACTCGGACCATTTGGATATTGGTCAAATATCGTTGCGGCTATTGTATTTATAGTTGCAAGTGCAACGGATATGTTAGATGGTTACATTGCAAGAAAATATAATATGATAACTAACTTTGGAAAGTTTATGGATCCATTAGCAGACAAGCTTCTTGTGGATTCTGCACTTATCGCCCTTGTGGCCCTCGGAAGAATTGAGGCGTGGATAGTTATTGTAATTATTGCAAGAGAATTTATTATAAGTGGATTCAGATTAGTTGCAGCGGATAACGGTACAGTTATCGCAGCAAGCTTTTGGGGTAAGATAAAGACAGTATTCCAAATGGCAGCAACAATCTTACTTATATTTAATTTCCAATGGTTCCCAATCTACGTATTCACACAGATTTTAGTGTATATTGCGTTAGTTTTAACTGTGATATCACTTATTGATTATCTTATCAAGAACAAAAATGTATTGAAGGATATAAAATAATCGAATAGAACACTAACAAAACATCTGTTTGACAAAACAGGTGTTTTGTTATATTATGGGCAGAACAAAAGCTTTCTGATAATTTATATGATTTTATTGGAATCAGAGATAGGGAATTATAAGATAATATTTTATATCAGCGTACTCCGCACAGACATACACAACACGAATTATTTTAGGAGATAATATGGATAACGATAAGAGAGAAGAGAAGTTAAAAGCCATTGAAGCCGCTATTTCACAGATTGAGAAGGATTACGGTAAAGGTTCAGTAATGTGCCTCGGTAATTACGACGGACTTGATATAAGCACAATTTCAACAGGATGTTTAAGTCTTGATATAGCTCTTGGGGTTGGTGGAATTCCAAGAGGAAGAATTATTGAAGTTTACGGACCTGAATCCAGTGGTAAGACAACACTTGCACTTCACATGATAGCAGAAGCACAGAAGGAAGGCGGAATAGCAGCATTTATCGATGCTGAGCATGCATTAGACCCTGTATATGCCAAGAACATCGGTGTAGATATTGATAACTTATATGTTTCTCAGCCGGACAGTGGTGAGCAGGCGTTAGAGATTGCTGAAACAATGGTAAGATCAGGCGCTATCGATATTCTTGTTATTGACTCTGTTGCAGCTCTTGTACCAAAGCAGGAAATCGACGGTGAAATGGGTGATGCTCACATGGCTCTCCAGGCAAGACTTATGTCACAGGCATTGAGAAAGCTCACTCCTGTTGTAAGTAAGAGTAAGTGTGCCGTAGTATTTATCAATCAGCTCAGAGAGAAGGTTGGAGTCGTATTCGGTAATCCTGAAACAACAGCCGGTGGTAGAGCTCTTAAGTTCTATTCATCAGTAAGAATGGATATCAGAAGAAAAGAAGCTCTTAAGCAGGGTGGCGAGGTTGTAGGTAACCACGTTGTTGTTAAGATTGTTAAGAACAAGGTTGCTCCTCCATTCAAGGAAGTTGCATTTGATATCATGTTTGGAACAGGTATATCAAAAGAGGGTGACGTACTTGATCTTGCTACAGAAAGGGATATTATCCAGAAGAGTGGTGCATGGTTTGCATATAATGGAGAGAAAATCGGACAGGGCCGTGAGAATGCTAAGAAGTATTTAATGGATAACCCTGATGTATTTGAAGAAATCTCTAATAAGGTTATTGTAAAGATTCAGGCAGATCCTAACTCAGGATTTAAATATGCCGGAAGCGCTTCAAAGGATGCTGAAACTGAAGAAGCTTCTGACGAAGAATAATATAAGTACAATATAAAAATAAATATAAATACAAATATAAATGATATGATGACTAATCAGGTATAACTAATCAGATGTGATTAGGAATATCCGGTTAGTCATTGTTGTATATAAATTAAATAATTAACTGAGTATTAATGTTAGAAACTATATTAAAGACTTACCGTTTCAGGTGTTAATTAACATAAAAACTGCCTGTTGCAGGTGTTAATTAATAGGTTAATTAAAATAAAGATTAACTGTTTTAGAGGTTATATTATGAATTATATAGTTACCGATATAAAAAAGAAGAGCGAGAAATCCCGTTCATCCATAGTTTTTATCAATTACGAAGACGCATTTGCTCTTTATAATTCGGAGATTGCCGAATTAGGTTTAGAGATTGATGATGAAATATCAGAAGAGACCCTGGAGCATATCTATAAAGAAATATTAGAACCAAGATGTTATAAGAGAGCCCTTAACATAATTATCAGAAAATCCGTAAGTACATTTGAAATGAAGCAGAAGCTTTCAAAGGATTATTATCCGGAAGTAATATCGGATGCTGTAATAGAAAAGCTGATTAAGGAAAGATTCTTAAACGACGAAAGATTTGCGGAAAGTTATATATCATATTATGCCCAGACCAAGTCCATGGGGATTATAAAAAGAGAACTAGCTCAAAAGGGGATAAAGGAAGACTTAATTGAAAGACTTATGGAAGATGAGTGCGTTGTGGATGCAGATCACGAGTACAATTTATGTATGAAAATGCTTTCAAAAAAGTATGATAAAAGTAATGGAGAGTATGCATATATACAAAAAGCAAAGCAGTTTTTATACAGAAAGGGATTCTCTTTTGATGTGATTAACAGATGCGTTTCGGATTTCTTTGAAGAGCAGTCAGATTATTGATAATAGTTGCATTTGTCGTTTGCATATAGCATATTTAAGTGGTAGTATAATATTGATGTACTATGATTAGGTTACATTTTAATACAGGAGGAATATGATGTTAGCAGTTATTTTGTCCGTTGCTATTACGGGAGTAATTGTTGCACTCATTACTTGGCTAATCACCTCCAAATCAATAGAGAAGTCTAATAAAGCTACTATAGGCAATGCAAAAGATAAAGCAGAAGAAATAGTAGAAACAGCGAAAAAAGAAGCTGAAAACTTAAAAAAAGAAGCTGAAATCGAAGCTAAAGAGAGCGCACTGCAGTTGAAAAATGAGCTTGAAAGCGAATATAAAGAACGACGCAGTGAGCTTACTCAATATGAGAAACGAATAATTGCAAAGGAAGAAACCTTAGATAAACGATATGACGTTTTAAAGGGTGAAGAGCAGTTAATCGAAAACAAGAAAAAAGAAACAGACGATTTATACGCTGAAGCCGAAAATATCAAGATCCAGCAGGAAAAAGAACTTGAGAACATAGGCGGCTTAACTAAAGAAGAAGCGAGAACTTATATCCTTGAAAGGGTTGAGAAGGACGCAACTGAAGATGCTGCTAAGTTAGTAAAGGCTATTCAGAAGAATGCTACTGACGATGCGGAAAAGAGAGTTAAAGATATCATTGTTAATGCAATCTCAAGATGTGACATTGACCATGTGTCTGAGGCAATGATTTCTGTTGTGGAACTCCCTAATGAGGAAATGAAGGGATGTATTATAGGTCGAGAAGGTCGCAATATTCGTACATTCGAGAAGATGACAGGTGTTGAACTTATAGTGGATGACACACCTGAAGCTGTTGTATTGTCTTGTTTTAATCCAATAAGAAGAGAAATTGCAAGAATTACTCTTGAAAAGCTTATTGTTGACGGTAGAATTCATCCTACACGTATCGAAGAGATGCTTGAAAAGTCAACAAAGGAACTTGATGAAAAGATCAAATCAATCGGTGAAGCTACACTTATTGATTTAGGAATTCACGGAGTTCATCCTGCAATCGTTAAGCTTATCGGTAGATTGCAATACAGATACAGCTTCGGTCAGAATGCACTTAAGCATTCTGTTGAGGTTGCTATTTTGTCAGGTCTTCTTGCGGCTGAGGTCGGAGAAGATGTGGCATTGGCAAGAAAGGCCGGATTATTACATGATATTGGTAAAGCTCTCGATTTTGAGATGGAAGGAACTCATGTACAGTTAGGTGCTGAGATTTGTAGAAAGTACAAAGAATCACCTGTTGTTATCAATTCCATTGAATCTCATCATGGAGATGTAGAGCCTGATAACATGATATCTTTACTTGTTGAATGTGCAGATATGATATCAGCAGCAAGACCTGGCGCAAGACGCGAGGATATAGATGTATACATTAACAGACTTAAGAGACTGGAAGAAATTTCTAATGCTCACGAGGAAGTTGTTGAATCATATGCTGTACAGGCTGGAAGAGAAATCAGAGTTATGGTTTCTCCGGAAAAGATAGATGATGCGCGCATGGAACTGTTGGCTAAGGATATAGCCGATCAGATCGAAACAGAATTAGCTTACCCTGGTCAGATTAGAGTAAGTGTTATAAGAGAATCTCGAGTTGTTGAATACGCCAAGTAATTAAGCTGCAATAAGATTTATATAAGTTTTAAAGAGATATGTATCTCTGGTAAGCCCTTATTATTGTTTATCGATAATAAGGGCTTTTGCTATGTAAATTTTGTTATATGAAGTTATTTATATGGAATAATATAGTGATTAAAGAATGTTATTGATACGTTTAATTGTTAAGTATGTATTTTATTAAAATGTATACGAAAAAAATGGACACTGATATATGATGCTGATATATGTAAAATGAGTTTAAATATTGTTTGTTTTGCTTAATTTACAGTCCGTTAAGACATCTGGCTGGAATCTTGATAAAATACTTATAATTTAATATATTATTTTTTATGGCTATATTAATTAATAAAATAAACTCTATATTGATTTTTACTTAACGCCAGTGTAATATTAAAGTGTATGTACTTAAGTTGGTGAAAAATGTTCAGCATGTATACAAAGTAATTAGGGATAGCTGAAAACCAGTAGAAATTTACGCTTTAAGGAGGATTTTATTGTGCATTACGTAGATATGAGCAAGGAAGAGTTGGTATCAGTTCAGAAGGAACTTATGCACAAGTTTAATGAAATCAAGGAAAAGAATCTCAAGCTTGATATGTCAAGAGGTAAGCCATCACCTGCACAGTTAAAGGTGTCTTATCCTATGTTAGATTGTATTACATCTGAATCAAGCCTTATTGATGAAAATGGTGTAGATTGTTCTAACTACGGATGTCTTGATGGTCTTGAATCAGCAAAGCAGCTTCTTGCAGATATGATCGGAACAGATAAGGATCATATGATCGTGTTTGGTAACTCAAGTCTTAATATTATGTTTGATCAGATTTCAAGAGCATTTACTCATGGATATTTAGGACATACTCCTTGGTCAAAGTTAGATAAGATTAAGTTCTTATGTCCTGTGCCTGGATATGACAGACATTTCATGATTACAGAGCATTTCGGAATTGAAATGATTAACATCCCTATGTCTGAAAATGGCCCTGACATGGACATGGTAGAGAAACTTGTTTCAAATGATCCTGCAGTCAAGGGTATCTGGTGTGTTCCAAAATATTCTAACCCTATGGGTGTTACATACTCAGATGAAACAATAAAGAGACTTGCAGCATTAAAGCCTGCAGCTCCTGATTTCAGACTTTTCTATGATAATGCATATTGTGTGCATGAACTTTATGATGAAGGGGATAGCCTTCTCGATATTATTGAAGAGTGTGCAAAAGCAGGCAACCCTGATATGGTATTTGAGTTTGTTTCAACATCAAAAATAAGCTTTCCTGGTTCAGGTATTGCAGGTATGGCTGCAAGTGAGGCAAACCTTGCTGATGTAAAGAGCCATTTACATTTCCAGACTATTGGTTATGACAAGATTAACCAGCTTCGTCATGTGGCATTCTTTAAGGATATCAATGGATTAAAGGAACACATGAAGAAACATGCCGACTTTATCAGACCAAAGTTTGAAATTGTTTTATCTGTTTTTGAAAAAGAGCTTGCAGGTTTAGGCGTAGGTAAATGGACAGAGCCTAGGGGTGGATATTTCATATCATTTGATTCAATTCTTAACTGTGCAACAGAAGTTTATAATCTCTGTAAGGAAGCAGGTGTAACACTTACTTCAGTTGGTGCTACATTCCCTTACAGAAAGGATCCAAACAATTCAAACTTAAGAATTGCACCTACATATCCTACAGTTGAGGAATTAGAAGAAGCAGCCAACCTTTTTGCAGTTGCAGTTAAATTAGCAAGTGTGAATAAGCTTTTAGAAGGCTGATAATAAATAAAATTTAGTATATGCTTTACATTAGAAGTTAAGAGTATACAACATCATATATAAAGCGGGTGTATAATCATCAGAGATACAATGTTTCGGTGATGAGGCACCTGCTTTTTATTTTATTGTTATTTATTGCAGTAAAAGGTAACATAAACACAGATGACAATTTTTAAATATCGGTTAATGGTATTATGTTATACATAACAGTTATGCTTAACTGTTATTAAAGCGGCTAAGTATTTAAAACGGGCAGCAATGTGATATCTATACAACTGGTTATTACATAACATACTGATATATGAATTTTTAAAGAGGAAAATTATGAGTAATATAGGATTTATCGGCGCTGGAAACATGGGATATGCAATGTTAAAGGGAGCATTATCATCAATTTCTCCTGAAAATGTTGGAGTAACAGACAGATCATTTGATAAGGCTGAAAGCATTGCACAGGAAACAGGAGTGCGTCATTTTGAGTCAAATGCAGACTGCGTAAAGAACTGCAAGTACGTGGTATTTTCAATTAAGCCACAGGTTTATGAAAATGTAGTAGATGAAATCAGAAAATTTGTTGATGACTCTAAGATTATCATTTCTCTTGCACCAAATGTTTCTATAGAAATGTTAAATGGTATGTTCGGCAAAAATGTCCGTGTAGTAAGATTAATGCCAAATACACCTGCACTTGTAGGTGAAGGTATGACAGGATACTGTTATGACGATGCACTTTTCAATGAAGAAGAAAAGACATTTTTAGCTGACCTTTTTAATTCATTTGGTAAGGCTGTAAAGGTTTCTGAGAAAATCATGAGTGCAGTAGTATGTGCCAGTGGTTCATCACCTGCATATGTATTTATGTTTATAGAAGCTCTTGCAGACAGTGTTGTTAAATATGGCATGTCAAGAGATGATGCATATACATTTGTTGCTCAGACAGTACTCGGTTCTGCAAAGATGGTTCTCGAATCAGGGGAGCATCCGGGAGTGTTAAAGGACAGAGTATGTTCTCCGGGTGGAACCACAATCAGAGCCGTTGAAAAGTTAGAAGAGTGCGGTTTAAGAAATGCATTATTTAAAGCTACTGAAGCATGTTACAACAAATGTGAAAATAAAGAGTAATCTAAATTTCTTAATAATGAAATGATATTCCTAAATAACATATTGTGATACCTAACTATCAAGATATGTAAATATATGATATTTACATATCACGATACCTAAATATCACAATATTTAAATATCATATATTTTGTGTAATATTGTAAAAAAGGGCAATATATTGTATTATTACCCTAATTAACCATATGTAACTAAAATGATTACTTAATCAGAATTACTTAATATATAACCTATATTAGGAGGTGATGCTGTGCCAATTAAAATACAGAGCGACCTTCCTGCAAAACAGCAATTAGAGTCGGAAAATATCTTCGTTATGGACGAGAGTAGAGCCTTATCTCAGGAAATTCGTCCTTTGAAGATTCTTATTGTAAATCTTATGCCGTTGAAGGAAGCAACAGAACTTGATCTTTTAAGATCATTATCAAATACGCCACTTCAGTTAAATGTCAGTTTTTTAAAAATGAAGTCACATACTTCAAAACATACTAAGGCATCTCATCTTGAAAAGTTTTATATTTCATTTGATGAAATCAAAAATAAGCATTATGACGGAATGATTATTACAGGTGCACCTATAGAAAAGCTTGATTTTGAAGAAGTTACCTATTGGGATGAAATAACAACAGTAATGGATTGGTCTAAGGATCATGTTACAAGTACCCTTCATATATGCTGGGCGGCTCAGGCCGGAATGTATTATCACTACGGCGTGAGAAAGAACATGAGAAAAGAAAAGCTTTCAGGAGTATATCTTCATCATGTAATTCACAGAACAGATCCTCTTGTAAGAGGTTTTGATGATGTATTCTATGCTCCTCATTCCAGATATACTGAGGTTAACAGAGAAGAGGTTCTCTCTAATCCTGTATTTAAGGTATTAGCTGACTCAAGAGAAGCGGGACTATATCTTGTAGTTGCAGAGGATGGCAAGAATGTATTTGTCATGGGACATCCTGAATATGACAGATTTGCTCTTGACGGAGAATACAGAAGAGATTTGTATAGCAGATTAAAGCCAAGTATTCCTGTACATTATTATCCGGACAACAATCCGGCAAAGCGTCCGAGAATGCAGTGGAGATCACATGCAAATGCTCTCTATACAAACTGGATTAACTATTATGTATACCAGGTTACTCCATATATTTTAGATGAATAAACTTATTACTATAATATCGTGATTAGTACTGTAATTAATTGCAATAGTTTGGTATAATTTTAACTACATTTTTATTTAAGGAGATTATGACATGTCAATGAATGTTAGAGGTGTTGATAACGAAACACAGGATATCATTAATTTTTACATTGCTAACGGCTGGGAAGAGAACGAAGCTTTCAACATAGTTAAGCAGTTCAAGGATGAAATGTACAATACATTTGAGATCCTTTGCTTATGCTCACTTATGAAGCTTCTTAACACAATATATGTTAAGGGGAATGACGGAAAGGTTCCTAACCTTACAATCGTAAGCCAGTATCCTAATGTTAAGATCTCAACAACACAGGGTTCACCTATCATGGGATTATTCAGTGTTCTTCCATCAGGCAGAATCTATGTTGAAATCAGAGTTACAGACGGTGAAAGATATCGTTCAATCGACTGGATCGAATTTGCAGAAGTTAAAGAAGGAGCAGAAGGTTACGATAAGTTCATCAAGGATTTAGCTACTGGTGAATCATCATACCTTATGCTTAAGGACGGAACAAAGTTCCAGCTTTCTGACATTAAGAGAGAGAACCTTGACTGGTATATCAACATGATCGCTGAATTATTACCAAGAGGTTAATTTAAGATATTAATTTATCCGATATAACATAAAAGCTGCATGCACCATCTAGTGTATGCAGCTTTTATGTATGCTTATTGTTATAGTTTCACATGAGTCTTACAATTCTAATTTCATTAAGCCTCAAGAGTGATAAATTCAGGCTTTCTCTTTCTGAATACAGTGCTGTATTTAAATCCTGTCTCAATAAGAAGTTTATTGGCAGCTTCAACAAGACGGCCAACATCGTCAACCTTATGAGAGTCAGCACCGATAGTAATTATTTCTCCGCCTAAATCCTTATACATTTTTAAAATAGTTGAATTAGGGTTGTAGTCGCCACTGTTACTTTTCCATGCTCCGGCTGTATTTACTTCGATACCCTTTCCTTTCTGGATAAGAGTATTCAAAATTTCCTGAATTAAATCATATGGAAGTAATATTCCAATCTGACCTCTTGTGTGATTGCCTGGAACATATCTTGTAACATAGTCTAAATGTCCGTATACATCGAAATTGGAAAGATTGCATACAGATTCGTATATATTTTCAAAATATCTTCTTATGCGTTCCTTTGGCTCTTTTTCTGACCAGAAATCAATATAATATGGATCGACGCCGTCAACAACGTGAGTTGATCCGATAATAAAGTCGTATTTATTTTCTTTATCGAAATTCTCAATAAGATCAGTAGCACCTGGAGTGAGTCCCTGTTCAACGCCGATAAGAATATCGAGCTTATCCTGATGTTCTTCCTTTAACTTGGATAAATATTCATAATATGCTTCCTGATCTAAGTTGAATACAGATTCACCCTCAGGTGAAAAGTAATTAAAATCATTGTGGTCAGTAAAACATATTCCGGCTAATCCCATATTTACGGCATTTGCAACGATTTCTTCAGGATTTGATTCTGAATCAGAAGAAAATTTACTGTGCAAATGTAAATCGTATAATTTATTCATCAAAAACCTCTCATTAATTTTAAGTTATCCGGTTAATGGAAATTGTTATATATCCATTACCTATAATATATCATTACCCATATAACAATATTGCACATATATAATATGGTGCACATATAACAACATTGTACTTATGGCATTATTACAAATAAAGCATTGTTGCCGTTAAAGCATACCTGCGTATTAAAGCATACCTACGTATTTTACACGGTAAGAAAAGTATATATAAATACATAAATAAGTCAAGAAACAGCATAGTGGCAAATGGATAAAGACAAGCTGTTATTTCCTCAATAAAACCAAAAGAAAAATCCATGTAAAATATTACGATATTGTTGAAATTTTATTGCTTTAAGCATAAAAAACTTATAAAAATATGGTGAAAAAACTTGCCAATCTATTATTGTTTAGATACAATGATAATGTTTTGATTTATAACGGCGAGTTTTTAGGAGGATAAATATGTCAGTAAAGGTTGCTATCAATGGTTTTGGACGCATTGGAAGATTAGCTTTTAGACAGATGTTTGAGGAGAAGGATTTTGAAATCGTTGCAGTTAACGACTTATCAAAGCCTTCTGTATTGGCATATCTTTTAAAGTACGATTCAACACAAGGCAGAATCGTTAACTTTGGTGAAGAAGATTTAATCACAGCAGATGATGAAGCTGGTACAATCACAGTTAAGGGTAAGACTGTTAAGATTTACGGAGAAAGAGATGCTAGAGATCTTCCATGGAAGGAATTAGACGTAGACTGCGTACTTGAGTGTACAGGTTTCTACACATCAAAAGAAAAGTCAATGGCTCATATCGAAGCTGGTGCTAAGAAGGTTGTTATTTCAGCACCTGCAGGAAATGACATTAAGACAATCGTTTACAACACAAACCATGAGACATTAACAAAGGATGATCAGATTATTTCTGCTGCATCATGTACAACAAACTGTCTTGCACCAATGGCTAAGGCTCTTAACGACTTAGTTCCTATTGAGTCTGGTATCATGAAGACAGTTCATGCATACACAGGTGATCAGATGCTTCTCGACAGCTCACAGAGAAAGGGTAACCTTAGAAGATCAAGAGCTGCTGGAATCAACATCGTTCCATCATCATCAGGTGCTGCTAAGGCAATCGGTCTTGTTATTCCTGAGCTTAACGGTAAGCTTACAGGTGCAGCCCTCAGAGTTCCTACACCTACAGGTTCAATCACAAACCTTTACGCTGTAGTTGATGGTGTTGTAACAGAAGATCAGATTAATGCTGCAATGAAGGCTGCTGCAAACGAGTCATTCGGTTACACAGAAGAGCATATCGTATCAAGTGATGTCGTTGGAATGCGTTTCGGATCATTATTCGATGCTACATTAACATTATGTACTCCAATGCCAAACAACAAGACATTAGTTGAAGTTGCTGCTTGGTATGATAACGAAAATTCATATACAACACAGATGTGCAGAACAATTAAGTATCTTGAAACACAGATCTAATTAATATTTGTACAGATAGTTAATAAAATAGGGATGGCATATTATTATAATTATGCTATCCTTATTTTTGAGTATATATAATATTTAAAACCTGGAGGGGATTTCCAAAATGCTTAATAAGAAGACTATAGACGACATCAACGTATCAGGACTCAGAGTTCTTTGCAGATGTGATTTCAATGTTCCACTTGATAACGGTGTAATCACAGATGACACAAGAATTGTTTCATCATTACCAACAATTAAGAAGCTTATTGCTGACGGCGGTAAGGTTATTCTTTGCTCACACCTCGGTAAGCCAAAGGGATCAGTAGTTCCAGAACTTTCACTTGCTCCAGTAGCAAAGAGACTTTCTGAATTACTTGGAACAGAAGTTAAGTTTGCAGATGACGATAACGTCGTTGGCGAAAATGCTAAGAGAATCGTAAGCGAGCTTAAGGATGGAGAAGTATGCCTTCTTCAGAATGTGCGTTTCAGACCTGAAGAGACAAAGAACGACGATACATTTTCTAAGGAATTAGCATCACTTTGTGACGTATTCGTAAATGATGCATTCGGTACAGCTCACAGAGCTCATTGCTCTACAGCAGGTGTTTGCCAGTTCGTAAAGCACAGTGCAATCGGATATCTTATGGAGCAGGAACTTAACTATCTTGGCAGTGTAGTTAACAATCCTAAGAGACCTCTCGTTTCAATCCTTGGTGGGGCAAAGGTATCATCAAAGATTTCTGTAATCTCAAATCTTCTTGAGAAGGTAGACAAGCTTATCATCGGTGGTGGTATGATGTTCACATTTATCAAGGCTATGGGTGGTAACGTAGGTAAGTCTATCGTTGAAGAAGAATATATCGATTACGCAAAGGATATGATATACAAGGCAGGAGCTTTAGGTGTACAGTTATTCTTCCCTGTAGACGTAGTTGTAACTAAGGAATTCTCAAATGATGCTGAGTACAGAGTAGTTAAGGCAACTGAAATTGCTGATGACGAAATGGGCATGGATATCGGTCCAAAGACACGGGAATTATTTGCTAACGCACTTGAAGGTGCAGGAACAGTAATCTGGAACGGACCTATGGGCGTATTCGAATTCTGTAACTTTGCAAAGGGTACAATCGCAGTAGCCGAGGCTATGGGTAACCTTAAGGATGCTGTAACAGTTGTAGGTGGCGGTGATTCTGCTGCAGCTGTTAATCAGTTAGGTTATGCAGATAAGTTCTCACATATTTCAACAGGCGGCGGTGCTTCACTTGAATTCCTTGAAGGCAAGGAACTTCCAGGCGTTAAGGCTGTTGAATACAAGGATTGATTTAAAATAATAAAATCAACTGATTAATTTATAAAAACCTCTTATGAAATCTTCATAAGAGGTTTTTTGTTTTTGATTAATTATTTGAATTGAAAATGTAATTTTGACCATAAATCTGAAAAATAGAAATTTGATTTATGGATTTTACATTACTAAGTTAAATTTTTTAGAATAATAATTCATTTGCATCCTTATGGGGGATACCATGCACATATTAATGTGCTATAATGAACGATATGTTTATATCATTTATAGTAAACAATTTTAATAAAAATATTATGTAAAGGATATATTATGAGAAAGTTAATAGTTGCTGCCAATTGGAAGATGAATAAAACTCCTGATGAAGCTAAGGTTTTTGTTGAAGAAATTAAAGCAGGAATTAATAACGCTGAGGCGGATGTATTTGTTTTTCCTCCATTCCTCGCATTACAGACAGTATCTGAAATCTTAAAGGATGCAGATGTAAATGTCGGAGCTCAGAATATGTATATTGAGGACAAGGGTGCTTACACAGGTGAGATATCAGCAGATATGCTCCAGAGCATTGGAATCAATTCAATCATTATCGGTCACTCAGAGAGAAGACAGATTTTCAAAGAAGATGATGAATTAATTCATGCTAAGCTTGTAAAGGCTTTAGCAAAGGGAATGATTCCAATTCTCTGTTGTGGTGAGGCTCTTGAAGTAAGAGAAGAAGGTAATTACATCGATTTCATCAACGACCAGATTAAATCAGCATTTGCTGATGTTGCTGAAGCTGATGCACAGAAGGTAATTATTGCATATGAGCCAATCTGGGCTATCGGAACAGGAAAGGTAGCTACAAGCACACAGGCTGAAGAAGTATGTTCTGCAATCAGAAATACTATCGGAGAGTTATATTCAAAGGAAACAGCTGAAAACATCCACATCCTTTATGGTGGAAGCTGTAACGCAGGAAATGCTAAGGAATTATTCTCAATGCCTAACATTGACGGTGGTCTTATAGGCGGTGCAGGATTAAAACCTGAATTTATAGATATAGTTCATTGTAAGGAGAATTAATAAAATGGGACGCAAGCCGGTTGTTTTAATGATATTAGACGGATATGGTTTAAGTGAAGAGAAAAGAGGCAATGCTGTAGGTAAGGCAAACACACCTGTAATGGATGACCTTATGGCTAACTATCCTTTCGTTCACGGTCATGCATCAGGAGAGGCAGTAGGTCTTCCTGAAGGTCAGATGGGTAACTCTGAAGTTGGACATTTAAATATCGGAGCAGGACGAGTAGTTTACCAGGATCTTACAAGAATTTCCAAAGCTATTGAAGATGGTTCGTTTTTCAAGAATGAAGCACTTTTAAAGGCTATGGAGAACTGTAAGAAGAACGGTTCTACACTTCATATCTGTGGATTATTATCAGATGGAGGAGTTCACTCATATAACAAGCACTTATATGCTATTCTTGAGATGGCAGAAAAAGAAGGATTAGGAAGTGTTCAGATCCATGCTTTCACTGACGGTAGAGATACAGATCCTAAGTCAGGTATCAACTACGTAAAAGAACTTGAAGCTGAAATTAAGAAGATTGGTGTTGGTAAGATTTCTACTATCACAGGCCGTTACTATGCAATGGACAGAGATAACAGATGGGACAGAGTAGAGCAGGCATACAGATGTATGACTGAAGGAAAGGGTGTTTTCGCATTCAGTCCTGAAATGGCTGTTTACCAGTCATATGAAGACGGCGAAACAGATGAATTTATCCGTCCTACAGTAATCTCTTCAAGTAGTGGTAAGGTTCATTGTGTAGAAGATGGAGATTCACTTGTATGTATCAACTTCAGACCTGACAGAGCAAGAGAAATCACAAGAGCATTCTGCGATGATGACTTCACACATTTTGACAGAGGTCCAAGAAAGGACATCGTATATGTTTGTATGACAGATTATGATGTTACTATCCCTAACAAGTTAGTTGCATTTGAAGATAAGGAAATCAAGAATACTCTTGGTGAAGTTATTTCAAAGGCAGGATTAAAGCAGCTCAGAACAGCTGAAACAGAGAAGTATGCTCACGTAACATTCTTCTTCAACGGTGGTGTTGAAGTTCCTTACGAAGGCGAAGACAGACTTCTTGTTCCATCTCCAAAGGTTGCTACATACGATTTACAGCCTGAAATGAGTGCTGACGAAGTATGTGACGGTGTTGTAAATGCAGTTAAGGAAGGTAAATATGACTTTATCGTAGTTAACTTCGCAAACCCTGACATGGTTGGTCATACAGGTATTGTTAAGGCTGCAATTACAGCAATCGAAAAGGTTGATGAGTGTGTTGGCAGAATTAAGGATGCAATCATTGAAAATAATGGTGTACTCTTCATCTGTGCTGATCACGGTAATGCAGAAAAGATGTTAGATAACTACACAGGAAAGAGTGTTACAGCTCATACAACAAATGATGTTCCATTTATCTTAGTTAACGATGGTGATGCTAAGCTCAGAGAAGGTGGAAGCTTATGTGATATAGCTCCAACAATTCTTGAAATCTTAGATATTGAGAAACCTGCAGAAATGACAGGAGAGTCATTAATCGTTAAATAATCAGATAGTTATTTATCAATTCATAAATTAAATAAAACCTTGTGTTTAACGCGTTAAAAGCGTTTTATACAAGGTTTTTTATATGGAATTCCGGAAAATGCACGGAAATGTGCTTATTTATCATCATTTTAGATTATATTGCCTTTATGTTTAAACAATTAAAATTTAAAAGTGCTATAATCAATCAAAGAGTGAAAATATTTATATCAGTATTGAACTATGTGAGGTAGTGTGATGAGTAATAATTCAAAGGCTAAAGGTGCTGGTCTTATAACCTTTAAGCCGGAGATAAGAAGAGAATCAATTCGAGCTATTATATATATGACAATATATTTAGTTTCGACTTATCTTATGATAGGACCACTTGGTAAAAGTAACGCGCTGGCATTTGGTATGGCATTGTCAAATGTAATTCCATCAAGCCAGAATGACTATACTATTGAGCCGGTTAAGAATACATTTATTCTTGTGGCCTCCAATGTGGGTATAATTTTCCTTTCGTATCTGGGATACGGTTTCTTCCCACAGGGAACTTCCGGATATGTTACCATGGTGACTGTTGTAACATTTATAACATTCTTCCTGGCAATATATCTCTTTACATCAGAGAAGCATAGTAGCACATTTCTGCCATTATTACTCTGCTTCCCTGTAATGATGTACAGACCTGTATATGGTACAGACTTTTTTATCAGAGTTGCCATATTCGGTGGTTTTGCACTTCTTTCTATTTTATATAATTTTGTAATTCATGGAATGTCATTTAACAAAAAGCTTAAAAAGAAACTGGATTACACAATTGACTTAATGGGGAAACAGTGCGACAGCATTTTAAGAGAAGAAGACAATGATAAGTTAGTATCACAGAAAAATGCTATCGATGACAGTCTTACTCAGATAGAACAGGCTATAGGTGAAAAGCTTTCAATAAGCCATTCATGGCAGCGTGGTCATGACATGGTTCGTATGGTTACCATATTAAAGCGAATCAATAATACACTTGTTGATAACTACGTAACTGAAGGTAAGAAAATGTCTCAGGGAATGCATAATCTTATTATAGAAATGCTTGATTCCATTGATGACTTTGAAGAGGATAAGGTATCAGAAAAATCTGTTACAAAACAGTTTGATGAATTATATGGAAAGCTCAACAATGAGCTTGAAGCAGATGAGGTTGTAGAATCTCTTAGAGAAGAAATGGACGACTTCGTTCAGGGTGAAGTTCTTCATCTTGATAAGAAGGAAGCAAAGGTTAAGTTTGGAACGGACATATTAAGCAGATTTAATATTTACAGTCTTATCTTTGCATTGAAGGTTTCATGTCTTGCTTCTGTTGGTATTTTTATAACAACATTCTTT
Organism: uncultured Eubacteriales bacterium; assembly: GCA_900545225.1. GTDB lineage: Bacteria > Bacillota > Clostridia > Lachnospirales > Lachnospiraceae > UBA4285. The sequence goes on from UQXZ01000006.1 coordinate 57,900, forward strand.
AACCTTCCTAATTCATATATGTTCCCTCTTTATGTAGGCATTACAGCTCAGCCATATATTGAAGCTAATACATCAAGTACAAAGAAACGTATTATCAACTCCATATACGTTATCGGCCTGATGCTTATTTCTTTCTCAATAACAAATGTTGTAGCGGTGCATTACGTGGTACTGGCGGGAATTACATTATTTGCCGACATATTCTTCAAGTTTGACTATAAGGCAATGATCGCTACTATGTTCTCCGTAGTAACATATGCAATCATGTCACCTGATATGATTTATAAAGGATCATTATATAGAATTACATATATTGCCATAGCATGTATTTTACTTCAGGTAGTTGATATGTTTATCTTCCCAAGAAGTATTATGACAACTCTTCATAAACAGATGCAGTACTCTCTATATTTAAATGACCAGTTAAGAGATGCTATTTCAAATGAAGCAACAACATATAGTGATATTCACAACATACTTATTAAGAAGAGAAAAATAAATCAGAAAATCAGATCTACAAACAGATACTCTCAGGCTCCTCATGTTAAGGAATACTTAATGGCGGACGAAGAGTGGATTAACCGATTTACTATGATTTGTCACCGAATGAAGGAAGACGGATTAAAGATTGGTGACTTCAAGGCAGTTGTTGAACATCCTGAAAATTTATCTCACAGACTTAAAAATATATTTACAGCCATTGATGAGGTAACATGGGATGTATTTAACGCAGAAAAGATTGCAAAACAGATTGATTATTCAAAGAAATAATTTAAATAAATAATTAAAAGAGATTTTCAAAATCAGAATAAATAAAAACCCTGAGGATTGTATTTAATCCTCAGGGTTTTCTTTATATGAAATTCATATGTTCTATAAGTTGTTTTCTTTATATGCATGACGCATATTCAGATAAGACATTTTTCTTTATGTGAGCTTATGCATTATATATTCGTAAATGTCCTGATTGTTATTCTGCCATTTGTTACATATTATTTTGGCATCTTCTTCAGAAGGAACAGATAACTTGATTTCTATTAATGAAGCATTTCCTTCGTTAACCTTACATTCAGCTATATAATCGCCGGAGCCTGACTGATAATAGTTTGTCATTGTATTGATTTCACATCTGAAATCGTACTTGTTATCAGTTAAGTATGTATCAATATCTTCCTTTATAGAAGATGATAATTTACTGGCAAACTGATCTATGGCATATTTACCACTTTCAGTAAGAGAGTACTGCGTACTGTTTTTGTAAATAGCTGCATGTATAAAGTTATCGTCTATAAGAGTATTAAGAGTGTTTTGTAATGTGAAATATGTAGTATATTCCCTGCCAAGTACAAAACTGCTGATCTGACTGTTGGATAATGGGAAGTTAACCTTATCCAGCATATATAAGATCATAAGCTTATACATCATATCCGGTTCTTCATTCATTGTTTTAGTATCCTTACTATCTTCATAATATTTAAATATTTTCTTAAATATATAAATGTCTAAACGTACATACATCGAAATATATTTAAATCATATAAATATTTTTATTTTATATAGTATATAAAAATTTAAGCTTTATTAAGTGTTATTTATAATAGCAAAAGACGACAATAAAAACAAATAAAATATAACAATGTAAAACAAAAATGCTTGACACACTCATTTGCAATCTGTTATTATAAGCAACAGCTGTAAAGGAGTTTACATGGACAACATATTTAAACAGACATTATTATATGACTTTTATGGTGAGCTTCTAAATGAGCATCAGCGCAAAGTATATGAAGATGCTGTATTTAACGATTTATCTCTCAGTGAGGTTGCCGATAACTATGGTGTTTCAAGACAGGCGATTCACGATCTTATTAAGAGAGTGACTAAGATGCTTGAGAAGTATGAGAATAAGCTGCATATGATAGAGCGATTTGCTAAAATGCAGGACATCGCACAGGGAATCAAGGATACCATTGCTGAGTATAAAGAATCCCGCAATGATAAGTTGTTGGATAAAATATCCGAAGATACAGAACTGATAATAGATGAATTCTGATTTTCATCAGAAAGGATAAGTTATGGCATTTGATAGTTTATCAGAGAAGCTGCAAAATGTTTTTAAAAAGCTTAGAGGCAAGGGAACTCTGAAGGAATCAGATGTTAAGGAAGCCGTAAAAGAAGTTAAGATTGCACTTCTCGAAGCCGATGTAAACTTTAAGGTTGTTAAGAAGTTCGTCAATACAATCCAGGAAAAGGCCGTTGGTGAAGAGGTTATGAAATCTCTTACACCCGGACAGATGGTTGTTAAGATTGTTAACGAAGAACTTACAGCACTTATGGGTTCTGAGAAAACTGATATTAAGTTCAGAACAGATGGAACAGCTACCAAGATTATGATGGCTGGTCTTCAGGGTGCAGGTAAGACAACTACAGCGGCAAAGCTTGCTGCTAAGTTCCAGGCTCAGGGCAAGAGACCACTTCTCGTTGCCTGTGACGTATACAGACCGGCTGCTATAGATCAGTTAAAGGTAAACGGTGAGAAATTAGGAGTTTCTGTTTTCTCAATGGGTACTGATATTAATCCTGTGGATATAGCAAAGGCAGCCGTGGAAGAGGCAAAGAGCAGAAATAAGAATGTTATCATCTTCGATACAGCCGGACGACTTCACATCGATGAAGACATGATGGATGAGATCAGTAAGATCAAGGCCGAGGTTGGAATTGATGAGACTGTACTTGTTGTCGATGCGATGACAGGTCAGGATGCAGTAAATGTTGCTAAGACATTTGATGAGAAGGTTGGAATCGACGGAGTAATTCTTACTAAGCTCGACGGTGATACAAGAGGTGGTGCGGCTCTCTCCATTAAAGCTGTAACAGGCAAGCCTATATTATATGTAGGTATGGGTGAGAAGCTTTCAGATCTTGAACCGTTTTATCCGGAAAGAATGGCTTCCCGTATGCTCGGTATGGGCGATGTGCTTTCTCTTATCGAGAAGGCAGAGCAGGAGATAGATGAAGAAGAAGCGCTTAGAATGGCTGCTAAGGTTAAGAAGTCAGAATTTGATTTCAACGACTACCTTTCATCTATGAAACAGCTCAGAAAGCTTGGAGGATTTTCTAAGTTCTTAGGACTTCTTCCAAATATGGGAATCGCCGGAAAGATGAAAGAGATGAACCTCGACAGCGAAGATGCACAGAATGCACTTGCTAAGAATGAGGCAATCATTTTCTCAATGACTCCGAAGGAAAGAGAGAATCCGCATATTCTCAATCCATCAAGAAAAAAGAGAATTGCACAAGGTGCGGGTGTTGACATAGCAGTTGTTAACAGACTTGTAAAGCAGTTCGAAGAAGCAAAGAAGGCAATGAAAAACATGCCTGGCATGTTTAAGGGTGGTAAAAAAGGTAAGTTCAAACTTCCTTTTTAACATATAATATTTTATTTACACATTAGTGGAGGAAAAGTAATGGTAAAGATTAGATTAAAAAGACTTGGCGCAAAGAGAAAGCCATTTTACAGAGTTGTAGTTGCTGATTCAAGAACACCTAGAAACGGTAGCTCAATCGATGAAATCGGTACATATGATCCAAATTGCGAACCAGCTAAGATTGAAATTGATGCTGAAAAGGTTACAAAGTGGATTGCTAACGGTGCTCAGCCAACAGAAACAGTTGCAAGACTTTTCAAGGTTGCAGGTATCTCTAAGTAATTAATTGGAGGAAGCGTAGTGGAAAAGTTTGTGGAATACTTAGTAAAATCACTCGTTGATGACAAGGAATAGGTAACAGTTTATTCCGTGCAGCAAGGTGATTTAACTTCTATCCATGTTAAGACTGCTCCCGACGATCTGGGTAAAATTATAGGTACATCAGGTCGTATCGCACAATCTATTAGAGTATTAGTTGCGGCTCAGGCTGCTGAAAATGCTAAAAACATAAAGGTATGTATTGATGGACAATGATAATTACCTTAGAGTAGGAGTGGTTGTTAAGACTCACGGTTTACGTGGTGAACTTACAGTGTTTCCTACAACTGATGATCCGACAAGGTTTAAGAAACTTAAGGAATGCCTCATTTTTGTAAATGGGGAAGAATATAAGCTTCACCCAGGTTCGGTTCGTTACTTTAAACAATATGTTATTATTTCTTTCAAAGAATATGACAACATCAATGATGTTACAAAATTCGTTAAGAAAGATATAATGATAACGAGAGATAACGCAATTAAATTAGAGCCCGGAGAATACTTTATATGTGACCTTATAGGCCAGAAAATTGTCACATATGATGGCGAAGAGCTTGGAATATTAGAAGACGTTATGACAAATGCCGCTAATAATGTGTATGTTGTTAGGATGAATAACGGCAAAGAGCTGTTGATTCCTGTTATTGATGACAGTAATATCTCCCATGATTTGGAGAGTGGTATTACAAAGGTTACATTATTAAAGGGATTGCTTTGATAATTTATAAAGAATAACAATTCATGGAGGATTAGTAATGAAGGATTATATCGCAGAGATAGAAAACGCTCAGAAAAAAGAACAGTTACCTGAGTTTGGTGTAGGTGATACTGTTAAAGTTTCTGCTAAGATTATCGAGGGTACTCGTGAGAGAATCCAGGTTTTTGAAGGTACAGTAATTAAGGTTCAGGGTACAGGTCTTCGTAAGACATTTACAGTTAGAAAGCTTGCAAGCGGTGTAGGTGTTGAAAAGACATGGCCTCTTCACTCACCTAACGTAGCAGATGTTAAGGTTGTTAGATACGGTAAGGTTAGAAGAGCTAAGCTTTTCTATCTCCGTGAAAGAACAGGTAAGGCTACAAGAGTTAAGGAACTCGTTAAGTAATTTATACCTAAATATTATGAAAGTAGTAGGGATATTTCGGTATTCCTACTACTTTTTATAATATGGACATATCTGAAATGGAGGTAATTATGGATAACAATAACTACCAATGGTATCCAGGACATATGGCTAAGGCCTTCAAGATTATGAAAGAGGATATTGCCCTCGTAGATATAGTTATTGAAGTAGTTGATGCAAGAGCGCCTGAGAGTACAAGAAACCCTAACCTTCTTGATCTTACAAAGGGCAAGGGACATATTCTTGTACTTAATAAGTCTGATATGGCGGATGATAAGGAAAGCTCAATGTGGCTCGATTATTATAAAGAAAATGGTGTATGTGCCATTCTATTAAATTCCAAGAAGCAGAGTGATGTTCTCAAAATAAAGGATACAATCACACAGTTAATGGAAGAAAAATATAAAGGTAAATCAAGAGATTACAAGAGAATCCCAAGAGTTATGATTTGTGGAGTGCCAAATGTGGGTAAGTCTACATTTATTAACTCATTTGTGGGTAAAAAAAGTGCAAAAACAGGTAACAGACCGGGTGTTACAATCGGTAAGCAGTGGATAAAGGTCGGCAATACATGTGAATTGCTTGATACACCGGGTGTACTTTACGTAAAGCCCGTTAATGAGAAGTCAGGTCAGAGACTTGCATTTTTAGGTTCATTAAATGACAACAACCTCAACATAGAAAATCTTGCATTCTTCCTTATTGAATGGATGATGAAGAGATATCCTGACAGATTATCAGAAAAATACAGTATCGAGACAGATGGCGAAACTATTGAAATATTTGACAATATTGCAAGAAGACTCGGTGCGCTCAAAAAGGGCGGTAAGCTCGACTACGAAAGAGCTGCCAAGGTAGTCATTGATGATTACAGAAACGGCAGATTCGGTAAAATGACTCTCGAAAGACCATGGATTGACTAATTGATTACTTATTCTAAAAAGGAGCAGCTATGTCACCTGAAAAGCTTGAAATAGAATTAGAAAGACTAAGAGCCATGAAGGAATACGAATATAGTTTTCTTTCAAAGGGAAATGTGGTAATTGCAGGTGTTGATGAGGCCGGGAGAGGTCCGTTGGCAGGTCCTGTGGTAGCCGCTGCAGCCATTTTAAATGTGGATGATGATTTCATTTACTTAAATGACTCTAAAAAAGTTACTCCTAAAAGACGTGATATTTTATACAACGATATTATGAACCGTACGATTTACGGTATTGGCATTGTATCTGCTGAAGAAATAGACGAGATGAATATTTTACAGGCAACTTACAAGGCAATGAGAATGGCTATTGATAAGTTATCTAAGCGTCCTGAAGTTCTGTTAAATGATGCAGTAATTATTCCGGGTATAGATGAAAGCATCCATCAGGAGAAAATCATTAAGGGTGATGCAAAGAGTGTATCCATAGCTGCTGCCAGTATCTTAGCCAAGGTTACAAGGGACAGATATATGGAAGAACTTGGTGAAAAATATCCTGAGTATGGTTTTGAAAAGCACAAGGGTTACGGAACAAAGGCTCATATTGAGGCAATTAAGAAGTACGGTATTACACCTGAACACAGAAAGACATTTTTAAAAAATATTATAGGCGAGTAATATTTTTAAAATCTTTTATATTCAAAGAACGGCCCAAAAATAATATAATGAAAGTCAGGGCAAATGCGTATTTTAGATTTAAATAAAAAGCTGTTTTATTGATAACCACGATATTTGAAATATGCAAATGTACAGATACTGTAAATGATTAAATTACATAACAAATTAAATTATTATGTAAATTTGGGAGAATTTTATGACTACACTGATTAAGGAATACAGCGAACTTACAACGGATGAACTCTATGAGATTCTCAAGCACAGATGTTTAATATATGTTGTTGAGCAGAATTGTAATTATCTTGATATGGATGATAAGGACAAGAATGCCAAGCACATTATGATTTTAGACAATGGAAAGCTTGTGGGATATATCAGAGTAATGGCAGCAGGTGTTGCATATCCGGAAGCTTCATTTGGCAGATTAACTGTTAAAAAGGAATACAGAGGTCTTAAACTTGGAAGACAGTTAGTTGAGATAGCCATGGATATTCTTCTTAATCAGATGGGTGAGACTGAGGTTAAAATCCAGGCTCAAAGTTATCTTGAGGAATTCTATAAGATGTTTGGATTTAAATCTCAGGGCAATCATTTCATGGATTGTGGCATAAAGCACATCTATATGACATACGGTAAATAAAAGGTTAAAAATGGTAGTATTCAAACTTACAAAAAAAGAAAATAATAAACTATATTATATTTATTATCCCATGGGTATCGAAAAAGAGGGCGGCGGTATAATAAAGATAGATACAGAGTGCCAGACAGGAAAAGTTATTACTGTTGCACCTCTTGAGTCAGTCAGGGAATTATCCGTAAAGGATCAGATGATGATGAGGGATATTGTTGCAACTCTCCGTGAAGAAGGGGGACATCCGCCACTTACTGAAGAGGAATGGCCTATACCTACAGAGGTAATGCTGGAATACCGATATGGTGACGCAGCAATATTAAAAATTCTTGAGGGCCTTGCATCTGGTGAAGCACCGGAAATGGGAATTGCTAAATGCTGATGCAGAAATACTGCACATAATATATTCATGTAAACAATGTGACTTATAATACGGGAGATAGTATGAATTACAAAGAAGCGAGAGAATATATAAACGGTTTGGAACTAAGCGATGAAATGAATCTCCAGGCAATATCCACATTGCTTGGCAGACTTGGTAACCCTCAGCAGGATCTTAAGTTTATCCATGTTGCAGGAACAAACGGTAAGGGTTCATTTATATCTTATATCACTTCAATTCTCGGAAGTGCAGGATACAGAGTTGGAAAATATACATCACCTGCAATCTTTGAAGAGCTTGAGACAATTCAGGTGAACGGAAAGAACATATCTGAGATGGATTTTGCACAGTATGTTACAAGAATTGCTCAGGTTATTTCAGAAATGAAGACAGATGATGAGCCTGTTCCATCTCCATTTGAAGTTGAGACGGTAATTTCATTTATGTATTTTAAAGACTGCAATTGCGATATTGTTGTTCTCGAAGCAGGACTTGGCGGAAAGCTTGACGCCACAAATGTAATTGATACAGTTCTTATGGAAGTATTTATGCCAATCGCTCTCGATCATGTAGATTACCTCGGCAGTACTGTAGAGGACATTGCACTTGCCAAGTCAGGAATCATAAAGAGAAGTACAGATGTTATTTCATCTGTACAGTCAGCTGAAGTAAAAGCCGTATTAGAAAAGGTTGCAAAGGAAAATGAAGCCTCCATCGAATTCCTTAACACAGACGACATTTACAATGTTGAATATGGCGACAGAGTTCAGACATTTTCATATGGAGACATCTGGCATGATGTAAGCATCAGATTAAAGGGTAAGTTCCAGATTGAAAATGCAGCAACAGCACTTCTTGCAGTTAACAAGCTCCGTGAATTAAATATCCCAATTAGTAATGATGCGGTTAAGAACGGAATGAGAGAAGCCGTATGGAGTGGAAGATTTACTGTAATCAGTGAGAATCCTACTATTATTATTGACGGAGCTCACAATCCACAGGCAGCAACTGCTTTATATGATTCAATTAAGCTCTATTATCCTGATAAAAACGTTTATTTCGTATTTGGTATATTTAAGGATAAGGATTACAGAAAGGTAATTGATATTACAATGCCTCTTGCAAAGCATGTATTTACTGTTGCAACTCCTGATAATCCAAGAGCAATGGACGCAAAGGAACTCTGTGAAGAAGTTAAAAGAGTTAATCCAAATGCTGAATATTCTGATTCTGTGGAATATGCAGTTAATAAAACAAAAGAGATGATGGGCAAGGATGATTTACTTGTAATCTTCGGTTCATTATCATTCTTAAAGGATGCAAGAAAAGCTGTTTTAGGCTTATAAGCATTTCTAAACAATCTGTAAAGCTATTAACTTATACAGTTATTTGTTGTAAAATTATGAAAACATTATGGAAGTTTATTACTTTTAGAGAATTTCTCGATTGGAAGTATAGACTTCCTTATTTTGCATTTATGAATATAAATTATACAGAATGAAAGAGGTATATATGTATATATTAGAAAATACGGTGGATTTGCCTGACATCGGATCTGTGGGATATATCTACAGACATAAAAAATCCGGTGCCAGAGTGGTTTACATCGAAAATGATGATGACAATAAAGTGTTCACAATAGGTTTCAGAACTCCATCTGAGAACAGTACAGGTGTACAGCACATTATTGAGCATTCAACACTTTGTGGTTCAGAGAAATATCCTGCAAAGGATCCATTTGTAGAGCTTGCAAAGGGTTCTCTTAATACATTCCTTAATGCCATGACATATCCTGACAAGACAGTTTACCCAATCGCAAGCTGTAACGATGTGGATTTCAAAAACTTAATGGATATTTACATGGATGCCGTATTTAATCCTAATATCTATAAGAAAGAAGAAATCTTTAAGCAGGAAGGCTGGCATTACGAGTCTGACGGCGAGAAGTTCTTCCTTAATGGTGTAGTATTTAACGAAATGAAGGGTGTTTACTCATCAGCTGATGATGTACTTGAAAGCAAGATTCTTCAGACTATTTACAACGGAAATCAGTATAAGTATGAGTCAGGTGGAGATCCTGAGGTTATTCCTTCACTTACATACGAAGCATTTCTTGACTACCATAAGAGACATTACGATCCTGCAAATTCATATATTTATCTATATGGAAAGATGGATATTCAGGAAAGACTTGATTATTTAGACAGAGAATATTTATCTAAGTATTCAAAAGAGAACTTCAACACAGATACATCTGTAACAGTTCAGAAGCCATTTGAAGCTCCTATTACAGTTAAGTCTGTTTATGCGGTTGACGAGGGTGAGGATACAGAAAACAGCTCATACCTTTCATGCAGCTGGATTGTTGGAAATACTCTCGATAATGAATTTACAACAGATATGCAGATTCTCGATTATGCTCTTATGCTTGCACCGGGAGCTATTTTAAAGCAGAGACTTGTAGATAAGGGAATCGGAGCGGATATCAGCTCAAACTTTGAAACATCTTTTATGCAGCCAATGTACAGCATTGTTGTAAGAAATACTTCCGCAGATAAGCTTGATCTCTTCAAGGAAACTATTGATGAAGTTTTAAATGAAGTATATACAAACGGTTTAGATGAGAAAATGCTCAATGCGGCACTCAGTATTTTTGAGTTTAAGTACAGAGAAGCAGACTTCGGTTCATACCCGAGAGGACTTATCTATGGTTTATCAATTCTTGAAACATGGATTTATGATGAGACTAAGCCATTTGTAAATGTGGAATGTGGTAAGGAATATGACAGATTAAAGACACTCAACTTAAGTGAGTACTTTAAATCATTTACAAAGAATATTCTTATAGATAACAAGTCATGTGCATTAATTCAGCTTGATCCTGATACAACATATGCTGAAAAGCTTAGAAAAGCAGAAGAGAAGAGAGTGTATGACTATGTAAATACATTATCTGAAGAAGAGAAGCAGCAGATTGTAAAGGATACAGCAAGCCTCAAGGCATATCAGGATGAGCCTTCAACAGAGGAAGAATTACTTACAATTCCACTTCTTTCAATTGATGACATTAAGAAAGAAGCTGAGCCTATCAGCTATTCTGTAGAAGAAGTACATGGCGTAAAGTGCGTAAAGGAAAATATTTTCTCTAATAACATTGCTTACGTAACTGCGGCATTTGATATGGAGCACATTGCTGATGAGGATCTTCCATACGCAGGTCTCTTAAGTATGTGTATCGGTCTTATGGATACTGAGAACTACTCATATACAGACCTTACAAGTGAAATAAATATGCACACAGGTGGCATTTTCACAGATATCACATCTTATAACTCAGAGAAAAAGAGCGACGAAATTAAAATGCTCTTCTCATATAACGGTAAGGCATTCTACGGCAAGATTGGCAAAATGCTTGAGTTAATGGAAGAGCAGATACTCAGAACAAAGTTTGATGACAAGAAGAGAATGAAAGAGCTTGTTGCAAAGAGTGTTTCACAGTATGCAGTAGGTTTCTTAAGCTCAGGTCACGTAACATCAGCTTCTATTGCCACAGAGCAGTTCTCAAAGAGCACATTCTACACATCAATGACAAAGGGTTACAAATTCTATGAATTCTTAAATGACCTTAATAACAACTTTGATGAGCGTTTTGATGAGACAGTTGAAAAATTAAATGATTTAGTAAACAGATTATTTAACAAAAACATTCTTACATTTAACGTAACAGCAGATGAAGAAGGTCAGAAGATCTTTGATAAGGAAGCAGTTACATTTATCAATGATCTTAAGAGTGATAATGTTGAAGACGTAAAATATGAATCACTCTTTAAGCCTGGATCATTTTCTATTGCATACACATCACCTTCACAGGTTAACTATGTTGCCAGAACATGGAACTTTGCAAATGCGGGCTTAGAATATACAGGAGCTCTCAGAGTTCTTAAGACAATATTCTCATATGAATACTTATGGCTTAATATCAGAGTTAAGGGTGGAGCATACGGATGTATGAGTGATTTCAGAGTGAACGGCGATTCATTCCTCGTATCATACAGAGATCCTAACATTAAGGATACAAACAGAATATTTGAAGAAGCTGCAGATTATGTAAAATCATTTGATGTTTCTGACAGAGATATGATTAAATATATAATCGGAACAATCGGTGGCATGGATTCACCTCTTACACCATCAATGAAGGGTAAGAGAGCATTTGATGCATATATCAAGGGCACAACAACAGAAGATATTCAGAAGACAAGAGATGAAGTATTGAGTACAAATGTAGAGACAATCAGAAGTCTTGCACCTATTATTGACCTTCTCAATACTGACAAGCATTTCTGTGTTGTAGGAAGCTCAGACATGATCAACAACTCTAAGGAAATGTTTGATAAGATTGAGCCTCTTGCAAAGAATTAAAAGGAGAAAAATTTGAATACAGATAATGTATATAAATCAGGTTTTGTCGCTATGATCGGCAGACCAAATGTAGGTAAATCAACACTTATGAACAAGCTTATCGGACAGAAGATTGCTATCATGTCCAATAAGCCACAGACTACAAGAAAACGTATTAAAACTGTATATACAGATGACAGAGGTCAGATTGTATTTTTCGATACACCTGGTATTATCAAGCCTAAGAACAAGCTTGGCGAGTACATGAAGAAGGAATCATTTGAAGGATTAAATGATGCTGATGTTATCTGCTACCTTGTTGAGCCTAAGGCTTACATCGGTGAGGCTGACAAGTCTATAATCGAGCAGTTAGAGAGCGTAAATGTACCTGTTATTCTCGTTATCAACAAGTGTGACACTGTTGAAAAGGCTGACATTTTACCGGTAATTAAGATGTTCAGCGAGAAAATGGAATTCAAAGACATCGTTCCTGTATGTGCAAGAAACGGAAATAATGTTGATGACCTCTTAAGTGTTATATTTGACGAACTTCCTGAAGGACCTATGTATTATGATGAAGATACTGTTACTGACATGCCTATGCGTGCCATTGCAGCGGAAATCATAAGAGAAAAGTCTCTCCATGCATTAAGTGAAGAAGTTCCTCACGGAATAGCAGTTGTTGTGGATAAGATGCACGACAGAGAGGGAACTGATATCTGTGATATTGATGCAACAATCTTCTGCGAGAGAGATTCTCATAAGGGAATTATTATCGGTAAGAGAGGCGCAATGCTTAAGAAGATCGGTTCAACAGCCAGATATGAGCTTGAGAGAGAACTTGGATGCAGAGTTAATTTAAAGCTCTGGGTTAAGGTAGATAAGGACTGGCGTGAAAACGGTACAAGTCTTAAGAACTTCGGATATATTAAGGAATCATGAGAGATGTAACCACCGTATCAGGTGTAATAATAAGCAGTACTCCCATAGGTGAATACGACAGAAGAGTTGTAATTCTTACAAGGGAACTTGGGAAAATATCCTGCTTTGCCAGGGGAGGCAGACGCCCCACAAGTAAGCTTATTGCTTCAGGAAGAAGCTTTATCTTTGCCAACTTCAACATTTACGAGGGAAAAAGCGCATATATTCTCCAGGATATATTTATAGTTAAGTCATTTGATGAAATAACAAAGGATTATAATACGCTTATATATGTATATTACTTTGCGGAAATTGCAGAATACTTCGGAAGAGAAGGGATGAATGCCACAGACAGCGTTAATCTCTTATATGTTGCATTTAATGCACTTCTGGATGAGAAGCTGGATAACGATACCGTAAAGGCTGCATTTGAAATAAGAACCCTTGCAAATGAAGGCTTATTAAATGACATCCCTGACAGGGCGCATGCAGACAGGGCACTGATAAATGCATTTGATAAATCCGCCAGTGATAATGTTCTGACCATGTTTGGCTTTATTTTAAATGAACCTGCAAGAACAGAATTTATTAAGCTGGCAGATAAAATGATGACAGAGAGTGTAGATAGAAAAATAAAGTCCAGAGGACTGTTAATGAATGGGAATTGGTTTGACGATGGAAACAAGTGAACAGAATAATTATCAGAAGAAAATAGCCATAATAAATGACTTATCCGGATATGGCCGCTGTTCAATTACTGTTCAGTTACCAATAATTTCGGCCATGGGCATACAGACATGTCCGATTCCAACCGGAATATTTACAAATCATACCGGTTTTGATTCATTTGCAGTAAAGGACTGCACGGACTTTTTACACAGCTTTATCGATGAATGGAAAAAGGTAAATATTTCATTTGACGGAATACTTATCGGATACCTGACCAATCCCGCACAGATTGATTTTGCAAAGACATTTATCGAGGAGTTCGGTAAGGAATCTACTGTTATTCTGGATCCTGTTATGGCGGACAATGGTGAATTCTATTCAGGATATGATTCAAAGATTGCAGAAAGACTTTCAGAGCTTATAAGTTATGCGGATATTCTTACACCAAATGTAACTGAAAGCTGCATTTTAACAGGTAAGCAGTTTAAACCGTATTTTAAAACTGATGAATTAACTGAAATGGCAGAGATTCTTACCCGTGACAGAGCGAAGAGAGTTGTAATTACGGGTATAGATTCGCCGGGATTTGTAAGCAGTTTTGCATTTGAGTCGGAGAATAAAGAAAGCTACAAACTCTACAGAAAGAAAAAATGTCACAATGAAAGACCGGGAACAGGAGATGTATTTTCTGCGGTTATAGCAGCGGATGCATTAAATGGAATTGAATTTTTACATTCAGTAGAGAGAGCTTCTGACTTTGTGGCAAAAACTCTTAAGGTTTCAGACCAGAATAATACAGACAGTTTAAATGGTGTATGTTTTGAGAAGTTTATGAGTATAAAAATCTGACAATTATATTAATTATATTAATTATATTAATTATATTAATTATATTAATTTCATTAATATGGATGATTAATCTGAAGGATTTAATATAAGATGTGATATACATAAAAAAGCTGTGGGTATATACCTGCGGCATTTTTATTTGTGACATTTTCTTTGTATTTTTATCCGTAATTAATTGGAAAATATTGCGTGATTAATAACATAAATGTAAAATTGATTTACAGTTTAATTTATTATAATATAAACTACATAAATTAATAAAAATAATTACAGTAAGAACTTAAGGTTCTTACTTAACTTTTTAAAATGCAAAGGAGATAGAATATGAGAATAGGTATTCTTGGATATGGCAACCTTGCTAAAGGTGTTGAATGTGCTATAGGACAGAATGATGATTTGGAACTTACCGCCGTATTTACAAGAAGAAACCCTGAAAGTGTAAAGGTAATTACACCTGGAGTTCATGTATACAATACAGCAGATATTTTAGAGCATAAGGACGACATTGATGTTTTAATTATCTGCAGCGGTAGTGCAACAGATATGCCTAAGCAGACTCCGGAATATGCTAAGTACTTCAATGTAGTAGACAGCTTTGATACTCATGCAAGAATACCGGAGCACTTTGCAAATGTTGATAAGGCAGCAAAGGAAAGCGGCCATACAGCACTTATTTCTGCAGGATGGGATCCTGGTATGTTCTCAGTTAACCGTCTTTATTCAGAATGTATCTTACCTGAAGGTAAGTCATACACATTCTGGGGTAAGGGTGTAAGCCAGGGACATTCAGATGCTATCAGAAGAATTGAAGGCGTTAAGAACGGAAAGCAGTATACAATTCCTTCAGAAGAAGCTCTTGAATCAGTAAGAGCAGGTGAGAATCCTGAACTTACAACAAGACAGAAGCATACAAGAGAGTGCTTCGTTGTAGCTGAAGAGGGTGCAGATCTTGAGAGAATTACACAGGAAATCAAGAATATGCCTAACTATTTTTCTGACTACGACACAACAGTACATTTTATTACTGAAGAAAAACTTGAAAGAGACCATGCAGGAATTCCACACGGTGGTTTCGTTATCCGTTCAGGTGTTACAGGACAGAACAGAGAAAATAAGCATGTTATCGAGTACAGCTTAAAGCTTGATTCAAACCCTGAATTTACAGCAGCTGTAATTGTTGCATATGCACGTGCAATTAACAGACTTCACAAGGAAGGTGTTACAGGTTGTAAGACTGTATTTGATATTGCACCTGCATATCTTAGCAAATTAAGCGCTGAGGAGATTCGCGCTCACTTATTATAATCCGGAGGAAATATGGAATCATTTATCAACGAAAGAGATTTCTTTAAAGGGAATAATGCTGAAACTATCGCTGAAGAGTACGGTACTCCGCTTTATGTATATAACGAAGAAATAATCAGAAAGCAGATGGATAATGTTGCAAAAGTAATTACAAAATATCCATATACTGCTAACTATTCTGTTAAAGCCAATACAAACATTCACATTTTAAAGTTAGCCTTGGAAGAAGGTAATAACTGTGATGCCATGAGCCCTGGTGAAATTTCAATGCTCCTTAAGGTAGGTTTTCCAAAGGAGAGAATTTTCTTTATTCCTAACAATGTTTCAGAAGAGGAAATGAAGTTCGCCATTGATCATGACATTATGACAAGTTTAGACAGCATTTCACAGCTTGAAATGTACGGTCAGCTCAATCCTGGTGGGAAATGTGCCGTAAGAATCAATCCTGGTGTAGGTGCAGGTCATCATGACAAGGTTATTACAGCTGGTAAGAAGACTAAGTTTGGTATTGCTGAAGAAGATATTCCTGAAATATTTAAGATTATAGAAAAGTACAATCTTACAATTGCAGGTATTAACCAGCATATCGGTTCTTTATTTATGGATCCGGAACCATACTTACAGGCTGTTTCAAATCTCTTAAGAATTGCCATGGGATTTAAGAATCTTGAGTTCATCGACTTCGGTGGCGGATATGGTATTCCTTATCATAAGCTCGATGGAGAAACAGAATATGATATGGAAAGCTTCAAAGAGAGATTAGAACCAATCCTTGATAAATTTGTTAAGGAATACGGTTCTGTTCCATTATTTAAATCTGAACCTGGAAGATACTGTGTAGCTGAGGGTGGTGTGATTCTTGGAAGAGTGCACTCAGTTAAGCAGAATGCAGGAAGAAAGTATGTTGGCACTGATGTAGGTATGAATGTACTTGTAAGACCTTCAATGTATGACTCATGGCACGATATTGAAGTTATAAGAGCAGGTAAGATAGTTCCAAGAGAAAATATGGAAACAGTTACTGTAACAGGAAATATCTGCGAATCAGGTGACCTTCTTGCACAGGACAGAGAGCTTCCTGTTATTGAAAAGGATGATCTTGTATGTGTACTTGATGCAGGTGCATACGGATACAGCATGTGCTCAAGTTACAACTCAAGACCACGTCCTGCAGAAGTTATGGTCTGTAAGGACGGATCAGTTAAGCTTATTAGAAGAAGAGAAACTATAGAAGACTTATTTGCATATATGTAATGCGAAGTCGGATTGGGTTTCGGAAAACTGATAAATATGGCACATGAAAATGTGAATATATGATAAAAAACCACTGCATGTGGACAGCATATCATTGTGATATGTATGTCGCGACAGTGGTTTTTTGTTATATATGTTTTCTGATAAAAGTTTCTTTTAAATTTTCGTGCGGTGTATTTTTACTTTTTCTGCTGTATCTGTTTTTGTTTAGTCTGGCCTGACTGATTACCTTTTTTCTGTTTAGTCTGTGCCGGCTGGTTTTCTAGCTTTGCTCTTTTTAACAATACTTTCTTATATTTTTTCTCAAATCTCATTTTCTTAAAAAATGAGCTCATAAGTTCAGAGCATTCCTTTTCAAGAACATTGTAGGTTATTTTGCACTGGTGGTTAAAATCCTTATTGTCCAGGATATTAATAATGGAGCCGGCACAGCCTGATTTGGCGCTCATAGCTCCGATTACAACTCTTGGTATTCTTGCCTGGACAATAGCCCCCGCACACATCTGGCAGGGCTCAAGAGTAACATAAAGCGTACAGTCCTCAAGACGCCAGTCCTTTAATACCTTTGAAGCAGCTACTATTGCAGATATTTCAGCGTGCTTAATTGTGCAATTATCCGTATTTCTTCGGTTATAACCCTTTGCAATAATTTTATTGTTGTGAACTATTACGCATCCTATGGGAGTTTCATTTTTCTTATCTGCCTTTAAAGCCAGATTATAAGCCTCCTTCATAAACCTGATGTCAGTAAGATACTGTTCATAGTCTTCATTTATTTCATTAGTGTTTGTACACGATAGCTGATTGTTAATCATAAATAACTTCCAAATTATTTTGATAATAAACTGTTTCTGTAATCTCTTGCATCCTGGAATATTTTCTTAATTGCAGGATCGTCCTCATTTGCAACAGATTCCCTGATATCCTTTAAAATGTCCAGATATCCATCAAGAACAGTAAGTATTTCATCCTTATTTGTTAAACAGATCTGTGACCACATTTCAGGAGAAGATGCGGCAATTCTTGTGGAATCCATAAATCCCGTGGCAATGCAACGTTTCATATCCTTATTTTCAGTGTCCATATCAATTACGGTCTGTACAAGAGCGGCACTTACAAGATGAGGAACGTGGCTTATACCGGCAACTGCATAATCATGCTCCTTTGGATCCATGGTAGCAATGTTACATCCAAGTAAATCCACAAGGTTGCAGAGCTTCTTAACCTTCATTGCATAAACAGGGTCATTGGCAAGCTCTGCATTTTTTGTAATTATATAGTTTTTACCGAAGAAAAGGGCGCTGTATGCTGCCATATATCCGCTTTTTTCAGATCCTGCCATAGGGTGGCCACCTACATAAATGTCGGATATACCTACTTCCTTTGCACACTGGTGAACATAGCTCTTAACACTTCCTACATCTGTAACAATCTGGTCAGATGAAAGATAAGGCTTAAGCTCATTCATAATGTTGAGCATTATTTTAACAGGTGTGCATATGAAAATAATTTCCGCCTCAGAAAATGTTCTGTCAATTGAAGTAAGTGCAACATCAACAACACCTTCCTTCATTGCCAGATTCGTATCTTCAGGATTTCTTGTATATGCAATTATTTTAAGATTAGGCATTTTATTCTTTAATGCCTTGGCAATGGAGCCGCCTATTAATCCAAAGCCGATAAAACCTATACAGTTCATAATTTCCTCTATATCTATATACTTAAATAAAGTCTTGTTAAAAATTTATAATATTCCATACATTATAGTAGAATTCTTAAACATGATACAAGGTAAAATATAAAAAGTTATTATTAGGTGAAAATACGGTAAAAACCTATGGAATAAGCTATAGTTAAACTTGTAAATGCAATATGACTAATTTATAATAAATTAATTATGAGAATTATTTTTTAAAGTTCGGAGGGAGTAATTGTGTCTGAATACAATCACAAATCTATAGAGCAAAAATGGCGTAAGAACTGGGAAATAAAGCCTATCAATTTAAATGACGGTAAAAAAGACAAATATTATTGTCTTGATATGTTCCCATATCCATCAGGAACGGGCCTTCATGTAGGTCACTGGAGAGGATATGTAATCTCTGATGTATGGAGCAGATATCAGATTTTACACGGAAAGTATGTAATTCATCCAATGGGATGGGATGCATTTGGCCTTCCTGCAGAGAACTTTGCTATCAAGACAGGACAGCATCCAAGAATTTCAACAGAGCAGAACATCAATAACATCAAGAGACAGATTAAGGAAATATCTGCAGTTTATGACTGGGATATGGAACTTAATACAACAGATCCTGATTTCTACAAGTGGACTCAGTGGATCTTTGTTCAGATGTTCAAGAACGGTCTTGCATATGAGAAGGAAATGCCAATCAACTGGTGTCCATCATGTAAGACAGGTCTTTCAAATGAAGAAGTTGTTGACGGTAAGTGTGAGAGATGTGGCGCAGAGGTAACTAAGAAGAACCTTAAGCAGTGGATGCTTAGAATTACTAAGTATGCTGACAGACTTCTTGAGGATCTCGATACTCTTGACTGGCCTGAAAAGGTTAAGAAGATGCAGTCAGAGTGGATCGGCAGAAGCTACGGTGCAGAAGTTGACTTTAAGGTAGACGGAACAGACAAGTCTCTTACAGTTTACACAACAAGACCTGATACATTACACGGTGCAACATTTATCGTACTTGCACCTGAGCATGCACTTGCATCAGAGCTTGCTACAGAAGAAAACAAGCAGGCTGTTGAAGACTACGTTTACAGAGCTTCAACACGTTCAAATATCGACAGAATGCAGGATAAGGAAAAGACAGGTGTATTTACAGGATCATATGCAGTTAATCCTTTAAATGGTAAGAAGTTACCTATCTGGCTTTCAGATTATGTTCTTTCAGATTACGGTACAGGAGCAATCATGTGTGTTCCTGCCCATGATACAAGAGACTTTGAATTTGCTAAGAAGTTTGATATTCCTATTATTCAGGTTATTTCAAAGGACGGCACAGAGTCAGAGCTTACAGAAGCTTATACAGATACAGACGGTATTCTTATTAACTCAGGTGACTGGAACGGAAGAAAGTCAAGTGAGATGAAGGCAGAAGCTCCTGAAATCATCGAGGAAATGGGTATCGGTAAGAAGAAGACTAACTACAAGCTTCGTGACTGGGTATTCTCAAGACAGAGATACTGGGGTGAGCCAATTCCTATTATTCACTGTCCAAACTGTGGCCATGTTCCTGTTCCTGAAGAAGAGCTTCCATTAAGACTTCCTGATGTTGAGAAGTATGAGCCAACAGGTACAGGTGAATCTCCACTTGCAGCCATTGAAGAATGGGTTAACACAACTTGTCCTACATGTGGCGCCAAGGCTAAGAGAGAAACTAATACAATGCCTCAGTGGGCAGGTTCATCATGGTATTTCTTAAGATATATCGATGTTAACAACACTGAAAAGTTAGTAGACAGAGAAAAGGCTGATAAGCTTCTTCCTGTTGATATGTATGTAGGTGGTGTAGAGCACGCTGTTCTTCACTTACTCTATGCAAGATTCTATACAAAGTTCTTATATGACATCGGCGTAATCGATTTCGTTGAGCCATTCAAGAAACTGTTCAATCAGGGAATGATCTGTAAGGACGGCGCTAAGATGAGTAAATCTAAGGGAAATGTTGTATCTCCTGATGAATTGGTAAGAGATTACGGCTGTGACTCTGTAAGAATGTATGAGCTTTTCGTAGGTCCTCCTGAACTTGACGCTGAATGGAACGACAGAGGAATGGAAGGCGTTTACAAGTTCATTAACAGATTCTATAAGCTTATTATGGAAAACAAGGACAAGAACTACGGCAAGACTGCTGAAATGGATAAGCTTAAGAATAAGATGATTCAGGAAATCACAGAGAGAACTGATACATTCAGCTTCAACACAGTTATCAGTGGTTTCATGGAAAATACAAATAAGATAACAGATCTTGCTAAGAAGCAGGGCGGTATCGATAAGGATACACTTAAGACAATGACAATCCTCATTGCTCCATTTGCACCTCATATTGCTGAGGAATTATGGGAAGGTCTTGGCGAAACAACTTCTGTATTTGAAGCCACATGGCCTGAAGTTGACGAAAATGCGTTAAAGGAAACAACAATGGAAATCGTTGTACAGATTAACGGAAAAGTTAAGGCTAAGATCAATGTAGATGTAACTCTTGATAAGGATTCTGTAATCAGTGCTGCAAAAGAAGAACTTGGTGACAGATTACCTGAGAACATAGTTAAAGAAATTTATGTACCTGGCAAGATTGTTAATATCGTAGGAAAGTAAAATGTCTAAATCAGCAAAAAGCTTTATTTTTCATGGTGGAATTCTTGCTATAGCCGGAATATTGGTAAGAATCATCGGTATGCTTTACCGTATACCGATGGTCAATATCATCGGAAGTGAAGGTAATGGTATATACGGTGTTGCATTTAACATTTACAACATCGTACTTATCCTCTCTTCATATGGAATTCCGATGGCTGTATCGAAGTTAATTTCCGCAAGAATCGCCAATAAGGAATATAAGAACTCTGCGAAAATATTTAAGAGTGCACTTATATTCTCAATCATATCAGGTGGTATAGCCATGCTGGTTCTCCTGTTTGGTGCAGGAGCAATACAGAGATTTCTGTATCCTACTGTTTCCGGACTTGAAATTCCTTTAAGGGTTCTTGCTCCGACAGTATTCATAGTTGCGGTTCTTGGAGTGTTCAGAGGTTTATTCCAGGGACAGGGCAATATGATTCCGACAGCTATATCACAGCTGATTGAACAGATTGTAAATGCTGTTGTAAGTATTGTTGCTTCATATGCTCTTATGAGAGCATTTATAGGAAGTGAAGACAATGCGGCATATGGAGCAGCCGGTGGTACTCTTGGCACCTGTCTTGGTGCTCTTGCAGCTCTTGTGGTTGTAATCGTTATTTTCTTAAGGGTAAAGAATAAATACAAGACAAAAATGTATGCAGACACAAGTGATGTTGAGCTTACAACAAAAGTTGCATACAAAAGTATTATATTTACATTATTCCCTATAGTTTTAGGACAGACATTCTACAACATCAGTACAATGCTTGATGATATTTTCTTCAGCAACATGATGGCAGGTAAAATGGACAGTTCTACAATTAAGACTATGCTTGGTAACTACAGCTCAAGCTACGTATTACTTTTAAGCATACCTCAGGGAATTGCATCAGCAATGGCTGCATCAATGCTTCCAAGCGTTGTTAAATCATATGCAACACATGATATACATCATGTAAAGCTTAAAATTAAAAAGACAGTCCGCATCACCATGATGGTATCAATTCCATTTGTATTCGGACTTGCAGCGCTTGGAGAGCCAGTTGTACATCTGCTCTTCAGAAACTATGACAGTGCAGTAGGCGGAAAGATGCTCCTTCTTGGTTCATCTGCAATTATTTTCTATACACTGTCAACAATATCAAGCTCTGCGTTACAGGGAATCAATAAAATGAGAGTTCCTGTTATCCATTCATTTATATCACTTGCAATTCATATACCTTTACTTCTTATTCTGTTTGCAACAACAGATTTAGGTGTATATGCACTTGTTATAGGTGTAATGACATTTAGTGGATTAATATTTGTACTTAACTTTATTTCACTTTATAAATATATTGGATATAGACAGGAAATATTTAAAACATTTATTATTCCTTTAATGTGTTCAGCAGTAATGGGCCTTGTGGCATTGCTTGTATACATTGGATTATATTCCGTGGTTCATATTAATATTGTTGCTTTAGCTGCAGCAGTTGTAGTAGCGGTATTGGTATACTTTGGATTATTAATTCTTATGAAGAAAAAGAAATTATATTGATAACACTATAAATACATCTATGTTGTAATGACATAGATGTATTTATGCATAATAGATTAGGAGGTGATTGTTCAGTGTCAGGTAAGTATACAAAGAAATCGGAAGAAGTTTTAAAGTGTGCTAAAACCCACGCAATGGAAAAGGGAAGCAAAAGTGTCGGATCTGAACATATTTTGCTTGGTATTCTTGAAGTGCCGGATACTCTTGCATACAACATGCTTCATGACAGAGGAATAACCGTAGAAAAGGTTCTTAACTCTGTAAATTTCACTGTGTCTGATGACTCAGAAGTTGCCGTAAGCGATAGAGAAGGATACACTCCGAGAGCAAAGAGAATACTGGGAAATGCATCTTCACTTGCTAAAAAGTTTGATTCTGACCTTATAGGAACAGAGCATATTCTTATGGCTATAATCACAGAGAGAGACTGTGTGGCTTTAAGAATTCTTCTCGGACTTGGTTTAGATGACAATGAGGTATATTCCAAGATTATTACAACTATGGGATATGACCCTAACAATAAGGCTTATAACGATCTCAATTTTCAGGACACATCAAGTAAAACTCCTACTCTTGATAAGTACAGCAGGGACCTTACAGCAATGGCTGCCGAAGGTGAACTTGACCCGATGATTGGAAGAGAAGAAGAGCTTGAGAGAGTTATTCAGATTCTAAGCAGAAGAACTAAGAACAATCCTTGTCTCGTAGGTGATCCTGGTGTAGGTAAGACAGCCATCGTTGAAGGACTTGCCCAGAGAATGGCTGAAGGCAGTGTACCCGATACAATTGCTGGTAAGCGTCTCGTATCATTAGATCTTCCTGCAGTAGTAGCCGGTACTAAGTACAGAGGTGAGTTCGAAGAGAGATTAAAGCGAATTATTAAAGAAGTATCAGAGAATAAGAACATCATTTTATTCTTAGATGAGATTCATACAATTATCGGTGCAGGTAATGCGGATGGTGCAATTGATGCTTCAAATATGCTTAAGCCTTCACTTGCAAGAGGAGAGCTCACTCTTATAGGCGCTACTACAATAGATGAATATAAGAAGCATATTGAGAAAAATGCAGCTCTCGAAAGAAGATTCCAGCCTGTAACAGTTGAAGAGCCAACTGAAGAAGCTGCAATAGAAATCTTAAACGGACTTAAACTTAAATATGAAGAATTCCATAATGTAAATATTGATGAGGAAGCTATTAAGGCAGCGGTTACATTATCTAAGAGATATATCACAGACAGATTCCTTCCTGATAAGGCACTGGATATCATTGACGAAGCATGCTCAAAGATAAGATTAGATAAGGGCATGGTGCCTGATGATATTCTCAGTTCAAAGAACAAGATTGAGGAATTAATATCTGAAAAAGAAGATCTCATAAAAGAGAAGAAGTTTGAGGATGTTAAGGCAATAACAGTTAAGATTAAAAATCTTGAAAAGAAGCTTGCAAAGCGCGAAGGCGAATATGAAACTGAAAAATTTGCCAACAAGCCTGTAATTGATAAGGAATCAGTTGCAAGCGTTGTTTCACAGTGGACTAAGATTCCTCTTAACCAGATGACTGAGACTGAAACAGAGAGACTTATTAATCTTGAGCCAGAACTTCAGAAGGCCGTAATCGGACAGGAGGAAGCTATTAAGGCTGTTGTAAGAGCCATCAAGAGAGGAAGAGCGGGAATCGCAGATCCTAACAGACCTCTCGGCTCATTTATGTTCCTCGGACCTACAGGTGTTGGTAAGACAGAAACAGCAAAGGCCATTGCAAGAGCATTATTTGGTACTGAAAAATCTCTTATCAGAGTTGATATGACAGAGTATATGGAGAAGCATACAGTATCAAAGCTTATTGGTTCTCCTCCGGGATATGTCGGATTTGATGAGGGTGGTCAGCTCACTGATAAGGTTAGAAGAAATCCATATTCAGTAGTTCTTTTTGATGAAATCGAAAAGGCTCATCCGGACATTTTCAATGTGCTTTTACAGGTACTTGATGACGGATATATGACAGATTCCCAGGGAAGAAAAACAGACTTCAAAAATACTGTTATTATCATGACATCCAACTTAGGTGCAAGACATATTGTTGAGCCTAAGAAGCTTGGATTTAACAAGGGTGATGTAAATGCTTTAGAGTTTGATGACATGAAGAAAAATGTTATGGAAGAGCTCAAGAAAGCATACAAGCCCGAGTTCCTTAACAGAATTGATGAAATCATCGTATTCCATCAGTTAGATAAGGAAAATATGAAGAAGATTGTAAGTATCATGATTGAGAGTCTCAACAAGAGATTACAGAAATCTAAAGATATTTCACTTAAGCTTGATAAGAAGGCATATGATTATCTCATTGAAAAGGGATTTGACATCAAATACGGAGCAAGACCTCTCCGCCGTCAGATTCAGAGAGATATTGAAGATATCCTTGCTGACAAGATTATTCTTAAGGAAATCAATCCTGGTGACACTGTTAAAATATCAGTGGATTCAAAGAGAAAAGAACTTACATTTAAAATATAATTAAATAGCGCAAGCTCCCCCTATTTATCAATCTGGTAAATAGGGGGTTTGTTCTTAAATAAATATATTCAAACTCGGTACAATCAATAGATATTTAGCATAATATATGTTATATTTTATGAGTGTATCCTTTCATGGATTAATGAGAGCATACATATAATTTTTATATTAAAAAAGGTATGGATTACCAAATGTAATTTGATACTATACCTATGAACATACATTAAGGAGGCAGTTATGTCTGTAGTAAAGGAAATTATTAGAAGTGAAGCAGATGGAAGTCTTAGCTTCGGTAACTTTGAGCTTGCAGAAAAGAGTAAGGTTGCAGATTTCGCACACGGTGGAGATACATACAAGGTAAAGACATTTAGCGAAATTACAAAGCTTGAGAAGGATGAAGTATTTTGCTATGAGTCAGTTCCTGGTACAAGCGTATTTAACTTCGTTGAAAATGATGATGAAGTTTCATTTACAGTAGATTGCGTTGCAGATGCTCAGATCACACTTGGTCTTGAGGAGAATACAATCTACAGATTATTCATCGATGATGAAGGAATGGGAACAATCGATACAGGCATTTCAGGAAAGCTTTCATTTAATATCAATGATAAGCCGGGCGGAAGCGTTGAAGTAAGAGTTGTAAGAGTATAAGGATTGAGGTTGTATGGCCAAAGCTAAATCTACAACATTATTTTACTGTACTGAGTGCGGCAACGAAGTAAGTAAATGGTCAGGGCAGTGTCCTGCATGTAAAGCATGGAATACTTTGGTGGAAGCACCTTCTTCATCTGTGGGAAGTGCCAGAAAAAGCACATTAAAGTCAACTTCTCATTTTGATAACAAACCGATTGCAATTGGTGACATAGATACGAAGTCATCAATAAGTATCTCGACGGATTTTAAGGAATTCGACAGAGTGCTTGGTGGTGGAATTATTGCAGGAAGTCTTGTGCTTATAGGTGGTGACCCGGGTATCGGTAAGTCAACACTGCTTTTACAGATGTGTAAGAACATTTCTGATTACGACCATGAAGTGCTTTATGTATCCGGAGAAGAGTCTGAAAGACAGATTAAGCTCCGAGCTGACAGAGTAGGAGCCCAGAGCAGTCATTTAAAGGTGTTTTGTGAGACATCAGTATCCGTAATATCCGAAGTAATCGAGAGTACAAAACCTGATGTGGTCATCATAGATTCCATACAGACCATGTATTCGGATAATGCGGATTCAGCTCCGGGAAGTCCTACTCAGGTAAGGGAATCAACTCTTGCTCTTATGAAGATTGCAAAGCAGTTGTCCATCGCCATTTTCCTTGTAGGTCATGTTACAAAGGAAGGTGTTGTGGCAGGACCGAGAATGCTTGAGCACATGGTGGATACTGTTCTATATCTGGAGGGAGAGAGAAGTGCTTCTTACAGAGTTCTTCGAGGAGTTAAGAACAGATTTGGCGGAACTAATGAAATCGGAGTATTTGAAATGCATTCCGATGGAATGGTTGAAGTGCTAAATCCTTCAGCATATATGCTTAACGGCAGAATAAATGCTCCGGGATCTGTTGTTACCTGCCTCATGGAAGGAACAAGACCAATCATGCTTGAGATTCAGGCACTTGTATCCAGATCTAATTTCGGACTTCCGAGAAGAACTGCTTCAGGTATGGACTATAACAGAGTTAATCTTCTTATAGCCGTACTTGAAAAGAGAACATCTCTGGATTTTTCAAATGTGGATGCATATGTAAATATTGCAGGTGGTATAAAGGCCAATGAGCCGGGACTTGACCTGGCACTTGTTCTTGCACTTGTAAGCAGCATGAAGGGAGTATCCATCCCTGAAGATCTTGTCTGCTTCGGAGAGGTTGGTCTTTCCGGAGAAGTCAGAGCGGTAAACCGTGCAAAAGAAAGAATCGCTGAGGCGATTAAGTTATCATTTAAGACAATAATAGCTCCGGCTGTTTGCTTGGATGGAATTGAAAAGAAAGAAGGCATTAGATATATAGGTGTAGAAACCATAGGAGATGCCATAAAATATATAAGATAATATATAAAATGATAAATAGGAGTTAGTATGGAATTTATTACTGAGGTTAAAAAGAAAGATACAGTCACATATGATGAAATTATTTCACAGAACCTTATCGGTAGTGAAGTAAAGGTTGTGGGTGCTATTCACAACATTAGAGACATGGCTGATGTGTCATTCGTAATTCTTAGACAGAGCAGAGGAATTATTCAGTGTACTCTTGAAGAGGGTAAGGCTAACCTTACAAAGAAGGATATCACTGAAGGCATGACAGTTGAAATTACAGGTGTTGCTTCAAGCGAAGACCGTTCACCAAACGGATACGAAGTAAAGATTAGCAATATCAAGATCCTTTCAAAGCCAGCAATTGCTCAGATGCCTGTTCCAATTAACAAGTGGAAGCTTAACACATCACTTGAGACAATTCTTAACCTTCGTCCTCTTACTCTCAGAAACTTAAGAGAAAGAGCGAAGTTCAGAATTCAGGAAGCTATCTGTAGAGGTTTCAGAGAGTATATGACTTCACAGAAGTTCGTAGAAATCCATACTCCTAAGATTTTAGCCCGTTCTGTAGAGAGTGGTGCAACAATGTTCAAGCTTGAGTACTTCGGTAAGCATGCTGTTCTTGCACAGAGCCCACAGACATATAAGCAGATGATGGTAGGTGTATTTGACAGAGTATTCGAGACAGGCCCTGTATTCAGAGCTGAGAAGCACAATACTCACAGACACCTTAACGAATATACATCTCTTGACTTTGAGTTAGGATATATTGATTCATTTTACGATATTATGGAGCTTGAAACAGAGATGCTCCAGTATGTAATGGATCTTCTTAACAGAGAATACAAGAAGGAAATCGATACACTTAAGATCGATATGCCAAATGTAGAGAAGATTCCTTACGTAAGATTTGATGAGGCTAAGAAGTTAGTTTCAGAGAAGTACAACAGAAACATCAAGAACCCATATGATCTTGAGCCTGAAGAAGAAGAGCTTATCAGCAAGTACTTCAAGGATGAGTACGGATGTGACTTCGTATTCGTTACACATTATCCATCAAAGAAGAGACCTTTCTACGCAATGGATGATCCTGCAGATCCAAAGTACACACTCAGCTTTGACCTTTTATTCAGAGGTATTGAGGTTACAACAGGTGGTCAGCGTATTCATGACTATGAAGAACTTAAGGCTAAGATGGAAGACAGAAAGATGACAGAGGAAGGTATGGAGCCATACATGTCAATCTTTAAGTACGGAATGCCTCCACACGGTGGTCTCGGACTTGGTCTTGAAAGATTAACAATGAAGATGCTCGGTGAAGATAATGTTAGAGAAACAACACTCTTCCCAAGAGACTTAAGCAGAATCGAGCCATAATTTAAAATATTGAATAGATTTTGTATATTTAAAATTCTCAGTATGGGAATTTAAATGTCATATTCATTTAAATTAATATAATTTAAAAATCTGAAGTATGCATGACGTATACTTCAGATTTTTATTTTTCTGAAACACAATGCAAACATCTTTAAATATATGAAAGCATTGCTATTTATGTGGTGATTTATTTTGTTTATTGTAATATAATATAAAGGTTAAATTAAGAAATAGTAAATATATTCATTTAAAACGTTTACTTGTAATCGAAAGGAATAAGGAGAAGCATATGTCTAACAAAATAGATGATGAAACTCTTGAATATGTTGGAATACTTGCAAAGCTCAACATTGATGGAGAAGAGAAGGAAAAAGCAAGAGCCGATATGGAAAAGATGCTTGATTATGTTGATAAGCTTGCAGAGCTTGATACAAGTGAGGCAGAACCTCTCGTTCAGGCAATCGATTTGGAAAATGTCTTCAGAGAAGATGAAGTAACAAACGGTGATGACAGAGATAACATGCTTGCAAATGCACCTAAGAAAAAAGACGGTCAGTATGTTGTTCCAAGAACATTCTAAAAATTTGCAGATATTTAAAATTTAAAATTTTATTAATGGACAAATTAATATTAATACATAAATTAAGGGGACTGAAATATGAATTTAATGGATTTAACGGCTGTAGAGCTTGGTAAAAAAATCAAATCAGGCGAAACATCAGCGGTTGAAGCGGCAAAGGAGAGTATCGCAAGCATTAACAAATTAGAGTCTAAGATTAATGCATTTGTTACTGTTATTGATGAAAAGAAAATATTAGAAGCCGCAGATAATGTACAGAAGAGAATTGAAGCAGGTGAGCTTACAGGACCTCTCGCAGGTGTACCTGTTGCTATTAAGGATAACATGTGTACAAACGGAATCCTTACAACATGTTCTTCAAAGATTCTTGGTAACTTTGTACCTCCATATACAGCTACAGCTGTAGAGAATTTAGAAAATGCAGGTGCAATTATTGTTGGTAAGACAAACATGGATGAGTTCGCCATGGGTTCTACAACAGAGACATCATTCTACGGAGCTACAGCAAACCCTTGGGATACAACAAAGGTTCCTGGTGGTTCATCAGGTGGTTCTGCAGCTGCAGTAGCTGCTAATGAAGTACCATTTGCACTTGGTTCAGATACAGGTGGTTCAATCAGACAGCCAAGTTCATACTGTGGTGTTACAGGTATGAAACCAACATACGGTACAGTAAGCCGTTATGGTCTTATTGCATACGGTTCATCATTAGATCAGATCGGACCTATTGCTAAGGATGTAGCTGACGTTGCAGCTGCTTTAGAGGCTATTGCGTCACATGACAAGAAGGACTCTACATCAGTTAACAGACAGAATACAGAATTTACAAAGATGCTTGAGGGCGGAGTTAAGGGCTTAAAGATTGGTATTCCTAAGGATTACTTCTCAGACGGTCTTAATCCTGAAGTAAGAGATGCAGTTCTCAATGCAGCTGAAGTATTAAAGAGCTTAGGCGCTGTAGTTGAAGAATTCGACTTAAGCTTAGTTGATTATGCTATTCCTGCATACTATGTAATCGCATCAGCTGAGGCAAGCTCAAACCTTGCAAGATTTGACGGTGTAAAATACGGTTACAGAACACCTGAATATGAAGAACTTCATGAAATGTATAAGAAGACAAGAACAGAGGGCTTTGGTTCTGAGGTTAAGAGAAGAATTATGCTCGGTTCTTTCGTATTAAGTTCAGGTTACTATGATGCTTACTATATTAAGGCTCTTAAGACAAAGTCATTAATTAAGCAGGCATTCAACAAGGCATTTTTAAAGTATGACTGTATCCTTGGTCCTGTTGCTCCTACAACAGCTCCAAAGATTGGTTCATCACTTGCAGATCCAATCAGCATGTACCTTGGCGATATCTATACAATTTCTGCAAACCTTGCAGGTCTTCCTGGTATTTCACTTCCATGTGGATTTGATAAGGACGGAATGCCAATCGGTATGCAGCTTTTAGGTGACTGCTTCGCAGAGGATAAGATCCTCAGAGCAGCATATGCATTTGAGCAGACAAGAGAATACAAAAACAGTCCATTAGCAGAAGGAAAGGAGGCATAAAAACATGAAACAGTATGAAACAGTCATCGGTCTTGAAGTTCACGTAGAGCTTGCAACAAAGACAAAGATTTTCTGCGGTTGTACAACTAAGTTCGGTGGAGAAAAGAATACACATACTTGCCCTGTATGTGCCGGCCTCCCTGGTTCACTTCCTGTACTTAACAAGCAGGTTGTTGAATATGCAATGGCAGTAGGTCTTGCTACTAACTGTACAATCAACCAGAACTGCAGATTCGACAGAAAGAACTATTTCTATCCTGATAACCCACAGGATTATCAGATTTCCCAGTTATATGAACCAATCTGCTTAAATGGTCATGTAGACATTGAAGTAAATGGTGTAAAGAAGTCTATCGGTATCCATGAGATCCATATGGAAGAAGATGCCGGTAAGCTTATCCATGATGAGTGGGAAGATGCTTCACTTGTAGACTTTAACCGTTCTGGTGTACCTCTTATCGAGATCGTTTCTGAACCGGATATGAGATCAGCAGACGAAGTTATCGCTTATCTTGAAACACTCAGAACTACAATCCAGTATCTTGGTGCATCTGACTGTAAGTTACAGGAAGGTTCTATGAGAGCTGACGTTAACGTATCTGTAAGAGAAGTTGGTTCTACAGAGTTCGGTACAAGAACAGAAATGAAGAACCTTAACTCATTCAAGGCTATTGCTCATGCAATCGCTGGAGAAAGAGAAAGACAGATCGAGCTTATTGAAGATGGTAAGCAGGTTATCCAGGAAACAAGAAGATGGGATGACAACAAAGAGACTTCATTCTCAATGCGTTCAAAGGAAGATGCTCAGGACTATAGATATTTCCCAGAGCCAGACCTTCCAGGAATCCACATTTCAGATGAATGGATCGAGAGAGTTAAGGCAAGAGAGCCTGAATTCAAGGCAGCTAAACAGGCGAGATATGTTGCAGAATACGGAATTCCTGAATATGATGCTGACATCATTACAGGTTCTAAGAAGATGGCTTCTATCTTCGAGGAAGCAACAGCTATCTGCAATGAGCCTAAGAAGGTTGCTAACTGGCTTATGGTTGATACTTTAAGACTTCTCAAGGAGCGTGAAATGGATGCAATTGACATTTCATTCTCACCTGAGAATCTTGCAAAGCTTGTTAAGTTAACAGAGGCTGGTACAATCAACAGCTCTGTTGCCAAGGAAGTATTTGAAAAGGTATTTGACGAGAATATCGATCCTGATGCTTACGTTAAGGAGCATGGCCTTGCACAGGTAAATGACGAAGGACTTCTTCGTGATACAGTTGCTAAGGTTATCGAAGAGAATCCACAGTCTGTTGAGGATTACAGAAACGGTAAGGAAAAGGCAATCGGATTCCTTGTTGGTCAGACAATGAAGGCCATGAAGGGTAAAGCTAACCCTGGTATGGTTAATCAGATTCTTAAAGAGTTATTATAATTGCAGGATAGTGACGAAAGTTTTAATTGCGATTATAAATAATAAATGAATAGAACACGGATAAGACTCGGCATACATGTGAGATATGTTGCACATGTTATACATTAAGAGTTTTATCCGTGTTTTTTATGTTTTATAATTTTCTTGAAACAGCTCGGAATCTTTTCTGAAGTTTTATATTTTAAAATGTTCTGTTATTTTAATTTAAAACACTTCATAAATATAAGACATTGTATATTGATATGCAGAAAAAATTATATTAGTATACAGACATAATTTATTCTTTTTATTTTATTTTGTGCATTTCGCACGTTTTCCATTTCTTAAGTTTGAAACTATTATTTTTTGGTTAAATCTATTGATTTTGTCTATTGATTTTGTCTATTGATTAAATTTATTAATTTAGTCAGTTTATTCAAATTGCTGATTTGGTCGACAGATTATCTTTTTGATTTATTCCATGTTTGTTTTGTTTTTCAGGAGGTCTCTTATTGTACAGTTATTTTAATGAGCATTTTATTAACGATATGTATGACAAATACAGCAAATCCAGTATAATCTGCGAGGATGAAAGTGAATATATGTATAACAGATATCACGCGTGTGATGGAAATGTAGTTATGGTTGTGGAAGTGGGGGATGATTCAAATTTGCAAAATAGCAATTTGAAAAATCCTGATTGATGAGATTAAAATCCATATAAT
Organism: uncultured Eubacteriales bacterium; assembly: GCA_900545225.1. Taxonomy (GTDB): domain Bacteria; phylum Bacillota; class Clostridia; order Lachnospirales; family Lachnospiraceae; genus UBA4285. The sequence goes on from UQXZ01000006.1 coordinate 90,865, forward strand.
CCGAATTAACGAAATATGAATTTATGAGATTCAAATTCATATAATCTATATTGAAATTTAGAAGAAAAATAAAAATTTCACCATAAACTTTAATTCGACAACATTTTTAATTATAAACTTTATATTAATAAATCCATATTATGTAGTAATAGAAACCACATCTTGTTATAATGGAAAATGTAATTTTAATTTAGAATTAGGTATAGAACACAACTATATACATTTGACAGGAGCAATATGAAAAAAATTATTATAACAACTGAGAGCGGTTCGGATGTTCCTAAACATTTAGCAGAGAAATATGACATAAGAATTATTCCTATGCATGTGGTTATGGACGGCAAGTCATATGATGATGGTGTTACGGATCCTGACGTTGTATTTGAATATTTCGAAAAGACAGGTAAAGTTCCTACTACATCATGTGTAAACATTCAGGAATATACAGATTTCTTTAACAAAATTAAGGAAGAAAATCCTGACTGCTTTATTTTCCACTTTGCCTATGCATCAAGATCAAGTGCAACATATGAAGCATGTCATATTGCATTAAATCAGGGAGATTTCAAAAACATTTTCCTTATAGATACAAAGAGCGTTTCAGGTGGATGTACAGCTTACATCATGGAAGCTGTTAAGCATATCGATAATTACACAGGTGCGACTGAAACAGATGAAGACTGCATTAAGCTTGGTCAGGAACTTGTTAAGATTGCAGACAAGATTGAATGTAACTTCATTCCTGCTACATTAGAGTATCTTAAGGCAGGCGGAAGAGTTTCTAACGCAAAGGCACTTATCGCAGGTATTTTAAAGCTTCATCCTCTTATTGAGATTAATGAAGAAGGTGTTCTTGTGGCATCTAAGAAATACAGAGGAAACATGGCAAAAGTATGCGATAAGTTCTTACCTGAGTTCTTTGAGAAGTTTGACCTTAATAAGGACATTATTTACTTAATGTATGGTAAGGGATTAGATCAGAGTGTTCTTGACAGAATGAAGGAATTAGCTTTTGAATATGGCTTTAAGAACGTTGAATACGTAATGACAGGATGTGTTATTTCATGTCATGGTGGTAAGGGCGCTATTGGTCTTGCCGGCGTAAAGAACTGATTAAAGAGTTCATTAAAGAATGGATGATAAATTGATTTAATTTAGTTTAAATAATCAATTAAATACTATAATTAAATAAAAACAGCCGAAGCATTTAGTATGTTTCGGCTGTTTATTTCTTTATCAGATATTTTCCTCTACAACAGTAGAATCTGACTTGTAAGGTATATGTGTACCCTTAAACTTAGAGAATTTCTCGCTTCCTTTACCAAGGATGGCGATAAGTGCTTTTTTGCCCTTATTGTCAGCAATGGCCTTCTTTATTGCAGTTTCTCTGTCAGGAATTATTTCATATGTTGCAGTTCCTTCAGGGATATATCTAGCAATATCCTCACAAATTTCTGTAGGATCTTCGAAATCAGGATCCTCTTCAGTGAGATATAAGTGGTGAGCGTATGTTCCACAGAGTTTACCGATATCTTCACGGCGTAAATGATTCTTTCCTGCAGCACCGATTACAATGTTGATAATATAATCGCTGTAATCAGTTTCAACTGACTTTAAGAACTCCTCAAGAGTAAGTCTGTTATGTGCATAATCTACGATGATTACATTTTCTCCGCTGTTGTAGATATTCATTCTACCCGGAACAAATACATTTGAAATTCCTTTTCTGATATCTGATACACAGATATCTGCTTCAAATGCAGCAGTAACGGCAGCAGTGGCATTAACTAAGTTAAAGAATCCTGTAAGGTTAGTTGTAAATTCAAAGTCTCCCTTGATAGGTGTACTTACTGTAAATGAATATCCTTCTGAACCAAGACTCTTATACTTTGTAGTTTTGTAAATGTTAAGCTGTCTGCCAAGTTTCTGCTGAAGTTCGCTGATTGTTCTTCTGCCTTCATAAGTTGCGATTGTCTCTTCGCATCCGCAGTTTGCATCTGATTCAGTATAATCTACATCGAATAAGATAAGATTACAGTCGCTTTCAGAAGCTGTTTCAAGAATTGAATCAAGTTCCTTAGTTCTTGAATATACAAGCATTGTACGGCTGTTTTTGATAAGTTCAAGCTTGCAGCTACGGTAGTGCTCATATGATGGATGCTCAGGACCGCCGATATGATCCTTGTCGATATTCATGAAAATACCGATATCAAATATCTGGTCATAAACTCTGTTAACACTATAAGCCTGAGAAGAAACTTCCATAGTTACATATGGAATATCATTTTCCTTTGCCTCAGCAAATAATTCCTGAAGCTTAAGTGACTCAGGTGTAGTATTTTCAGCTTCTTTATGAACAGTTCCGCAATATGTTTCATTTGTTGAAATGATACCTGTCTCTTTTTTGGCATTGGCATCACAGATACTGTGAATCATATATGTAGTAGTTGTCTTACCTGCAGTTCCTGTAATTCCTGTAAGGAAAAATGACTGTGATGGTCTGTCATAAAAATGTATTGCAAGTACTGAAAGTGCCTTTGTAGCGCTGTTTACCTGTACAAATGGAACTGTATCAACATATTCGTCATAATATTTTTCTGAAACAAATCCTATAGCTTTGCTTTCAACGGCCATCTTAAGGTAATCATCCTTAAATGCAACACCTTTACATATGAAAAATGTCTTATCATCTACATTTCTTGAATCATAAGTAAGCTTCTCAATAACTGTATTGTCATCATCTTTTATATTAGTAGTGATTAGTAATTTATATTTCTTTAAAATCTGCTTTATCTCGGAAAGCGTAAGTGAATAACTCATTTTATTGTTCCTTTTTATTGTGAATTTCAAGCGCCTTATCAAGTATTTTATGTGCACATCTTATCTTAGACATAAGTGGAAGTGCCTCTTCGTCATAATTTGTAAGGATAGTTACCTGATTTGTATCATGTGCAAATCCTGCTCCCGGTGTGCTTATGCAGTTGGCAACAATTAAATCAAGATTCTTAGTGGAAAGCTTTCTTCTTGCATTTGGAAGAACCTCTTCACTTTCCATTGCAAAGCCGCATACTACCTGTTTTTCTGTTTTGGCATTGCCAATAGTCTTAAGAATGTCAGGAGTTCTTTCAAGTAAAATCTGACCTGAAGCATTTTCTTTTTTTATCTTCTGATCTGAAACAGTAGCAGGAGTAAAATCTGCAACTGCAGCGGCTAATACAATAATATCAGCATCATCACTTCTGTCAGTTACTTCGTTGAACATTTCCATTGCACTTGTAACATTTATCGTTTCAGCATACATAGGAGGCTTAAGTTCTGTCGGTCCGCTGACGAGAGTTACCTTGGCGCCTCTTGCAATAGCTGCGCTTGCAATGGCATATCCCATTTTACCTGTAGAATTGTTGGAAATAAATCTTACAGGATCGATTTTTTCTCTTGTAGGGCCTGCATTTACAAGAACGTGGAGCTGACACATATCCTTTGGAGCACTGATAAATGCAGTAATTGCCTCAAGAATTTCTTCTGGCTCACGAAGTCGTCCGTTGCCACGTGTACCGCATGCAAGTCGGCCGCTGTCAGGCTCTATAATTTCAAAACCGTATTCTCTTGCTTTCTTAATATTGTCCTCAGTAATAGGATTGTTCCACATTTTAGTGTTCATTGCAGGTGCGATAAGCTTTGGACAGTCACATGCCAGAACAGTTGTAGTAAGCATATCATCTGCAATTCCGTGAACTAACTTGGCAATTACATTGGCTGTCGCAGGTGCAATAATAACCAGGTCCGTGCTGTCGGAAAGAGATATATGTTCTGTAGAAAATTCATGATTTCTGTCAAATGTATCAGTAATTGTACGGTTGCCTGTAATGGCATCAAATGTTGTAGGAGTGATAAATTCTCTCGCGTTTTCAGTCATAATTACAGTGACATTTGCATGCTGCTTAACCAGTAATGAAGCCAGATTAGCTGCTTTATATGCCGCAATTCCACCCGTTACACCGAGTAAAATATTTTTTCCTTTTAGCATATTTAACCTCCCAATAAAAATAGCAGGCAATGTTATTGCCGATAAATGTTGCTTTAAATCTTATAAACTAACTTTTTTAAAATTAATTCTCTTCAGTTGTTTCGAATTCTTTTGCTGCATCCTTAAGAAGCTTTATAATAGGCAGCTTCTGAGGACAAACATGTTCACATCCGCCGCAGGCAATACATGCACTTGCCTTAGAATGTTCACCTACAGTAAGAGAGTTGTTGTAGCAGTAGCTTGATATAAAATCATTGAAAATGTTTTTAGAATTAAGACATGCCAGAACTTCAGGAATCATGATATTTGCAGGGCAGTGGTTCTGCTGTGTGCAATAGTGGCATGATGTACAGTCAATCATATCAAGGTGGTTAAATACATCAACAACCTTATCTATTGCAGCCTTTTCCGTATCTGTAAGTGGCTTAAAGTCTTTCATGTATGAAACGTTGTCACGCATTTGCTCCATATTGCTCATACCGGATAAAACAACAGCTACATTTTCATTTCCTGCTGCGTATCTGATTGCGTAGCTGGCGTTAGACATATGTGTGTTTTCAGCCTGGTTAACCTCATCAAATACCTTCTGAGCATCTGCAGGAAGCTTAACGAGATTTCCACCCTTTACAGGCTCCATAACGATTATAGGTTTATTGTGCTTATGGGCAACTTCATATGTTTTTCTGCTTTCAATTGTAGGATTTTCCATCCAGATATCCATGGGCAGTATCAAAATAGTTAAAACCGTTATCTATAAAGTAATCAACCATTTCTTTTGTTGTTTCAATGTCAACATCCTTGCCATTCATAGGAAGGCGCATCATACCAAACCCCAATTTTTTATTTATTTTTAAAAAATATCATTCATTTCAAAAGCCCCGTTGATTTGTTTGCTCAGAATATTATAACACATATACAAATATAATCTGTAAAAAAGGGCCTTAAATTCAAAATGAAATCGTGTTTAAATTCGCTTGAAATTGCATTTGAATTCAAAATGAAATCATGTTTAAAATACACATAAAATGGGTATTTTAAACTTAAAATTTAGACAAAATCAAAAAAATAAAAAAATTATGTTGACGGATTGCATTTTATTTAATACAATACGACCCATAGACAAGACAAGGGCATCTGACATTAATTATATTCGAGACAAGTATAGTTAATCGGAGGATACCATTATGGCAAGATTTACATTACCTAGAGACATCTACCATGGAAAAGGCGCTTTAGAGCACCTTAAGGAACTCAAAGGTACAAAGGCAATGATTTGCGTTGGTGGTGGCGCAATGAAGAGAGGCGGTTTCTTACAGAGAGCTGAGCAGTATCTTAAGGAAGCCGGCATGGAAGTTAAGATCTTTGAAGGTATCGAGTCTGACCCATCAATTGAGACAGTTATGAAGGGTGCAGCAGTTATGGAAGAATTTGGTCCGGACTGGATCGTTGCTATCGGTGGTGGTTCACCTATCGACGCAACAAAGGCTATGTGGATCAAGTACGAATATCCAGATATCGAATTCAAAGACATGTGTAAAGTATTCGGACTTCCTGAGATGCGTAAGAAGGCTCATTTCTGTGCCGTTTCTTCAACATCAGGTACAGCTACAGAAGTTACAGCTTTCTCAGTAATCACAGATTACTCAACAGGTACAAAGTATCCAATCGCTGACTTCGAAATTACACCGGACGTAGCTATCGTTGATCCAGAGCTTACACACACACTTCCTAAGAAGATGGTTGCATTCACAGGTATGGATGCTTTAACACATGCTATTGAAGCGTATGTTGCTACAGCTAAGAGCCCATTCTCAGATCCACTTGCAATTCATGCAATTGAAATGATCCAGAATAACTTAGTTAGATCATACAACGAAGATATGGTAGCAAGAGACGAAATGCACTATGCACAGTGCCTCGCAGGTATGGCATTTACAAATGCTTTACTTGGTATCGTTCACTCACTTGCTCATAAGACAGGTGCTGTATTCCAGGATTGCGGTGCACACATCGTTCACGGTGCAGCTAATGCTATGTACCTTCCAAAGGTAATTGCCTTCAACTCAAGAGATCTTGAAGCTAAGAAGAGATATGCTACAATTGCTGATTACATGCACTTATCAGGTGCTAACGAAGACGAGAAGGTTGCATCACTTATTAAGGCTGTAAGACAGTTCAGCATCGATATGAACATCCCTCGTGGTATCAAGTTCTATGCTGCAGATGGTACTCCAGCTGAGCAGGGCTTCGTTCCAGAAGAAATCTTCCTTGAGAGATCAAGATCAATCGCTGAGAGAGCTGTTGAAGATGCTTGTACAGGTTCTAACCCACGTAGCGTTTCTGTTGATGAGATGGAAAAAGTTCTTAAGGCTTGCTACTACGATACAGAAGTAGATTTCTAATTTAATTATATAGACATTAATAAATTTGGATAAAGTATTTACTAACAATACCGACTACAGTTAGTCATTTAAGTTAATAAATAAGTAAAATATGGATATTAGAGTAAGTTACTGGTATACTACCCGTAACTTACTTTGTTTGCGCGCCATGGGCGCGCTCTAACGGGTGTAAGTCCCGAACACGCCCA
>UQXZ01000007.1 GCA_900545225.1 uncultured Eubacteriales bacterium
CATATTATGTCAACACTTTTTCTAAGAAATTTTCAAAATTATTTTTTATTTACCGTAAAACCGCATAAACACTGGGGTTGCGGGCAAAAATTATTTTGAAAATATTGGTTTTTCTATTGAATCCGGGGGAAATTATAGAAATTATTTAAAAATAATTATAAAAAATATTTATTCGCTCATACGTATTAATAAACATTTTATTTATGCACCGGTTATACGTATTAAAAAATGTCAGACTGTATTTATTAGCAACCGGTATTTCTGACGGGCACTCTATGGATACGACAGGAATAATCCAGATGAGTATGAAATAATAAATGTTCATTTCTATATATAGAAGAAAAATAATAGAATAAAAGAAATAAACGATATGCTTCCGAATATCTGATCTTCTATCCTGAGGTATTATATCTTCTATATAGAAGATTTGATTAATATAAGTTATTGATATTGGTTTAAACTTTTTTCTTAATCTAATTACTGGATATTTATTTAAACATTTTTCTTAATGTAATAATAATCATATAAAGCGTTTTCTTTAAATAAAAGTTATTGATATTCATTTAAAACATTTTTCTTAATCTGATATTCTGATGTTCAATTAAAATATTTTTCTTAATCTGATATTCACTTAAAACATTTTCTTTAATGTATTAATCTGATATTCATTCAAACTAATACTTTCTATATAGAAATAATAAATCAAAAAACGGCGTGTGAAATAAATTCACACGCCGTCGCTCATTATTTTGTTATCTTAAATTTAAAGACATCATTTCGCTTTACTGTAACAACTCAATTAATGGTTGTGTGGGATGTGGCTGAAGTGACCTTCTTCTCCATAATGGAAAGCATCCACAATACCAATCTTCTCGCCTTCTTTTCTATTCTTAATTCTTCTTATGATGTTACCAAGCATTAATAATCCAAGGGCAATTGCCGCGAAGATAAACTGCATTCCAAAGTTGTACCATGCATATGCCTGGTTATGACCACTGATGGCCTCTTTCATAAGCTGAATATTATATGTCATAGGTAAGAATGGATTGATTGCCTGGAAGAATCCCGGATTTAATTCTGTTGGGAATGTTCCTCCTGTTGCAGTAAGCTGCAATACCATGAGTACCATAGAGAGGAATTTACCAACGTCACCGAGGTTAACCATCAGACATTCCACAATAAGCATATATGTAATTGCAGTTGCAATTAATCCTAAGTAGTATGCAGCCGGAAGGTTAATATCAAGACCAAGTCCGAACTGACCTACAAGACCACAAATTACAGCCTGTGCGATAGCGATTCCTAAAAAGAAGAAGAAACGTATCAAAGGCTTACGAGACATAGGTCCCAATGTTTTAACTGTTCTCTTATAATCGTAGTAGATTGTTAACATACATGTTAAGGCACCTACCCAAAGAGATACATTTAAGAAGTATGGAGCAAATGACTCACCATAGTTAGGTATTTCGTCAAATGGTTCTGCTACAGTCTCAACTCCATTTCCTACTGCAGTTGCGAGCCCGTCTGTCGCCTGAAGCTTGTCTTTGGCATCGCTGATTGAAGTATTAAATGCGTTATTTAAAGTTGTAAGACCGTCAAGTACCTGACCGTTACCGTCCTTGGCTGTTACAAGTCCATCTCCTAACTGCTGTGATCCGTCAAGAAGTTGTGCAGATCCATCAGAAAGCTGGCCAATACCTGATGACTTAAGCTGATTTGCACCGTTAGAAAGTGATTCTGTACCCTGAGACAATGTTGTAAGTCCACCATCGAGAGTAATTAATCCCTGACTAACCTGTGTTGATCCTGCGATAAGTGCTGTCTTCTTGCTTCCGTCGGCAGCTGTATACATTCCTGTATCGCCTTCTCCGTCAATTGGAGTTTTTACCAGCTGGATTCCGGAACTAATGCTATTTGCAAGAGTGTCTAAGCTGTTGCTTAATCCAGGAATAATTCCGTTTGTAAGTCCTGCAATTAATAAGTCTTTACTTCCCTTTACAGATGTACCTCCGGCAAGGATCTGTGATCCGCTCTGCTGGAGCTGCTGTGAACCTGCTTTGATCTTCTGAGCTGTTGTCATGCCTGTAGCATCTGTTGCAGCTAACTGATTGGCAATAGCTGTTGCTGTAGCTGTATCACCTGCATTTAAAGCATTAATCATATTTGTAGTTGCATCAGTATATGAATCAACGCTTGTTGTATATGAATTTGCATCATTTACATATGTGTAAACACCGTCTACATAATCGTTAATTCCGACTGATGTTCCGTTTCCGTCATATACCTGACTTACTGCGCTGTTAATTCCTGCACCAATAGTTTTACCAACATTATCCTTTGATGATGAAATTCCTGACTGGATTGTAGTATTAAGTGTAGTTAAACCTGCTGAAACAGCTTTAATACCGTCAGTAACAGCCTGGCTTCCTGCTGAAAGCTGAGCTGAACCTGACTGAGCTGATTTAGCGCCTGCGTCTAACTGCTTAGCACCGTTACTAAGAGCTGTTGCTCCATCAAGGGCAGTTGTAAGACCTGCTGATAATGTAGTTAAACCATCTGTTATTGCTGTGTTACCATCAATAAGACTTGTATAACCATTATCTAACTGCTGACTTCCATCCTTTAACTGTTCAACACCGTCATTAGCTTCTTCCAGTGAATCCGGAACAGCCTCTAACTGTGTTACAAGTGTGTCTGTAATCTTCTCTGCAATTTTTAAATCTACAGAGTCCTTAAGTCTTGTTACAGCTGTTGATAAGATTGATGACGCTACATAATTCCTCTTTTGGTTGGCAGAATATGTAATCGTCGCCTGTGTTTTTACCTCATTACTTAAAGATGTCAAATCTTCGGAAAAGTCACTTGGTATATCAATTACAGCGTAATATTTATTACCTGTTTCAAGACCTTCTCTTGCTGTCTTTAAATCAACAAATTCCCATTTTAAACTGTTGTTTTCCTTGAGATTGTCGACTAACTGATTACCAAAGTTTACTTCTTCATCCTTATACACTGCCCCTTTGTCCTCGTTAACTACCGCGACAGGCAAATGTTCAGTTTCTCCATAAACATCCCAAACGGATGATACATATGTGCCGAAGTAGATAACAGGGATGAGCAGAATACCAATACAAAGAATAACCAAAGTCAAATACTTGCTTCGCTTTTTCTTCTTCTCATCTCCCTGCGACATTTACATAAAACCTCCCTTCTTCGCCGGCAGATAAAATATCTTAATATATTAGCTGCTTATCTTAAGCAAATAAAATACTAAGATATATTAGCTGCTGTAATACGTATATAGAAATTTAACATTTACAATAGAATTCTTAAATAGACTTTGTTATACAAATGTCTAAATTGTTGCACTTTGATAATTTTGTAACAATGCTTTGTCCAGATATTCGGTGTCAGAGAGTATGTTAATAATAACTATGTTAATAATAACTATGTTATAAAAAATAACTAAATCATTAATAACTATGTTGGCAATAGCCGTGTTAATAATATTCGATGTTTCATGCAGATATTAATTTTACACACTTATGAAATGCACATATTCAAAATATTCACATTTATATATGGAGGAAATACTAATCTTCACTCTTTTGTATTTAAAATATGTATTTATTCAAAATATGTACATTCATATAACCTGGGGACTTTATTAAGGGATAAAAAAGGAACACCATGCAGATCAGACGTCCTGCACAATGTTCCATTTTAAATCAAACATTATTAACTTCGGTATAGCCATTATTTACATTATCCTGATATAAATGATGGCTGTTTTAGTCTACCGACATAACCGGATGCCTTTAATAATATTGTAAATGTTTAAATATCATTATACTGTTGTATCTTTTTTACCTTCGAATCTTTCCACTATATGTTCTAAGGAACCCTCAACAGTTATATCAATCAAATCGACTAATTCATTTTTATCCGCAACATTTTTAATACCGTCAAATAGTATCCAATCAATTATGCAGCCGTGGAATGAAGCTGTGTAATATCCATATAAAAACTCTAAATATTCACTGGTGATATTTGTAGGTTTTATATATCTTGTGATATACGCTTTAACGTAGGGTTTAAGATTGTCATGTATAAACTGATTAATATAGAAAGAACCCACCGTAAGAATGAGTCTCTTATATAAGTTCTTATTTTCCTCCAGATATTCCAGGAGTGTGATCATTGCATTTTTCCAATCGGTAACATCATTACCGCGGGAAGGCATAAGCTCCTGCAAATCTCTTTCTATCATATATGAGCATAACTCATATATATCATGAAAATGGTAATAAAATGTTTGTCGGTTTACGCCGCTGTCTTTTGTAATTTCGTTAATAGTAATCTTATTAATCTCTTTTACGTTCAAAAGATTTTTCAATGAATCAGCTAAAAGATTAATAGTTCTTTTTGTAGCGTTGTTTTGCATTTCTCTCCCCTTTCCCTAATAAGAAAAGTATCCCGGCAAACTCAGTAAAGCAAATCCTAAAAAGCAATACTGTTTAATGACGTATACAAGCTCGTAAAACAAATATTAGATATTTTATCTGCAATGTCTAAAATATAACATATATTTCTCAAAAATTTAATATTTTCTATAACGATTATTCAACTAATTAGCATAGATTATTAACTTTAATTAAAAAAGCAGATTAACATACAAATGCATGTCAATCTGCTAAAAATAAAACGGAGAAGGCGGGATTTGAACCCGCGCGCCGCGTTAACGACCTGCACCCTTTCCAGGGGTGTCCCTTCAGCCTCTTGGGTACTTCTCCAAAAAAAGTTTTTTAAATTAAAAACGGGGCGTATACACGCCCCAATTTTTAGCGGAGAGGATGGGATTCGAACCCATGCGCCCGTTAAGACAAACGGTTTTCAAGACCGCCGCGTTATGACCACTTCGCTACCTCTCCAAAGCACACTACCCTGTAGCGACTTTGTTATAATACCAATATATATCTATTATGTCAACAACTATTTTTTAATATTTTAAAATAATTATTTATTGACTCTCATCCCCAAGAATCATCTCTGCAATGCGTAAATCTATAGGAGTTGTAATCTTTAAGTTGTTCTCATCGCCCTCTGTAATAACCACATTTGCATCTGAATACAGCTCAATGAGACTTCCATCATCAGTTGGCAGATGTTCCAGCAATGTATCTGAATTATATTTATCAAATGCATCCAGTATAAGATTCAATTCAAAACACTGAGGCGTCTGTGCCGCTCTTAAGTAAGCTCTCTCAGGAGTGTCCAGAACCTCATTACTATCATTGATCTTCTTTATTGTATCCTTTACGGCTATTGCAGGAACGATTGCTCTATATTTCTTCACATTCTCGATGGAATCTGAAATAAGCTTTTCAGAAATCAGCGGTCTGGCTCCGTCATGAATCATTACATATGCCATACCGCCATTTTCCGAATTATCGTATGACTCTTCAAGAGACAATGCCTTATCCAGGCCATTTTTTACAGAGTCGATTCGCTCTGTACCATTTTCAACGATGTAAATGTTCTTTCCGGCAATTCCCCTTGTCATATCTTCAATATCTTTATGGTACATTTTGTGAGCCACAATGATACATGCATCGATTAATTCATTTTCAAGGAATTTTTCGATTGAATATTGCAATACCGGTTTGCCGCGCAGGTCAAGATATTGCTTTGGAACGGAACTTTTCATTCTTGAGCCGGTCCCGCCTGCGACTATTATTGCGTAAATCCTGTCTTTCATATATAAACTCCTGCAAAATTTAAGTTACGATTACATGTACCGCTGCATAAATGACAATCATATATTCATACAAAAATTTTGATTTCAAATATTTTCATTATAAATCTTCTGTATGAATATTCTTTATCAATCCATTCATTAATTATAAAGATAAATTAGGAATTGCGTTAAGGTCTAAACCACTAAATTCATTATTTAAATATTTGTAATAAGCCGCTGCCCCTATCATGGCTGCATTATCTGTACACATAACAGGCGATGGTGAACAGAACTGTATGCCTTCTTTATCACATGCTGACTGAAGAGCTTCTCTGAGTGCACTGTTTGATGCAACACCACCTGCGATTGCAAGCTTATTAATATTCTTTTCCTTACATAATGCAATTGCCTTAGGTACAGTAGATCCGATTATTGCCTTCTGGAATGAAGCTGCAACGTCAGCGCTGTTAATCTCCACACCGTTCATCTTTGCTGTATTAAGTTGATTGAGAACGGCAGATTTAACTCCACTGTACGAAAAGTCAAATGGAGCATCCGCAATATGTGCAATCGGGAAATCAAATGCATCCGGATTGCCGCTCTTACTTAACTTATCAACCTTAGGTCCACCAGGATATCCTAAGCCGATTGCACGGGCAACCTTGTCAAATGCTTCACCTGCCGCATCATCTCTTGTCTGTCCCACAATTTCATACTTACCATATTCTGAGCAGATTGCAAGATATGTATGTCCGCCTGAAATAACAAGTATTACAAATGGCGGCTCGAGATCTTTATTTTCCGGATAATTAGCACAAATATGACCTTCAATATGATTAACAGGAATTAAAGGCTTATTTATACTCCATGCAAGAGTTTTTGCAAATGAAACCCCAACAAGAAGTGCGCCAACAAGTCCCGGACCATTTGTTACTGCAATTGCATCCAGATCATTAAGAGTCATGTCTGCCTCTTTTAATGCCTCATCCACAACATTAACAATATTTTCCATGTGCTTTCTTGAAGCAATTTCAGGCACAACACCACCATACTCAGTGTGAATCTTAATCTGAGAATTAATCACATTTGATATGATATTTCTTCCATTTATAACCACTGAAGCCGCTGTTTCATCACAGGAAGACTCAATTGCAAGTATTTTTATGTCTTTATCGTTCATATCAATCCTCGTACATTAAAGTTACCGCTTTACCACAGCTTCCCACATGGGAATTGGCAAATATTTTTCTTGCTATGTTAATAAAATCTCCCGGGCGCTGTAATACAGGACTGAAATGTGTTAACCACATTTCTTTAACATCCGCTTCCTTAGCAAGTGTAGCCGCCTCGGAAAATGTCATATGCTTATATTCTCTGGCTTTATTTAATCTGTCATCAGTACCATACATACCTTCGCAGATAAATAAATCAGACTGGTAAGCATTGTCAATAATAGCCTGAACAGGTCTGGTATCAGTACAATATGTAACCTTTATTCCCTTTCTCGGGTTTCCCATAACTGATTCTGACTTTATTTCAACACCGTCAACCACAACATCTTCACCATGCTGAAGCTTATTCCAAAACATTTTAGGAATACTTAAAGAATTAGCCTTTTCCACATCGAACTTGCCCATTCTTGGAATGCTTATTGTATATCCGAAGCATGTCACCTTGTGGTTAAGCTTGTAAATATCAATTTCATATCCAAGACGGCTTAAATGTGACTGGGCGTCATCCAATTCGATAAATTCAATTTCAAATGGTAATTCCGGAGCAATAGTTCTCAACGCTGTAACTATTCTCTTTAACCCCTTAGGTCCAATAAGTGTAACAGGAGTTGTTCTTCCTGAATTACCCATTGATAAAAGCATTCCGGGCAATCCGCTTATATGATCTGCATGAAAATGTGTGAAGCAGATTGTATCGATATCATAATTACTGACTCCCGCTTCCTTCATGGCAATCTGTGTCGCTTCACCGCAATCTATAAGAAGTCCGCTGCCGTTATATTTTAAAAACAGAGATGTTAACCATCTTCCCGGGAGAGGCAGCATTCCGCCTGTCCCAAGCAAACAAACATCAAGCATTGTTATTCCTTTCTAACCAAGCTCATATATACATGCATCTTCCTTTGGTCTGCTGTAAAAGTCTTTTCTTTCACCTACAAACTCAAAGTTCATGCTTTCGTATAAATTAATAGCTTTTTTATTGCTTTTTCTCACTTCAAGAACAAAACGCTTTACGCCGTTTTTTCTTCCTCGTGTTATCAACTCTCTTAAAAGTGCTCTTGCAATACCCTTTCTTCTGTATTCAGGATGTACTGCAACATTTGTGATTTCTGCCTCATCAAGAGAAATCCATGCACCGACTAATCCGCATATTGTGTCTCCACAGCATGCAACAAGGTATGATGCATCATCTTTAGAAACTACATCCTTGAGCGCTTCCTCAGACCAGGCGCCATCGCCTATGGCAATTTTCTCAATCTCCGCTGCACCTGCTGCGTCAGAAGCCTGTATTTCCCTGATAATGTAATTATCTTTTGCCTCTTTTGTTCTTTCAGCCTGTGAAGGTCTTAAATATTCTGCATTTAATGCTGAAGCTGTTGTAAGTTCTCCTGCCTCAATCATATCCACTGCAGCATATGCAACCTTTGCGGCGCTTAATTCTATTTCAGTTGGTAATGCATATTTATATGTAAATGTTGCATTTTCCAAGAACTTCTCAAGAACTGCTATTCCGTCACCCACAAATGTAACTTCTCTGCCTGATGCATTTAATTTCTCTACAAGCTCTTCTGCAGAAATTAATGTATTTTCTTCAATTTTTTCGAGCTTGTACTGCTTAGCACAAGCCTGAGCCTTAGTATCTGCATCTGAATTAACAGAATTGTATTCATATAATCCACAGTACACATGGGCTCTTCTTGCATCCATTACTGAGCAGATAATACCAGGTGTTACTCCCACTGTGGCCAGTGTCTTTAATGTAGGCACGGCAACTGTCAGCTTATTAAATGCATATGCCATTGCTTTTGCCTGTGAGATACCTATTCTTAATCCCGTAAATGAACCCGGACCTACAGAAACCGCAATATAATCTATGTCCGAGATTTCCATACCGATGCTTTTTATAAGTGCATCTGTCATTGGAAGAAGTGTCTCAGAATGTTTTGTTCCGGTATTAATGCTGTATTCTCCAACAATCCTGTTGTCCTTAAGGATTGCCACACTTGCAACACTACCGGCACTTTCAATTGCCAGAACCGTCATTTTCCACCTCTATCAGTCTGTAATTTAATCCCTTATCCAAATTTTTCGATATGGTTACCCTTATCATATCATTCGGTAAATATTCCTCTATAACGCTTGGCCATTCAATAAGGCATACACCATTTCCAAAGAAATATTCATCGAATCCGAGATAATCCATTTCGCTCGGATCTTCAATTCTATATGCATCAAAATGATAAAGCGGCATTCTTCCGCTGTCATACACCTGAACAATGGTAAATGTAGGACTGTTAACAACTTCTGTTATTCCAAGTCCTTCAGCAAAACCCTTTGAAAATGCTGTTTTTCCCACACCGAGGTCACCCTCTAGTGCAAAAATCATTCCCATTTCGGCTTTTTCACCTAACATTTTACCAATTTCAAATGTTTCCTGTTCGCTGTTAGATTCATATATCATAAGCAAATCCTCATATAAGCAAACGATATCAGTACTCTTTTTATCAGAAACACTTACACCGTTTAAACATTTAACAAAAAAGTTGCCGCAATATCCAGGGGTAAATCATACATTGTTTACGCTACCAAGGGCTACATATGCGACAACTTTTCGTTATATTAATATATTAGTTAAAAAATGCTTTGTAGATAGCTTTGATTGCATTGTTGAAATCGCTGTTTCTTACACCTACAATAATATTCATTTCACTTGATCCCTGGTCAATCATCTTAATGTTAACATTTGCTTCAGCAAGTGCCTTGAATATCTTAGAAGCACAACCTGTACTGTTCTTCATTCCTCTACCAACAACGGCAATAAGAGCAAGATCTGCTTCAAGCTCGATAGAATCAGGATGAACTGCCTGGTGGAGCTGTGATAATACTAACTGTTCCTTTGGAATGAACTGCTCCATGTTAACAAATACTGTCATTGTATCGATTCCTGAAGGCATATGCTCAAATGAAATTCCGTTATTTTCAAATACTTCAAGAACTTTTCTACCGAAACCGACTTCAGAGTTCATCTTATCCTTATCGATATTTACAGATGCGAATCCCTTCTTGCCTGCAATACCTGTGATTGTATGTCCAGGAACGTGGCATGTACTCTCTACGATCATTGTTCCCTTATCTTCAGGAGCATTTGTATTTCTGATGTTAACAGGAATTCCCTCTTTTCTTACAGGGAAAATAACTGATTCATGAAGAACTCCGGCTCCCATGTATGAAAGTTCTCTAAGCTCCTTATAAGTAATTACTTCTATTACTTCAGGATTTTCTACGATTCTTGGATCAGCAGCAAGGAAACCTGATACGTCTGTCCAATTCTCGTATACGTCAGCTCTGATTGCACGTGCAAGGATAGCACCTGTAACGTCAGAACCACCTCTGCTGAATGTTTTTACTTCACCATTTGGCATTGATCCGTAGAAACCCGGAAGAACTGCATTGTCCATTGTGCTTAATCTTGCAGAAAGCTTTTCATTTGTCTCCTCTGAAAGGAACTTTCCGTTTTCATCAAAGAGAATTACTTCTGCTGAATCGATAAATTCATATCCGAGACATTTAGCAAGAACGATACCATTGAGGTACTCACCTCTTGATGCGATATAGTCTATTGATGTTCCCTTTTTAAGGTTCTCAGCAATAACTGCAATCTCATCATCAAGTGATAAATCTAAATCAAGACCTTTGATGATTTCTTCATATCTTGACTTGATAGTATCTAATGTATGAGTAAAGTCCATACCAACCTTAGCTTCTCCGTGGCATCTGTATAAAAGGTCTGTTACCTTAATGTCATCTGAAAATCTTTTTCCAGGAGCAGAAGGTACTACGAATCTTCTCTCTTCTTCTGATAAGATGATGTTCTTTACCTTCTTGAACTGCTCTGCACTTGCAAGTGAACTTCCTCCAAACTTAACCGCCTTAACCATAAGTCTACATTCCCCTTTAATATGATTTAGTATTTATATTCATTTATCAGATGCATTTTCATAAATAATATGACAATGCTTCTTTGTTAACTTTAAGTTTATCTTTTAATTCTTGTAATTTGGCCTTTGCCGAATCCGAATCAACTTCGGAAACATTCTCTATTACACCTCGAAGCACCATGCTTTCATGCAATAAATATTGCTTTAATGCGGCATTTCGGGATTCAAGGCAATGACTTCCGTAGCTCAATACAACCTCATCTGCACTTCGTACAACTCCGTCGTATTTAGCTGAAATGATATTGTAGAACCATTTATTTTCATACATGGCAGTTTCTTCCAATATCTGAAATCCATTACCATATAGAAAATTTCTCAGTTCCCTGTAATCTGAATGAGGAGATACTATTATTCTCATTCCCTCAGAAAACAGGCCTCTGTCCAAGGCCTTCTTTAATATGTTCAGAATTAAATAGCCACCCATACCTGTGATGGTTATTACATCTGCTTCATTTTTCTCCAGCTTGTCAAGACCGTCTGAAAGTCTGAAATCTATGTTGGAAACATTTTCATCCTTTGCATTATTGATGGCTTTCTGAAGAGGCTTTTCTCTTAAATCCATAGCAATAATACTTTTTGCTATTCCGGTCTGTGATAAATAGATAGGTAAATATCCGTGGTCCGTCCCCACATCACAGACTCTGAATGCTCTCGGTACAAGATTGGCTACGGTTTTTAATCTGTTAGAAAGATTATCAATCAAGGTAATCCTGTAACTTCTTGCTTCGGCTTGGCTGACGGAGTTTTCTTATAGCCTTAGCCTCAATCTGTCTGATTCTCTCTCTTGTAACCTGGAATTCCTTACCAACTTCTTCAAGAGTTCTTGCCTTACCGTCATCAAGACCGAATCTGAGTCTGAGAACCTTCTGCTCTCTTTCAGTAAGAGTTGCAAGCTCGTCATCAAGCTGCTCTCTGAGTAATGTAGCCGCTGCTGCTTCTGCAGGAACAGGAACATTTTCATCCTGAATGAAATCTCCAAGGTGGCTGTCTTCCTCTTCACCGATTGGTGTTTCAAGAGAAACAGGCTCCTGTGAAATCTTCTGGATTTCACGAACCTTTTCTACAGGTATATCCATTTCCTCAGCAATTTCTTCAGGTGATGGCTCTCTTCCAAGTTCCTGTAAAAGCTGTCTTGATACTCTTGTAAGCTTGTTGATTGTCTCAACCATATGAACAGGAATTCTGATTGTTCTTGCCTGGTCAGCGATGGCTCTTGTAATAGCCTGTCTGATCCACCATGTTGCATATGTTGAGAACTTGTATCCCTTACGGTAGTCGAACTTTTCAACAGCCTTGATAAGACCAAGGTTACCTTCCTGAATTAAATCAAGGAACTGCATTCCTCGACCTACATATCTTTTGGCAATAGAAACAACGAGTCGAAGGTTGGCCTCTGCAAGACGGCGCTTAGCTACCTCGTTTCCTTCTTCCATTCTCTTTGCATATTCAACTTCCTGCTCAGCTGTAAGAAGAGGAATCTGTCCGATTTCCTTAAGATACATTCTTACAGGATCGTCAACGCCGATACCTTCAGGAACTGATAAATCTATCTTAGAGAGATCGATTTCATCTTCGCTATCAACGTCATCATCAAGATCATCGTCATCGTCAAGCTTATCGTCATCTTCTTCCATTCTGATTTCGATCTTCTTGCTTTCAAGATAATCATAGATTTTATCTACATCATCCATGTTATCTAAAACTTCTGATACGGCTTCTGTAATATCCTGATAATCAATTACATTCTTATTCTTAGCCGCTTTCTTTACAAGAGATTCTATAATATCAAGGAATTTTTCTTCATCAGTTCTTGTATCTTCTTCATTTTCAGAATCAACTGCAGAAGCTTTCTCTTCTTCAGCCTTCTTTGAAGTTCTCTTTCTTGTTGTTTTCTTAGGTTTCTTCTCTTCTACTTCAAGCTCTTTCTTGTCTTCAGCCTCCATAACCTCTTCCTTAATTTCTTCATTTGTAGTTGTTTCAGCCTTCTTAGCCATTTATCTTTCCTCCCGGTAAAACTCTGTCACGACATGCGCCCATAGTACTTATCAGTCAAAATTAATTGAAAGTTCTTGAAGCTCCATCTTCCTGTTTGTTAATTCTGCTATCTTAGCGAGATTTTCAGGCTTATTGATTTCTATTTCATTCTTCTTCTGAAGAATTTTTTTAATAGCATCAGCCAGTGCTTTCTTCGTATCTTCCTCGGAAAGCTGATTTAATTCATCGCTATTGAGAACTATGCTTATATTTATATTCTTTTCAACAAATGCATCAAATATCTTTGGTATGTTAAGATTATTCGACAAAATGCCGTCTCTTAACATTTTCCCAACCTCAGATGACACATCGTTTACAAGATCATCTATTCTTATATATTTCTCCACAGATTCTAAAATCCCCGGATAGCTTGATACAGCCGTAAGGACTATTTTCTCCGCATTAAGTATTCCTTTATCTATACTTTTGCGTTCTTCTCTGTCCTTTTGAGGATGTATCTCCTGCTTTCTGACCAGAGTCTTATTCTCACCGCCATCTCGTCTCTTAATGGCAATCATTCCATCTACAATCTGTGTGAGTTCGTTTTTATCTATATGGAATTCATTGGCCACGGTACTGATATAGTTGTTTCGTATGCTTAAAAACTCAGCCCTGTCCTTATCCATATCTATAGAAGAAAATGAAGCAATTTTTGATGCAGCTTCCTTTTCGAATTCTGCGTTGCTTGCAGGATCACTCCTGTTAAATTCATGCTCAAGCTGCATTATTTCAAAAATAACACCGTCTACGGCATTATCGATTCTTTTGGACATTTCCTCCCGTCCAAGAACCTTTATAAGCTCATCCGGATCCTTGTACGGATCTAATATAACCACATACGGTGTAATTCCATATTGTCTTAAAATTGGAATTGCGCGAAGCTTTGCCTTTGTGCCTGCTTCATCTGAATCGTATATAAGATATACCTTCTTTGCGACTCTGCTTATTTTTCTTGACTGGAACTCTGTAAGAGCAGTTCCAAGGGATGCAACCGTTTCGGTAAATCCTGCCCGCTGCATGGATATAACATCCATATATCCCTCAACAAGAATTATTCTTTCATTTCTTGTCCTTTTAGCAAGGTAAAATCCATAAAGATTTTCACCCTTTTCAAATATTGGTGTCTCCGGAGAGTTAAGGTACTTTGGAATTCCATCTCCAAGCACTCTTCCTCCAAAGCCTATAACCTCTCTGTTATCTCCAAGTATTGGAAATATTACCCTGCTAAAGAACTTATCTTTTACTCCGGTTTTATATGTAAATAATCCGGATTTTTTCAGGTCGTCATCTGAATAGCCTTTATCTTTTAAATATCTGTACAGCTTTCCGTCACCTGGTGCATACCCAAGCCCAAAGGCTGTAACAACCTTTGCATCAAGTCCTCTTCTGTGAAGATACTCTCTTGCTTCAGCACCATTTTCTCCTCTCAGACAATCAACAAAGAAATATGCCGCATCCTTATTAATTGAATAGAGAACTTCCTTACTTTTATCCTTACCGCCCCTGCTTACTGAAATAATGTCAGGGATTTCAATCCCCGCCTTATCCGCAAGAAGCTTAAAGGCTTCCATAAAGGTTATATTTTCATATTCCTGCACAAAATTAAAAACGTCTCCGCCCTTATTGCATCCAAAGCAATGATACATCTGACGACCTGGCGATACGGAAAATGACGGTGTCTTTTCTCCATGAAAAGGACAAAGCCCCATGTAGTTAGAACCTGATTTTTTAAGGGAAATGTAACTGCCTATAACATCCACAATGTCATTGGCATCCCTCACCTGTTCTTTTAATTGATTAATATCAGCCATAGAACCTCTTCCTAAAGCACTTTATTAATATGTAAGTCACATTTTAATGACACATAGAAAAAAGTAATCCCGCATTCTCAAATGAACGACCGTGTTAATAGGGAAAAAATAATGTGTGATATTATACCATATTTACAAGGCCTGAACAATTGATAATTAAATATCCCAGGACATTGGGATGTATATTTTTCTAAATGTGTTAATTGAATATGTGTCACTCATTCCGGAAATATAATCACAGATTGCACGCTCTATCTTAGGTTCCTCATCTCTGTTAATTATATCTATGTACATCTTAGGAAGCTTATCTATGTTATCTCTATAATATAAGTAAAGAGTTCTGAGCATTCTGTCTGCCTTTTCTTCCTCACTCTTTGCAGTCTTATTGGTATAGACATTTTTAAACATGAAACTTCTAAGTCCTGTCATTGCCAGATTGACATCTGGATCCATTTTCACATATGGCTTATCCTTGGATATATCAACAACTCCCTTTATAAGGGTATTAAGTCTTTCCTTTGTGGAATTACCAAGAATACTGCTGTACTCCTTTGGAATATCAGTTTCCTTTAAGATGCCTGCTCTTATGGCATCGTCTATATCGTGATTGATATATGCAATCTTATCGGAGTATCTTACGATGCAGCCCTCCAGTGTACCCGGACTTCCGCTGGTACGATGGTTTAAAATACCATCTCTTACTTCTTTTGTAAGATTAAGTCCCTTACCATCTTTTTCTATTTTCTCAACTACTCTTACACTCTGCTCGCAGTGCTCAAATCTTATTCCTGATACATCTGTAAGTGTATCCTCTCCGATGTGACCAAATGGTGTATGTCCCAGGTCATGACCAAGAGCTATGGCCTCCGTCAGATCTTCATTTAATCGCAATGCTCTTGCTATGGTTCTTGCAATCTGCGCAACTTCCAATGTGTGAGTAAGTCTTGTTCTGTAATGATCTCCCTCAGGAGAAAGAAAAACCTGAGTCTTATGCTTAAGTCTTCTAAATGACTTACAGTGCAGGATTCTGTCTCTGTCTCTCTGATAAACTGTTCTCAAATCACATTGAGGGTCATCTGTGTCTCTGCCCATGGTGGAATCTGAAAAACTGGCATATTTACTTAGAACCATTCTTTCAATCTGTTCTGTCTCTTCTCTTATGGTCATTCACATCACCTCCAAATCTAAAAAACAGTGTCTCTTAATATTATTCTGTATGGAAAGTGTTTTTCCTTTTTTTGTTATCTCAATATTTATATATTTTAAAATAGTAATATGGTATAATATTCGCCAAAACATTTTATCAACATTTTAAAAGGAGTTAGAAGTGGACACGTCCCATATAATAGAACTTATAGTTATCATTGTTCTGGTAGTACTTTCTGCATTCTTTTCAGCATCTGAAACAGCCTTTTCAATGGCCAGTATGATTAAGCTGAAGTCAATGAGTGAGGAAGGCCACAAGGGTGCCGTAACGGCAATGAAGATTCTGGATAATCCAAAAAAAATGCTCAGTACCGTCCTTGTAGGTAATAATATTGTTAATATTGCATCTTCATCAATTGCAACAACACTCTTTATTGCATTGCTTGGAAGCAGCGGTGCCAGTGTTGCTACAATCATTCTTACGGTTGTTCTTCTTATCTTCGGTGAAATAACACCAAAGACACTTGCTTCAGGAAATCCTGAACGATTCGCATGTGCAGTTGCACCTGTAATAAGAATGCTTACAGTCGTACTTACACCAATTGTTTTCATAATAAATGTTTTAGCCGGTCTCTTTATTAAAATCCTTACAAGAGGCAAGAATAACGATAAGAGCGCCATGACTGAATCAGAGCTCAGAGCTCTTCTTGATGTAAGTAGTGAAGAAGGTGTTATCGAAACAAATGAAAAGGATATTATCAACAACCTTATCGACTTCGGTGATTCTATTGCCAAGGACATCATGACTCCAAGAGCAAATATCGTTTCTATAGATATTAACGCTACTCTTGATGAAGTAATTGATATCTATAAAGAATATAAGCATTCCCGTGTTCCGGTATACAAGGACAACCCTAACAATATTGTAGGTATTCTTCACAGTAAGGACATTCTTATGTTCAACACAAAAAAAGATCCTGAATTAAATGAAAAATTCTCAGTATCAGATATTATGAGAAAAGCATATTACACATTTGAAATGCAGAATAACTCAGCATTATTTAAGGATATGCAGAAACAGAGAACTTCAATCGCAGTTGTAATTGATGAATACGGTGAATTTGCCGGAATCATTACAACACAGGATCTTCTTGAAGAAATCATCGGTAAGATTCACGATGAGTATGATGAGAAATCCAAGGACTCATGTATTCAGGTTTCTCCTAACATTTACAAGGTTGAAGGAAGTCTTAAGCTTGATGACTTAAATGACTTTATCGGTTCTGATCTTACTTCAGAAGAAAATGACTCAGTTGCAGGACTTGTAATTGAAAAGCTTGACCGTTTCCCTGTTGCAGGTGATTCAATAACTGTAAATGATCTATATATCACAGTTATTAAAACCGAAAGAAACAGAGTTGAAACAGTACTTGTAAAGAAAATAATAAGAGACAATCCACCTGAGGAAGAAAAAGAAGCGGAAAAATAAATCACCCGCTTTCAAAAACAAAATACAAAAAAGCAAGGATGATATATCCTTGCTTTTTTTTTACTTTAATTTATTTTAATGCGTCTACAATTTCAGAAAACTTCATGCTGTTTGATGCCTTAATAAGCACAGTATCATTTTTCTCAATTATTGACTTAATATATTCTATGGCAGGTTCATTTGCTTCAAATGAAACAACCTTTGTAACTCCATTTGCATTCTCAGCAGCTGAAGCCATTTCCTTTGAGAGGTTACCGATTGTAATTAAGATGTCTATGTTCTTATCTGAAACATATTCACCGATTTCTCTGTGTAATGGAAGCTCATCCGCACCAAGCTCAAACATATCACCGAGGATACAGATTTTTCTGCCATCAGCATATGTTAATGTGTCAATACCGGCTTTCATTGATGAAGGGCTTGCGTTATAGCAGTCATCAATTACTGTATAACCCTTCTCTGTCTCAATTATGTTCATTCTGCCGTTTGTAGTGGCTCTTTTAGCAATACCATTTGCAATGTCTTCAGCATTAAGACCGAAGTGAGCACCTACGATAGCAGCCTGTAGCGCAGGATAAACCATGTGCTTACCAGGAACATTTATCTTAACATCCACATCTGTAAGGTTGTTGTGAATATTTAAGTTGCGGATTTTGCATTCGCTTCCGTGTAAACCATCTGACTTAAATGAGTCGGCATATACAAGCTGATCCTCATCCACAATACCGTCACCATTTTTGCTCATGCTGTAGAAACGGACAGTGATACCATCTCTCTTATAATTTTTTAAATGGTCATCATCGAAATTAAGAACTGCAACTCCGCTCTCAGGAAGAACATTTGCAAGCTTAATCTTCTCATTGTAAATACCTTCTCTTGAACCGAAGTTCTCCATGTGAGATACACCAATGTTTGTAATAACAGCAACATCCGGCTTAACGATATCTGTCATAGGATCCATTTCCCCAATCTCACTTACACCCATTTCAACAACTGCAATTTCAGTATTTTTATCAAATGTAAAGCATGTGAGAGGAAGGCCAATAAGATTATTGAGATTGCCCGGTGTCTTTCCAACGTTAAATCTCTCACCAAGAACACTGGCAATAGTCTCTTTGGCACTTGTCTTTCCTACACTACCTGTAATACCAACTACAGGTATGTCGAGAATGTCCATATATGCATGGGCAATTCTTCCAAGTGCATATACCGAAGACTCAGCTTCAATGTAGATATAGGCACATTCGTCTGAATTATCAAAAACAAATTCGATATCTATATCTTCATCGTCTTCTTCCATTTTTTCAGTTACAGTGTACTTTGTGTCAGCCTCTTTAAAGAGCTCATTTGCAGGTCTTTCACCTATCGCTGCCACCGCACCATTTTCAAATGTATTAATGATGAAATCATTTCCATCATTTCTCTCGCCCTTTATTGCTACATAGACGTTGTCTTTACCTGCAAGTCTTGAGTCTGTAACTACATTCGCAATCTCAACATCGAAAATGTTTCCTGTAAGAGCCTTATATGTATTTTCAAATTCCTTATCTTCTGAACTGATATTTGAATATTCATATATTATTTCTTTATTGCCATTAAGGAGATAAACAGTTCCCTTAACTTCTTTTATTATGTCTTTTACGAACATATTATTCATTTTTATTACCCCATGTATAAGTATTAAACAGGGACGGCAATGTTAGATGTCATCCAGATGTTTTAAGTGTTAAATATTATCTACAATCAGAACTTCTCTGTATCGAAATTTTCTAATGAGATTTCAACTAACTTCTGGCAGAGATCTTCATAGCTCATACCGATTGCCGCTGCTTCCTTAGGAAGTAAGCTTGTAGGTGTCATACCAGGAAGTGTATTGATTTCAAGTGCGTAAATGTTTCCGTCTTCTCTGAGTAATTCATCAACTCTTGAAACTGTTTCGATTCCGGCTGTCTTACATGCAAGTTCTGCGATAGCCTGCATTTTCTTTGTTGTCTCTTCATCTAATTCAGCAGGACAGACTTCGATTGCTCCATTTGGATCATATTTGTGCTCAAAGTCATATACACCACCGTTAGGAATAATCTCTACGATAGGAAGTGCCTTGCCGCCCATTACACCTACAGAGAATTCCCTTCCCTTTACATATTCTTCAATTACGAGCTTATCCTCTAATTCAAAGGCTTCATCAATTGCCTTCTTTAATTCTTCCTGTGTATAAACGATGCTTACACCTACACTTGAACCGCCACATGCAGGCTTAACAACAAGTGGAAGTGGAATATCAACTGTTCTGTCAGCGTCTTCCTTTGAAATCTCAGTTCCATTTGGCATAGGAACGCCTGCAGGAATAAGCACCTTCTTAGCAAGAGATTTGTCCATTGAAATTGCTGAGCTTAAAAATCCCGGGCCTGTGTACTTAATACCAAGGAGATCAAATGTAGCCTGTATCTTACCGTTCTCACCATTTTCACCGTGGAGACCCATAAATACAATATCTGCATTTTCACAATAATCTAATACATTTGGTCCGAAGAACATTCCGTTGTCTGCTTTTCTCTTAGCAATTGTTTCTTTTACATTTGCAGATAAACCATGTAATTTTTCTGCTTCTGCATCAAGGTCACTTACTGTATTGAAAAATGCTTCTGCATCTGCATACTCATCACTACCGAAGAAAACATCGATTACATTTGCATCATGTCCTTTTTTTCTTAAAGCCTTGCATACATTAGTTGATGTAACAATTGAAACATCTCTTTCTGTGCTTGTACCGCCTGTAAGAACTGCTATTTTCATAACTTACCTTCCTTTATGTATCTGAAATCTGTGTTTAAAATATTTTATTAAAGCTTATTTAAATAGTTATTTTTAAACATTATTTTAAAACTTTATTGTGATAAAACATATTTAATTATAATAACATAATACGTGTATTTAAAGAATAATATATTGCCCATGGCATCATTTTCATGCCCACATAGGGATTAAAAGCACCGTCCCAC
The DNA here is from genome assembly GCA_900545225.1 of uncultured Eubacteriales bacterium. Taxonomy (GTDB): domain Bacteria; phylum Bacillota; class Clostridia; order Lachnospirales; family Lachnospiraceae; genus UBA4285. The sequence goes on from UQXZ01000007.1 coordinate 20,450, forward strand.
TGTGCCTTTTTCCATAAATCATATGATTCTTCAAGGTCTTCTGCAGCAAGAGCCTCATCCATATATTTGTTTACGGTTTCGTTCTTGTATGGTGAATATTCAGCCATCTTAACAGGTGAGGTATCTAATGAATGATAGATATTATAAAGCTCCATAGGTGTATGTGCTCACCTGCGCCCCATCCGTATGCAGGATCAAAACCTGATTCAGACTCTGATGTTGTAGGCATTGTAACAATTACCTCATCCTTTGCATCTCCTGTGTTGCCAGTGTTAGAAGCTGCACCACCGCATCCTGCAAGCACACTACCTGAGATGGCAAATACACCTAATAATCCCAAAGTTTTCTTTTTCATATTTTCCTCCAAAATCTCCGTTTAAATATTTTCTAAAAGAATATAAAAAAAGTATTTGTCTAACAACCAGGATGGGGGGATATTTTCATTGAAAATTTTTATATATTTTATACTAATTTTTTATATTTTAAATAAAAAACTCCCCTCCATGGAAAACCATAAAGGGAAGTCAAAATTGTTTTATTATATTATAAATGGTACCACATGAATGCACCCGGCATAATATATGTATTAAGAATGATTAAGAATACAAATGCTGCGAATGCGATTAAGTTAAGTACTGTAGAAGCCTTTGCTGCCTTACCGGAACTAAAGTCCATTCTACATCCTTCTGCGATACATGCTGCTGTTGCAACCATAGGAATTGAGAAGAACATTCCCATTCCAAACGGAGCAATGGCAATAGCTACACCAAGAAGAATAAATGAAACTATAACATCTTTCTTACTTGATACGAAGAAGTTAAGTAAGAATGCGATGTAGTAAGCGGCAATACCAAAGATAACACCAATTGCAAGGTTATGTGTTCCAATAACGATTGTAACAACAAGAAGCATTACAATTGTATCTTTAATAGGCTGCTTAGCCATCTTAATGATTGAATCCCAGTTATAAACCTCAAAGCAGATATAGAACATAACTCCAATGAAAGCTGCTAATGGAATTGATGAAAGCAATGGTGATAATGCAAAGAGAAGCACTGCCATTGTAGCACCTGTTACAAGTGATGAAAGTCTGCCCTTACCACCACTCTTAACATTTGCTGTTGAAGGAGCAATCATCGCACAACCAGGCATTGTACCTAAGAAACCGCAGATGATGTTACCGATACCCTGTCCTCTACACTCTCTGTTAAGGTCAGTGATTTCAGTTGTATTTGTCTCCTCACCTACAACTCTTGATGTAAGCATTGTTTCAACTAATCCGATAAATGCAACTGAAAGTGATAATGGGAAAATAGTTGAGAAACAATCCCATGTAAAGATATTTCCGAAGTTAGCAAATACTGAACCGAAATATGTGAAGTCAGGTGTTACAGATCCTAAATCTGCAACTCTCATAATAGGAAGGTTTGCACAGATACCAATCACTGCAACTACAACTACACCGATAATAGCTTCTGGGATAGTTGTGAATCCTCTTCCCTTAATAACCTTCTTAAGGAACTTAAATCCTACGATAGAACCTACACCGATAGCAATCATGCCAATCTGAAGTCCCATTGTTTCAGGCTTTTCTCTTAAAAGCATCTGAATCTGTGAAATAAGAATAATAGTTGCAAGACCATTAACAAATCCGTGCATTACTGATTCCGGAATAAACTTTACCACTACTCCGAATTTAACAAGTCCTAAAACTATCTGAATAATACCCGCAAGTATTACCGCTGCAAACAGGTACTCAGGATGTTCACCCGATATAAATACTTTCGATATGAGGCCTGTAAGAATTGTTGCTGTAGCACCTGCACAGGCTGTAATTACGCCCGGTCTTCCGCTTACAAATGAAAGTGTAACTGTAAGTACTATACATGTGAAAAGGCCCATGTAAGGAGGGATACCAACTGCAAGCATGAATCCTATAACTTCAGGAAGAAGACAGAATGTTGCAACAATACCTCCCCAAATGTCTCCCGGAATGTTAGAGAACCAGGTATATCTTTCTTTCTGCCAAAAACTCATCTCTTTATAAGGAATGGTTTTTTTCTCAGTTTGTGTATTTTCACTCATAAATAAATAACGATTCGATCGTACTCCTTTCTGTAAATTTAAACATTGCAAAATATAATATACTTACATTTATTGGCATATTATACTATCATTATTTATATAATGTATATAAATAATTTAAACTTTTTTAATTTTTATAACTGATACACTACACAAAAAATAAGGAATGATCCACATGAAATGTAACATTTCCACGGTCATTCCTTATTTATATTGTTCAGATACCTATTGAATCATTAAGATTCCTTTAATATCTCGTTGAGTGTTCTCCAGCCGAGAACAGCACATTTAACTCTGGCAGGCATATGTGAAATATCTTCAAGTGCTGAACCTTCCTCAAGCTCCTGAATCTCATCTTCACTTGCTTCGCCCTTTATCATTCTAAGGAAGATATCAGAAAGTCTGAGAGCTTCTTCCTTTGTCTTTCCCTTAACAAGGCTTGTCATGATATCTGTAGATGCCTGTGAAATGGCACAACCTTCTCCGACAAATGCCGCATCTGTAATAACGCCGTCTTCATACTTAATCTGTAATACGATGTCATCACCACAGCTTGGGTTTACGCCTTCTTTTTCAAATGTGAAGTCCTTGATCTTAAACTTATTTTCAGGATGTATATTATGATCAGTTAATACTTCGTTATAAAATGTTCTATTACTCATAACCCATTTCACCTCTTATTTCAGAAAGCGCCTTAGCAAATCTTTCAATGTCTTCTACATTATTATAGAAAGAAATACTTGCTCTTGTTGTTGAAATTCCACCTGTTGGCTTCTCATCCTTTAAGTCATACAAGTGCTGTAATAAAGGCTGTGCGCAATGATGTCCCGCTCTTACGGCAACACCCTTTGTATCAAATATTGAAGCAACGTCATGTGGATGAACACCCTTAACTCTGAATGTAATAATACCTTCATGCTCAGTTGCTTCCTGTGAACCGATAATCTCAATACCTTCAATATCCTTGATTAACTCAAAGGCATACTGTGTAAGAGCACGTTCACGCTTCATAATTGTATCAAATCCAATAGTGTCAATGTAATCAATGGCAGCTTCAAGACCTACTGCATCGCCAACATTTACAGTACCTGCCTCAAACTTGTGAGGAACTTCTGCATATGATGCGCCTGTTCTTGTAACTGTCTCTATCATTTCACCACCATAAAGGAATGGATCCATTTCCTCGAGATGCTCAAGCTTACCATATAATACGCCGATACCCATTGGAGAAAGCATTTTGTGTCCTGAGAATACGAGGAAGTCACAGTCGAGATCCTTAACGTCTACAGGCATATGAGGAACAGACTGTGCTCCATCGACTAAAATCTTAGCTCCAACGCTTCTTGCCACCTTAGCAAATGACTTAACGTAATTAATCTTACCGATAACATTTGAAACCTGTGTAATTGCAACAAGCTTTGTCTTCTCATTTACAAGGCTCTTTAATGTTTCGATATCGAAGTTACCTTCTTCATCACATTCCCAGAATACTACCTTAGCACCTGTTCTCTTAGCAACCTGGAGCCATGGAAGGAAGTTTGAGTGATGCTCTGCAATACTTACAACAATCTCATCACCTTCACTGATCCCTTTGATTCCAAGGCTGTATGCCACTAAGTTGATACTTTCTGAAGCATTTCTTGTAAATACAATTTCTTCTGTCTTAGCATTGATAAACTTAGCCACTCTTGCTCTTGCTCTTTCGTAAGCATCTGTAGCATCCACGCTGAGCTCGTAAACGCCACGGAATGGATTGGCATTATTATTTTCATAATAATTGTTCATTGCTTCCAATACCTGCATTGGCTTCTGTGTTGTAGCGCCGTTATCTAAATATGCTATATTTCTGTTATTAATGAGCGGGAAATGTCTTCTGATTCTGTTGCTGTCAAGCTCAAAATCCTTATCTTCAGATATATTACTCATCTATCTCAATTCCTCCATTGAAAAACTTTCTCGCATCTCTCTTTACGTCATCATCAGGAATCTGTCTGCAGAGTCCACGGAATCTTGCACCTGAAATGATGTCATAGATATCCTCTTCCTTAAGACCTCTTGATGACATGTAGAATAAAAGATCTTCGTCAAGCTTTCCGATACTTGCGCCGTGGTTACCTGCTACATCCTCTTCACTACAGAGAATTACAGGAATTGACTGACATACTACGTCATCACTACGCATGAGAACGCTTTCGATTTCTCCACCGACTGCACCTGCACATCCGTTTTTGAAATCAATTGTTCCTCTGAATACCTTCTCTGATGTTCCTTCAAGAACACCCTGTGCATCAATATCACACTCTGTTCTTGGAGCAATGTGATCAACAACATAGTTCATGTCGAGCTTATCATTGCCATCAAGGAAGTAACCAATGCTCTTTTCAACCTTTGATTCCTTACCTGAAAGTGTAACTCTGCATCCCTGGTATACATTTCCGCCGATAAAGAGGTTTGTAACCTTAATTTCAGCCTTGTCATCAGTTTCAACACCGATGTCATTGTATAATGTATTATTTTCACCAAGTCTTACAACCTGGATAATTGAAACCTTTGCGTTCTTACCTGCCTTAACAAGTGTCTTTGCCATAGCTGTGCTATTTTCAGCTTCTTCAGCTGCAAAGTCCATAAGAACTGTGATTTCAGCATCATCTTCAGCTTCAACAGCAAATTTGTTAGCATTTACGGCATTCTCAGCATAGTTAAATCTGAGAACTACAGGAGATGTCTCCTTAACGCCTGCCTTGGCTGTAAACTTTGTTGTTTCTGTAATGCTCTCGTTGAACATTTCATCAAAATCAGCTCCAAGAGATGCTGTAATGTTGTTAAATACAGCCTTATCTGCAGTTGTCTTCTCAATTGCAGCAGGAACCTTTTCGTCATAATCATGAGTAGCATTTGCTACATCAAATGTAGTAATTTTACCATGGTTCATCTTTAACCATCGCCATGTAGGAGATGGTATATGGTTTATTGCAATTTCTTTTGTACTCATAGTTCCACTCCTTATCCGATACTACCCTTCATTTCAAGTCTGATAAGATTGTTCATCTCAACAGCATATTCAACAGGAAGTTCCTTACCTACGTTGTCAGCGAAACCACTAACGATCATAGCCTTAGCTTCTTCCTCTGAAAGACCTCTACTCATGATGTAGAAGATTTCATCATCATTGATCTTACCGATCTTAGCTTCGTGACCTACATCAGCATACTGTGTTCTGATATCCATAGCTGGAATAGTATCTGATCTTGAAATGTTATCAACCATAAGTGATTCACAGGATACAGCAACCTTACTATTCTTAGCTTTCTTATTTACAACAACAGAGCTTCTGAATGTACTGATACCACCGTCCTTAGAAATAGAACGTGTGTTGATGTATGAAGATGTGTTAGGTGCGTTGTGAACTACCTTTGTACCTGTATCAAGGTTCTGACCTTCACCTGCAAATGTTACACCTGTAAATTCTGCTCTTGCGCCCTTACCGTTAAGCACGCTCATAGGATAGAGGTATGAAACATGTGAACCAAATGAACCTGATATCCATTCGATCTTACCGCCCTCTTCTACCTTTGCACGCTTAGTGTTGAGGTTGTACATGTTCTTTGACCAGTTCTCAATTGTTGAGTATCTGAGAGTAGCGTTCTTACCTACATAAAGCTCAACACAACCTGCATGGAGGTTAGCAACATTGTACTTAGGAGCTGAACATCCTTCGATGAAGTGAAGGTATGCATCATCTTCTACAATAATAAGTGTATGCTCGAACTGACCTGCACCAGGTGCATTAAGTCTGAAGTATGACTGAAGTGGAATTTCAAGATGAACTCCCTTTGGAACGTATACGAATGAACCACCTGACCATACAGCACCGTGAAGAGCTGCAAACTTGTGATCTGTTGGAGGAACAAGCTTCATGAAATGTTCCTTAATCATATCTGCATATTCGCCGTTAAGAGCACTTTCCATATCTGTGTAGATAACACCCTGCTCTTCAACTTCTTTTCTTACGTTGTGGTATACAACTTCAGAGTCGTACTGTGCACCAACACCTGCAAGAGAATCCTTCTCTGCCTGTGGGATACCGAGTCTGTCGAATGTATTCTTAATATCTTCAGGAACTTCGTTCCAGTCTGCCTTCATATCTGTGTTAGGACGTACGTATGTAACGATCTCATCCACGTTAAGTCCTTCAATAGATGGACCCCAGTCAGGCATTTCAGTATTGTTAAATATATCAAGTGACTTGAGTCTGAATTCTTTCATCCATTCAGGATCATGCTTTTCTCTTGATAAATGCTCAACGATTTCAGGTGTTAAGCCTTCCTCAATTCTGTAATTATCTTTTTCTTCGTCCTTAATATTGTAGATATTTCTATCAATATCGGAAACGATTGTCTTCTCTTTCATAAGTTCACCTCACAAATCTACATTAATTTTCGTACTTTGCAAATCCGTTATCATTGATTTCATCGATAAGTGAAGCGTCGCCGTCAGCAACTAAAGAACCATTAACAAGTACATGTGTCTTATCTACTGAAAGAGCAGATAAAATCTTTGTGCTGTGTGTAATAACGAGAAGTGCACCACCAACCTTTTTCTGGTATGCTTCGATACCCTTAGATACTGTCTTAACAGCATCAACGTCAAGACCTGAGTCAGTCTCATCAAGAATAGCGATTTTAGGCTTAAGCATAAGAAGCTGTAAAACTTCAGCCTTCTTTTTCTCACCACCTGAGAATCCGCAGTTTAAGTCTCTCTGTAAATATTTCTCATCCATTTCAAGAAGAGCCATGTTTTCTTCTACTTCCTTCTTGAACTCCCAGAACTTAATTCTCTTTCCTGTTTTCTGCTCCAATGCATTTCTTAAAAACTCACTGAGTGTGATACCAGGAACTTCTACAGGAGCCTGGAATGATAAGAATACGCCGTCCTTTGCTCTTTCGTTAACAGCTTCTTCTGTAATATCCTTACCGTCAAGAACGATAGAACCGTTAATTACGTTATATCTTGGGTTACCCATGATAGTAAGACCAAGTGTTGTTTTACCTGCACCGTTAGGTCCCATAAGTACGTGTGTCTCACCGGCATTGAGGTTAAGATTAATATTATGAAGGATTTCCTTTTCCCCTATTTCAACTGTTAAATTTTTTATTTCTAATAAATTCTCTGACATAAAAACCTCCATTTACAATAGCCTTTATATTGTACAATTATATTGTTTACAATTTACTTTTGATAATGATAATAATATATCTTTTATTGTTTCAAATACAATTCACATTTTAATGTATTTGTTAAATAAATTTCGCATTTGTATACAATATTGATATGTGTTTAACAATATTGTATACACTCGTTAACAAAACACGTGGTAAACCACGAAAAAAGATATAAATGTTCATTTTCATTACATTATAATAAGAAACAATTTGATATTATAAACCTAAATTATGTGTTAGTGTTACATAATTATATAAAATCAATACTATAAATTAATCAACATATCTATGTTAATTCTTTAGCAAAAAAGAACTGCTGGAAATGAATATCTCATTTCCAGCAGTTCTTTTATTTATTCTTTACTCTTCTTTATATATTAATGAAATATATGCGCTTCACTATATGCGTTTCACTATATGCGTTTCACTGTATTCATTTCATTAAATGAAGAAACTGTCTGCTTAATTATAAGTGAAGCACTCTGTCCTTGATCTCCTGAGTTCTACCCTGGTTCCAGAACTGAGTACCAATATATCCGCAAGTTCTTCTTGCAACATTTAACTTATTCTCATCTGTATTGCCACAGTTAGGACATCTCCAGATAAGCTTTCCGCTGCTTTCACTTACGATTTCCATTTCACCGTCAAATCCACAAATCTGGCAATAGTCGCTCTTTGTATTGAGCTCTGCGTACATGATGTTTTCGTAAATATACTTCATAACCTCAAGTACGGCTTCAATGTTATTGCTCATGTTAGGAACCTCAACATAGCTGATGGCTCCACCAGGGCTGAGTGCCTGGAATTCAGATTCGAACTTAAGCTTTGTAAATGCATCAATGTCTTCTGTTACATGTACATGGTAGCTGTTTGTGATGTAGTTCTTATCTGTAACACCTTCGATCTTACCGAATCTCTTCTGTAAACACTTGGCGAACTTATATGTTGTAGACTCCAATGGTGTTCCGTAAGGTGAGAATGCAATATTTGTCTCTGCCTTCCACTCGTTACATTTATCATTTAAGAACTGCATTACACGAAGGGCAAATTCCTTACCACCCTCTTCTGTATGTGATACACCCTTCATATACTTTGTACACTCATTAAGACCTGCATATCCTAAAGAAATAGTTGAGTAGTTGTTAAATAATAACTTATCAATTACTTCACCCTTTTCAAGTCTTGCTAAAGCACCATTCTGCCAAAGAATAGGAGCAACGTCTGAAGGTGTACCGAGAAGTCTCTTGTGACGGTACATAAGAGCTTTCTTACATAACTGAGTTCTTTCTTCCATGAGCTCCCAGAAACGCTCTTCATCTCCGCCTGATGAACATGCGACGTCTACAAGGTTAAGAGTTACAACACCCTGGTTGAATCTTCCGTAGTACTTATGCTCTCCATTTTCACCCATACCTACTGTATCGGCTGTAAGGAATGAACGGCATCCCATACATGGATATACATCGCCATTTTTAAGCTCGCGCATCTTCTTGGCTGAAATATAGTCAGGTACCATTCTCTTAGCTGTACATTTTGCAGCAAGTACTGTTAAATCCCAGTATCTTGAATCTTCAGTAATGTTATCCTCATCAAGAACATAGATTAATTTAGGGAATGCAGGTGTAATATAAACGCCCTTCTCATTTTTAACACCCTGAATTCTCTGCTCTAATACTTCTTTAATTACAAGTGAAAGGTCTTCTCTTGTCTGCTCGTCCTTGGCTTCGCTGAGATCCATATATACAGTAACAAATGGAGCCTGTCCGTTTGTTGTCATAAGAGTAATGACCTGATACTGAATAGTCTGAACACCACGCTTAATCTCATCAAGAACTCTTAACTCTGCAACCTGACGGATCTTTTCATCATCAGCTTCAATTCCGGCTGCTTCAAATTCTTCACGAACCTGTGTTACAAACTTCTTTCTGCTTATATCAACAAATGGAGCTAAATGTGAAAGTGAAATGCTCTGTCCACCGTACTGTGAGCTAGCAATCTGAGCAATTGCCTGAGTTGCAATGTTACATGCTGTTGAGAAACTGTGTGGCTTTTCAATCATTGTCTCACTTATTACAGTACCGTTCTGAAGCATGTCTTCAAGGTTAACGAGACAGCAGTTGTGCATATGCTGTGCGAAGTAGTCTGAATCGTGGAAATGAATAATCCCCTCTTCATGAGCTTCAACTATATCCTTTGGAAGAAGGAATCTCTTTGTGATATCCTTACTAACCTCACCTGCCATATAGTCTCTCTGAACACTGTTAACTGTTGGGTTCTTGTTTGAATTCTCCTGCTTAACCTCTTCATTGTTGCATTCAAGAAGGCTGAGGATCTGTGCATCTGTAGAATTAGACTTACGAACAAGATCTCTCTTATATCTGTATGTAATATATTTTCTTGCAAGAGCAAATTTAGCTCTCTTCATAATTTCGTCTTCCACAATATCCTGTATCTCTTCAACAGAAAGACATCTTGTCATACCGCGTCCGACCTGCTTAACATATTCAGCAATCTGTTCTATTTCTTCAGATGATAACTTATCATCTTCAATTACTTCGTCATTGGCCTTGGACACAGCATTAATAATCTTAACACTGTCAAATACAGCCTCTGCGCCGTTTCTCTTAATAATCTTCATGCTGAACCCCCCTCAGGCAAATACAAAATATAGTGTAACTTTAAAAATAAAAAACCCCTGCTTTTTATTGCAAGGGTTATACTACAATATATTGTGTTCAAATACAAGATGTATACATTATATATAGTTCTTGCATTTTTTTAAATTTTGTGAAACAGGCTTAAAACCTATTACTTCTGAGCATCAAGAATTTTAAAAATTTTATTGGCATCTTCCATACTGGCAATAATCTGCATATGATCCCCATCCTGGAATACATAATTTGCTCCCGGCATGATATTTGTAACTCCATTTGCCACAACACCAATAATATTAATGTTATATCTTGAGCTGACATTTAAATCCTTAATGGAATGTCCTACCCATTCTTTGATTATAGGAAGCTCGTAAATAGAATAATCTCCATCCAGCTCAATATATTCAAATACGTGATTTGCTGATGCCTTAACCGCAATGCTGTGTGCAGCATCTCGTTCAGGGTATACAACCTCATCAGCACCATTTTTAAGAAGGAACTTCGCCTGAATCTCTCTGCTTGCAAGACTGATTACCCACTTGGCACCTTTTTCCTTTGCAAGGTTTGTGATTTCAAGAGAGTTCTGGAAGTTTTCCTTAATGGCAACAATTATTACGTCAAAGTTCTTTATTCCAAGTGCATCAAGTACATCAGGATTTGTACAGTCACCGATTCTTGCGGCAGATACATCTGTGAAGAAATCTCTTAACTGTTCCTCTCTCTGATCTACGATCATAATATCATTATCGAGTTCAATAAGCTTTCTACATACATGTTTACCGAACTCACCCATACCAATTATTAAAAAAGATTTCATTATATAACCTCATTAACCTACATTTACATGTTCAACCGGATATGTAATAAGTGGATTTTTCTTTCTAACCTTAAATGATACTGCAAATGTTACGGTTCCTATTCGTCCGATAAACATCAACAATATAATAACTGCCTGAGATACAGGTACCAGTTCCCTGGTTAATCCTGTAGAAAGACCTACGGTACCCATGGCTGAGAACACCTCCATCATAAGGTTACCGATATCTACATGCTGTGTTGCACTTATTACAAGTGTAGCAAGGGAAACAAGAAGTATGTTGAGCCATAATACGAGGGATGCCTGGTTAACATTCTCTTCGCTGATTCTTCTCTTTCCGATATGCACACCACTTATTCCGAAAATATGACTGAATACATATACGGTCATAATAACAAGTGTTGTAGTTTTAATACCGCCTGCAGTAGAGCCTGAGTTACCACCGATAAACATCAAGAAACATGTAAGCATTTTACTTGGCTGTGACATCATTGCCAGATCAACCGAGTTCATACCTGCAGTTCTTGGGCTTATACTTGCAAAGAGGCCTGACATTAATGCGTCATGCGGACTCATGCCTGCAAATGTATAATTTCTTTCAAATAGCATATACAATGCAGTTCCCCCGGCTATTAAAACAACCGTTGAAATGAGAACTATTTTTGTGTGTAATGCAAATTTCCTGAATTTGAATTTCTTTGAGATAATATCGTCCCAGACAAGGAATCCCAATCCACCTAAAACAATAAGTCCCATAATAGTATAAAGCACTAATGGATCATGCATGTAAGATGTAAGAGAAGAATACTCTCCCTTGTATCCGAAAATATCAAATCCTGCATTACAGAATGCTGAGATGGAATGGAATATTCCATAATAAGTACCCTTAAGAATACCCATCTCCGGTATAAATCTTATACATAGAAGAATCGCTCCGACTCCTTCTATAATAAATACTCTTACAACAATCTTTCTGAGCATTCTTACGACACCATTCATGCCGCTTGAGAAAATACTCTCCTGAATAAGAGCACGCATATTTATGCTCATTCTTTTTCTGGTGAACATATACAGCATTGCCGTAATTGTAACGACACCCAGTCCACCAATCTGAATAAGACACAATATTACAATCTGACCAAACAGCGACCAATGAGTGAATGTATCCACAACAACAAGGCCGGTAACACATGTGGCAGATGTAGATGTAAACAAACTGTCTAAAAAGTTAGTAACCTCTCCCGTTTTGGAAGATATTGGTAACATGAGTAAAACAGTACCCGTAAATATTACCAGTGCAAATCCAAAAGCAACTATCTGAGCTCTTGAAAATAATATCCTGTTGATTACTTTTTTATCCTGTGACATAATCTGACCTTTTTATCTGAATATTTTGTAAATATCTGAAAATTAAAGTAAATCGTGTAATTCACCCGGATTATCAATTATATTTACTCTATTTCCAAGCTGTCTGAGATAATCCTTATCTCTATATCCCCATGAAGCCATTATTACATTTACATTACTGTTCATGGCAAACTGATAATCCACTTCAGAATCACCTACATAAACTATTAAATGACTCTTAACCTTCATTTTCTGAGAAAGGTAAGTCATGGCATCAGGTGCCGGCTTATTTCTTAAACCTGTATTGCTGCCAATTACAAAGTCAAATTTACCAGGCAATAATTTGTTAATAATATCCTTGGCAATGTCATCATCCTTATTTGTGATAACTGCCAGTTTGTAATGCTTTTTATTCTTTAAATATCCAAGAAGCACCTTTATGCCCGGATAAGTAATTGTTTTTTCAGCATCGTGTTCTTTATAGTATTCAAGAAACTCTTTATAACACTTTTCCTTCATCTCATCACTTGTATTTTCCGGTAAAACATCTGAGATTAATCTTTTTGTTCCATTTCCTAAAAGAGGAATAACCTCTTTCTCGTCAATCTGTGTAAATCCGTTTTTATCAAGTGTTACATTGATGGCCGCTGCCAGATCCTTACTTGAATCAATAAGAGTACCGTCCAAATCAAATGCTATCAGCTTGTAATAATTCTGATTGTGCTTGTTTAATAAGCCCATAACAATAAATATTGCTATTCCGACAGCAACCACAATCACTGCATTCATTATTTCCATTGCAATTCCTCTGTCTTGTTCCGATTTTTATTTATGTTCTTTCTATAATATAGTATTACAAATATAGTATTACAGTAATCTGACCGAAATGCAGAAATTATCACATATATTCATATTGTTCTATATTTTAATGTTGTTCCGCCATTTACAATTACAGTCAGTTTAGTATATTCATTCAATTTTATCATATAAATACCGTAAAGCAATAAAAAAAGATGCCCCGAGAGGCATCTGAATAGTAAGAGCGCGAGACGGGGGTCGAACCCGCGGCCCCCTCCTTGGCAAGGAGGTGCTCTACCACTGAGCCACTCGCGCTTATAAGCAAGTCGCTATATGTCTTAGCGACTTGCTTATAATATCAATATATAAACATATTGTCAACTATATTTTTAAAAAATTTATTCACCTTCAAGTTCAGGGATATAACAGCTACATGCAACAGCATATGCACCGTATCCGATATGTGTAGAAATACTCATAGGAAGTGGTTCTGCTGTGAAGTCAAAGTTGCCAAATGTTGACTTTACATGGTCTTCCCAGGCTTTTCTTTCCGGATCATCAGCTGTTAATGTATATGATGCCTTCATATGAACCTTGTTCTCTGCAGCGAACTTTGCAAATCTTCCGTCAATGTCCTTCTGCATAGCATCAATCATAATGCTCTGAGCCTTGTTCATTCCTCTTGCCTTAGCATATGAGTCAAGCTTATCACCCTGGATCTGTAATACAGGCTTAATCTTAAGAAGAGTACCGATAGCCGCTGCTGCAGGTGTAATACGTCCACCCTTCTTAAGATGCTTTAATGTCTGTAATGTAATATAAATAGAAGAGTTAAATTTTTCTCTCTCTAAAATATTCTTAATCTCAAGTGCACTGAATCCATGCTCAGCAAGATGAAGTGCATCAAGTACAGACTGTCTCATTGTAACGGAAATTCTCAGGTTGTTAACAACCTGAACCTTACCGTCATAATCATTAGCAAGCATTGTAGCTGTCTGACATGTTCCACTAAGTCCTGATGACATTGGAATGAATACAACTGATTCATAATCCTTTAATAAAGTATCGAAATGATCTATCATTGACTGCATGCTTGGCTGACTTGTAGTAATATTCGCATCTGTATCCTGAATTTTAAAGAATTCCTCGTATGAAAGATCCTTCCATTCAAGATATGTTGCTCCATCAATAATAATAGGCATAAGGATAAGGCCTATTCCAAGAGCCTCCGCTTCTTTAGGAGTAATACCACTGTTAGTATCTGTGAGTATCGCTACTTTTCTCATAATAAATCCCCTTCATACTTTTTATGTCATATACGATAAATATCGTATAAAAGTGCATCATTAAACATATTTCACAACTAAACAAATAAGTAATCATATAAAAATAGTACCCTTATTATTACTTTGAAAGCTTAGCTATAAAAACCAAACTTTTCATACAACAAAGGTACTATTTGTAATGTCATAATCACTTAATATATATGTAAACGATTATAACATATTGATTATAGAAATTTAAGTGTTTTTGTGGTAGTTTTCGATACTACATTGGGCGGTTATTAAACACATATGCGACATTTTTATGATTTATACACCAACTCTTCTTTTATATACTTTTTTGCATGTACACCATACTACCGTATACAGTGCTGCTGCTATTCCCCATGTTATCGGATAAATAGATGCAACATTGACTATGGTCTGCATTCCTATAATTGAAAGGAATACCAGTAATCCACTTCTCATTACAACAAATGAAAATATTGATACTACCGTTGCCATTGTGGAGCGTCCCATTGCACGTATACCATTTGACATACATTCCAGTATTACATACAGCCAGTAAAATGGAACCGTAGTATATATAATATTAAGTCCAAGACTTATTACATCTGCATCCGGATTAAATATTCCAAATAAAAATCCGCCAAATACCAATATGGCAATCTCAATCGGCACGACAATCATCAGACCTGTTTTTATACAGGTCTTCATTATAAGATCTAATCTCTCATATTTTCCTGCACCTATATTCTGACTCATGGCATACATAGCAGCCTGACCTATGGATAAAATAGGATAGTACATAAATAATTCTATTTTGAAGTAGGCTGTAAATGCACTTATGGAGTCTACACCTAAAGCATTTATGTTGGCCTGTACAAACATATTGGAAATTGTAACCACCATAGTCTGTACAGAAACCGGAAGTCCCAATATAAATATGGCACTTAAAATGCTCTTCTTACTGATGACATCTTCTTTTTTAGACATTTTGTCAATGGCATCATCATTTTCATTTTTAGTATTTACTGCACTGGCTGTATAATGCTCTTCATTTTTTACAACAGACTCTGAATCATTATCGGCACTAAGCTTAGCTTTTAATGATTCCATTTTTATATTTTTTCTCATGTACATCATTATAAGAAATGCACTTAATCCCTGAGCAATTACAGTAGCCCATGCAACCGCCTGAATTCCGTTATCCATTATATTTATGAGAACTAAATCAAGTACAACATTTAGTCCACCGGATATACCCTGATAAATCATCGGAATCTTTGAATTACCTGAAGCTCGTGACATACCTGAAAACATATTAAAGATAGCCATAAATGTAAGACTTATCAGATATATTCTTAAATATGTTGTGGCAAGCTCGAAGATATCACCCGGAGTCTGCATCAAAATTAATATATTTGGTGCAAATATATATCCTAAAGCGGTAATTCCAAGTCCCATTACAATACAGAGAATATTTGTATGTCTGTAAATATCTTTTTTTCGTTTAGAATCATTTGCTCCATATGCTCTGGCATAGAGCATTCCAACGCCCATTGATAAACCGCCGAAAAGTCCTATGGCAAGTGTGATTACCATACTGCTGGCACCAATTGCTGACGATGCTTTTGTTCCCATATAGTGACCCACAATAATTAAATCTGCCGAATTATATGCCTGTTGAATTAAATAAGCTATAATCAGCGGGAATACAAATTTTAAAATCTTCTTTCCAAGTGCCCCCTGCACGAAAGAAATCTCGCCCTTATTCATCGTTTCCCTCCAAATATTTATATATTCAAATATAAAAACCCCTTATATTATATGACTGAATGTTCATACAATATAAGGGGGGTGGGGGGATATGAATCCCTTAAACCGAATCAATTTTTTTTGTTGCAGGCTTTCTGATTTTATTCCATATAATTATCAGTAATATAACTGCAAGACACCATGTTGAAATATATATAATAGAAACATTTACAACGCTCTGAATATTTAAAATGTTTATGATTATATACAGGATTGTTCTAAGTCCAACGAATGTTGTTATTGACACTGCAGTAGCTGTTATGGTCTTACCCATGGCTCTTACTGCATTAGACATACATTCATATATAAGATAAACAACATAGAATGGAGCAATGATTCTGATAATCTGTGTTCCAACTTCTATTACTCCAGGCTCTGCATTAAATATACTTACAAGCTGAGGAGCAAATATTGTTTCCAGTACTTCAAGTGGAATAATTATTGCAAGTCCGATCTTTAAGCAGGTCTTAATAACAAGACTGATTCTCTCAAACTTGCCCGCTCCAATATTCTGATTGGATGCAATAAGTAATCCCTGACCTACAGATACGGCCGGATAATATATAAACAGCTCAATCTTAAAGAATGCTGTATATGCTGTAATCGTATCAACACCTAATGTATTGATATTGGCCTGCAGGAACATGTTGGAAATGGACATTACCATAGTCTGTAATGCAACAGGCATTCCAAGGGCAAATATCGCACTTACGATATTATTACTTGTCATATACTTTTCTTTTGAATCTTTATTGTGAATTTCTGCAGGTTCATTACTATCTGTATGTACGCCATTATCTGTACTCACATTATTTTCTGTATCTGCACCATTTTCCACTGTCACTTCTTTGCTTTCAGAAGCTGTCCTTACAGCATTTGTACTGCTGTTAAATATTTTACTCTTGTTTCTTCCAATGTAAATAACTATTAAAAGAACGCCAAAGCCTTGGGCAATTACAGTTGCAACAGATACTGCCACAATTCCGTCAGATAAAACATTTACAAAAATAAGATCCAGAACGACATTTAATCCGCCGGAAATGGTCTGAAGTATCATAGGTGTTGCTGAATTACCTATAGCTCTTATTATGGATGCCAGCATTTCAAAAACAGCCATAAATGTAATGCATAAAAGGTATATTCTAAGATATACAACCGTAGGCTCAAAAATATCATCCGGAGTCTGCATTAATTTGAGCAGATATGGAGAGAAAATAATGCCCACAACAGTTATGCCGATACCAAGTGCAATGGCAACCCTGTATGATGCGTGATATATTTTCTTTTTTCTCTCATTGTCACCGGCACCATATGCTCTTGCAAACAGCATACTTACACCCATTGCCAGACCAGAAAAAAGGCCTATGGCAATTGTTATTATCAGACTGCTGGCTCCGATTGCGGCAGAACCATTTTTACCCATGGTGTGTCCGACTATAATCAGGTCGGCGGAGCTGTATGCCTGCTGAATAAAATATGCCATTATGAGAGGAAGCACAAACTTAATTATTTTCTTATTAAGCGGCCCCTCCGTAAATAATATTTCACCTCTACTCATTATTATCTCCATAAAACGGTGCGTACAAAAGCCTGTAAAACACCATTTTTATTCTCAAATACTAATTGCTTTATTATATGCTTTATAAACTAAATTTGCTACCTAAATAAGCCTTTCTTAAATATTTATTTTGCTAATAACCTACAATATATTAAAATAATAACCATATTACATTTTATGGATATGTTAACGGACTGAAAGGTAAAATACATGATGAATTTGCATGTGTTAACGGTGTTATTATGAACAGTTTTACAATTAAAAAATTTAAAAGAAATGATGAATATATAAAGAATATGCTTAAAAATGAAATAGTATATTCTGATCTTGCAGTTTTCTCTGAAGAATATGCTGACTTCCCTGTATATGTATTACATTCTGAGGGGGAGCCTATATTAGTGGCGACATTTGTCTTATACGATTACAATCAGATGATTATACCTGAAGAGTATTTACCTGAAACACTCACACTTGAAAGTGAAGTGTACTTAGGTTACACAAGAAAGTTAGAATCCTGCAATATTGATATGGAAAAGGCACTAGATGATATTTTCAGTACAATTAAAGAGAGTTTTGGTGAATTTGCAGACGGTCATCCTGTGACAAAGACATTATGCAAAAAAAATGATATTGAAGTGTTACTTGAAGCATATAATGAGTCACATAATTATTTCGTTACCGTAACAGGATTTGGTATGGAAAAGTATGAAGCTTCTTTGGCAGAGTGCCTTCTCTCTCTTGATAAAAAGACATTTGAAGAGAATTTAGAACATTACCACTCGTTACAGGCTGAAATTGCCAAAGCCTCAAAGCTTGATGATACTGAACTTGCATATGGCATGGTCTATGAAAATGAATATCAGTCAGACATTTACATTGATGACAGATCAATCGCCTCCGCCAATATTACTCTCGTGGGAAATGCTGCATTTTTAAGTGCTGTATACGTAGATGAGGAGTTCAGACACCATGGACTTGCAACTGACTTATTGATATTTATGATTGAAGAATTCTTCTCTGAATATGATAATACAATTTTGTTAAACTTACGAAGTGATAATGTTCATGCTTTTGAATTGTATAAAAAGCTTAAGTTTAAAAATATTGTTGAGAAAAATGAATTCTTTGTACTGGTGTAATATTATACATAGTTAACCAATATGCAACTGCTATAAATGGTGATTATGGCAGTTATGCGTAATCATTATAACGGCTTCAAACTTTGTTAATTTAATTACTTATAAATAAACAAAACCCCCTTCCTTTTCAGGAAGGGGGGTTTTTATGCTGAGCATTTAACTTACTGAATATCAGATAAAGTTAAATATCAAACATTGTTTTATTATCAAATTAATCGGACTGACAAATCCAATGCGATATTTATTACATTCTGTCAGCAATTACATCCTGCATGTCATAGAGGCCTGCTCCCTTACCTGCAAGGAAAGCCGCTGCTTCTACAGCACCCTTGGCAAATACAGCCTTAGAATATGCTGTGTGCTTAAATGTAATTACTTCATCTTCACCTGCGAAGATTACTTCATGTTCACCAACGATGTTACCACCACGAACAGCGCTTAAACCGATTTCTTTCTTATCTCTTGGCTTTCTTTCACTGCTTCTGTCATATACGAAATAGTAATCATCTCCGGCACTTTCCTTAAGAACTTCACCGAGTGCAACTGCTGTTCCACTTGGAGCATCAATCTTCTTGTTGTGGTGCTTCTCAACAATTTCCATATCAAAGCCTGCAGGCTCAAGTGTATGAACTGCGCTCTTTAAAAGACTGAAAAGCATATTGATACCGAGAGACATATTTGCAGACTTAAGAACTGCCACGCTCTCAGATACTTTCTTAACCTCTGCAAGCTGCTCATTGCTTAAGCCTGTTGTACATAATACAACAGGAACCTTCTTAGCTTCGCAATAGTTAAGTAAACCGTCAATAGCAACTGCTGATGAGAAATCAACGATTACATCAGCTTCTACATTACAATCATTAATATTTGAAAATACAGGGAAACCATTCTTTGCATCTCCTCTTGTATCTACTCCGGCTACAATTTCACAGCCTTCTTTTTCGTTAACTATATTAACAACAGTCTGTCCCATGTGACCGTTGCATCCGTGTAAAATAATCTTTGTCATTATAAAATACCGTAATCCTGCATTGCCTTTCTAAGTCTTTCTACATTTGCCGGTTCCATCTCTGTAAGTGGCATACGAAGTGGTCCAACCTGGAATCCCATAAGCTCAAGAGCCTTCTTAACAGGGATAGGGTTAACCTCGCAGAATAATGCATCAACAAGTGGAAGAGCCTTGAACTGAAGTTCTCTTGCCTTTTCGATGTTACCTGCTAAAAATTCTGCACAAATGTCATGTGTCTGCTGTGGTGCTACATTTGAAAGAACAGAAATAACACCCTTTGCACCGATTGACATTAATGGAACGATAAGTCCGTCTTCACCTGAATACATATCAAGACAGCCTTCAGCAAGCTGCATTGTCTTTGACTCAAGTGAAAGGTTTCCTGTAGCAGCCTTAATAGCAACGATGTTGTCTACATCCTTGGCAAGTGCTACTGCTGTTTCAGGTGCAATTGCACAGCCTGTTCTGCTTGGAACGTTGTACATGATGATTGGTGTGTCATCTACTGCAAGAGCAATCTGCTTGTAGTGCTCATACATACCCTTCTGTGTACACTTATTGTAATAAGGTGTTACAACTAAAAGTCCGTCAGCACCCATTCTTCTTGCATCTTTTGATAATTCAATAGCTGTCTCAGTGCTGTTAGAGCCTGTACCTGCAATAACAGGAACTCTCTTGTTAACATAATCGATTGCATACTGGATTACTTCCATATGCTCTTTTTCACTTAAAGTTGCAGATTCACCTGTTGTACCACAGGCTACGATAGCATCTATTCCATGCTCGATCTGATAATCGATAAGTTTTCCGTATGCGTCGTAATCTACCTCCTTAGTTCCTTCTTTCATAGGTGTAACGATTGCAACACCTGCACCTGTAAAAATTGCCATAATTCCTCCAAAAAATAAATTTATTTATTATTTAAGAAAATAGTCATATTCGATCCGAGTTGAACTTTTCATACCGTTGTAAGAAGTGCCCTTACATAAATAAAACCTTCTACAAAAATAAACGTAGAAGGTTTCTGGGTATTATCGAACTATATAAAGCTTTCCGCTTAAGTAGCTCCCCATCAAACGATGACAGTCAGACAGTTGTTCACTGCCTGCCCAGCTTCAATCACATTATGCGGTGATCTCACTTCGGCAATCTTCCCTTTTGTCAGACATCACACGCGCATAAACGTCCGCCTGATTACTCTTTAAGATTGCGACCTCTACTTTCTAATTTGATTTAAATATAACACCCTGATATATATAAGTCAACTTAAGCCACTTTCTTTACGTGCTTAACAAATAATCTTGCTACAGCTCCACACACCACTCCTGTTATTACTCCAAGCACTATAAATATAGGTGTCATAAAAACAAGTGTAGGTGTGCTGAGTAAAATCATTGCGACTATTACCTGTGTTATATTGTGGCACACACCACCAACGGCACTGACGGCAACAATATTTATTTTGTTGCTCTTTTTAAGGAGAGACATAACTGCCGTACTTACCATGCCTCCTGCAAATCCCAATACAAATGTATTGAAATTACCAAATAATAAACCTGAAAGAATAATTCTTATAATGTTTATTATAAATGCATCCCTGGCACCATAGAGATAGAGAGCCGATATAATTGCTATATTGGCAAATCCAAGTCTCATACCGGGAAATGGATATGGTATAGGGAGTAAGCTTTCAATATAGCTGAACACCATGGCCATGGCCGCAAGCATTCCGCATAAGGCAAGCTCCCTTGTACCTCTTCTTTTTGTATTATTCATATTAATTTACCACGGAATCAACACCATCACTTCCACCAACTATTTCAACAACAACTCTGTGTGGAATACATGTTATTGTCTGGCCGGGCTTTGTGATGGTTGAAGAATTTACACAGATCTGATTATCACAATCAGCTTCCCTTACATCTACAACGCCATTTTCTATATTGACGATATTATACCCGCCATTATATCCTTCGACATTTATAGTCTGATTCTGATTGATACTTACTGTTTTAACAACATTGCCGTCTACCTTTATTACAACGGATGAAGCAGGCCCTTTGTTCATAAACCAGAAGACAACAGCCAGTATGCAGGCAGCAGCAATAAGTGCAATTATTACTATCAGACCTGTTTTATTTTTTTTCTTAGTTTCACTTACATTATTTTCCAAAGGCATATATAAATCCTCTGCATTTTAAATCATAAAAAAAGATTGTTGCATTGATAAATAATATCAATACAACAATCTTTTATCAAGTTAAATAATTAGCTATACCTAACCATTGTTATTTTATTCTTATTCAGTTGCCGACTGTTCTTCCACTGGTTTTTCAACCTTAGGAGCAGCCTTTGTAGCTACCTTTGGCTTACGTGGCTCAAACTGAATAACCTTAGTAGGACACTTAGCTGCACATTTACCACAGTTAACACATCTGTCGTAATCTATCTTAGCTACATTGTCTGTTACAACAATTGCTGTTTCAGGAAGTGGACACTGCTTTTCACAGATCTTACATCCGATACAGCCTGTTGAACATACAGACTTAACATCCTTACCAAAATCCTTTGAAGCACAGGCAACCTTTGTACGTGCCTTTGCCGGAATAATCTCGATTAATGCATTAGGACATGCCTTAACACATAATCCACATGAAGTACATTTTTCAGGATCAACTACTGCGATTCCGTTAACGATATGAATTGCATCAAAGTCACATACAGCTACACAGTCACCAAAACCGTCACAACCGAATGAACAAGCCTTTGAACCACCACCAGGTGTTACAGCTGCCGCTGCACATGTCTTGATTCCTGTGTATGCATAATTTGACTTAGCCTTTTCACAGTCACCCATACATTTAACGTAAGCTGTTGTCTTTTCTACTTCACCAACTTCGCCACCAACAATACCTGCGATAGTTTCTGCAAGTGATGCACCACCTACAGGACATGCTGTTATGGGAGCTTCACCCTTTACGATTGCGGCAGCAGCACCGTCACAACCAGGGAATCCACACGCACCACAGTTACTTCCCGGAAGAGCCTCTCTAACTTCCGCTTCCTTTTCATCTACCGGAACTTCAAATTTTTTACTGGAATAAGTAAGAAATATGCCCAATGCAATTCCAATAGCGCCTACAACCACAGCTGCAATAATAAAGCCTGTCATTTACGCTCACCCCCTAAATTATAAAACACCCGAAAATCCAATAAATGCAATTGACATTAAACCTGCTGTAATTAATACAATAGGCATTCCACGAAAGCTCTTAGGAATATCATTGCCTTCAATTCTTTCACGAATAGACGCCATAAGTAAAAGCGCTACTGCGAAACCTACTGATGTACCAAAACCACTTGCAACTGATTCTATGAAGTTGTAGCTGTTCTGAACGTTACTGAGAACAGCACCAAGAACTGCACAGTTTGTAGTAATAAGTGGAAGGTATACACCAAGTGACTCATATAATTTAGGGTTTGTCTTCTTAATATACATTTCAAGGAACTGTACTAAAGAAGCAATAACCAGGATGAATACTATAGTATTCAGATATGTCAGGTCTAAAGGTACCAGTACGAACTGATATAATAAACCACAAATTGCTGATGATATGGTAATAACAGCGATAACTGCGCCACCCATACCTGTTGATGTCTTAATTCTCTTAGAAACACCAAGGAAAGGACAAAGACCGAGGAACTGGCTGAGAACGACGTTATTAACAAATGCCGCACTTACCATGATCAAAATAAGATTCATTCTTTAGTTTCCTCCTCTCCCTTTTTTTCTTTAACTACAACATCAATTGGCTGGCTCTGCATCTCAACCTTGTTCTCATTATGCATCTGAGCAATTGTCTTGCCTGCACATGAGTCAATAGAACATGATGCACAACCACCGTCCTGAGTATAATCAGGAACTTCTGCCTGAGGAAGGCCTTTCTTTCTCTTTACTTTGTTCATAACAGCTGTCATGAATGCAAGTACGAAGAAAGCTCCAGGAGCAAGTACGAAGATACTTGCAGGTTCATACCATGTTCCCTCAGGAAGCTTGAATAATTCTGTTGAACCTGTTGAAAATACTGTTCCACTACCTAAGAATTCTCTTATGGCACCAAGAATAGTAAGTGTAATTGTAAAACCAATACCAACACCAATACCATCAAAGAATGAAAGTAAAGGTCCGTTTTTAGCTGCATATGACTCAGCTCTACCTAAAATAATACAGTTAACAACGATAAGTGGGATAAAGATACCGAGTGACTCATATAAGTCAGGTACGAATCCCTGCATGAAGAACTGAATTATTGTAACAAGTGAAGCTACGATAACAATGTAGCCCGGAATACGAACACTGTTTGGTATGAAATTTCTAAGAAGGGAAATTATCAGGTTTGATAAAGCTAAAACAATAAGTGTTGAAGCTCCCATTCCTAAACCATTTATTGCAGATGTTGTAACGGCAAGTGTAGAACATATACCAAGCATTCCAACAAGAATAGGGTTCTCCTTGATAATACCGTTACTAAATCTTTCTAATATTTTCTTACCCAATCGGAACACCTCCTACTGTCTTTAAGCCCGGTGTTGAATACACGGTCTTAGCTGTTACCACAGCTGCATTAATACCATTATTAACTGACTTAGAAGTAATTGTTGAACCGCTTAAGCTGTCAATGTTTTCAGTTTTATCAGCCACATCTTTCTTGAGGTTACCTGATCCGTCCTTTACTACTGTAAAGTTATCTGATGCGACACCTACATACTGTTCAAGATGTTCCGGCTTTGTCTTAGCCTGCATACCAAGACCCGGTGTCTCAGAGATTGAAAGGAATTCAACCTTATTAATCTTGCCTTCTGCATCAATACCTACAGAATAGCTGATATCACCGTTATAACCGTCATGTGATGTAACATTTACAACAGTACCAACAACCTGGTTACCGTCTACGCCTACTAATACTTTGTCGATTGTGATATCAGACTGTACACCTGGTGCATCGGCAAGGATAGGCTGCATTGTTGTTGCAATATTAGCATCATTGAAATCAACATTGTCGATTTCTTCATACTTTTCGGCTTCAGGAACAACTGACTTATATGCTGCCTGTTCCTTTTTCTGTGCTGCTTCAGCAACAGGTCCCTTAGTAACGTTATATACAACACCGAGAGCTGCTCCTGCTACTACAGTAAGAACGAGCAGACGGAGTGCATCTTTTATCTGTTTGCTCATTTCCTATCAGCCTCCTTTTTTTCTGGTTTGTTCCAGCCAAATGGCTTTGGAACAGATGCCATATCGAGGAATGGTGTAAGCAAGTTAGCAATAATAATTGAATATGCTACACCTTCTGCGTTTGGTCCGAACATTCTGAATAAGAATGTAAGTACACCAAGAATCAATCCAAAGTAAATCTTTCCTTTATTAGTTACAGGACTAGTTACATAATCTGTAGCCATGAAGAATGCTCCAAGGAGGATACCACCACCGCACACTTCCATAAGTGTGTAGATAATATCAAACTGATGTCCAGGAGCAAGGAAGAATGTCATTGCTGCAAACATACCAATATATGCTAAAGGAATGTGGATCTTAATTACCTTTCTGATAAGTAAGTAGATGCCGCCTGCAAGTAATAACATTGCTGATGTTTCACCGATAACACCATTGTTTGTACCTATGAACATTGAAAGAAGGTCAGTTACTCCAACTGCTTCTCCACCCGGCTTTAACATCTGAAGAGGAGTAGCAGCTGAAACACCATCTATTACGAAGTCCGTCATAGGTCTTGTATAGGCGAGTAACAGGAAACAACGTGCTGCAAGTGCAGGGTTCATAAAGTTCTGACCCAGACCACCAAACAGCTGTTTAACAATAATAATTGCAAATGCACATCCTACAACTTCCATCCAGATAGGAAGAGTTGAAGGAATGTTCATGGCAAGGAGAAGACCTGTTACGGCAGCAGACATATCTCCTACCATTACTTTCTTCTTCATTGCCTTCTGATATATTGCTTCAAAAGCTACACAGGCAAAAATACCAACTAATAATCTGATAAGAGCCGGTACGCCAAAATTGTATACACCAAATGCTGATGCAGGTATAAGCGCTATAAATACATCGAGCATTATTCTCTGCGTTGTATTTTTGCTTCTTACGTGCGGACTTTCTGATACATGTAGTAAACTCACTTCTTAACCTCCGCCCTTCTCTTTTTATTTTCAGCCTTGATAAGAGTATTCATTGTCTTGAATCCCTGCTTAAGAGGAATCTTAGCAGGACAAACGTATGAACAACAGCCACATCCTATACAGTAATCACCGTAAATCTTTAAGAAACCTTCCTTGTCGCCATTCTGAGCAAGCTTATACATCTTGTTAGGCACAAGGTTTATAGGACATACTGTTCCACAGCTTCCACAGTTGATACATGGAGTTGGTGGTTCATTTGCAGAAACCTCATCCTTCTTAAGTGCAAGAAGAGATGCAGCAGTCTTTGTAATAGATGCTGTTAAGTCATACATGGCAAATCCCATCATAGTTCCGCCATTGATGTACTTTTCAGGATCCTGAATTGTTCCGCCTGCAGCTTCAAGAACTTCACTGTAAGGAGTTCCGAGGCGCACCTT
Source organism: uncultured Eubacteriales bacterium (assembly GCA_900545225.1). Lineage (GTDB taxonomy): Bacteria > Bacillota > Clostridia > Lachnospirales > Lachnospiraceae > UBA4285. Next base: position 46,812 of record UQXZ01000007.1, read on the forward strand.
GAAGTTACCAGGATTGGCAATATCGTCACCACTTACTGTGAAAATTCTGTCGATAGATGGCTTTCCTTCAATTACAGCATCATATATAGAAGCTAATGTTGCTACGTTAGATACTACAACACCGTACTTATTAGATCTTTCCTTGGGACTGACCTTCTTTCCTGTTGTTGAATATACCAACATTCTGTCTGAACCCTGAGGGTACTTAGTCTTAACCTTTGCAACCTCAATCTTTGGCTCATTTACACACTTCTCTCTGAAAATACTTACTGCATCCGGTTTATTATCTTCTATACCTATTACTGCTGTTGCATTAGGAAGAAGCTTAAGCGCAATTTTAATTCCCCCGATAACTCTGTCAGGAGAATCTACCATTGTCTTATAATCAGATGTAAGATATGGCTCACACTCAGCACCGTTTACCACAAGATTTTCTATTTTGTCATAGTTATCCGGGTTAAACTTGGCATCTGCAGGGAAACCTGCACCACCCATACCAACTACACCGGCTGCTCTGATTCTTGCAAGAATCTCTTCTCTTGATAATGAATCAAGTGATGCCGGCTTATATTCAACTTCTCTGTACTCATTGTCATTTGTAATAACAATACTCATTCCGACGCCGCCGGTAGGCAAAGGTCTTTTCTGTATAGCTTTAACCTTACCTGATACAGAAGAATGAATATTAGCAGATACTGCCCCATTTGCCTCAGCAATAAGTTGTCCGGCAAGTACTTCATCACCCGCTTTAACTACAGGTACCGCAGGAGCGCCTGCGTGCTGTGAAAGTGGAAATACAAGTTCAGGACCAGGCTCTAATGTAACAACCGGCTTTGTACTTGACATTTCCTTGCCTTCAAAGGGGTGACATCCGCCTTTGAACGTTGACCTGTACATACACATACCTCCCGAAAACATAAATATAAAATAAAAATAAATATGTATTGAAATAAAAACAATTATGTTTTTGAATTTTACATTATATAAGTATAAAAGTCCATATCTATATTTTTATAATTTCAGTGAAAAGCACCTTATTTTTAATAATATTAAGTTAGCTTACTGCAGTGAATGGTATATAAATATGTATCATCCTTTTTTTACTTAAGTATATTAAGTATCCCCATAATTTAACACATGATTAAACTATTAACTTGCTAATAAAGTAAAATTGTATACAGTATACAATTTTATTAAGCAAATATAAATAAATTTACTACAATTTTATATATTTGTATACATACAGAAAAAGGAACCCGGAAATATAAAAACTCCGGATTCCTTTTCTATATAATACATACTTCGAAAAATATTAAGTTACCTTAATTATTCTTCTACTGTATCATCCTTATCTGAAAGAGCCTTGATACTTAAACTGATCTTCTTCTCGCTTGGGTTGAAGTCAACAACCTTAGCTTCAACTTCCTGACCAACCTTAAGAATATCTGATGGCTTTTCAACATGATCCTTTGAAATCTGAGATACATGAAGAAGAGCATCAATGCCGTCTTCTAACTGAATAAATGCGCCAAAGTCTGTCATTCTTGCAACAACACCCTTGACTACATTGCCACGAGCGTACTTGCTTGTAGCATCATTCCATGGGTTAGCATCTGGATACTTAACACTAAGTGCAATCTTGTCTCCATCAATGCTCTTAACGAAACATTTAACAGTATCGCCTACCTTGTAAATCTTTGTAGGGTTCTCTGTTCTTCCCCAAGACATTTCAGAAATGTGAAGAAGTCCATCAACACCGCCAAGATCGATAAATGCACCAAATGGTGTAACGTTCTTAACTGTACCTTCGATAACTTCTCCTTCTTTGATGTTATCAAGGATTTCCTGCTTCTTTTCTTTCTTGCTTGCAAGAATAAGAGACTTACAATCACCAACAATTCTTCTCTTACGTGGATTGTATTCGATAATTGTAAATGTTACATCCTTATCCTTGAATGTTGAAAGATCCTTAACATATACATCAGAAACAAGACTAGCTGGAATGAATACTCTTGTCTCATCAACCATAACACCAAGACCACCGTTCATGATCTGTGTTACCTTAGCTGTAAGTACTGTCTGGTTCTCAAATGCTTCTTCAAGCTTCTTGCTGCCTGCGTCTGCAATCATCTTCTTGTATGAAAGAACTACCTGTCCATCACCATCATTGATTTTGATAACCTTTGTCTTCATCTCGTCGCCAATATTAGCAACTGTTCTGAGATCAAGATTATTATCTGATGAATACTCATTTCTTGTAACGATGCCGTCTGACTTATATCCGATGTTGAGGATAATCTCATCTTCCTTGACATCAATTACTGTACCGTCAACGATTTCTCCTGTATGTATTGTTTTAAAATTCTCGTTTAGCAATTCCTCAAAACTTTGCTCTGACACTGGTGTAAACCTCCTGAATTATGTTGTTTGGGGTTGAGGCCCCTGCTGTAATACCTATGCTTCTTGCTGATTTCAGTCTTTCCAAATCAAGACCTTCTACATCTTGAATCAAGAAAGTTTCTTGGCACTCTCTTTTAGAAATATCATACAGTTTTCTCGTATTGGAACTGTTACTTCCTCCGATCACAATCATAGCGTCAACTTTTCCGGCGATCTGGAAGGCTTCCTTTTGCCGTACTTCCGTAGCATTACAAATTGTATTACTAATATCAACATTATAGCCCTTTTGCTTTATGATTTCAACTAAATGTGTGAATTTCTCAGTTTGGAATGTAGTTTGGGACACAATATGCAGATTTTTATTTTCGCTTTCAAAATTATTGGCCTTTTCTTCGTCATCCACAACTATTGCCTTATCTGAGCACCAGCCTATAATTCCCTGTACTTCAGGGTGATTTTCATTGCCGATAATAACTATCTGCTTTCCTTCTTTACTTTTCTCTTCAACAATTCTGTGTATCTTTAATACAAAAGGACATGTTGAATCCGCAATCTTAACATTTTTTGATTCAAGCTCTTTGTAAATATCCTCAGCAACACCATGGCATCTGATAATTACTGTTCCCGGTTCTTTGCCGTCCAGATCTGATGGCTTGTCAATTATTTCCACGCCCTTGTCGGCAAATTCCTTAACAACAGACTCATTGTGAATAATAGGTCCGTATGTATAAATTTTACCTTCGCCCTTTTCGAGCTCTTCGCGTACCATTTCAACGGCTCGCTCCACTCCGAAGCAGAAACCCGCTGATTTAGCCTTTATGATTTCTTTCATACTCTTCTTTCTTATTTTTAAATAATTCTGTAATTTTATCTGATGCTTCTTCAATTGTCATATCAGATGTATCAATAACTATTGCATCAGACGCCTGCTTAAGAGGAGCTAACTCTCTGTTCTCGTCCTCGTAATCTCTGTGTTCAATATCTGAAAGTATAGTGTTGTAATCACACTCTACTCCTCTTGCAATAAGCTCGTCATATCTTCTCTTTGCACGAACTGAAGATGAAGCTGTCATAAATATTTTGAAAAATGCTCCAGGAAGTACCTTGGTACCGATATCTCTTCCGTCCATTACAACAGGCTGCTTCTTGGCAATTTCCTGCTGAAGCTTAACAAGCTTTAATCTTACAAATGCAAACTGTGAAACTCTTGAAGCTTCTCTGCCTACTTCTTCAGAGTTAAGCTCTTCAGTAACATTTTCTCCATTAAGGATAAGCTGCTGAATACCGTCCTTATATGAGATGTCAATATTAATCTCATTAATTCTTGACTTAAGCGGCTCCTTCTCCCTTGTAGGAATACCATTCTGCATGCACCAGTATGCAATTGCTCTGTACATGGCTCCTGTATTTATGTAAGTTAAGCCTGTCTTCTCAGCAACACTTCTTGCAATTGTGCTTTTTCCGGCCGCTGCCGGTCCATCTATAGCAATTGAATAATTCATCCTAACCTCTTTCTATCATATTAAAAATATATAATATATCTTAATATAGTTATATATAACAACTAAAATATCTATACTCAAATTTATTGATTTATATAGTTTGTCACTTAAGCAACATAGTTATACTGCGTGAACTTTTAAATATGCGCCCTGAATCAGCAAGCACGTTATCTCTCAAATATGCACTAAAAATCAGCGAGTGCATATTTTCTTAGCTTTCAGATTTGCAGTCAGTTCCTGCAACGTATGCGCTTGACCATGCAATCTGAAGATTAAATCCGCCTGTAATTGCATCAACGTCTATAACTTCACCAATAAAATATAACCCATTAACGTGCTTGGATTCAAATGTCTTTGGCTTTAAATCCTTAACAGAAACTCCGCCTCTTGTAATAATGGATTCATTTACAGGACGTGTACCCGTTATGGTCAGCTCGAAATTCTTAAGTACATCGATGAGTTTTTCTCTCTGAACCCTTGTAAGATTGCCTACTTTTGTATCCTTATTAATTCCGGTTCTTTCCACAAATACATCCAATGCTTTTTCAGGAAGTAGAGTCTTAAGCATATTTCTAAATGATTTGTGCGGATTCTCATCTATTTCTCTGAGGAGTCTCTGATCCAGCTTATCTCTGTCTAATGAAGGCTTAAAATCTATAACAAGTCTCATGTTATTGCCGCCTTTTAGTTTCTTTCCTACATAACTTGATGCAGTAAGAATAACAGGTCCTGTTACACCAAAATGAGAAAAGAGCATTTCGCCGAACTCTCTGAAAACGGCCTTTTCACTTCCGAAGTTATATATGGAAACTTCAATGTTCTTAAGAGATAATCCCTGCATTTTCTTAGGATAATCTTCTTTTACATTAAGTCCCGTAAGGCCACCGCCTATTTCTTCTACTTTATGGCCTGTTTCTGTCGCCCACTTATATCCGTCTCCCGTTGATCCAGTTGACTGATAGGACATTCCACCTGTGGCAACGATACATTTGTCGCATTTTACAACTTCACCTGATGTAAGCTTTACGCCTGTTATTGTATCATTTTCAACAATGAGATTCTTAACCTCTGTATTAAGTCTCACTGTTACATTTTTAGACTTAATTGCTCTTTCGAGAGCCTTAAGTACATCTGAAGATTTATCAGATACGGGGAATACTCTTCCGCCTCTTTCAACCTTACCTTTTAAGCCGTAATCTTCAAAAAACTTTATTACGTCTATATTAGAAAATGCCCTGAATGAGGAATACATAAACTTGTTATTAGTCACCACGCTGTCTATGAGCTTGTCAAAGTCCGCATTATTGGCATAATTACAGCGTCCCTTTCCGGTAATAAATAACTTCTTTCCGAGCTTTTCGTTCTTTTCCAATATTATTACTTCATTATTATCTTCTTTTGCAAAGACGGCAGCCATCATGCCTGCTGCGCCACCGCCAATAATCACTGTTTTCATTTATTAATCCTTTGATTCGCATACTGCTACAATTCCCTTATGAACAGTGATGCATCCTTCATTTTCTTTAATTTCATTTGACTGACAGATAGTTGTGCCAAACGAAACATTTGCCTTATCCAGTGGATATTTAAATCCTTCAAGTGTAACAATAATATCAGAAAGAGGAACTAATGAAACATATTCACCATACTGTTTTTCCTTTTTGATGCTTACGCTCATTCCATTTTCTATAAGATATATTTTGTTGTTTTTGTCATAAATAGCTGCTTTTATATTTTTATCAGCACAGAACTTTAAGTTCATAACACTTGTCATAAAATGATCCGCTCTCGATCCTGTTCCGCCTATTATATCTATTTCGTCAGGATCCATTTCCATTGCCTTATGAAGTGCAAGTTCCGTATCAGTAAAATCTTTCTCACTAGGATAGATATCCACAATAGACTTATCTATAGAAGAAAATATTTCACTGTCAAGAGAATCGAAGTCCCCAACTGCCGCATCAGCTTTGATATTTAATGACACTACATGCTTATAACCACCGTCTACAGCAATAATATAACTGTATTTTCTATCAGATAAAAAATCAGCGGCCCATTCGTAATCAACACTGCCACCGGTGACAATTAATATTCTGTTCATTTTCATTTCCTGCATTATTCGTCTTTTGGCTACACTCCACATAATAAATGGATTGTACATCAATTAAGATATTACAATCCACTTATTATATATTAACTTTGTGATATCAATAATTTACAATATCGTATTCGCCTGTTACAACATCACTTGTTTTTTCGCTCTTATCATTAACTGCAACAACTGAAAGCTTTGTATGTCCCATTGGAAGAGTAATTTCACCTTCATACTTTACTGAATCTTTTGTAGGAGTACTTCCGTCAGTTGTGTAATAAACTGTTGCACCATCAGGAACTGAAACACTGACAGTTGTACCTGATACATACTTTCCGTTGCTTAAAGAAAGTGTTGGTGTACCTGGAATCATATAATCTATTTTATATTCATATGTGGCAATTTTACTGCGAACTCCTGCTGAATTGTATGCAACAGCAGAAACAACAGTATATCCCTCATTAACCGTAATAGGTCTTGTGTATATTCTTGATGTTTCTGAAGGATCGTTACCATCTAAAGTATAGTAAATAGTTGTATTTTCATCAGAAGTAAACTTTATTGTCTGAGAATCATCGTATGAACCGCTATCTATACTTGCCTTAGGTGCAGTAACATCATACGCTGCAAGATATTCGTCCATTCCGGCATTTTCATACTTTCTAAGAATGGAATTAATATTATTTACATCATTTTTCTTTGTATAATTTGCAAGTAATCCCTCTACTGCTTTTCCGTTCTTTTCATCAAGCTTTAATACCTGGTTATAAGTAGCAATTGACTGATCATATTTTTCAAGTCTGAAATATGTATCTGCCATATGATTGAGCATGTCTGTATTTTTATTGCCCTCATCACTATTGCTCGCCTTTAAATAATTCTCAAGAGCCTCTTCATAATTGCCGGCTGCATATGCCTGCTCAGCCTTTTTATATGTGTTGTTATATGAATTATTATTAATGTTAATAACAATAATCAATGCAACTATGCCTACTAATGCAGCTACTGCAGGAATTATAACTTTTTTATTCTTATAAAATGGCTTTTTAGCTTGGGTTTCCGGTGGATTATCTATAGCTTCACCATTGGATCTATTTAATGATTTAGTCATAGTGTTATCTTCAGATTTAGCCTTAACATTATCTGTATTTTTAGACTTTCCTTTGTCTTCGGATTTCACCTTACTATTGTCAGTAAATTTTTTCTTAGTATTGTCTGCCGACTTTCTCTTACTGTTCTTATTATCTTTTGTATTCTTATTTGAAGTTTTATCTGATACTTTACCTGATACTTTATTTGTATCATCAGCAGATGTCGTATCCTTAGTTAAATCAATTTCCGCCGTATCTGCAATATCTGATGCAGTATTAACAGACTGATCTGTTATTGATTCATTACTTACAGGCTGATTGGAAACATCAGCTCTAATCTCTTCATTTGAAAGAAATACTTCTCTTGACAATAAAACCTCATCTTCTGTTAATTTCTTAAGAGATTCTTCTATCTGTCTGTTAATCTCTTCCTCAGAAACCACAACATCATCCAAATCCAGATTTTGTGACAAGTTATCTGCATTTTTACTCTTTATATCAGATGTAGTATTAAAATGTTTTGTATAAACAAAATCATTTACATCTACAGTTGTATTCATTTCTTTTATATCATCAAGAATAACTGTATTGTCATTGTTAACGGACACATTATTTTCATCCGAAATTTTACCTTCAGATGAAATTTTATCGTCGGATGATACCTTATCTGTTTCGTTCACCTTAACTTCATCAGATATTTTAATTTCGTCAGAAAATTTATCTTCGCCATCTGCAGAATTAATAATCTTGTCTGCATCAAGTTCATTATCCTTGTTGTAATTATCTTTTTTATCCATAATATAATCTCCGTTTATATAAATATAACCATACATATCAACAGGCATAACAAATAAATAAATTGGCAAATCGCCATATAAATTCACAGTTAATCTGTTTCATCTCCGAATATGCATATTTGGATCTTAATCATTTCATTTAAATATACTTTATCTTCCATATTATAATATATGATATACAGTCATGTAAAACGATAGAAAATATTATGAATATTATTAAATTTCAACAAAATAAAAAAGCCATCTGCTTTTACACAGACGGCTTTTTTATTCAGTTGTATTTGTCAGATTATACCTGTAAGTCTTTAATCTTTCTAAAGAACTTCTCGATTGGATCTGCGTTAAAGCCCATTACACGAACAACAACATCGCCGTTGCCTGTATGAGTAACTGATCCTTCCATTTCTTCAGCTTCTTTAATAAGATGATTAACTTCTGCAATCCAGTCTTCAGATCTTTCAATGTTGAAATAGATCTGATTGCCAAAATGTGTATAGCCTTCATACATTCCGAGGCCTGAAATATCCATTAATTCAGGTTCGAACTGTACGTTATCTCTATATACCATTTTTCCGCCCTGACGAACTTCTACAAGGTTGTTGAATTCACGATAGTCAAATCTTTCACCGAAAGCAACACGACCACAGCAAAGTATTTCTTCGTAGATTAACTTTGAAGTTTCATCTTCAAGGTTAATGTATACGTTGTTAAATACTGCAGAGTCAGCGTAAGGCATGATTGGCATTGGATGGTAGTCAAAATATGTATCCTTTTCCATGTTGATGAATACGTCTCTTGTACCATGTCCATCATGCATCTTGTGAACTTTTTCGTATGACTGTGTGAAGTATTCTACATCACTACCTTCTTTGAGATCGAACTGGAACTTCTGTACGTCACCTTCCATGATACCTGGAGATGCCATAAGAAGTAATAATCTCATAACCTGCTTGTTTGTTAACTTATCCTTCTGATATAAAGGAAGCATGATTTTAAAAGGTGGTGTGAAAAAGCTGTCACTTACGATTGTTTTTCCGTCACGGAATTCACTTTCAATTTTTAATTCTGATACTTTTCCAAATTTATTTTCTGAAGCCACTTTATTTAATATCCTCTAATAAAACATCACGTTTAATCCAGTTAATTACATCCTGAACACCTTCACCTGTTCTAACGTTTGTGAAGATGAAAGGCTTGTCGCCACGCATTCTCTTAGAATCTCTTTCCATAATTGAAAGATCAGCACCAACGTATGGAGCAAGGTCAATCTTATTAATGCACAATAAGTCAGACTTTGTGATACCAGGGCCACCCTTTCTAGGAATCTTATCACCTTCAGCAACGTCGATAACGAAGATTGTAGCATCAACAAGCTCAGGTGAGAATGTAGCTGAAAGGTTATCACCACCACTCTCGATGAAGAGAAGCTGGATATCCGGGAACTTAGCTACAAGATCTTCAACAGCTTCAAGGTTCATAGATGCATCCTCACGAATAGCTGTATGAGGACAACCACCTGTTTCAACACCTGCGATTCTGTCACGAGAAATTACTGAGTTCTTTGCAAGGAAAGAAGCATCTTCCTTTGTGTAGATATCGTTTGTGATAACACCAATACTGTATTCGCCTGCAAGCTCTCTTGTAAGCACTTCGATTAAAGCAGTTTTACCTGAACCTACAGGACCTGCTACACCAATTTTAGTTAATGACATAAGAATAACCTCTCAAATTTATTTTTGTTAATTATTGAATATTATGACATGTAAAGTCTTGAATATAAGTATTCATGCTGCATGCATCTTAAGTCGAATCCAGGACTAGCAAGACCAACCTTCTTAATATCCATTACCATAACTTCTTCGATTAATTCATCGAATACTTCGATCATGCTGTAAAGAATCTGCTGACCACTTGTCTGGCTTAAAGGAATTGTCTTAACACTTGTAACAACTAATCCTGATGTCTGTGTGTATAAGAAGCAATCTAAAGCATCTTCAAGGTCGATGTTAGCAGCTGCACAGAAAACTCCGTATGCAGTAGCATGATGAATTGGGCTGTTAGCCTTAGCTTCTACAAACTGATCAAAAATAGGATCTAAATCATCAACACCCATGCTCTGAACAGTTTTTACAAAACGAGAACCAAGCTTCTGGCTAGCCTCTCTGATTTCTCTTGGAGTCTTACTTGCTTCAATGATTTCATCGAAATCAAGAAGATCTTTCATAACTCCTTCTTTAGCATACTCATATGCAAATCTTACAAATGCTAATTCATTGTAAAGCATATTGTACTTAAGTTTTTTTCTAATAAATTCTCCTGCTGTCTGAGAATCATGAACGATGCCGTTCTGAATATATGTTTCAAGGCCGTATGAATGAGAATATGCACCGATTGGGAACATAGCATCGTTAATCTGAAGCAGAAGGAACTTAGAGTTTAAGTCCATAGTTATCTCCTAATTAGTGTGAATGTGATGAAACCGATGTAGAAATTCTGTTATCGAAGTCAAACTTGTCTTCAACAACCATAGCTTCAACACCAGGAATCTTTCTAACTAAAATAAGCATTGGCTCATTATATGGTGTAAGGAATGTTCTTCTGTCCTTACCCCAGAATAAAGGAGCGTGTCTGTTACCGATTTCGTAACAAACCTTTGCAATCATATATAATTGATCTTCAGCTACAGTGATTTCAATTGCTTCACATTCTTCAATGTTTACAGCAATTACAGTATCACCTTCAACAGCTAATACATCATCCTGGTTTAAGCCTCTTACAAGAACTGAATCGTCAAGGTTAATTCCGATATCAACGCCTGCACGAGTCTTCTTTCTGTGAAGTCTCTTGAAAGCTTCATCCCATGGAAAATCTACATAATCTACCTTTTTACCGGCAAATTCAGCATCCTGAATCTTACCGAGAATTTTTTCACAAATCATAAGTAAATCAATATATAAAGTCCAAATCAGATATTTTAAATAATTATTTAAATAATATACCAAAATAGCTTATTTAAATACAATTTACGACTTCATATCTCCTTTCGTATTACTTTAATACAAAAACTTATTTTAATAACATATATGTGTGAACCTGCCTATATGTTGAGCCTGACTTATTTCGTTTAACATACTAAAAGTACATATTATAAAACAAGTTTATTTTAGATAAGCGCGACATGGTAGCGATTATTACTAATCTCTAACACATCGCGCTTATTTTATAATATATGATTACTTAAAACTAAATGTTTATAAGTAAAAATTAGAATAAGTTGTAAACCTGTGCAAGTGGAAGAACAGTAGCTGGCTCTGAGTATGCCTTCTTACCATCAACTGTAACTTCATATGTTTCAGGATCAACGATGATTTCTGGAGTAGCATCGTTAAGAACCATGTCCTTCTTACCGATGTTACGGCAGCCTTCAACTGGAAGAAGTGTCTTCTGGAGACCGTACTTCTCAGCGATACCAGCTTCGATAGATGCCTTTGATACGAATGTGAAGCATGTATCGAATACAGCCTTGCTGTCAGCACCGAACATCTTCTTGTAGAGGATTGGCTCACATGTAGGGATAGAAGCGTTAGCCTCACCCATCTTAGCAGCTGTTACAAGACCACCCTTGATGATGATGTCAGGTCTTGCACCGAAGAATGCTGGGTTCCAAAGAACGATATCAGCATACTTACCAACTTCAAGAGAACCAACATACTGATCGATACCGAATGTGATAGCTGGGTTGATTGTGTACTTAGCGATATATCTCTTAGCACGGAAGTTATCGTTGTCATTGCCAGCATCTTCTGGAAGAGGTCCAACCTGATCCTTTAACTTAGATGCACACTGCCATGTACGTGTAATAACCTCTGATGGACGACCCATAGCCTGTGAGTCAGATGACATCATTGAGAAAGCACCGATATCATGAAGAACGTCTTCTGCACCGATTGTCTCTGGACGAATTCTTGACTCAGCGAATGCTAAATCCTCAGGAATATTCTTGTCGAGGTGGTGGCATACGCAAAGCATGTCAAGGTGCTCGTCAAGTGTATTAACTGTGAATGGCATTGTTGGGTTTGTTGATGATGGAAGAACGTTTGCAACTGAAGCAACTTCCATAAGGTCAGGAGCGTGTCCACCACCAGCACCTTCAGAGTGGAATGTGTGGATAGCACGGCCAGCGAATGCGTTGATAGAATCTTCTACGCAACCGCACTCGTTAAGTGTATCTGTATGGATACAAACCTGGATATCATAGATATCAGCCTGTCCAAGACAGTGATCGATAGCTGCAGGTGTTGAACCCCAGTCTTCATGAAGCTTGAGACCCATAGCACCAGCCTTGATCTGCTCTGCAAGTGGCTCTTCGTAAGCACAGTTACCCTTACCAAGCATACCAATGTTCATTGGATACTGCTCTACAGACTTAAGCATCATTTCGATGTTCCATGGACCAGGTGTACATGTTGTAGCATTTGTACCATCAACAGGACCTGTACCACCACCGATCATTGTTGTGATACCTGAGTAAAGAGCTGTTTCAATCTGCTGTGGGCAAATCCAGTGGATATGTGTATCGATACCACCGGCTGTTACGATAAGACCTTCACCAGCAAGTGCTTCTGTACCAGGTCCAACGATCATGTTTTCATCAACACCATCCATTGTTCCAGGGTTACCTGACTTACCGATACCAGCGATCTTTCCGTCCTTGATACCGATATCTGCCTTATAAATTCCTGTTACGTCAAGAATTAAGCAGTTTGTGATTACAAGGTCAAGTGCAGCGTCAGCTGTTGTGATAGGTGACTGTCCCATACCATCACGAAGTGTCTTACCACCACCAAACTTTGCTTCATCACCATAAACTGTAAGGTCCTTTTCTACCTCGATAATAAGGCTTGTGTCACCAAGACGTACCTTATCTCCTGTTGTTGGACCAAACATAGATGCATAACTTTGTCCTGATATTTTTACGCTCATAACATCCTCCTATATTTTTAAGCTAAACATTTTATATTTCGCTTATTTTATTTACGTTCTTTTAAACAATTGATTGTTAAAGGGTTAATTACTTGATGAATCCCTTAACCTTAGCGTTCTCAATTGCCTGCTGCTTGTTCTCTTCTGAGATAACACCACATGTTAAATCGTTAAGACCGTAGATACGCTTTGTACCACCGAACTCGCAAAGCTGAACTTCCTTTGTCTCACCTGGCTCGAAACGAACTGATGTACCTGAAGGGATGTCAAGGTGATATCCGTATGCAGCAGCTCTATCAAAGTCAAGAAGCTTGTTTACCTCGAAGAAGTGGCAGTGTGAACCAACCTGAACAGGTCTGTCACCAGCATTTGTAACTTTGATGTTAACTGTCTTCTTGCCAGCGTTAATTTCAATTTCTCTATCTAAAATAATAGTTTCACCGAATTTCATTATGTTGCCTCCTTATTTTAATTACTGGATTGGATTATGAACTGATACAAGCTTTGTACCATCTGGGAAAGTACACTCAACCTGAACTACTGCTACCATATCAGCAACTCCGTCCATAACGTCAGCCTTTGTTAAAAGCTTTGTGCCAAGCTGCATTAATTCTGCAACTGACTTACCATCACGAGCATATTCAAGTATGTTCTTTGTAATTAAAGCAACTGACTCAGGGTAGTTAAGCTTAACCCCTCTGTCTTTTCTTTCCTGTGCTAAAATACCAGCTACGTAAACTATAAGTTTCTCTGTATCCTTATCATTTAAACGCATCTCTTTTCCTCCTTCTCTGGTTTTCAAACATATTCTCAAGCATTTTTTCAACCCCTCAAGGGGGTTCTCAGCTCTGATTTGTATAATAGCATAAATTGGATATATCGTCAATAAATTAAATTGCATTTTTTACAATGTGTTTTTTTGCCGCAAGTGCCCATTTTACCTATGTTTATGCGATTTTCGCCCTCTTTTTACACAATAATTTTTTTATTATACAAAATTTATATCTGCAAACAATGTTCAATAATATATTAGCAATACCTTACTATCCGAAAATGTCGTAAAAAAGGGATTGCAAAACGGCACATTTACTGTATCGGTTAATTTTATTAAGTGTATTTTTTTGTACTTTTTCTACACTAAATATTAAAATGTTGCGTAATTTCAACAATTATTAAAAAGTCTATTTTTTACAATGGTTATTATGTCTATTTTTTTCTTTCTATATAAGTATTAAAATCCCGTTTTTAATCTATTATTTATCATCACATATTCTGGCATAGCATAATTCAAATCCAAATGGAGATATTGGCATCATTCCATACATATATAATATGATTCCGTCATATTCCGCATATGTTTCATCCAGAGTATTACAGAAGAAATCTCTTACTACTCCGAGTTTTTCCCCCTTCTTGAACTTCTCATCTATTTTTACTGTAGGATGCCAGCACGCACTTTTATAGTATTTTGAATTAATATATCTTAAGTCACAGACATCCACAGGTTCTGTTTCAGGTTTTACAGGATCCCCCTCAAGCACTCCCAGATGCTTTAATACATTGATAACATCCTTCTTATATAAGATAACATCGTCATCAGAAAGAAGATTGCTGTGGCCTCTTTCCAGAAGTATCCCCGGTATACCATTTACACCGGCATGATTATACGCACCTGTTGTTGCAACGGATTTAACCATATATCCTACACTTACACATCTGGCAGCTTCTCTTGCTATTTCCACAACTTCATCAGTAGCAACTCCTGTGTAATATACATGTGGTGTAATCCAGTCTGAATAACATCCGTGTAAATCCATATGGAAATCACAATGAGACTGGAACTTATCCCACAATGTCCATGCAATCTTGTCTGTAAGAGTTCCATGTGGGTTTGGCGGGAATACTCTGTTGAGATTTTTTCCATCAATAGGAGTAATATTTTCCTGCTTTGATTCAAAAGTCTGTACACTTACAGGATGAATAATTGCAAGCTGTCCGCAAATATCTTCCGACTTAAGATCTCTTGCTATCTCGCAGGCAGCATGAATACCTTCATATTCTCCTCCATGGATACCCGATGTAACAAGAACCGTCTTACCATCTCTTGTTCCGTTAATAAATGTTACCGGCATATATTCTTCACTATCCATAACCTGGACATAAACCTGCTTCTTTTCACCAGTCTTTATTTCATGACCTGCTATGCTCCATACATTATCCATATCCGTATTAATCCTCCTTAATCAGAACCGAAGTGATTTAAAATAAACAATATGATTTCTTTAATATATTTCCTGAATTTCTATAAATCCTCAGTGCTTTAAAACCGATATATTTAATAAACTGACACATAATAAATACATGGAATTTTCTCATAATTATACTATGTTCATCACCTGTTGCTAACCCCATGCATGCATATTTAAATGGAGAATTTTTATCTTTGTAGTAGCATGTAGCAATCCATACGCATTTTGTATATTTTCCACCTGTAATTTAATCGGCTGATAACTGACAACATCTATATTGTATATAAAACAGCCATAAGCAGCTCCATACGCATTTTTACATATATATTGCATATATAAACAGCTCTATACATTTTTTCATATATCTCATATAAAAACGGTCACAAGCAGTTCCATACGCATCTGCCTGTTATCAGGTATTGCGCCAGTCCTGCCTATGACCGTTATTATGATAATGTTAATGAATTAAGTATTATCCATTATTTAATTCCTTCCACACAGATCCATGGCTTACCATTGTCTGATGTGTGAACTATTACTTTTTCAAAGCCTGCCTTGTCGAATAAATCCTTAAATTCATCTATAGTAGGAACGAACATATTATATCTTGTTATATTTTCTCTGACCTTATCATCTAATGCGCCATTTTCATAAATATCTATACAGATAAATGCTGATCCGCCCGGCTTGAGGACTCTGTTAATTTCCTTGAGGGCTGTTACATGATCTCCCCAGAAATAGAAGCTTTCTACAGACACTACTTTGTCGTAATTATTACTTGTAAGCGGCATATCACATACGCTCGCCTCAACAAGCTTAAGCTTACCTGTAGAAACATCTTCTCCATTGAGCTTTGCACTTTCTTCTATGGCAAGAGGAGAATAATCTAATCCTACAAGGCTGCCATTTAACACCTGAGATGATAATCTCTTAAGTGTCATTCCGCCGCCACAGCCAATATCTAAGATTCTGTCGCCATCGCTTGCACCTACAATATCAAGCATCCATCCTGTTACTGCAAAATGGCTGTCGTTCATGATATTGAGCATCTTTGCGCCTGATTCACCTTCTGGTTTTGCAGGATTGCCTTCGATAGTAATATTTTCCGCAGCACTTCTGTTTGCTGTAAGCTTTGCATTTGCCTTTTTCTGGAACTTATCACTGTCGATAATAAATCTCTCATGAGTTCCCTTTCCGATAAGCCCCTCTTCATCATAAGCTTCAACATCGAAAACAAGTCTTCTTCTGTCGATTTCCACAAGCTTGGATACACCTGTAACCTTCATTCCTACAGGAGTTGGGGAAATATGCTCTATATCTACCTTTGTTCCTACAGTACCCTGACCTTCCTCGAGATAGTCTATAACACTGTCAAAGGCCACCGCCTCCATAAGCGCTATCATCATAGGTGTCGCAAATATTTCAAGACCGCCACTTTCCATGAACTTGGCTGACTTGTCTCTTGTTACGATCATCTCTCGTCTACCTTCTATTCCAACTTTTAACATAATAGTCATCTCCCTTCCGGTATTTAAAAATAAAATTAATAAAGTAATAATATAGTATTAATATAATTCTCTAAGCACAAATATCGTTACACCCTGATTGTCTCCCGGAATAATTCTTTTGATCTGCTTATTATTTCTAAATTCTTCACTTATCATTTTCTTTATTCTTGTACCTCTGTTAAATCCATGTATAAGTCTTATCTGATAAGTAAATTTAGATACTGTTTTAAGAGCTCGTTTAATTTCTATTCTCGCCTCATCTGTTGTCATATCATGCAGATCTACGTCAACAAATGCATCACTCATAGAATCCCCTCCCCTACTTATTTATCTATAATTAACGTATATAAATTACTGTATATAACATTTTCAATTAAATTTTTGGTTAATGTATTAATTTTATCCTTTTAATTAGTGCAATACTATTAAAAATATATTAAATTGCCGTTTTACATAGAAAATATCAGCATTTCTATATTATAATTCCATTTACTACTGATTTTTAAAACAATTGGATAAATAACTCAATTTTAATATATAGACAATTTACGAGGTGTACAATGAGCGAACAAATTACAGGTAATGAGATTATTGATGCGGAATTAGCTCAGCTCAGCAGTCTGAACGAGGTTAATATAGAACCTGCCAAGCTTATGGAGCATCTCGGCAATGCGGTAAATTCAACAAGTATATCCAAGACCGCATTTCTTGAATATATGCACGAGTCCATAGCGCCTGTTTCATTATTTTTTACAAGATACAAATGTGCCCTTATGGAAATAGAAACAAAATTTGATGTTCTTAACTCACAACTTTCATTAAAGTACGATTCAAATCCTATAGAATCTATTAAGACAAGAATTAAATCATTTGAAAGTATAATCGGTAAGGTAGAACGTTACGGTCTCACTCCATCTCTTGATGCAATCGAAGAAAATATGAATGATATCGCAGGTGTACGAGTTATCTGTTCATTTATTGACGACATTTACACAATAGCAGACAGCTTTCTTAACCAGGACGATATTACACTTATAGAGAAAAAGGATTACATAAAGAATCCTAAGCCAAGCGGATACAGAAGTCTTCATCTTATTGTTTCCGTTCCGATTTTCTTCCTTAATGAAAAAAGAAATGTAAAGGTAGAGGTTCAGTTAAGAACAATTGCCATGGACTTCTGGGCAAGTCTCGAGCACAAGCTCAGATATAAGAAAAATATTCCTGATGATGTTGTTAAGTCATTAAGTGCTGAGCTTATTCAGTGTGCAGAGGACAGTGCCGCACTCGACAACAGAATGCTGGATATCCGTAAGCAGATACTTGAGCTTAAATAATAACAACAACAACAATAATAATAATTAAAAATAACATTTAAAAAGCAGTAAGATCAGAATCGCAATGATATCTTTTCTTACTGCTTTTTTATTTATATAATCACTTAATTTATCTTATATAACACAACTGAATATACAGCATCATATAAGATATATCTGCAAATCTGCACCGGTTTAAATCATTTATTATAACTGAGCCTTTAAGTTAACCATTTCGATTGCACCTACAGCACAGTCGTAACCCTTATTACCAACCTTGCTTCCTGCTCTCTCAATAGCCTGCTCGATATTTTCTGTTGTAAGAACACCGAACATTACAGGAACGCCTGTCTCTAATGCAACATGAGCAATTCCCTTTGAAACTTCGTTACAAACATAGTCGTAATGTGTTGTTGATCCTCTGATTACAGCACCAAGAGCGATAACAGCATCATACTTACCAGACTCTGCCATCTGCTTTGCAACTAATGGAAGTTCATATGCTCCCGGAACCCATGCTCCTGTAATATTATCTTCGTCAACGCCATGTCTTGTAAGACCGTCGATTGCACCGCCAAGAAGCTTTGTAACGATGATTTCGTTAAATCTTGACATAACAATACCGACTTTCATTCCCTCTTTTGCTACTAAATCACCTTCAATAATATTGATTTCCTTCATAATAATATCCTTTCAATTCTTCCACCGGAATAAGTTTTAAATGTCTATCTTGTTGAAAATGTGTCCCATTTTTGTCTTCTTTGTTTTAAGGTAGTCCACATCATGCTTCTGAGGCTCTATTTCAATAGGCACTCTTTCATTAATCTTAAGACCGAATTCTGTAAGACCATAAACCTTATCAGGATTATTTGTGAGAAGTCTCATTGAGTGTACTCCAAGATCCTTAAGAATCTGAGCACCAACCCAGTATTCTCTTAAGTCCGCTGCAAATCCAAGCTTAAGGTTTGCATCTACAGTATCGTAACCCTGCTCCTGAAGTGAGTATGCCTTAATCTTGTTAATTAAGCCAATTCCTCTTCCTTCCTGTCTCATGTAGAGAAGAATTCCTCTTCCCTCTTTTTCGATCTGTTCAAGAGCTTTATGAAGCTGGAGACCGCAGTCACATTTTAATGACCCGAATACATCACCTGTAAGGCACTCAGAATGAACTCTTGTAAGAACATTTTCTCCATCACCGATGTCACCCTTAACGAGTGCTACATGATGTTCACCTGTTATGTCATTTACATAACCATACATCTGAAAATCTCCATACATTGTAGGAAGATTTGCAACCGCTGCCTTTTCAACATGCTTTTCATGAAGCTTGATGTAATCCTGAAGCTGCTTGATTGTAATAAATGAGAGGTTATGCTCCTCTGCAAGCTCCCATAACTTAGGAGTTCTCATCATTGTACCGTCATCATCCATGATTTCGCAGCACACACCACACTCAGTTAAGCCTGCAAGTCTCATTAAATCAACTGTAGCTTCTGTGTGACCATTTCTTGTAAGAACTCCGCCTCTTCTTGCTACAAGAGGGAAAACGTGTCCCGGTCTTCTAAGGTCTGTTGGCTTAGTGGCAGGATCTGCACATTTAACCATTGTAAATGCTCTTTCCTCTGCTGAAATACCTGTTGTTGTATCAATGTGATCAACAGATACTGTAAATGCCGTGTGATGGTTGTCTGTATTTTCAGAAACCATAGGAGGAAGTCCTAATCTGTCTGCAACTTCAATGCTCATAGGTGTACAGATTAATCCCTTCGCAACACTTGCCATAAAGTTAATATTTTCTCTTGTAGCAAATTCAGCTGCACAAATCATGTCACCTTCATTTTCTCTGTCAGGATCGTCTGTTACAAGAATAACCTTGCCGTTTTTAAGATCTTCTAAAGCCTGCTCTATTGAAGAATATTCGTGTTTACCCATATTTATCCTTTCTAAGATTTCTATAGAATTAAAACTGCTAATCTTCAATAATTCATTCTCAAATACTAATTATTACCAAAAGCTATTCACAATTAGCATTATTATTAGAGTTTTAATCCCAATATCTATGTTAATAATCTACATTAAAAACCATTTTCAATTAATTTATCCAGTGTTAATCCACTTTTTGCGGATGAATCCTCTGCAGAATCTTTTCCGGTATAAATACCCATAAATCTTTCCACATATTTTCCGACTACATCATTTTCCAGATTAACCGTACTTCCCGGATTCTTTGAAATTAGTGTAGTCTCTTCACCTGTGTGAGGAATTACCGCAACACTGAATGTGCTGTCAGTAAGTTCCGCAACAGTAAGACTTATACCATCTATGGCAACGGAGCCCTTTTCCACTATTCCATTTATTATATTTTTATTCGCTTCTATTGTCACGACAATTGAATTTTCCACTCTTTTTTTAGAAAGGAGTGTTCCTGTTCCGTCGATATGCCCGGAAACGATATGACCACCAAATCTTCCACCCATAAGCATGGCGCGCTCAAGATTGACGCTGTCTCCGACATTTAACTCTGCAAGTCCGCTTCGGTTAACAGTCTCTCTGGTAACATCCGCTTCAAATCCGTCCGACTGCATTGTTACAACTGTAAGACATACGCCATTTACAGCAATACTGTCACCCAACTTCGTCCCTTCCAGAACTTTCTTCGCTTTTATTTTAATTCGCCCGGAAGATCCGTTTATTGCAAATCCCTTCACGGTTCCTACTTCTTCGATAATTCCCGTAAACATTCGAAATATCTCCTTTCATAAACTTTTCAATCAGTTTCAAAAGATTAGTCTTTCAGAACCTTATATCTTGCGCATATATCCCCATCGATTGTTTCCATACTTAAAAGCTCTAACATATATGCTTCATCCAAAGTTTCCACGCCAATTCCCGCAACAGGGCTCTTTCCGTTTCCACCTACAATTTTAGGGGCGATAAATGCATCAATTTCATTAACAATCCCAGCCTCAAGAGCTGAGTAATTAAGCGTTCCACCGCCCTCAAGAAGAATGGAATTAATCTGTAACTTTCCAAGGAGCTCCATAAGCTGTTTTAAATCAACCTTTGGTTCATCTTCATTTGTCGGAACATTTATAAACTTAATTCCAAATCTTAAAAGCTCAAGCATTTTAGGCATTTTATAGTCCATCACGACACCTGACGGCATATCCTTAAATGCAGTAACAACAAAAGTCTTTAATTCAGAGGCTGTTCTGCAAATGTTGCAGTCCACAGGAATATTTAAGTTGCTGTCACATATTATACGAACGGGACTTCTGCCTCCTTCGATTCGTGTATTAAGCATCGGGTCATCAGCCAGTACTGTGCCGATTCCCACCATAATACCTGTGTATTTATTGCGCATTTTCTGCACACTCTGTCTTGAGGATTCATTTGTAATCCACTTGGAATTGCCTGTTTTTGTTGCAATCTTACCGTCAAGCGTCATGCCGTATTTCATCACTACATAAGGAGTTTTATGTGTTATATAGTGGAAAAATACATCATTTAGCGCATCACACTCTTTGGCCATAAAGCCTTCCACCACTTCTATTCCGGCATTTCTAAGGATTTCCGCTCCTTTACCTGCAACAAGTGGATTGGGATCTCCTGAACCTATAACAACTTTTTCAATCTTATGCTCTATAATCGCTTCAGTGCATGGCGGAGTTTTTCCTGTATGGCAGCATGGCTCAAGAGTTACATATATTGTTCCGCCTTCGGCACTTTCCGTAAGATTTTTAAATGCATTTCTTTCAGCGTGGAGGTCACCATATTTTTTATGGTAGCCCTCGCCAATTATTTTATTATTTTTTACTATAACCGCACCTACCAGAGGATTGGGATCTACTGCTCCCTCACCATTTTTAGCAAGTTCTATGGCACGGCTCATATAATCGTAATCTGTCATAATATCACCATAAAAAGTCCCCGAGTTACTAAACCCGGGGACTTCCTTTATATATAGACTCTTCTAAATATATAGTTCTTTTCTCATCCGGACTTTACCGTCGGCTTTGGAATCTCACCAAATCAGCTTTCGCTCGTGGGCTTACGTCTAAACCGCATACCACCGGTCAGGAATCACACCTGTCCCCAAAGATATATCGACTACTTCGATTGACATCCACAATTGCAATCGCTGCTGCAGTCACATTTTTGTTCATCATCCTGTCTTTTTACTACACTGTTAGCAATGTCTTTTATTGTAATATCGGACAAATAATTATTACACAGCTGATTCATTTCCGAATATATGCCATCCATGGTTTTACTCATTCCGGAAGAAATCATACAGTCACAGCTTTCATCCCCCGGATGCCATTTCATAAATACAGGCGTTTCTTCCAGGGCTGACATTACCTGCTCCAGAGTGATTTCTCCGTCATTACCGGGTAAACTGTAACCACTGTCCTTTCCTCTCCCTGAAGAAATAAGGCCGGCATTCTTTAATAAAGTCATGACCTTTCTTACTCTTGCGGGATTGGTACATATATTCTCAGCTAATTCGTTACTGTTCGTAACCTTACCTGACTTATATAAATAAACGAGTGCATGAACTGCTAAAGGAAATTCTGCTGTCATAATTACCTCCTCGTAAAAAGTAAATTATGTGTAATTGTATTAATTACATTTATACATGTCAAGTATGGATGCATATTCTGTCTGCAAATGTTGTTACGATTATTAAATTAATTCGTAAATGCTTCTATAATTATTAATGTTTTAAATTGTCTAATAACTTATAAAGCGCTTTATATAAAACCTCAAATTCCCCTTTTGATAAATTAAGGCACTGAATCATATGCCCCGGAATGGCAACAGCCTTATCCTTTAAGGCATCTCCCTCAGGAGTCAGTTTAATAATAACACTTCTTTCATCTTCCTTACTGCGCTCCCTTGTAATAAGGCCTTTTGTCTGCATTTTCTTAAGAAGAGGTGTCATTGTGCCTGTATCAAGGTAAAGCTTCTTTGTAAGCTCTCCTACAGTCGCTTCGCCTTCTTCCCAGAGAACCATAAGTGTTAAATACTGTGTATATGTAATTCCTAATTCATCTAAAAGAGGAGTATACTGCTGCACTATTTTCCTTGAACAGGCATATAGTGGAAAGCATAACTGACTATCCAATCTTATTCGTGCATATTTATCTTCCGTCATGTACATTACTCCTTATATTTTAAGAGAAGTTAGAGACTTCCCGTTCATTATATATTGTATTAAAGTATATTTTATTAAATATATATATTTTGTCAATATATGTGACACCATTATTAAATACACAATAAAAAACGGTTGTATATTATTAAAAAAATACTTGTATACAATCTTTGATGGTGCTATAACATTGTATACAAAAAAGACATATTTCAACGAAAGGAAAATGTTATGAAATTTTTAAAACCGCTTTCAATTATATTTGCATGTACATTTGCAGGGGAATTGATGCGTTATACCATTCCCCTTCCTGTTCCTGCAAATATATATGGACTATTGCTATTATTCTTATTACTTGTTACAAAAATCGTGCCTCTTTCCAGCGTGGAAACCACAGGCAACTTCCTTATAGACTTTATGCCTGTAATGTTCATTCCTGCGGGAGTCGGAATCATCTCCAGCTGGCAGTCACTTTCACCTATACTCATACCTTATATTGCGATTCTTGTAATCTCAACCATTATAGTTATGTGTGTAACAGCGAAGGTTGCTGATATAATTATCAGTAAAAGAGGTGATAAGTAATGAATGAATTTTTTATGCAGTCCTCATTCGTAGGCGTAATAATGTGTTTAGCGGCATTTTTATTTGGCAGATGGATCAATCAGAAAACAAAGCTTCCTTTTCTTAATCCGTTACTTATCGCCATAGTAATAATTGCAGCTTTCTTAGTAATATTTCATGTTGATTATGAGGCATTTAATTACAGCGCAAAATATGTAAACTACCTTATAACACCGGCTACAGTAGCCCTGGCCGTTCCACTTTACAAGCAGATTGCATTACTAAAAAAGCACATTGCGGCAATAATGATCTCACTTGGAATCGGAACATTTACAGGACTTTTATCTATTTATGTAATGTCAACACTCTTTGGATTAAGCCATGAAATGTATGTAACATTACTTCCAAAGTCCATCACTACTGCAGTAGGCATGTCAATTTCAGAACAGTCCGGCGGTATCGTAACAATCACCGTAGTTACAATTATTATTACAGGTATTCTCGGTGCAATCATCGCAGAGCCTATATATAAAATCTTTAAGATTAAAAGCTCAATCGCAAAAGGACTTGGACTTGGAGCTTCAAGCCACGTAATCGGAACAAGTAAAGCCATGACAATGGATGAAGAATGTGGTGCAATGTCCAGTCTTTCAATTGTTGTGTGCAGTATCATAACTGTTATCGCAGCATCGTTTATGGCAGAACTTATATAATAAAAAAGCACATGTTTATCATAATTGATAACATGTGCTTTCTATTTAATTTATCTGCCACTCGGCATGGCTTCCGTTTTCGTCCTTATAGACTTTTAACTGGGTAGGTATTTCCTGTTTTAATTCTGTAACATGAGAAATGATTCCTACCTGCTTTTTGCCTCCGGACATTCTCTGAAGCATTTTCACGGATTCTCTTCTTGCATTGTCATCAAGTGAGCCGAAGCCCTCATCGATAAACATAATATCCAGGTTAACGGCACTTGATCTTTCCTCGATTCTGTCAGTTATTCCAAGAGCAAGTGCAAGAGAAGCCATAAATGTTTCACCACCGGAAAGAGTCTCTATACTTCTGACACTGTCATTTTCATATGAATAAACGTAGAGACTTAAGCTGTTGTCACTTCCGTTTCTTCCTCCGGTCCCGGCCTTTTCCTCGTCAATAACCCTGAGCTCGTACTGTCCGTCAGTCATATCCCTGAATCGGTTATTGGCACGGACAAGAATCTGTTTCAGATAATATCTCTGGACAAATGTCTCAAGTCTTATTCTGTTCCCTGACTCCCCGCCTGTTATTTTATTATACAGTCTTTCTGTCTTTTTGTACTCCTCTGCAGCTTTCTGTCTTTCAGACAGCTGTTTTGAAATGTTATCGTAAATGCCCTTATTACTGCTTTCCCTGTTGGTAATTGCAATATAATTTTCATTTATCTTATCTCTTTTATTCTGAGTTTCTTCCTTTAATATGGATAAATGTTCCATATCAGGTCTCCGGCTTTCGCCTATGCTTTTCTTAGCCATTTCAATCTTACCGCTGATGGATGAAAGATTAATTTCGTAATTATGTACTTCTTCCTTATAAGTCTTAATTATATCTTCTGTATATGTTGAAACCAGTTTCTTCCAGTTATCCTCTGATATTCTGCTGCTTTCCCGCTTAGCTTCATAATCAGCTTTGCACTTTTCAGAATCTTCCTTTAATTTAGGCAGCTGCTCAGCATAACTTTTAAGAAGTGTTTCATTTGCATTAATCTTCTTTTCCAGACTTTCCTTTAAAGCCTTTGCTTCATTAAAACGCTCCGATGCTGCTTCTTTTTGGAATTTCGCATCTGACTCAGCCGCTTCGGCTTCTTCTATGGATTTAAATGTAAATGAAGCTGTAATTCGTTCCACCGCATCTTTATTTTTGGCAATCTCAATTTCAACAGCCTGACGATCCTTCTCAGACTCTTCAATAGCCGCTGCCATATCATTTAAATCAGTTTCTGCATTTTCAAGCTTTTTAGAAATTTCTTCAGATTCTCCGGATAAAGCGTCAAGCTCATCAGATTTGTTCTCTAAGAATGACTTATATTTGTCTAAAAACTGATTCAAACCGGCGAGTAAACTTTCGATGTCGTTTAAAGAATTTTCTATATTATTACTGTTTGGTTCATTATTGGATTTTCCGGATTCGTTATGATTTTCACCAATCGCATTTTCTCCGGATTCGTCACCTGCTTCACCACAGTTTTCCATGGCTGACTTATTCCCAAGTTCCTTATCAATTTTCCCACGGAATTCACCACCAAACACATCCTCAAATGCACTTCTCAGTTCTTTTTCACCCTCATAATATTCAACAGTCTCTTCATATTCACCGCCTGTTGACATATTTTCAAAAATTCTTGAAATGGCATTTTTTATATTTTCGTATCCATTGAAAATATCTCTCTGAAAAATGCCGCATTCTGAGGAACATCTTGTCATTTTATCAAGTGAATCCTTAGAATCCTTTTCCAGCTTTTCAAGTTCTTCTCTTGTGATTGTTTTATCTTCTGAAAGAGCGCATGGAGCAGGATGTTCAAGAGAACCGCATACAGGACATGGTTCGCCTGCCTTTAATCTGTCTCTCGCAATGATTCCTGACTGGGAATCCAGGAATAATAAATATGACTGCTGGTAAATGTCATTATTCTTCTTGTATTCTGACCTGGCATCACGATACTCTGCCATTTTTCTGTCATGCTTATCACAATTATCAGTCAAATTGCCAAATGTCTCTTTTGTATTTTCAAGATCAGCCAGCAGCCCTGTAATATTTTTCTTTGAGTTATTAATGTCTGAGCCCGCGGCACAGATATCCTTTAATTCGTCAAATCTTTTCTTATCATTTTCCAGAGATGTTTCATATGATTCCTTATCTGATTTCTTCTTCTTAATATCAACAGTGATTTTAGTTAATTTCTTCTCATCATCTGCAAGTGATTTCTTTAAGTCCTTTAAATCGCCAAATGACTTAATTTCTGCTTCTGCTTTAGCTTTTATATTTAAATATTTCTCATTTAACTCATTATATATTTTTTCTTTTTCCGCTTCGTCTTTCTTTGCTGGCTCTGTCTGCGCTTTTAACTGTGGAATTATCTCTTCACATCTGCTCTTATTGTCTAACGTTTCCTTATATCTTCCATCAGCTTCAGAAAATGATTTATGTGCAGACTGTATTTTATATGCATTTTCAGTCTGTGCAATTAAGATTTTCTTAGAATCAATCTCCGGCTTACGCTCTGACTGCTCGATATATTCAGCTTCCGCAGTCTCCAGTTCCTTAAATCTGGCTTCAAGTTCTGTGCCAAGATCATATTTTTTTTTACGAATATCCAGCTCTGCCTGAGCTTTATCAAATTCTTCACTTACCTTAATCTTCTGCTCTGAAATATCCTCGCAGACCTGCCCAAATATCTCCAGAAGATTTTCAATGGCACTTATGGAAATTTCCCCTGCAGAAGTTTTATCTGTTATATCATTTACGGATTCATTAAGTTCTGAGTAAAGATTATAACCTTCAGTTCCCTCTTCATAATCATTTGCCAGATCAATGCGGGAAATGTCATTCTTACATATATCAGTAAATTTCTCCATATCTGCCTTTTTGGCGTTACATTTGTCCTTTAATGAACTTTCTATTTTTTCATAGATTCCCGTATTAAAAAGCTTTCTGAAAACTTCCTTTTTCTGACCTGTGGTAGATCTAAGGAATTCCATAAATTCGCCCTGGGCAATCATACCAACCTGGCGGAATTCTTCTTTGTTAAGGCCAATCAATTCGTTAATCTTATTTCGTATTTCATCTTTTTTTGTATACTGCTTTTCTGCCTTTGTAAGGGTTTTATCCATAAGTGTCAGAGTGCATTTGGAATCCTGTTCCGTTACCCCATCAGACCTTAATTTTTTCCTTATATATTTCGGATTTCTTCTTATTATATATGTATCTTCTGAATCACCATTTTTATCCGTAAATTCCAGTTCAACAAAAACATCCTTTGTCATGTCTGTTCTGTACTGACTTACGAACTTATCATTTCCCTCAGGACCTGATCCCTTTGCACTGAGTTCTTCATACAAAGCATAGAATATGGCATCAAATATTGTACTCTTTCCGGAGCCCGTATCTCCCGATACAAGAAATATTCCCCTGCCGCTTATTTTATCGAAATCAATTACGGTTTCTTCTTCATATGAACCGAAGGATTGCATGGTCAGCTTTTTTATTCTCATTCATTACCTCCTTCCCCGTTTCCGTTTAATTCATTAATAACTTCCATAAGAAGCTTTTCCTCATCATCATTTATATCACCCAGGAACATTTTGCAGAGAGTAAACGGATCTACTTCATTTTCTGAAATGATATTATCGATGTCACTATCCACATGACTCACTGTTGTTTCCGGTTTTACCCACCTTATATTGAGAAGATATGGAAATGCATCCCTTAACATATTTTTGACATCAGCCTTATTGTGAGCATCTTCATTATCGATTACTTCCGCTTCAATATAGTCATTACAGGCCTGATTCAGAATTTCTTCCAATGTTCCATTTATTCTTCTGACAGTTCTTAAAGGTGATAGAGGAATAAGACTGATTTCCTTAACTCCGTCATTTTCCACATTTACACATACTATGGATTTTTCCTGGTCTCTTTCACTCATGGAATAACCAAGTGGACTTCCACAGTATCTGTAATTCGGATTGCCCACGGTACTTGGAGTGTGAATGTGTCCCAGAGCCGCATAGTCAAACTTCTCTAAAATATCAGATTTAACTTCGTCAATGTTACCAACCGTAATATATTCCGAATCGGTTCTTTTAACATTTTCAGGATTACTGCCTACTGTGTTGTAAAACTGGTGACTTACCAAAATATTGATTTCAGAATTATTTATATTTTCCCTTTCAATAAGGGCATGAACCGCGTCGTTATATGAAATTGTTCTGTCTCTTTCTATTCCAAGAACATTTTTCACCATGTGAGGCATTATATATGGAAGAAGATAAAAATTATAAATTCCTTCATTATAATTAAAAGTTACCTTTTCAATATAATCGTCAGGTCCTGAAGGAGGCATACCAATCATATACACATTGTCCTTCTGCAAAATATTTCTGAAAATATTTAATCTTTCCTGGCTGTCATGGTTACCGCTTATTACCATAATGCAAATGTTATCGACATTTGACAGTAAATCCGTAATAAACCCATCGAAAAGCTCAACGGCTTCTGCAGGAGGCACTGAACGGTCGTAAATATCACCTACAATTACAATTGCATCAATATTTTCTTCTGCAGCTCTTTCCACTATTTGCTTTAATATATGTCGCTGATCCTCAATAAGGCTTCGACCTCTCAGCTTTATTCCCAGATGTAAGTCTGATATATGGAAAAACTTCATAAAACACCTTTCTTATTAATAATGTAAATATTTTATATATTTATGTCGCAATATTTAGTAAACATATTTTCTTAATATTAATATAATAGCATTTTATAAATAGAAACATCTCATTAATGAATGGAAATATATAAAATTTATTTTTAGTTTATATATGTAACAATTTAATATATCTGTTTCAGACATTCGCTATTTATCCATATTTAGCAAATAAATGCCGTGTATTTATCATGTGTTTTTTCAGATTATTTCTCCATAAAGTATTGACATTTAAGTTCATTTATTATAAATTTATAAAGAAATAATCATTCTGAATTTATGAAATGTTTATAAATTAATAAACCTTTATAAATTTGTCATGATTATGTAGAAGAACGAAAAAAAACAATGTGGACTTGATTTGAAATTAAAGGGGGTCGGAGTAAAGAATTTATTCACAAATCATATTTGACAATCAAATTAATTTAGATTAAATGAAAATAGGAGTAAAAATATGAACGTTGATATTAAATCAATGCCAAAGCCAATGAAAGCATTCTTCAACGGTATTGCACAGGTTGTTTTCATTGAGAACACAATTTCAGGCATTATATTCTTCATTTCTTTCTTTATCGCTGGTCTTGAAATGACACAGTGGGATTTTGGTAGCTGGGATAGCTGGAAGTTCGGTATCTTCACTTTAATCGGTGTTAACCTTTCTAACTTAACAGCATACCTTATGGGCGCAGATAGAGACGCTATCACATCAGGTCTCTTCGGTTTCTGTCCAAACCTTGTAGCTATCGCTGCTGGCGTATTCGCTGGAGACGCATTCACAGCTTGGTTCGTATTACTTGCTGGTTGTATCTTAGTTGTACCTATCCAGATCGTAATCAACAGATTTACAGGCCACTTTGGTCTTCCGGGATTCACATTCCCATTCATCGTAACTACATGGTTCTTCATCTTAATCAGCTTCAGTACTGATTTACTTACATACAACAGAGCTGGTGTTCTTCCAGACGGAACACTTTCAGCAGGTGGTTGGATGACAGCATCTGATCCATTTACATTCACAGCTGGTGGTGCTGGTTCAGGTACTCCTGAGTTATACGCTGGTGAAGGTTGGGGACTCTTCTTCACTAACGGTTTCGAAGAAATCTGGGTAATTGATGGATTTATCGGATCACTTATCTGTATCTTCGGTTACTTCTGGTATGACTGGAAGTTCGCTATCAGAGCTTGTATGGCAATGGGCTTCACAGTAGGATTTGGTTTAATCTTCTCTGTAAACATGGTTCAGATGAACTACGCTCTTTACGGATATAGCGCAATCCTTACAATTGGTGGTCTTGATACATTTGCTTCATCAAAACCTAATACAGGTAGATACTGGTTCTTATTCTTCTTAGGTCTTGTATTAACATGCTTCCTTAACTATGCAATCGGTAACGTACTTGGTGTGTTTGGTCTTCCAAACTGTACTCTTGCTTTCGTTATCGCTGGCTGGATGATTCTCGTTGTAGAACATTTCATGTTAGAGCAGGCTGAGAAAAGAGCTTTAAAATAATTAAAGTTTAAAACTTTAATCTAAATAAAAAGACAGTCGGTTAACCCCGGCTGTCTTTTTTGATATTTAATTATATACCTGTTGTTACTAATAATTTATTGCTTATAATTTCTCATATAAGACTACATCTCACTATTTTTATTATTTACGGACAGTATATCCAATGCTATTATATTTTACGCAATATAAATTAAAATCTTATCAATATGCAATTCAACAATGTATAAACAGGTTTATACATGCAAAACCGGGAGGAAGTCATGGTTCAGGAAATATTAAATGAAAACGTCGACATTACCGTCCAACGTGATAAACAGAATTCAAAGCCGTAATAGGAATAATCAGCGGATCCATAGCAATTACTCTTGATGCGGTAAATAATATATCCGATGCATCTTCCAGCGTAATCACAATCGTAGGCACTAAACTTGCATCAAGAAAACCGGATTGTAAACATCCTTTCGGATACGGACGATTAGAGTATTTAACCGCTATTATCATTTCAGTGATTGTCTTATATGCCGGTATAACATCTCTGATAGAGTCCATAGACGGTGTTATCCACCCGGAACCTCCTAATTACGGCGCCGTATCGTTTAATCATCGTAGCAGTTAAAATTATTCTCGGACAATACGTTAAATCCGCAGGAAAGAAGGTGGATTCAGATTCACTTGTAAACTCAGGGCAGGACGCACTTCTTGACTCAATTATATCCGCCTCCACTCTCGCCGCCGCGGGTATTTATATCGGATTCGGACTTTCACTTGAAGCCTATCTCTGAGCCGTTATTTCGGCAGTCATAATAAAATCCGGAATAGATATAGGAATACACATAAGAGAAGCCGACGATAAAGTAAACATACTGTTTTGCAGCACAAGCAATGACTATGCCATGCAAAGTTATGAATTAAATGCCAGTTACTATATGACAAAGCCTCTTTCGGAAGATGCCGTAACGTCAATGCTTAAGAGAATCAATCTGAAAAGAATGAATAAAACTCAAAAAAATCAGCGAAGATCTAAATTTCGATTAAATATAAAAACATACATGGTAGTGAACGAAAATATTGTTCACCGCCATGTATGTTTTTATATTCCATAAAGTAATATCGTTTAATTAACCGCCGTGTTTATGTTTAAATGTGCCTTATTGTTTTATCCGTTATACTATGAGATATACGTTAAATTCACCGCTACCCTGTTCTATATTCAATATTCCTCCGTATTTTTCCACTATCGCTCTCACGGAATCAATTCCTACTCCATCACCGGGATGTTTCGATGACATGAATTTATTGTTCTCGTTTACAACGGCTTTTCCTATCATATTATTCTTTATGTGTGTAATAATCTGTCCGTTATCATAAACTCCTTTAACCTGAATATACGGTTTAAAAGCTTTGCCGTGTTCAACACCGTATCTGAACGCATCGAATGCATTTTCAAGGAAATTTGCAAATATAACTGTAAGATCCGTCTGACTGATATGCATTTCTTCGGGATATGAAAGCTTTATGTCCGTCTTTATTCCATATTCTTTTGCCCTTGCATCAAAGTATGTCATTACCGCATTTATTCCGAAGTGCTCACAATATGTTATCATACTGCTTTTTCCACCGATTCCATCCTCTCTTCTATATATGCTGTCGCTCTTTCCGCCTTCAATGAGAGAAGTTAAAACAAGAAGGTACTGGCGCATATCGTGTCTTGCACTTCTGGTTTCCTGTATTCTTCCTTCCAGTTCCTTATGATTGTATTTATATACTTCTTCAATTCTTGACATTTCCCTGTGCAATGCTTTAATGGTAATTTCCCGCATAAATTCAAAGGAGATGAACACTTTTTGACATTATAGCATATTTGTATATCTCCAAATATGTCTTTACTCAAATTGCATATATCGAAAATTTAAAGCAGAAAATGTATTATACAACGGCGGATAATAAAGTATGAAGTATCTATTTCACCATATTCCCATTATTTTCTGCATTAACAGAGAAACGGCCGTAATCCCGGCCCAACACATTCCGCCTAAAACTATCGGTTTTCCGCCGCTTTTTATCAGCTTAATAACATTGCTGTTCAAACCGATGGCCGCCATGGACATTACTATACAAAACTTTGACAATTCTTTTAAAGGATTAAATGTCTCAGCCGGCACTCCCGCATTGACCGCAACGGTAGTTACAACCGCGGCCGCAACAAAAAAGATAATGAATACCGGAAAAGCTTTCCAAAAATTAAATTTCTTTGCGCTGCTTTCCTTTTTTGTCTCCTTTTTCGCCTGCATAAGGCTTAAAACAAGGGTTATCGGAATAATTGCCAATGTTCTTGTCAACTTTACGGTGACTGCTTTATCCAGCGTCTGAGTTCCTAGTCCCCACATACTGTCCCAAGATGCGGCCGCAGCCGTTACGGATGAAGTATCATTTACCGCAGTCCCGGCAAATACGCCAAAAGCCTCTCCGTCTGTTGTGCTGAATCCCACAAGACTTCCCAATATCGGAAAAAGTACGGCTGCAAGTATGTTAAAAAAGAATATAACCGATATTGCCTGAGCGACTTCATCGTCGTCCGCTCCTATTACAGGAGCGGTGGCCGCAATGGCAGAGCCTCCGCAAATTGAAGAACCTACACCCACAAGAGTTGAAATATCGGACGGAATCCTCATGATTTTATGCATAATCCATGTAATTACCAACGACGTGGTTATGGTACAAATTATAATAGGCAATGACTGTATCCCCGTTTCGGCAACCACACTCAGGTTCATTCCGAACCCCAGCAGCACTACCGCCGCCTGAAGAATGTATTTTGACGTAAACGCAATTCCGAAAGACGCCTTCCCTTTATTCGTCCATATTAAAGTAACAGCCATTCCGATCAGAATTGCAATTACGGCTCCGCCCAACAGAGGAAGAGCTTTTTCCAAAAACCATGACGGTATGGCAATCATAAGACATACGATTATACCAAGTCCGTTTTTCTTTATAAAATTCATATTACCTCCCCTTCCTTTTTGTTATATTTATCTTCCGTAAACAAATTATATTCACTTCTTAATATTAAGTAAAATTATAGTATTTTATATATCAATAATAATTTGTTATAGTTATACTCGGATGTTTTAATTAGTTCAATCAAAATTTACGACTTAAGAAAAGGAGGGCGTATGCTTGATTTTCGCGTAGCAACATTTCTGACAGTCTGTAAAACATTAAATTTTACACGCGCTGCGGATGAACTTAACCTCACACAGCCCGCCGTAACACAACATATACATTTTCTTGAAAAATATTACGGGGTAAAACTGTTCAGATATGACAAAAAAGTATTATATTTAACGGATGATGGAAAAATTCTGTATGAAAGGCTTAACTCAATAAGAAAAGATGAAGATGAGATACAAAATGAATTGAGGTTTAAAAAAGATATTTTCCCGTTGATATCTTTCGGCGTCACAATGACTATAGGAGAATATGCGATTGTCGAACCCATTGCATCATTTATTTCATCTCATCCGGAAATAAATATACACATACATTACGGTAATACATATGACCTTTTAAAAATGTTGGATGACGGAATTATTTCATTTGCACTTATAGAAGGATATTATCCCGAAGAAAAATACGGCCATTGCAAATATATGACAGATGATTTTATCTGTATTTGCTCTTCAAACCACGTTTTTTCCCGTATAAAACCGGATAATTTAAGAGATCTTATTAATGAAAAACTTATTCTCAGAGAAAAAGGAAGCGGAACAAGGAATATTTTAGAAAGATGTCTTGCATCAAGAGGTATGGGCATATCGCAATTTAAGTCTTTTATTCAGGCGGAAAATATGCATACAATTGTAAATCTTGTAGAAAATGACTGCGGAATAGCGTTTCTTTACAAAACCGCTGCCAATGAAAGTTTAAAAAAAGGTTATATACGTGAGTTAAAACTATCGGACTTTTCCATGAAACACAATTTTGATTTTGTATGGGATAAAAACAGTATTTATGCCGACATTACATTGGAATTTGCAAAAAAACTCATGTCATGACAGGTATCGACTTTAAAAACAAGATCGGCAATTCGACAAAAAGACACATGTCTCCGTCAACGCTGGGCTTCACAAACAATCCGTAAAATCATTACGGATTGTTATTACATACCGACGATTATTACCATGTGTCTTCTTAATTAAAATACCTGAATTCTATCTTTATTAATTCAGGTATTATTGCGCTTTATCTTTCGTTTATAATTTTCTGAAATCCGAAGCTGGATGCTTGCATACCGGACAAATAAAATCTTCCGGCAATACTTCACCTTCATAGATATATCCGCATATTGTACATATCCAGCCTTTTTTCGTCTCTGTCTTTTCATTTGCCTTTGGCTTAATATCAGAAAAATAATATGCATATGTAGCCGAAGGATCATTACTTAATACTTCACCGTCTTCAACGCTTGCTATGAAAAGCGTATGGCTTCCCAGATCTACCGCCTCTATTACCTTTGCGCAAAAATAAGCATTTGTTTCTTCCGTGCGAATAACCGTTATACCGTTGCCTGCCCTTGTAATCTCAATCTCTTCAAACTTGTCTACATCTTTTCCGCTTTGAAAACCAAAGTGTTTAAATGTCTCAAACTTAGCTTTTTCGCTTAAAATTGAAACATTGAATTCTCCCGTATGCACAATCATATCATGGGTATAGTCTTCTTTATTTACGGCTATTGAAATCGTATTAGGCTCACTTGCAACCTGAATTGCCGTATTAATGATACATCCGTTGTCACGGTCGTTTTCGCGTGCGGTCAACACAAATAATCCGTATGTCAGCTTTCTCATTACCTTATTATCCATCATTATCCTCCTTACCGTTATACCGACATTTACATATTTACATGTTAATACTATACGATAAAAAAGTACATTATTATATGATTGTACGTAATACTGTCATTTCTTTTTATTTTTTGTCATTTCAAAACTCAAATCAACCAACATTTTCACTTTCTCATCATCTGCCTTACCGTCCAATGCAACCGATATCCAATTTGTTTTATTCATATGATACGCACCGAAAAATCCACGATTACTGCTTGTATTAATCATACTGACCTCCTTAACAAAGCACCCCGGTCGGCATAGTAATCTCAGGCTTTTCACTCGGCATCCGGAGATTTTGAAAAAGAATGCCGTTGCGGATGCTGTTCTTGCCGAACCGCTGGCGAATGGTTTCAATACACCGGTCGAGCCTTTCTGCTTTCTCAATCTTTTCGATGTTCATAAACAAATCGACTTGTCGGGGCGTGTCCTGTGGCACCAAGTTGATTGCCTGAATCGTGACTGAGCCAAGCTATTATGGATGCCTATTGGCTTGCGAAAGAGAAAAACAAAAAGTACACCCCAAAGAAGTACCGTTCTAATGGCAAGCAGGACTGAGTCCCGTTTATGGGATACAATGTGTGTTAGAATGGAAACAGGAATAAACTGAAAAGGGGCGAAGCCGATGTATGTAAGCACTTCAGAAATCGTACAAAAAGCAAACTCCATCGTTGCTCAATGCGGAACCCGTGATCCTCTCAAAATAGCAAGGGACTTAGGAATCGAGGTAATGTATTATCCGTTCAATGAACAGCGTGGAGCATATAAAGTCTTGATGCGTAATCGCTTCATCTTTGTCAAAAATGATCTGCATCCGGTTATGGAGAACATCGTGCTACTTCACGAATTAGGGCACGATGCTTTACACCGGGAGTAAGCCACGAAAGTCGGGGGCTTCAAAGAGTTTGAGATCTTCAATATGCGGGACAGCCGTATGGAATACGAAGCCAATCTCTTTGCCGCACAGATTTCCCTATCAGATGAGGACTCCCTTGAACTTGCGGAAAGAGTATACGACACTCAACAGATCGCACGGACATTGAACTCAGATATTAACCTTGTCGCTCTTAAATCCGATACGCTGATCTCTCAAGGCTACCGTTTGCGCCAGCAGGAGCACTGTAACGATTTTCTAAGATATGACAAATAATTTGATGACATTCTTCGAGATAATAGCTCTGCAATGTTGCGAAACTTCCCCGCCACTATTGGGTCATGCCTGTCTATGTACGGAGAGGCTTGGCGGTTACGAAGCTGACAAAGAATGGGCTGAAAAGCTGCTTCCCGCAAACATCCCTGAAGAATGCTATATGCCACAAAAATAGAAGACCGCCATCTCAGTGAGCAACTGGCTCTTTGAGATGGCGGTCTTTTATATGCAGATAGATTTTATGCTTAAGACGGTTACCTTTGACTCATATGATGGCCGCCGAAAAAAGAAGCAATGCTGGCAGTCATTTGACTTGCCAGCATTGGAGTTAATTTTTAGTTAGAATGACGGTTTCGGCGGGTTCTCTTTTTCACAACAACCAGGGATATAAACAATCCAGCCAGAGAAATTCCCATCAGGGAAATCCACAATCCCAAGTTCATGGTATCTCCCGTCTTGGGCGGATCGTCCGATGTACCGGAGTCATTCGGCACATCTGGGCTGCCCGGCTGATTCGGTGTGACGGGGGTATCCGGGGTGCCCGGCTGGTTCGGAGCTCCGCCGCCGGACGGTTGAGTTGGCGTAGACGTATCCTTTTCATATAGCAGTGCGAACGGAGAGAAAGAGTCAACTGCGAACTTAACGAATTTCTGTCCGCCGATTGTAACCGTTTCACATGTCAGTTCCTCCGGAATACGAGTGGTCAAAAGTTCATTCACATCAACGTCACTGTCGCGGTCGAGGCCCTTAAAGTGGATGATACGGAACTCAGAGTTTGACTTTGCATCGCTGGGGACCGGCCAGTACAGGTTCATTTTCTGACCAGCACCCATGGTAACGTAGGTATTGCCGTTTGAGGTATCAACCAGATCGAGATAGCGGAACTGATATGAATACTTGCCTTCGGTGTTGGAGGTTCGATTGATGTACGCACTTAAAAGTGCATCATCCAGACTGTGATCGACCATCAGTTTTACACCGTCAGAGGATGCGCTGATACCGCTGTTATTGATATAATACTGCGTGTCTGTCTGTGCAGTGCTGACAAGCATGATATCCTTTTCCTGCGGATTAACGCTTGGAATCGTGTTGTTCTCGATAGCACGATAAGTCATATCATTGTTGCCGCGGACCTTCAGCGTGCCAGTGCCCAGCTTGATTGGACGGGTGAAGGTCTGGCCATCCGCGGTTGTAAAAGTCGCCTTGTATATCTGTTCATCCAGCAGACCCTGATACACGCTGATCTTGTAGTTGCGGAACTGGTCGGTGAGCAGCGCCTGAAACTTCGATTCAACCATGACCGAGCCGTCCGCACGGGTGAACTGTACGCGGGGGACGGTCTCCTCGCCGTCGTTGATCTGGCGGAGCTTGTAGACATAGACCCGATGTCCGTTCTCCATAACACGGCTCTTGCTTTCATCGCTGTACATCTCCAGACTCCAGCTGCGCATTGTACCGTTGTCGTCGTCAAGGGTCAGTCGTAGTTTGTCGCTCAAATCAACCGGATTTTCATCTGTACCGCCGAGCATTGCGTTAATATCGTCCGGCAGAGTGAGATAGAAACCGATCTCCGGCAGATCATTCGCAGCAAACTTGCCATCTTCACCGATCACGCCGTGATAGCCGTCACCGCCGACATAAACCGTCAGGTTCATCGGTGCGATTTTAACGGCATACGCTTCATCCGGCTTCCACTGCGCGTAAACCGTCATGTTGTCGGTTACGTCGGTTTCAGCGGTAAATACCGCACCTGCACCATCAGCCTTGGTGTTCCAGCCATTGAACAGGTAGCCGGTACGGGTCGGATTGGTCGTCGGCAGGTCAAAGTGATTTACAGCACCGTCAACCTTGTCCTGCACCATGATACGAGGGTCGGCCTCGGTATCGCCGCCGTTCTTATCAAAAATCACGCGGATACCGTTGGCCACCTGCCACATATAGTAATTGTCCGAGCCGTCGGCATCGGCCATGCGCTTGAGGAACCAGCCGTCTCCCACGGCATCGGTATTGCCCAATACAAACACATCCTGTGCGGGGGAATCGGTGTTTTTCTTGGAAAGAATGTAGTTATCTCCAAGTGCAGG
This sequence comes from uncultured Eubacteriales bacterium, assembly GCA_900545225.1. GTDB lineage: Bacteria > Bacillota > Clostridia > Lachnospirales > Lachnospiraceae > UBA4285. The sequence continues at coordinate 85,560 of UQXZ01000007.1, forward strand.
TTTTTTCAGAGTCTGCCAATCAGTGGGGTCCACCGTGTTGACCGTGGTGGTGCCGGTGGAAAGGCCGCCGATTTTCAACGGGATATCAGCAGCTGTGTAATTCGTCACGACTGCCGGTAAGCGCAGCTCTGCGTTTGTGCCTGCATAGTCCCCGCCAAACTCAGACGGCTTCATCAACGCCATCATGCCACAGGAACTCACATCACCGGCAACATGAGTTGAACCGTGACCAATATATTTACCGCTTGTCCCAACTGTCATCGTCCCTACAATCGTGACATCATAGGCCGCTGCTCTCGAGCTGTTGGTAAAAAGCTGTTCCCATGTACCGTTTACGACCACATTGCCAGACAGTTCCATATCGTCTAAATCATCGGTCTTGAGAATACTGCCTTCGTCAACTGTCAAACTGCCTGTGAGCCATAAGCCGTTTAATTTCACATCAGAATTGTTGGTCACATGGGTATGAGTGGCTGATTGAATAAACGGAATTGTTGCAGTACAGTCGGTCAGTGTAACAGCTACATTCTCCGGGGTTGTGTCATAATTAGAAGTAGAAACCACACCAGTGCGGATTTTCGGACTGCCTGTAATTGTAATCTGAGAGCCTTCATTGATTTGCTCAAAGTTTGTCAGTCGGATGATATTTACATCGCCGCCATCCACATTGATGGCGCATTTACCATTGATTATACTGTCGTAATTTGCATAAATATCGCCCTCATCGTAATCCGAGTCCTCATAATATGAGTTCTTCAGCTCAACATTCGTGGCGTTGATGGTCACATCGCCGCCGACCGTCGAAGAATCCGATGCACCGGTGATATTTTCCACATGAGAACCATGAGCATTGATAGTAATGCTACCACCAACATTGCCACGGATGGCGCCATAGATTTCAGGAATATCATACCACTTGTCGTGATCAGTCGTAGGGTCTACACCCTTATCCCAGCTCCAGACATTCTCATAGGTGTCGATCGTAATGTTGCCGCCTACCGTATAATTGCCCTCAACGCCGGGATAGGTTGCAAAGCTATTGCCTGCACCGACAATCGGCCAGTTGCTACCTAACCGAAGAATCCGATCGGTATTCTCATAAGCAGAATTACCTGCAATGATATGCAAATTACCGCGAATGATGGATTCCTCCAGCGGCTCCTCCGTACCGACAATGCCCGCTACACAGCCTGCACGAACATCCAGAGTAACATCCCCCTTCATTTCGCAGCCGTATGTGCCTTCAATTGCAGGAGACGCAGTATCGGTACTATTTTTGTTGTCATAAATCAGCGTAGCATTGCCGCCGACATAGACATCGGGCACATTCCTGCCATCGCCGCTACTGCCGTCGCCCTTCATGCAGCCGGGGTTCAGATGGTTGCCGCTCTGCATTTGAATATCGCCCGTGATTTCCAAATAGGTATCGCCCACAACATTTCCCTGATACGAGCCGCCGATCACATCGTGCAGACCGCTGGAAGAGGACGGGTTGATATAGCCGCTGGCGGCAATCACTACATAAGTGCTGTCTACTGTTGTTTTGTAACCGCCGCCGTAGAGCGTTTCGCGCAAATGGATCTGACCGTTTTCGGTGAAAATCGTCCGGTAACCGTTGCAGAACAATCTGCTGCCGGTCACATTGACATTATCAAAGGTACAGTCACCGGTCAGAACACCATAAGAAGGAAAGGAGAGCTTCTTCATTTCTCCCTCGTCGCTTTTCACGGTAATATGCTTGCCATTCGCACCAAAAAATGAAATATATCCGCTTGTAGCGTCGTTGGAAAGCGTTACATCCGCCTTCAGCACAATGGTTGCTTCGGTATCGGCGCTTGTCGCAATCTGCGTCAGCGCGTTGCTGAGTTCAGCTGTAGTAGATACTTCATAGCTTGGCGCGGTGACAGTCGACTGCTCCGCATCCCCCTCTGATTGAGGTAGGATCGTTTGGGTTTCACCGGTGTCAGGTGCTTCAACATTCGTATCATCCGCCGCAAATGCGGCTGTTGACAATGATGCGAGTAGCATTGCCGCTACTAACAACCCTGATAGGATTCGTTTTTTCATATTGATTTCTCCTCATATTTAACGCTATCAACCAGTCAAAGCACTGATGAACAGCGCATATTAACAAAAAACAAAACGTAAAATGCAGAGAATACCACATAATTTGCGTTCTATTGTATTTTATTGCATAACGTCTGAATATCCACTAATTTTACATTGAAATTGTAACATTGCAGTATACCGTTTTCAACGGCTATTTCACAAAATCGACGAGAATCTATAACCTGTCACATTACCTCGGATTTTTTACGTCAATTTGTGAGGAATTGCGCTACGACGGTGTTTTGAACAAGGAAGATACCCTGACATAACCGTATTCTTTCATTTTCGCTTCACCTCCAAGCATAGATAGTATTTTATCAAATCTATGTGTCCCGCCTTTTGCTGTGTTTCATTTTGTACAAACTCAACCGAAGATGAAAACCACCGACTTCCTGCGTGAAGAAGCCGGTGGTTTTCTTAATTTCCCATCAGTAGTTCGGAACTCCATATCCGAGGATTTCGTAGTAATCTATGCTGTACTGATTTACTCGGCAGCTATCACCAGAGTTTCCTTCAACGGTATAAACGATACCGTTTTCGACTTTTTGGACAATACCGGTGTGGTCGGATTGTCCATCCTGTAGACCCAACGAGCCTTTGTTATCCCAATTAAAGAAAATAATCATTCCGGGAACAGGCTCGGCAGAACCGTCAATCTACTGTCCGCGATCTTTGAACCACTGGACGCCGTTCACGCAGCCTGCATATTTGGGTACAACACCGGTGTTAATATAGCCGCACTGATCGGTGCACCAGCTTACAAAACAAGCACACCATTCCACACGGCTTCCGAAGCCATACCAAGACCAATATGGCTTGCAGCTCTCGTCCTCATCGGCAAATGGCAGCGGCGCTCCCTTGGAAAGTAAAGCTCGCTGTATTTCTTCCTGCCACGCTCATCAAGAAAGAACGCCCATTCTTCCTTGAGTTATTTCGGCATATGGGGCATAGGGGCCACCTCCTTTTCGCTGCCGAATTGCCGATTTGCTCCCGAAACGCAGAAATGCCCAAAACCTGACCCCGCTGTATGGTTTCGTGGCGATTCTGGGCGTTTTCTTTCGATATGAGCGGCTTTATTTTGGCGGCGGTATCCTTTACCGCCAACCATTCAAAAGCCGCTGTTTGTCACTTCCCGGTAACAAAAAAGCGCCGTATTGCTACGACGCTTTTGTCTTACTCGGAAGATGGAGCAAGGGAACGCTATTCAATTATCTGTTGTACTTTTTCTTTCTGCTTACAACCGTTGTGCCAATGGCTGCACCTCCACTGATGAACAACATGGCAATCCACAGTGCAGGGTTGCTTGTATCGCCGGTCTGCGGACTATTATCGGATGTTCCCGGTTTGGTACTGGCAGGTTTTTTCTCAAGAGCAGCAATCGCATTTTCGATAGTCTTTGCCATCTTGTCTACTTCGGATTGCTCCGTAATATTTTTACCACGGACAACAGCTTTGACAGCGGCTTCCACACCGGAGAAATCCTTGTAGTCATCCTTCTTCAAAGCATTTGCTTTGGCAATGGCTGCGTCAACCTTTGTGTAATCAGCATCCTTGTATTGCAGGGCAGCAATGGCATCTTCAATTGCCTTCGCCATTGCATCAACCTCTGTTTGCTGGGCTTTGCTTTTTGCTCGGTCAACAGAGTTAATGGAATCTTCTACCGCAGAATAATTTGTATAAAGGCTGCTATCAAGAGCCGTTGCCCTTGCGATGGCTGCATCGACAGCTGTGTAATCAGCGGGAATGTTATTGTCATCCCACACAAAAGTTGGATGACCGATTCCGGCAACCCATTCAACGCCCGCACCGGCATTGGTTTGCAAGCCGGCAAGGATATCTGCGGAGGTGAAGTTGGAGACAGCAGTGCCGCACGATGACTGGTCAAAGGTCGGGTCGGCACCCGCAGTACCTGCATCCCAATCAACCACCAGCTTAGCAACGGCTAAGTAATTGCCTTTATTATCAGGATATGTTTCTTCATCAAGCGATACACCATCAGGAGGGGTATCCGGCCAAATGCAGTCGGTAACATGGGTCTTTACAACAGCTGTAATCCAAGTGATATTGCCAGGCTCAGCGCCAGTGATGTTTTTTGTTGCAACTATGCAATTTTTGATTATTACGCCAGGCTTGTTCCCAGAGAAGTTTTCAAAGTTTGCACCGAGAATACCACCTACAGCTGAATAGATATTATTGCAGGAAACAGAACCACCAAACCAGCAATCAGTAATCGACGAGCTGTCCGCAGAGTTTTCCCACTGACCAATCAGCCCGCCAACGGTATCAACATGATCTTCATCGGATTCTGTACTGATAACAGTGGCGTCTGAGGCGCAGCCTTTTACTTGTGTACTCCAAGTGCATTGACCAATCAGTCCACCAACCATCTTGTCGCCAACATTGTTTTCTATTTTTCCGCTTGTATAGCAGTTTTCAACTGTGCCGCCATTGACCCAGTCTGCCAAAATGCCGGCAAGTAACGAACCATCATTTGAGGCAATATCAGCGTCTATAACAAGTAAATTCTTTAATGTACCACCGTCAGAAACAACTCCGAAAAGTCCATTTCGAACAAGTTCGTCCCCAGTATAGTGATGGTACAGATTCATGATTTTATGATGTTGCCCATCAAAGGTACCAGCAAAATGTCTGACAAAGTTGTTACCATTTCCAATGGGGGTCCACTGTGTGCCGGATAAGTCGAGGTCATTATCTAAGTAAATCGTTTTTTCCTCCAAATAATACAGGTGTAGCTTTGTCATTGACTAGCTGTGCCAAGCCAGCCAGCTGTTCAGCCGTTGAAATATGGTATTCCGAAGCATCGGGCGCACTCGTATACCAACTTGTGTCTGCTGTGCCGTCCCAATTATCCACTGAAGTTCCTTCAGCAAACGCTGTCATCGGAACAAGTGCCATCACAAGGCACAACGCAAGCAGAAGGCTTAGAATTTTCTTCTTCATTTTTATTCCTCCAAAATAAGGGAACGCTATTCAATTATCTGTTGTACTTTTTCTTCCTGCTTACAACCGTTG
>UQXZ01000008.1 GCA_900545225.1 uncultured Eubacteriales bacterium
GGATATTCTTTTTTAATAAGTCTACTACTAGCTGATTTATAAGCATTTATAAATTTAGATATGTTAGTGTTTGGCTGACCTCTAAATAAAATATGTACGTGGTCTGCATCGTGATTCCATTCCTCTAAAGTAATGTTATAATTTGGAGCAATATATCCAAATATCTCTTTTAGACGATTGGATATTTCATCATTTATGACTTTATTTCGATATTTGATACACATAATCAGATGATAATGCAGTATAAATACTGAATGATTATTAGTGTCAAAATTCATCCACCACCTATAGAGGTGGTGGATTTCTTGCTCACGGCATGTTAAAAATGATTTTAATGAATCAAGCTTTTCTAATCACTCTCTTATAAAATATTTTAGGCATTTCCATTGCGTCTTCTTCACGCTTAAATATTCTTGTTACCTTTACTTTTTTCTTTCCATCAATACCTTCTACGATTACTTCATCGCCTTCCTTAATGGATTTATCCTCACAAAAATAATCGTATTCTTTACCACCCGGAGTAAATTCTACTTTTGCAAATCTGAATGTCTTTATTTTCTTCTTTGCTTCCTTTGGAGCTCTCCAGATAAGGCAGTCACCCTTAATACGTGCTACTGTTTCTCCTTCATGCTTAAAGATGTAATCGTTACTGTCTAAATCCATCTGGATAAAGTCATATTTAAATGAATTACGACCGCCGGCAACTTTGCATTTCTTAACATTTTTCACTTCAAAAGTAATGCTGTCAACCAGTTCGCAATAGTCTGCCTCTGGAACCGTAAAGAGAAGTTTATTTTTATTGCCATTAGAACCATATGATGGTTTTGTAGCTGAGATTGTAAGCTCTACTGTTTTACTTCCAAACTTTTTAACTACTGCCTTTGCACTTCTGTTATATGTATCAATAGGAAGAGATAAAATGCTCCATTCGAAAAATCCTACCTTTTTTGCAGGTCCGATATATTCATGATATCTTTCCTTTGCTTTTGTTAAGGCATCCTGAATGTTGTTATATACTACATTATCTCCAAAATAGTTAAATGGAAGTCTCTTTCTTATTGCATAATCTGCTTCAAGGCAGTAAGAATATGCCAGTTCTGTATCATTGCAATATTCATTTCCCATACGAAGTGCTGTATCTGCAAATTTACAATCAAAGTTCCCTTGAACAAAATGTATTAAATTCTTTTTGTAAACATAGTAATGAAGATTAGATGCAGCTACAGGCATCTTAGGTGCACCTTTTCCCACAGCAATCATATCTGCTACTTTGTACATTGATTCATATATTCCATGGAATGCACCATATGAGAAGTACTTATATGCCTCTTCATACTGAGGTTTTCCATAATTACATCTTCCATAATAAAAGATATATCCTAGACTGTTGGCAGCGCATGCATCACCTGTCTTTTTAAACAGTTTCATTAGGCAGTCCTTTGAAATGTTCCAGTTACATGGATATATATCGTTTCCGCCATAGCAGGCATATCCCTTTATTCTTAATGCAATTTCATCATTTTTTAAACAGAGTTCATCAACTGTTTTACGGTAAATTGCCTTTTGTTCGTCATTAAGCTCTTTAAACTCTTCACCATCGTAATAGTTGATAAAATGACGCTTGTCTTCATCAGTCATCTGTTTTACATCTTCACTTGTGAAATTTATCTTTTCTTTCATATGCTTACTCCTTTTTAAACGAGAGTTTTCAGCTTCATAACATTATAGTTAATGTAATTATAACATTTTGAACTCTAAAGGCAATTAACATACTATCTGTTAATATGTATATCACTTTAAATTCCGGATATTAATTATTAATCTGTAATATGTTTTAAACAGGCATAATTATCATAGTAATTAATGTTTAAATATTGCTTTTTGGAAGAAGAAACGCTTGATTTTGGAACGAGAAACAATGGGCAAACATAAGCTTCTGTTTTTTTAGTTCCTTGTGTTACATTCCATGTTCTGTTATTAAAAAAAATCTATGGCCTCAAGCACTGCACTTTTCCCTACTCCATTATTTCCAATAAACATAGAGAACATATTCTCAATATCATTGGCAATCGGAATAAAATTTAAATTGGCATAGTTTTTATAATTTCTTATGAGAATCGCTGCAATCATACAGTACCTCTTTTCTATCTTCCAATTAATATACCTAAACTCTTTACTAACTTACGATTGTCAAAGCCATTCTGCATATTCTAGATTTTTTATAACTGAACCGTTTTATAGGCTGTCATCAAATCTGAATATTCATTTGCAACGTTCATATCGAATCCGATATTGTTTCTCATAGCTTCCAAGTATTTCTTTTCGCAAGTAGCACTTCTGACCCAGTTATTGATATTACTCTTTCCATTATCTTTGGCAGTGCTCAACAGAAATTGCACTGTCTTAACAAGGAAGAAGTTGGCCATCTCCTTAACCAGCTGAGATCGATAGGCCTTATCACTATAAAACTTATCAAAATCATAACGTTTATCTTTTCAAAGGGAACCAAACTGTGCCATAAACTCATAATATGTTGTCACAAAATAGAACATACACACACCAATAGTTTCAAGCATTGCGGAATCTCGATCTATTCGTTGCTGAATACCAGCTTCCTAATCATCATCAGCTGCATCTAACTGGGCTTGTTCAATTGCCAGTCTAGCTTGAATAGTTTTCTTTAGGTATGTTTTCCCCTCTTTATATAGTTGTTGTGCGAACAGTAATTCATCAATTTCACTTTTAGTCTTGCGGAAAAGAACTCCACTTTGCGTGCTGTCCTGGTCATCATAATGGAATACTTTATGATATATTGCGTTCATTGTGTAGCTAGTCTGAGAATAGTCATTATTAAACAATGCTGCTTTCTTATCTTTTGCTGTAAAAGGTTCAAGGAACATGGATCTTCATCTCTGTAAAATCAATATCATTTATGGTAAGTCCTACAAACTCAGAAATTCTAAGTCCGGTGTGAAAAAGAATGTAAAATCCCTCGTAGTATTTACTAAAGTGCTTATCCTCTTCCACAAATTTTAAGAACTTACGCATATTTGCTCTAGAAATGGCTTCTCTTGTCACACTGTCATTTACTACTACTGTCGCCAATTGGAAATCAAACGGATTCTTACGAATCAAATCATCATCTGTTGCCATTTGAAAAGCCGGTCTTACAACACCACGCACCGTATGAATGGTACTATACCCTCGACCATCTTTCTGTAATTTGATGAGCCACGCCTTTGCATCCGACTGTTTCACACGGTCGATACGCATCTTCCCAAAAGGTTCCTTTTTAATGATATTGATTACAAATCGATAATTAGCTTCCGTATTGTGTCGAACTCCGGTTTTTAAAGAAACATACTTCTCCACAAGTTCTAAGACTATTGTTTTTCCTGCGCCTGGAAGAATTCCTGCAAATCTGTCTTCTTCCATTTTTCTTACTTTTTTTCGCAGGGACAGCTCATATTTCTTTCCTACCGGAGTCGGATCATTCTTATCCAAGCTCCAACTGTAGAAGTACTTTACTTCACCGTTTGCATCGTTGTACTTGTACATATATCTTCCATCTTTTCGCTGGCTTTCTCCATTTCGAAGAACGCGATTCTTACGTTCTCGTCTTTTTTCACTCATTATGTCTCCTTTCCCTGACACAATTTTTGAAAAAAGCCACGATACGATATGCTTAATCATACCATAAACGTGGCTTTTTCACTATCAGTCAAAACTTCCCATAATTTATGGATAGTATTAACAAAAAAATTAATATTATTTTATGACAATTTCCAAGTATTATTTGAGGAATAAATGTGTTAGCATATCAATATGGTATGTTTTACCGAGAGTTCGATAACGAAGCTATTTAGTGTGATGAAAATATTTATGCTTTAAATTCGTTTATAGCCACTCTAAAGTCAAAGCATTTGATTAAAAATGGAAAAGGGGGATATGTTATGTGTGATTATTGTAATGGGGAAGCAAAACGGTTTGATTCACATGATTACCTGTAATGAATGTTGATGCAGCTATGATACCGGATAGATAATAAGACACTGGAGATTAACATTGGAGTTAATAGCCAACCTGTGTTCATTAATAGAATGGAGATTGAATACTGTCCAAAATATGGACGTAGACTGTAGTGCAGATTATTAAGTGACTATAGTCACTCTTAAAAGCCGGCCGTTTGCAACCGGCTGGTTTTTTGGGGGAGTTTAGCTTATGAAAAATGTTTAAAAAATAATAAGCGAATAAAGAGTAAACTAAAAGGACTGAGTCCTGTGCAATACAGGCTTCAATCCTTTGTAGCTTAGCTCTCAAATTTGTCTAACTTCTTGTGGTCAGATCATTTCTGACAGATGCTTATTTAATCACATATTTTATTGTATATTATTCGTACCATTGACCATAAACTTCATATGTCGAAATTTGTTTATATGTGTAAAACTCAACCTGTGCCTTCGTTCCATTAGTAAAATTTTGCAGATAATCAACTGGTGTATCAACAACCACTCCATTATCGTCATACAAAGTGAAGTGAACCACAAAGTTGTCAAAGTCATAACCAGTGTTATTTTCAAGCACTCCAGTTGCTGTAGTACCGCCAAAATCGTCCGTCTGAAAATCTCCTTGTGTTATTGAAAGATTGTGTAATTTGAACCCGCTATGTTCTCAATCACTTAATGATATATTTTGTTCCTCTGCCTTTTCCTTCAACTGCAATCACACCCTTTTTCTCCATAGCTTTCAGTAATTGTGTTGTTTTTGATTTGCCAAATGGGACATATGGTGCAATTTCACTTATTGATTTCAGCATCGTCTTACTTAAAAATTTGTAAATCACTTTTTCGTCTTCGGTTAAATTGACATTCGTTTCAAATATCGGTAGTACAATTTTTATAGCATTTTCTGACACTTCAAATTCTGGTTTTATCAAACTCTCTGCATACAGTTGTTTGATTCGTGTAATTCCTGTTCCAAATATCTCTACTAATCCCAGTCTGTAAAATACATTTGCAAGATTTCTATTTCTTAAAATAGATAGTTTACCTGATAAATATTCTTCTGCCGTTATTCCAGCCGGCAATCCACCAGGAGACACTACTTCTATTCTATCATCAAACATAGAAACTCTGATGTGTGAATTAATATCCCATACCCTATGAATCAAAGCATTTGCAATTGCTTCTCTGAAAGCTGCTTCCGGTATTTTCTCTACCATCTTTCTGTCAGCCCCCTGTATTACTTCATATTGGTAATAATCTCTAAATACAGCAAGTGCTTTTTCATATATTTCTAAAACCGATATGTGTTCAAACGTTACTCTTTTTTGAATAATACTGATATTCTCACCGAACTTAACAATATCAATTCCTGAAAAATGATTTTTATCTGCCAAAAGTCCCGCTGCATTATTATAACCATTTATATTGTCATACAGGTTCAATGTCTTTAGAGTATCTTGATTGAAAGTTTCAATGTAAATATTTTCTTTCAGTTTACACTGTAAAATTTTAAAAGATAGCTCCTGATCTTTACAGGGTAATTCTTCGAAGCTAATATTTTTTCCATCTAATACAAGCCTTGAAAATTCTAATGTATCTACCTCTATCGTTGCTGTATCATTTCGTTTGTATGCTTTTGATTTATATAAATACGGTTTTTGAAGACCACTTTTTACAGTAAGTTTTATCGTCTGGTCATTATTCCGTATTTCAAGTGTATAGTTTGGTTGAGGTGATATACTGTCATTAATTTTATTTTCGATATCCAGACAGGCCTGTTTTACATCTGGCAATCCTTTCACATTTCCATTATCATCAACCCCAAAAAGAATTGTTCCACCATTGTAATTCGAAAAGGCACTAACTGTTTTCAAAAAAGTATTCGTAATCGTTTCCTTGAATTCTAATATTCTTGTTTCACGCATAGTAATCGTTCCCTTTCCAACCATAATGATTATATTATATGCAAAAATGCGCAAAAAATCAATCGTATTTTTTTACGATTGTTTTTTTAATTGATTTTGAGTGTAGTATTATTTTTTGACCAACTAAATTATGACAACTTTTTTAATTATTCCGATTCGGTCTTCCAAAGGTATAAATAAAGTGTAAATTATTTGTTTCTATCTAGAAAATCCTACAAAATCAAGTCTTTCTTGCAATACTTTAAACGTTGCCGTGGCAGACAAATAACACTTTTATCATCAATTTTGACTCCCAATTTATCTTGGTTTTTCCTTATTTTACGGGCATTTCCGGCATTCGAGCATTTTACTGTTTCTCGGCTTATTTCAGTATGTCTTTTCCTTCAAAAGGTCTATGAATCAAAATTTAGACCTTTGCCCGAAACCCAGTATTTATGCGGTTTCGCAGCGATCAAAAATTCTCTTATCCAGACCAAATTGTCTAAATTTTCCTGACTCGGAAAATTCTGCCGTTTTTCGGCAAATGCCGTCTGACATCTGCCGATCACCCATGCCTGCAAAGCTTTTCAAGTCCTTTATCCATCAGGCTTTCCAGCTGCTCTGGCGAAGTTTTATCACCGAATGCTTTCCTTCACGCCCAGCTTTTCCATCTCTTCCTTTGCATCATCCAGCTTCAGATGCGTATAGGTGTTGAGAGCGACGCTGATATCCGAATGTCCCATCAGGTACTAAAGCACCTTCGGATTATACCGGACTTCGCCATATTGGAGCAGTAGGTGTGACGGCACACATGAGGCGTGATCTTCGGAAGCTTCACGCGATAGATGCGATTATACTTCTCCACCGCCTGCTGGAAGTACTTCTCCCAGTGCATCGCCACCATCAACTTTCCATCCTTATCGAACCAAAGGAATCCGGAGTACCCGTAAATCATAGGCTTCACCTTCAGCTTCGGTCTTCTGGCAAGAATGCGCTCAAATGCTTCATACACATCGTCCTGCATCGGAATCACTCTGGTACCGGCATAGGTCTTTGTCGTATCAATGCAAACCAATGTCCCGGTCTTCTGAAGCTGATGGTCAATGTTGATGGTTCTGTTCTCCATATCCAGATCATGAACCGTCAGCACTGTGAACTCCGATATACGCATCCCCGTCTTAAACAGAATGTACATCCCGTCATAATAACGGCAGGAAAGCTACCATTTTTGACGAAATAACCATCTATGATGCGAAATCCAAAATAGAAGTTCTTTTTGGGTAATGGAATGGCCACAGCGGAATCACATCCACTGTAGCCATAATTTTACCCATCCCCCCTTCCGGTTCATCCGGTTCTTCTTCTGGGTAATCGAAACATCATTTTTCGTTCGTTAGTAGTATATTTAGTAATATCAAGGATTTACACCGCAATAACTTGTAATAATTTGCCGGAAAACCGGTGATTCAGAAAATAAGTGCAACCAGAGTGCCGTGGCAGACGAAAAGTATTTTTATCACAGTATTTTTCTCTCATTAGATAAACCTGACATGTATCGAGATATGCTGCCCGTTGATGTCAAAACGCAAAAATTTCCGTTGCATATAGAAAAAGTACCTGCTTAAATTGAACTACATCAATTAAGCTACCGCGTTCGCATTAATCTTATCAATAACTTTTCTTATTGCAGTCCATACGGATATATCCGTAAAGATATCCACCACGCTTCCCTGATCAGTAAATGGGGATTCCTGAAGCACTGAAAGATCTTTCATCATTCCGTTGTGTATAATATATTCCACAATCTGATTTACAAAATAAATCTGCCTGCTGTCAAGATTTGTATCATTTAAGAACTCTGAGAAAGCTTCTTTAGCAGCATTCATATCCATGCCAACAACACTGCGAACAAGCTCGCCCAGCGGCTTCTTACCATATTCTTTCTCATAATCCTCTTTTGAACCAACTTCCGACCAAAGAATCTTCTCCAACGATTCCACATCCAAATGTGTAAGCGGCTCATTTGTTCTCAGCTTTGCGATTACTATATTATCCTGATGCTGACGGATATAATGTTCTGCTTTTGCTCTGTAGTTTGCCAAATCATCACTTTCAAGTTCAGACTCATTCCATGATGAGTCCAAAATATCATCCGCAAAATCCGTATCGTAACGAAGATTTTTCTTCGGTACATATTTCATAAGATTTCTAAGATTTTCACGGATATTTTCAAAGTCATCTATTCCGGCACGCTCCACATAATCCGTATTAATAATCTTATCGATAAGGTCTTTCTGAGCCTGTATCTGAGGAATATTTGCAACAGAAGCAATTCCGCTTACCTTATTCATAAGGTCCGATCTTAATCGACCGTATCCACGTCCTGCAAGTTGTGCCAATTCCATTCCGTAAATCAAAGCATCAAAACGAACCGCTGTTGCATCGTCACTGTCCGGCAAAATAAGCGGTGCAAGTTCCTCTTTAACTAATAATGTATCCTCATATGTCAATGCCTTATAATTTGATTCCGATGAATATAAATCTACATACTTAATATGCTGACGTACAGCAAAGTTTTCGCGATTGAGTTCTTTCACTTTACCGGTCATACTCTCAATCAATCTGTTACGATAATCTATCAGTCGATCTGTCTGATAATTAATATCCTGCAATTTATATGCAATTTGGAATTCCAAGTTAAACACCGCACCCTGAAGTGCAATCATATTTACGGTTGGACGTCCTTTTCCCATTCTGAAAAATTCAAAGTTTCCGCAAAAATCAAAAATATAAAACTTAGACTTGTCGTCACCGTCAATAAGTCCCGGACAAAGTCTGGTTCCACGGCCAATCATCTGCCAAAATTTTGCTTTACTCATTACCTTCTTAAAGAAGACCAGGTTCAATACTTCCGGAACATCGATACCGGTATCAAGCATATCAACCGAAATTGCTATCTGAGGTAATTTATTTGCATCGGAGAACTCATCAATTGCACTCTGTGCATATGTCATGTAGTTATCGATAACCTTAGCAAACGCCTGACCGTTTGAGCCCTTTGCCGTATTTGGATACTCCTTATTAAACACTTCCAATATCTTTTCAGCATGTGCATGATTCTTTGCAAAAATAATCGTCTTTCCGATTTTTTCACCATAGTCCACCTTCAAACCATCACGCATTACGATATGCAAGACCTGACGAATTGTATCCTCATTAAAAATCCATGTATTCAATGCAGATGAGTTTATTCTTTCCGGAAGTTCTCCGTTCTCATCTCCAAAAGTATTTTCATACTCCTCTTTTTCTCCTTCGGAAAGCTCTGCATAACTGATACCCTGCTCAATAAACTTAAATTTTGTTTCAACAGATATGTAATCAACCAAATAGCCATCCTTTACCGCCTGAGCCAACTCATATCCAAACGTAGGGACACCGTTTTCCAATTCAAAAAGAGAATAGGTATTTTTATCTATCTCATCCTTTGGCGTTGCCGTTAGACCGACAAGAGGAGCATCGAAATAATTAAAGATGTCCTTATACTTGTTATAAATGGATCTGTGAGCCTCATCACAAATCACAAGATCAAAATGACCGCTGGTAAAAAGCTTTCCCTCTTCATCTTTTATGGTTTCAATACATCCGATCATAGTCTGATAAGTTGAAAAGACACAATGAGAATTATAGTTTTCCTTATCTTCACAAAGATTTGTACATGATAAATCCGGAAGGAGATTCACAAAACTTCTCTTCGCCTGTGTAACCAAAGAATTACGGTCTGCAAGGAAAAGTATATTCTTCACCCATCCGGCATCTAGTAAAACTTTGCAAAGCGCAATAACCGTTCTGGTTTTCCCTGAACCTGTAGCCATGACAAGAAGCGCTTTGCGCCTGTTTTTCTTATCAAAACTTTCGCAAACCGCTTTTACCGCAGCTTCCTGATAATATCTTCCTGCAATTTTCTTATCTACATTTATATGATTTAGACCTATCTTCATAGACTGAAGATTAAACAGCTTCTCAAGATCACGTTTCGAGTAAATCTCAGCTATTCTTCTTTCAGGATATTGATTATCTACAATTCTGGTTTCAAATCCATTTGTTAAAAACACTACCGGTCTTCTGCCGTATTCTTTTTCAATAATATCTGCATATAGTTTTGCCTGCTGACGTCCCTTTGCCACATCAACGCATGTTCTCTTTGCTTCCACCACCGCAAGCGGTTTATGTGCATCATCATAAAGAACGTAATCCGCAAATCCGACTTCGGACTTATTCGACATACCCGATAATTGTACTTCGTTAATCCAATCTTTGCCTTCCGTCCATCCCGCACCGATAAGCATGGAATCAATATAAATCTTTCTGGTCTTATACTCAGACAAATCAAGCGGCTTCGGAACATAGGTCTGCTGTTTCTCTGCTCGACGAGAAGACAATGCTTCTTTTAGTGATTCATTTTCTTCACGAAGCTTCTGTAAGTCCAATTCTTTTTGTGCAGAATTTTCAATTTCTTTTTTCAGCTCTGCTTTTGTGGCTTCTGCCTGTTCGCGAAATTCTTTGCTCTTTCGAATTCTTTCCTTCACAAGATTTGGATTGAAATTTTTTTCTTCATACAAATCCGAATAGCAATAAGCAATATAATCCAAGTAGATAAAAAGATTCTCCAGGCAAAGCATGGCTTCATCTCTGCCAAGCTTCTTCCCGCTATGAGCCACGTTATTACCGCATCGACGGATAAAATCCATACGTTTCCATAAATCCGGTCCGATAATCTGACGATACTCTTCTGCATTCATAAGACTCTGAAGATTATCCTGATATGGCATTTCCAGCTCTTTATCTACGGAATACATCCACTTTAGAGCAAACTCCATAGCTCGACGGCTGTTAATAATACTCGCCTCCGGATCCATAAGAATAATGCGCTCAGCAGAAATCGCTACGTCTGCGAAACTCTTAAATTTCGGATCTTGCTTTAAATAATCAAAATTTGTAACCATATAACCGCCCCTTCAAAAAGCTATATATCTTTTACGGCATGCTTCTAATTTAAGCCGGAACTCAGCTAATTTATCTATTAATTCTTCTTTATTCTGTTTATAGTATTCAGTCGCTCTCCAAACATTATTTTTAGAAGCCTTTTCTACTTATATTATATAATATTCATTTATGCTGCATAGTTTAACTCTGCAAATTTTGATTTGTCGACTTGTTTAACAAATTCTGCAAACTGATTTTGAAGTTCTATAGGCGGGCAAAAAATTGTTAGTTTTTCAAAAAACGGAGTTTGAATTCTTTTTTGCCCTGCAGAACCAGTCATATTTATTGTTGCTAAATCATGAACCATATCATTCTTTAATATGTACTTAATCCAATATGAATTACTTACTCCCTCTTTGGGTCTTGCGACATGAAACTCAGTTGTTCCAAATCCTATGCCATTCTTACATCCTTCTGCAATAGCTGCTTTTCCATTTTCAAAACAAGGTGTGATCTTAGCAAGAAGTACATCACCATCTCTAAAATAGGTATATCCCTTATAATAACTACTAACTGGTCCGTTTTCTCGGATAGTAAATGAACCATCGACACCTACGCACTCCATCGGAACAAACGATACTTCTACATCCTGCAAATCTTTTATTTCCGATTTCTTTGGATTAAAATCTACGCAATCGGTGAATTTCATATTTGCTTTTGCTCTATCTATAGGTATTCCAAACATCTCGACAAATCGGGCTTTGATGAGGTTGTCTAATGAATTAAGCTCGTTCTGACGCAACTTGATAATTCTTTCTAACCTACGAAGTATTTCCGATTTATTTTTCTGTTCGCCATAAGACGGAACAGCTATTTCAAGTTTATTAAGCTCTTTTGCGGAAAGGTGTTTTACTGTAGCAAATGAAGTTCTCTCCTCTATCGCCTTTAATGCCTTTGACAATGCAAATCTTAAGAACTCTTCATCAGCATTATCCTTTGCAGTAATCTTACAAACTCGCTGATTCAACAGTGCTCCATCAACTTTCCATCTCGCGATATTGAACTCGCCATCCATTCCTATAAGCAAATCTCCAGCAGATAACACATATTCTTCAGGATAATCCCCGTTATAAAATGTCTCTGAATATCCACGCTTTACATCTCTAATTCTGACAAGTTGTGGATAAGAGCAGTCATCTGTAAATAATGCTGAATCAAATGCATATCCATACTGGATATCACATAAATCCGTTAATTTTGCCATCTATCATCCCTACAAATCTCAATTTATTTAAGATTTGCTCTCCTTTCTACTCATTCAATAATCTCTCCAACTCATCCATCTCTCTGCCAATCTCCGCCTCAATTTCACGGATATTGGCCATAATTTCAGATGTAGGCGGATACTCAACCTTTACATATTCCACTTCCTTATATTTGTTAATGGAAAGATCATAATCATTGTCTACTATATCCTGCTTAGGAACCATAAATGATTTATCTGTACGTTTTCTGTCTGCTTCTTTATCAAGATTCTTAAAGCATTGAATGATATCCGGAATATCACTTTCATTTACCTGTGTACGCTTATCATCCAAACTATATCCATCCGCAGTCATGTCATAGAACCATACATTGTCGGTCCCGCCATGATTTGTCTTTGTAAAGACAAGAATAGCAGTAGATACTCCGGCATATGGTTTAAACACACCGGAAGGCATAGAGATTACGGCTTCTAACATATTATCTTCTACAATATGCTTTCTTATATCCTTATGAGCTTTTGATGAACCAAAAAGCACACCATCCGGAACAATACAGGCACATCTTCCGCCTACTTTTAACATACGTAGGAAGAGTGCAAGGAATAATAATTCTGTTTTCTTTGTCTTACAAACCTTAAGCAAATCTGCAGATACCGCATCTGCATCCAAGCTGCCTTTGAAAGGAGGATTAGCAAGAATAAGAGAATATTTGTCATGGTCAGAATTCTGATCAGACAAACTGTCACGATATTCAATAAACGGATTCTCAATTCCGTGGGTCATCATGTTCATGGCACCTATACGAAGCATGGTTCTATCCATATCAAAACCATTGAACATAGTATTCATATAATGCTCTTTTTTATCTTTATCAAAGAAAATTTCTTCTTTCTTTGTCTCTTTTAAATACTCTGCTGCAGAAACCAAAAATCCGGAAGTACCACATGCAGGATCACAGATCACATCATCAGACTTTGGATCTACAATTTCAACCATCATACGAATGATGTGTCTCGGAGTTCTAAACTGTCCGTTTCTTCCTGCAGATGCAATCTTATTTAATAGATACTCGTATACATCGCCACGCACATCTGACGACTGGGTTTTATTCATAATTTCGTATATTTCATCCAAAGAGTCTACAACCTTTGATAACAAAAGCGGAGTCGGCAACTTGAAAATTGCATCATCCATATATTTAGAATATGCACTGTTTTTATCACTGTGGAGATTTTTAATAAACGGGAATACCCACTCCTGCATTACTGTATACATTCTTCCCGCCGGAAAATCACGGAACACGGACCACTTCAGTTGCTTTCCGTCAATGGAACGGTCTCCGATTTTCACCTCTTCTGCGAAAACGCTGGTGTATGGAAGTCCAAGCATGGCACTTTCTTTTTCGCGCTTATTATCGACATCATCCAGATCTCTGATAAACATAAGGTATGTAATCTGCTCGATTACTTCCAAAGGATTTACCAATCCGCCCGCAGCAAACACATCCCAAAGTCCATCAATTTTGTTTTTTAATTCACCTGTAATCATTAATTAATCCTCCGCATTCCATGTGTATTTCGTATAACGGCCTCCGCCGATTTTCTTAATTTTGTTTTTCTTTAAAAGATCCGCCAGGGATCTCTGAACCGTAGTATCACTGATATCCGGATTCATCTCGATAAGTTCTGACTTTGTAATGGTTCCGATATGATTCTTTATAATCTCTCGAATTCGATCTGCCTTTGAAAGATTGGGATCTGTCACCAGTTTTACTCTGTATTTAAATTCCTTATATGCACTAACTATTATACCAAGCATATAATTAACAAAAGGCTTATAATCATTTTTATTCTCGTTCCAGTTAACGGAGCTTGCATGAATGGCTTCGTAGTAAGTCTTCTTTGATTCTTCAATTATCTTTTCAACACTGACATATTTTCCTACAAAAAATCCTGACTTATATAAAAGAAGAAGCGTTAATAATCTGCTCATTCTTCCGTTTCCCTCATTAAACGGATGAATGCATAAGAAATCCAGAATAAACATACTCGTCAAAATAAGCGGATCCACATCATTTTTTGCATCATTATATGCATCGCAAAGCGCATCCAATGCCTCAGGTGTTTCCAACGCTGAAACAGGTCTGAATATTATCTTTTCATTTCCCTGTTTATCTCGTTCGCGGATAATATTTTCGTCCGTCTTAAACAATCCTCCGTCAGCATCACCGATAAATTTATATAAATCACGGTGTAACTGAAGAAAGTAATTTGAATTTATCGGTATATATTCATAACTTTCATGAACTGTATTTAATACATCACGATATCCTGCAATTTCAGATTCGTACCTGTTTCTCGGAGTTGTCTTTTCCAGCACCAGATTTTTAAGTCTGTCATCTGCGGTAAAAATCCCATCTATTCTATTGGAAGCATCTGTACTTTGAATCTTGGCAACCTCTGTCAACTCATTCAGTTCATCCTTATGCGCTTCAATAAACAACCGCTGCTCTCCCTTAAACTCATTGATAAGAGTAAGCTTCTTGACAATATCTGCAGTGAGCAATTTCTGCCATTTTTCTTTGTAATTATAGTCTCTCATTCAATTACCTCATAATAACTTTAATTTACTCATTTAATGCATTAGTGACTAAATTAATTCTTCATTATATTACTATTGATTTAATTTAGTCATTTTAAAATTTAATGACTAAATTAAAATCTTGTAATGGCCAAAAAAATAACAAGCCCTCTAAAGTCTGTCAAAGTTCAGAATACTTCTTCTGCTTTTGACAAACATGAAAGGCTTGTTTTACGGTAATCAAGATTACTTAAGGATAAGCGTCCTTCGCATATTCTATTTTGCTGATTTAGGGTAAATTAATAAAGTTACGACGACACACCCATAAGTGCGGTGAGTTACGTGGGTGCTGTTTTTACGAATTATATATGTATTCCCAATATAGCCTGTTTATTGTCATTAAATCTGTTTATCTTACATTTCATCCATAATTTTCTCAATAAGTGTAATATCTGCCGGCAGCCATTCCACATCATTCAACTGTTCCTTTGTCAGCCACTTAGCATCTTCATGTTCCTTTAATACAAGGTTGCCTTTTATAATTTCGCACAGAAAACAATCCATGGAAAGATGAAACTCCGGATAATCATATTCAATTGTATCAATCAGCTCTCCGACTGATATTTCTGTATCAAGTTCTTCCATAATTTCACGTTTTAAGGCTTCCTGCGGCGTTTCACATGCTTCTATCTTCCCTCCCTGGAATTCCCAACCGCCTTTGAATTCACCATATCCACGCTGAGTTGCGAAAAAAATTGATTCTCCGTTTTCATTAACAGCTTTTATTATCGCCGCAACCACTCTTATATTTTTCAATTGCTCCTCCATTAAGAATTTACAATATATTCATATATATCTTCTCTTACGGGTACATCAAGAATCCATTCTATTTCCACTGCGGTTTTTTCAGTATTTGTCATTGTAAATTCTTTTGTATTTCCACTGGCTGTCATATGACCGAAATAATAAAACTCTTTAGAATTCTTATCATCTTTGTTTTTACGCACGAAAAGCTCTACCTGAATTCCACGTTCCTTGGCTTTAAGGAAGTTTTGTACATCCTCAGACTGCATGTTTTTTCCTGATTTGGAAATTGCAATTAACCGGTCTCTAAATCCGGGGACGAAATGATCTTCATATTTTGTGGTATCACTGATATCATCTGATTTATCATAATTTATAAAAACAGGAAATGTTTTTGTTTTTTATCAAACTTGTAACCGCCTATATTTAACGGAACCTCATTTTGACTCCAATTCAGAAGACGACATACATCTTCGTAAGTATATTTCTGATATAAAACAAAATCAGTCTGTTCATATGTATGTCTGTAATCCCTTCTATATCGACTTATACCGAATTCAACAAGCTCAATAAAAATATTATAGAATTCATCATTTGACAACATATCCAAAAAAGCTTTTGTAGGTTTATAGTCAGAGCCTTCTTTTTCAATAAAAATGCATTGAGAATAAGTTTTTTTACTGACACCTGAAGGAAATTCATTCGTCATAACATTTACAATGTTTTCTTTCTGATCCTGACTTATTTCTTTTCCATACTCTTTCATATCTTCCGAAAGTCCTGCAAATAAACCAAATCTTGAAAGTCCACGGGCATACGACAATATTCTTTTTAATAATTGAAGTTCTTGTATACGTTTTCCGTTAGCTAATTTCCTGGATACAAATTCAATTACTTTATCTTCATCATCTGATAAACGAACTTTATATTCTTTTTCATATTTCACCAGAAATTTGTAGTACGAGCCAAGATTATTGTTGTCAAATATACGAATAACATCCATCTCTCCGTAATCGTCAAAATCACGAAGCTTTGGAATTCTTCCCAACTTATTTTTAAGATTCGTATAATTCTCTCTTATAAACCTTATATCACTAAAGTTTGCACTGTCTATTGAAGAAAAAATCCTCTTTCTGCTGATTTCGTCAAAATGTACCGTGGAAGCTCCCGGTATTACTCTTCCGCCTTCCATTATGTATCTTCGAATATTGTCTTTGTTGTATGTTCTGTATCCCGATAGTGCAATCGGAATCATAAAATTATTATTATAATTCCCAATAAAATCCAAGATAACAACATACTCTTTTCCATTTGCTTTTCTGAGACCTCTGCCAAGCTGTTGAATAAATACAATTGGAGACTGGGTAGGCCTAAGCATAATAACCTGATTAACTTCTATGATATCAACACCTTCATTTAATATTTCAACAGATAATATATAATCCAACGGTTGGTTTTCAAACGTTGCCTCATCTTCATTCATTGCCAATCTTTCAAAAGCATTTTCTCTTTCCTTTTCCGAAGAACTTCCGTTAAGCGCTATGGTCCTAAAAAGACATCCTGTTGAAGGATTATGCATTTGGTTAAATTTTGCAGACAATTCTTCAGCTTCTTTTATACTGCTGCAAAAAATCAGCCCTTTAACTTTGTCTCCGCTATATCCATAATAATCAGCTTGTTTAATAATATGCTTTACTCTCTCGTCACCGGTAAGCACGGAGAAGTCCCCGCCGGATTCTTCTTCATCCCCGACAATTGATAAATCCGTTATTCCGAAATAGTGAAAAGGACATAAGAGATTTTATTACATTGCCTGTTGCAAACGGATCTCATATGCTATTTGGTAATTAAAAAGTTCATATACATTTCTGCCTTCTTCATTGTCATCTCTCTTATCCGGTGTCGCGGTCATTCCCAACCATAATTTTGGTTAAAAATGTTTCATTATTTTTTGATAGGTATCAGCCGGCACATGATGTGCCTCATCTAAAATAATACAATCAAACTCATCTTTTTCGTACCGAAGTAAATGCTCATCACAATTCAATGTCTGAACAGTAGTAAAAATATAGTCTGCATCATATTCATGATAACCGGCTCCGACAAGTCCCATGGATACTGACTTTGCAAAAACTTTTTCGTAGGATTTTTTTGTTTATCTTGCTAATTGCCCTCTATGCACTAAGAACAACACCCGTTTAAATCCGAGTTCCCTCATTGCGAATGCCGATGCATATGTTTTTCCGGTACCTGTGGCAGAAATTAACAACGCTCTGTCTTCTCCTGCTTCAATTATTTTCTTTAAATTTGTAATAAATCCAACCTGCATACTGTTAGGTTGTAATTTATAATTTTCAATAGAAATAATTTCTTCCTGCTGTACAATCTCTCTCTGATGTTTGATAATGCTATATCGTGCATAATAATTTTCATAAAAATCATCAAAAGATAACGAATATTTTGAATTCCACAACCGGTTAAATTCGGCTACTATTTCTTCAGCCATTTCACCATGTTCTGTTGAGATCAGTTTTGTATTCCATTCTTTATTGATTGTAAGCGCCGCACTTGTAATATCTGAACTGCCAATGATAATGCGGTATATCTCGTCCTTTTTAAAAATATATCCTTTTGTATGAAACCCCTCATGAGCGGCTTCAACATCATACATTCTGATTGTGATATTCGATAATTCGTTAAGCTTGTTTAAAGCTTTTGGTTCACTGAAATTCAGATAATTAGTTGTCAGTATCTCGCCTCTGATATTCTTTTTTTCCAGTTACTTCAACGTCTGAAGAAGAGGTGTAATACCACTCATGGTAATAAAAGCCACACTGATTTGAAAACCGTCATATGCCATAATCTCATCCTCTATGGATGATAGCACTTTCTTTCCTTCTCTTCTGTTATTTGATACAAACTGCGGGCGATATATATCACTTGAGACAACAGAACCGTCTATATATGCAGTTTCAAAACCTAATCTCACTTCATCAATGTTGCTCATTTGTTTCACTCCGTTTTTATAACTTATCATGCTTACGTTTTTTCTGCAGAATGTCGTTACATAAATTCTAATTGCAAATGGAATATATTCGCTTCCGTTGCAGCTTTAATCGGCGGCCATAGTGTTATAATTTACTTTCACAAAACAGTCGGTTCATTATACCAATAACCTTTTTCAACGTAAAAAGAGCCGTCAGATTACCCAGCCGGCTCAAACATATCCATATCGCTGTATTCTATTCATTTCTTTCAGCCGTCATTTCTCCGCGCATCTCCTCATTATCCAAGTGTTTCTGCCACGAATATGTTTCTATGCAGCTTAATAATTGTTCAAACCTGTTATTTTCAACATTTTGCTTATGGAAGCCTTCCGTAATATATCTATCCCTAAAGCCTGTTTTTACATAATTATTATGCCACAACTCCGTTTTTCCCGTATCAAGACCTTCTATAATCCAGTTATCTTCCACACCCTCTACCTGCATCTGCGAATAATCCGTTGCATGAAATCTCATACCCACATCAATTACGTAATGATACAATTTACGATCATCTGTTTTATATTTTCTGAATATTCTGTCACATATGGGAATCTGTTTCGTATTTGGATAACAGGCAATCCGTAAAAATAAATTTCTTCTACATTTATAACACGCTTTCATACCGGTCGGTGCAATTTCCGATGCCTGAAAATTGTCCGGCGGAATGGCGTTTATGTCTTTGCATGACTTATCATGATAATATTGAGAATTATCCGAATAATAATAGAACATCTTAGAATTATCAATAAGACTTTGTTTTCTGCTTATCTTATTTTTCTCTTCCGCGGTAAGTTCACGCTTCTCATACTCTAATACACCGTTTCGCAATACCGCTGAAAGTCCCGGTCTTTGAATATAATCCGACACAACGATTTCCTCAGGTTCGGCAATTGCACACTTCCCCGTATTCTCCCAAGACATTTTTATTCCTGCATTTATACTGTTTCTTAAGTACTTCCACATGGGATTAAATCCCGATTCATGAACATATAAATCCCCTGATTCAATATCAACCGTAGCCGTAACTAAATGCACGGGATCACTGTCTTCGGGATTAATTAATACCACTCCACATGCTTTAAGTATGTCTTTTTTTGATATATAATCATCAATACACTTCAATTTTTGCGGATAGATGATAAGCTTCTTATCTGTTAAATCCTCTCCCCAAACGAAAATATCGGTACAAAATCGAACTGCTTTCATTTGCAGCCCATTTTCATAGATATTTTTCTCACTTTTTGTATTCATAATTTATATCCCTATGCATTTAGTATGTTCCGTCTAAATCAAAGAACACCTTCCGTACAACCGTAAATCATCATTATATTTATTTCCCGTAAAATTAATTATAGCATCTGCCATACACGATTTCATTAAAATAAAACTGCAGAAGACCCGCAAGCCTCCTGCAGTATGTGCCTGTAACCTAACCTCCGCACACGGTTTCCCAAGGTTTTTTACAAGGCGGAAGTAAAATACTGTTGCGTAATTATCTTTGAACATTAACGAATAACAGATAACAAAATAACAGATATACTTTAACCTTGAACATAAACATAAGAAAATTCATAAAAATCCATTGGTCTTATTTGCCTTGTAAGGAAAGTGCCTTTTAAATATCCACGTCAAACTCAACCGTCTGATTGTATTTATCAAGTGCTGTCTGCATATCCATAATAAGCTTTGAAACGCGCTCATACTCGTTCCTGATTAATTCCAAATCATAGTTGATGTATCTGTATTCCGGAACCGCGTTTTTGGACATATAAGAATTTTCTTCTCTGCTTTTCGGAAGCTGCTTACGCATATGATCCAATATGCTTTTTCTTTTATTAAGCTGTGCCGTTTTTATGAGAATAGTGTCAACACTCATTTCGGAATCCCCGACTTTAACTTTTGCCGTAGCATTTGTTAAATTGAGGGCATGTTTTATTATGGCTGTTTTTTCGTCAATTTCTGCAATAATTGATGCAACGGTTGAATAGTCATATTCCGGAATAACCGGTTCTTCGTCCGTTGATGCAACATAAGTGCTGGAAACAGCTTCTTTATTAAGCCAATAAGCCTTCTCTTCTTCCAAATTTCTAAGCATTTTATTCGCATATGCCGATGTCATTTTCTGCACTTTTTCCACCCCCGTATTAAATGTTCTCTGTCAATATGGTATAAGTTTAACAACAATATAACACTTTGTCATTGAACCTGTGGTTTAATAATTCAAGTAAATAAACAATATCCCCGTCAATGACGAGGATATCTTCTATGCTTGTATGAAGCAATCTGCTTAAGATAACAATATTATCCAAGCTTGGTAATGATTTTCCTGAAATCCATTTATAGACAGCCTGAGGATTTTCAAATCCCATGGCATTCTGTACATCCTTTACGGTATAACCGTTTTCGGAAAGTAATTTCCGTATATTGTTTCCGGTTTCCTTCTGTCTGATTGATAAATACATTGGTTTCATTCGGCACCTCCGTAAATATATTCGTCACGAATCACGGTAATATATGTCGGAGTTGTATTATACACTAAATACCCCATGAATGCATTAAATTTTAGAATCAGAAGCCGAAAATGTGTTTAACTTCTGTTTAAAAGCCGTAAAACAAAAGTCTTTTCCCGTCAGCTTCTTTATTTCATTTACCTCATTTTCCAAAAGGGAAATATCGTGATCGTTTGCAGGCTGCATTAAAACAAAAGGTGCATCTGGATTTCCGTAATTATATATTTTCATTTTCGTCTCCGATTTTCGTATGTCATTCTATCATAATATTAATCTGCCGAAATCAACATTTTCTGATTACACTTTTATAAAATGACTCCGGTATTTCACTTTTTATCTCTTCACGCTCAAAGATTTTGCACACCTTCACTTTGGTTTCTCCGTCAATGCCCTCTACGATTACCGTATCACCTTCTCTTATTGATTTGTCATCACATAAGTAGTCGTATTCTTTACCGTTTTTTGTAAACTGCACTCCTGCAAATCTTAGTTTTACGGTCTTTTTCGTATCTTCTTTCGGAGCCTTCCATATCAGGTCATCAGCTGTAATGCGGGCAACCTCTTCCCCGTTGCATTTAAATACATGCTGTCCTTTTTTGTAATCCCAATCAACGTTATCATATATAAACGAAGCTTTGCCGTTTAATATTTCACATCACAAAAGCTTTCTTTCTCTTCTTCATTATTACTCTCCATTTTTTTACTGGTACACATATACTTTTCCAGTATACATAATCCGAATTTATTAATTTGTGATAATGTCACAAAGAATTAAAAAATAACTTGACATTTTATATTTTGCACAATTTAATTTGATTAAATTAAATAACAACGTTAAGTAAACTACAGGGAGAAAAAAATGAGCATTTTTACACAGGTTGTTGCCGTTCTTGTGGCAATAGAATTTATTTATATTTTCTTTTTGGAAACAATTGCCACAAAATCAGCAAAAACATCAAAGGTTTTCGGATTAACGTATCAAATTACTCCGATAAATAAGCCGGGGAGATGTAATTTACATCTCCCCGGCCTTTTTACTGACAAATAATTTGAATTTGTTATGACATCTAACAACGGAAACGGTAAGCCGTAATTACTCACCGCATACCACAACTTCTGTTGTATCAATTGCCTGCTTAATAAGCTCGTCAATTGTGTCTTCAAGCTTTTTCTCATCATTTTCGATTACATTGAGTTTTGGCTTTGTAACAGGGTGCTTTGCAACGAAGATTGTACAGCAGTCTTCGAATGGCTCAATTGATGTTTCGTATGTTCCGATTTCTTGAGCGATGTCGATAATTCCCTGCTTATCAAATGCAATAAGAGGTCTGTATACAGGTAATGTACATACTGCATTTGTACAATTTAATCCGTACATTGTTTGGCTGGCAACCTGTCCGATACTTTCACCTGTAACAAGTCCCAAGCAGCCTTCTCTCTTAGCTAATTCTTCGGCAATTCTGTACATATATCTTCTCATGATGATTGTCATTTCATCACCAGGACATTTCTTGTAGATTTCAAGCTGAATGTCTGTGAAGTTAACAATATTTAATGTAACAGGACCTGTGTATAATGAGATTTCTTCTGCAAGGTCAATAACCTTCTGCTTTGCTCTCTCACTTGTATATGGAGGAGCATGGAAATATGTTGCAGAAATATTTACGCCTCTCTTTGAAATCATATATCCCGCTACAGGTGAATCGATACCACCTGATAAGAGAAGCATTGCACGACCTGCTGTTCCAAGTGGAAGACCACCCTGACCTGGAATACTCTGTGAGTAAATGTTTACCTGGTTTCTTACTTCAACCTGAATTAATACGTCAGGATTGTGTACATCTACCTTTAATTCTGGAAATGCATCAAGAATTCTTGCACCAAGCTCAACATTTATCTCCATTGAGTTAAGTGGGAAATCTTTTCTTGCTCTTCTTGATTCTACCTTAAATGTAAAATCTTTATGCTCATATGCAGAATTAATATGCTCTACTACAGCATCTGCAATGGCATCAAAGTCTGTAACAGGAATCTGAACTACAGGACAGATCCATGCAATACCAAATACTCTCTTAAGAGCTGTTACAACTTCGTCATAGTCATATTCTGAAAGGCACTGAGCGTAAATTCTTCCTTCGTGTCTGATAACCTTGAATTCACCTGTAATCTTCTTTAATGCTCTCTTTACTTCATTTACAAGGGCATCCTCAAATACTCTTTTGTTATTGCCCTTTACACCGATTTCTGCATATTTAATCAAAAACGCTTTATACATATCAACCTCGTACCTTAATTATCTGCGTGTAAACTGTCTTAAAAACGGAACCTGTTCTTTTAATGTATCTAATACATAGTCAATATCCTCTTTAGTAATATGCTCGTCCATACTAAATCTGATATTTGAATCCTGCTTATCCTTATCTACGCCAATTGCCTGAATAACTGAGCTTAAGCCCGGCTTATTGGATGAGCATGCTGAACCTGAAGATACATATATTCCCTTTTCTTCAAGTGCATGGAGAAGTACTTCAGCTCTTACTCCGTCAAATGTCGCTGAAACAATATTTGGTAAGAAATACTTTTCTCTGTCTGTTTCTGCATTTTCATATCCGTTAATATAAACATTTTCCATGGACTTTAAGCCATTTATAAAATACTCTCTGAGCTCGTAAATGTTATTCATGTGCTTTGGAACAGGGATAATTGCTGTATTTCCTTCAAATGCCTTATCAATTGCAACTGACATTCCGTAGATTAAGAATACAGGTTCTGTTCCTGAACGCTGCCCTGACTGCTGTCCGCCACCGTAAAGGTATGGGGGAATATTTACTCCGTTTCTCTTATATAAGAATCCAATACCCTTTGGTCCGTGAAGCTTGTGGGCACTTACTGAGAGAATATCTACCTTTGCAGCTTTTATGTCGATAGGAATTTTACCAAATGCCTGAACTGCGTCAGTGTGGAAAATAATATCCTTATTGTAGTCCTTTACGATATTTCCTATTGTTTCAATGTCCTGAACAGTACCAATTTCATTATTGGCAGTCATTATTGAAACAAATGTGGTTTCTTCATCAAGAGCTTCCTTTAAAGCTTCAATGTCAACCTTTCCCTTTGAATCAACAGGAAGAAATGTCACTCTGAAGCCTCTGTTTTCAAGCTCTAAAAATGCTTCCTTTACAGATGGATGCTCAATCTGACTTGTAATAAGATGCTTTCCAAATCTTTCTCTTTTAAGTGCTGAACCGAAAATGGCTGTATTGTTACTTTCTGTAGCACATGATGTATATACAATTTCTTTTGGATTGCATTTTAATATTTTAGAGATGGTATTTGTGGCATCCTTTATATATTTTTCAGCATTTACACCGAGTATATGCTTTGATGAAGGGTTACCAAATCCCTGTTCAAGCACTTCCATCATAGCTTCATTTACTACGGGTAATGTCTTAGTTGTAGCTGCATTATCTAAATAAATTTCCATGGTTTCCTCATTCTTCATATAGATATGTAAGTATTGATAAAAGCATAAGTCCTGCTGTTTCTGTTCTAAGGATTCGTCTGCCAAGAGATATGATGTGAGCTCCATTTTCCTTTGCAAGATCTATTTCATCATCGTCAAATCCGCCTTCAGGACCAATAAATATACTTACCTTTTTCTTAGCAATTTCTGATAAGACTTCTCTTGTATATTCAACTCCCCTTGCAGATTCATATGGAAGCAGGATAAAGCTATCCTGAGCATCCTCTATGGCTTTGGCAAATGACATTACGTTTGTTATTTCTGGGAGAATGCTGCGCTTACTCTGTTCAGCGGCATTTTTTATTATTGTATCCCAGCGTTTTATCTTGTGTTCGCTCTTTTTATCGTCAAGCTTTACAACGCTTCTCTTCATTGCAACGGGAACGATACGTGTAGCACCAAGCTCTACGGCTTTCTGTACTATGAGATCCATTTTGTCGGCCTTAGGCAGTCCCTGATATATGGTAATTTCTATAGGCAGTTCGGAATTTCTTGAATGCTTTTCTGTTATTTCACAGATAAATTCCGTATTTGTCTCTTCTTTTATGACACACACATAATCCACGTTGTCGCCTGTAGTTACGGTTACCTTATCACCAACCTTTAATCTGTATACATTTTTTGCATGATTAAAGGTTGAGCCGTCTATTATGGCTTCTGTATCATTTACCTTTTCATGTTCAAGAAAAAAACTTCTCATATCTTACTTATTCCTTGTGGCAACTATTGCACGCCATTCGCCCTGTTCTCTGATTTCCTTAACTTCGAAATGTCCATTTGCATTAATGGCATCAACTACTTCCTGTACCTTGAACTCTAAGATTCCGGAGTAAATGATGTAACCGCCCATTTTGACATTTTTTTCGATATTTTCTGAAAGTGGAACAAGAACCTCAGGCAGAATATTTGCTAATACTATATCGTTGTCCTCACCGCAGAGTTCAATAAATTCCTTATCTTCGATAATGTTGCCGTTATAAAATACACAGTCCTTATCTGATAAATGGTTTACTTCTACATTTTCATTTGAAGCTACTACTGCAGCATCGTCAAGATCTACGCCGATTACTTTTCCTGCGCCATATAATAAAGCAACAATAGAAAGAATACCGCTTCCGCATCCGATATCAAGAATCTTCATTCCAGGCTTTATAAGCTCCTGAATGATGCTTATTACAAGGCTTGTTGTCTCATGTGAACCTGTTCCGAATGCAGTGCCCGGATCCATGTCCAACATTTTGTAGCCTGCAAGAGATTCATCAGAAGACATATTTAAATGCTTTTTGATATCTTCTTCATTTTCCCATGTAGGCTTGATTATAAGGTCATTTATCTTAAATGAATGCCAGTATTTCTTCCAGTTGTTAATCCAGTCCTGGTCTTCAGTCTCAGATGTAGTAATATCACCGGCCCCAATATCCACATATGATCTTACTTCTTCGAGTTTCCTTGCAACCTGTTCTAAAAGCTCTCTTTTATTTTCATCATCTTCTGAAAGGTAAAATGAGATTATTGCATCATCTCCAAGCTCACTCATGTAATTCTCAGGCTGAATGTCCACAACATATCCACCCAGTGTTTCTCTTTCAGGTAAAATGTTATCAGTTACTTCAACTGATGTAATTCCAAGGTCATAAAGCTCTGCCGTAATTATATCGGAGGCATCTGTTTTTGTCTTAATATCGTAACGAATCCACTTCATATTTACATCCTTAAACCACAAAATACAGCCCGATATTTAATCCGGCTGTATAATGCTATATTAATTTATACTTGCGAGGAATGATTTGTAGCATCTGTATGCTTCATATACGTCAACCTTACTGATAATTTCTTCAGGTGCGTGCATGTTTAATACAGGAACACCACAGTCAATAACCTTCATTCCATAGTTAGCCATGATGTAAGCAATTGTACCGCCGCCACCGATGTCAACCTTACCAAGCTCTGCAAGCTGGTATGAGATTTCCTCAGCATCGAGAACTTCTCTTAACTCTGCGATAAATTCAGCAGGTGCTTCACTGGAACCGCTCTTTCCTCTTGCGCCTGTGAACTTGTTAAATACAACACCCTTACCAACAAATGCTGTGTTCTTCTTCTCGAAGAAGCCCGGGTAGTTAGGATCAAATGAGCTTGATACGTCACTTGAAAGCATCTTTGAGTTAGCAAGTGTTCTTCTTAACTTTAATTCTGAGTAGTCACCCATAGCGTTAAGTACTTCTGCAACTGTGTTCTCAAAGAACTTTGATTCCATACCTGTTGCACCCATACTTCCGATTTCTTCCTTATCAACGAGGATACATACACCTGTCTTCTTAAGGTTATCTGATTCAACCTGAGCGATTAATGAAGGATATGCACAAACTCTGTCGTCATGTCCGTATCCGATAATCATACTTGAGTCAAAGCCAAGATCCTTAGCATCACCTGCAGGAACAATCTCAAGTTCAGCTGACTGGAAATCTTCCTCTTCAAATCCGTACTTCTCAGAAAGGATATGTAAAATGTTCTTCTTTACAAGATCTGTCTTTTCTTCGTCACCCTCGATTTCAAGAGGAATATTTCCTACGAGAAGATCCATAGCTTCAGCATCAATAACCTTCGCAGCTGTCTTGCTCATCTGATCTGCAGCAAGGTGAATAAGAAGGTCTGTAATACAGAATACAGGTTCGTCTGCCTTGTCACCAATGCTGATTTCGATGTTCTTTCCCCCCTTTAAAGCAACCATGCCGTGGAGAGACATTGATCTTGCTACCCACTGGTACTTCTTAATTCCACCATAGTAATGTGTATCAAGGAGAGCTAAGTCTGAATCCTCATAAAGTGGGTTCTGCTTAACGTCAACTCTTGGAGAGTCAATATGAGCACCTAAAATGTTCATACCATATTCCATTGGCTCTGTACCAATGTTGAAAAGTACACATGCTCTGTCAAGGTTGATAGCGTAAACCTTATCTCCAGCCTTAAGAGTTTCACCTGACTTGATTACATCGTTAAGATCTCTATAACCGTGAGCCTTAGCAATTTCGATTGCTGTTCTTGTACATTCTCTCTCTGTCTTGTTCTCTGAGATGAACTGTCTGTATTTCTCAGCAAAGTCAAATACTTCCTTTTTTGCTGCCTTATCATATTTATACCATGCACTCTTCTTTTCCATAATGCACCTCCTGAAATATATCGCTTACCTTAAAAACAAATGCTTCGGGTATATAAGTCCATTTTAATCTATAATTCTAATACTATTAATTAGCATATGCAATTTTAAAATGTGTTACATTTAACATTTTGGTGAATTTGTCTACTGTTTGGCAGATTTTCATCAGCTTGTTAAAAATATTGATGTTCTGTCTGGCATGAGACATATGCTTTCGCATTACAGACTTATATCATCACCAAATGTTAACTGCCCATCTTCTTCCACATTGTCATTTTCAATGTTCTCATTTAATCTTTCGATTAATTCATCGGAAATATTTGGCAATTCTGTCAGATTACTTATTCCAAATGTTAATAGGAATTTATCCGTTGTACCGAAAATGATTGGATGTCCGGGAGTATCAAGTCTGCCCTTTTCTTCTATTAGCTCATAGTCAATAAGTCTGTTGAGGTTATTTCCACA
This sequence comes from uncultured Eubacteriales bacterium, assembly GCA_900545225.1. Classification (GTDB taxonomy): domain Bacteria; phylum Bacillota; class Clostridia; order Lachnospirales; family Lachnospiraceae; genus UBA4285. The sequence continues at coordinate 28,240 of UQXZ01000008.1, forward strand.
ACCTACGCCTCTGATCTCTTCTATTTCAGATCTTGTTACAGGCTGCTTATATGCAATAACAGAAAGGATTTCCAGTACCGCATCTGTAAATTTAAATTTATCTGGAGTGTTGATAATCTTAGCAATGGAATTCGAATATTCAGCCTTTGTAGTAAGTAAATATGTATCGTTGATACATTTTATTACCAGACCACGGCTGTCATTTTCATATTCATCCATAAGCTCGGATAAAACTTTCTTAACTTCCTTTACATCAGTTTCAAGGGCGATGTTGAGCTCATTCAGAGTCACCGCTCTTCCCAATGCAAACAGAACTGCCTCAGCACGTCCCTTTAAAATGTCTCTGTTTGATAAATCAGCTTCCAATGTATTCCCCTCAATTGGTTTTATTATCTAAAAAGATTCTAATAGCACCGAAAATGATTTTAAATTTAATTTAAATCATTTTCAAAGCAAAATTGAAATTTATTTTGAATAAATTTCAATTTTGCTTAGTTCTCAAATTCCGTTATTGCTCCGAAGTCATCAGGAGTTTTACTTACCGTAATGTCTATCTCACCAAACTGCTCACTCTGCTTTACTTCAACGGCACCTGTTTTCATCATTTCCAACAAGATAAGAAATGTTACAATCTCTGCCGTCTTTGATGGCTTTTCAGGTAGCAGTTCTTTAAAGTTTAATCTGTTGTTAACCGACATGAGTTTCTTAATTTCTTCCAGTCGCTCAGCAATATTAACAGGCTCGGATATTATCTTTCCACTGAACTGACTTCGTACCCTGTCTTTTTTATAGAAATTTCTTTTTATGATATCTACGTAACTGTCATATAGCGTGTAATTGTTAAGGTTATTTCTCCTTGCAATTTCAACTACATCTGCCTTCTCTTTATAGACAGAAATATTTTCCGGTATGGAAGCATCTCTGTAGAAATGCATATCACCATCGTCATACTTTGCCAGTAACTCTTTAGACAATAGCTTAAACTTCTTATATTCAATAAGTTTTCTTCTAAGCTCTTCTTCAGATTCGTCCTCTTCCTCCAGCTTTTCTTCTTTTGGAAGAAGGAGTTTTGACTTTATCTTTAGAAGAGTTGAAGCCATAACAAGAAACTCGCTGGCGATATCCATATTGAAGTCAGCCATTTCCTTCACATAATCTAAATACTGATCGGTAATGGCTGATATCGGGATATCGTAAATATTCAATTTGCTTTTTTCTATGAGATGAAGCAAAAGATCCAAAGGGCCTTCGAACACTTCAAGTTTTACATTTATTGACATATTTTTATTTAACTTTTTATTTTACAAATTCTTATATTTTAAATATTAAAATTTAAAATTTTAATATTCCAACTTTTTGTATTTCAACATTTTACAATTAAATAAAGTGTTGTATAATACAAATAAGTTCCTGGGGTGTTCGACAGTGTGCAATATTTGATCCGACACTTTTTAAACGGGATTCTTAATCGGTATGTTGATGTCAAGTCTCGCATTGACCTGATAGGCAGATATGTACCTGCGGAAACCCACCTGGCTATTTCGCCGGGTCCTTCTTGCACATAACGGCACTTCGGGTCTTTTTTTATTTATTTTTCATTTTAGTCAGTAGTTTTTTTATCGGCATTATCGCTATTGATATCATCATTCTTTATATCATTAGTCCTGTATGTGCCTTCCACAAATGATTCTGTGTCATATGCACTGTTACTGCTGTTGTTATCGATTTTATGTTTTTTCTTTTTATTCTTTTTTGCTTCTTTACGCTGCTGCTTTTCTTTAAGCTTCTGCTCCTGTTTGTAAACTTTATCAACTTTTCTTGCCTGATACCATTTTCTGATACCATCAAATATTGGCCATTCGTGTACAATCATCCACTTTGGAAGGACAATCCAGCCATGCTCAATATATGAGTTGAATTCAGCTCCGAAGAAAATGATCATAATACCAAAGTATAACCAGAAAAGTGCCATGATAAAGTTGGTCAGACTTCCATATACAAGGTTGATCTGAGTAGATCTGTTAACAATCATATAATAGATATTGGTAAAGATAAGCCAGCCTATTGTTGCAACAATTGCGCCCGGTAATTCCTTAAAAAAGCTGCTGCTTCTGTTTGGAACGTGTCTGTACACAAGTGTAAATGCCACGATAAATCCAATAGGTAACACTACAGGCTTACAGAATTCTATTCCCTCAATGATGGCAGCCCAGTTAGGAGCAAAATCTGCTATGGAGTCCGCCATTGCCCCCCCATATACGAAGATTCCCATAACCACAACAAGGAAAAGAAGGAAGTACATTGTATATTTTGTGGAACGGAGACGTCTTTTTATCCATGGCACCTTTTTATCTACTCCATATATTCTGTCCATAAGCTGCATAATGGCCATGAACACACTTCCGGCGGAATAAATAGCCGTCAATGAGTAAATAGATGTAAAAATAACTTTTTGTCCCTGTGACTGTTCAACAAATATACCTGAAATTAAATGTGCCACATCTTCAGGAAATACATATTCCAATGCAGTATAAATAAAGTCTGACGCATTAATCGGGAAGAATCCTACAATTGTAACTATTAAAAGTACCATAGGTACTGCACATGTCAGAATATAAAAACATACTACTGCAGAATAATACATGCAATTATCTTCCATGAATTTGCTGAACATGTTTTTTATTCTTGGACCATATTTCGACATTTTAAATACCTCAATATGACAATAATGACTTTTTATTTGTCATTTTTTTCGTAATTTATTCCGTCAATTTTATATCCGGAATTTTTAACAGTATCCAATATATCATCAACTGACATATTTAAATACTTGGCAAGATCTTCAGGAGTAGGTTCTAATGCGTACTCTTCTTTGTACTGGGCTACTCCGTCATTTACATAATTAACCTGCTCTAATATTTTACCGGCTGCCTTCTTAGTTGATTCATCTTCAAATGAAAGCGCCTGAAGAGCATCCTTTACAAGATCTCTTGTTTCTAAAACTATCTCATCTGCAATTTTTAATATTTCATTTGTACCATATTCTGAAATATTCTTCTCTCTTGTCTCATTTACAAATTCTCTGCCAAGAATATATGAGGCAACAGTTAAATTACATTCCTGAACATAGTCCATAAGATATTCGCTGTCGGAGAAATCACTTACCATGTCAATGATATTACCGAGAACATAGTCAAATAATTCCTTTGTTGCTTCTTCATCCTTATCAAGGATTGACTGCATAAGGGCATCGCTCATGTCCTCTCTTTTAATATTACTGATTCTTTTAATTTCATTTATGTAATTGTAGATTTCATCATCCTCTTCAGAAGTGAAACCTTTAGAATCATTTTCATCTACATAAATATTAAATTCAGGTGTATATCCTTCAATGACTACACCCTTGGCAATAAGATAGTTATAAATATTTTTAAGATTATCTTCAGTAGGAGTAAATTCTCCAAACACTTCCGCTATCTGCTCTTTAGTTAAAGTATTGTTGTTACCTGCCGATAACAGAAGACAATCATCAATTATCTGTAAAAAATCATTTTCATTCATTATCATCACCTGATATCAGCTTAAAGAAACCACTTCCGTAATTCTCTGTAGGTCTCTTTGTAAAACCGTGTTTTTCATAAAACTGTTCTGCCATCGGGGTACTCATAAGCGCCAGCATCATTGTAACTCCGGGTCGTGTTATGCTCTTAACATAACTTTCCAACTGTTCCAATACGCCTTTTCCAATATTTCTATATCTGCATTCCGGATGAACCATTAAATCCTGAATATAGCATATAACAACACCATCCCCGACAAGTCTTCCAAATCCCACTGTTTTACTTTCTTCATCAAATGCAGTTACAGTGCAGATAGAATTCTTCATAATCTCATCTGCTATTTCTCTTGTAACAGGAGTCTTGTTAACATGATTTCTCAATTCAAGATAATCATCCAAATTTATAGAATTATACTTATAGCTTATGCTCATTAATTTATCTGCCCCTACAGAAAAGGGGATATATTGTATCAATATCTCCCCTTTTAAAAACACTTTATATTCCTAATTATTCTACCGTAACAACCTTAGCTAAGTTACGTGGTTTATCTACATCAAATCCCTTATCACTTGAAACGAAATAAGCGAGAATCTGAAGTGCGACAGAAGCCGGGAATGTCATGAAATCATCATCCGCATTAGGTAATGGAATAACGTTAAATTCATCCTTAAGTACAGGAACAAAGCTTTCCTTTGCGAAAATCATAATTCCTGCGCCTCTTGACTTAACTTCTCTGATGTTTGAAAGCTCCTTAAGAAGAAGCTTTTCCTGAGTCATTACTGCAACAACAGGTGTCTTATCAGTAATAAGCGCGATTGGACCGTGCTTAAGCTCACCTGCAGCGTAACTCTCAGAGTGAATATATGATACTTCCTTAAGCTTAAGTGAACCCTCTCTGAGGATAGAGTAATCAAGGCCTCTGCCGATCATAAAGAGATCATCCGCATCAAGAATAATTCTTGCTGCCTTGTGGATGTCCACCTTGTTGTCTAAAACAGCTGAAATAAGCTCAGGAACCTTCATAAGGTTGTTAAGAAAATACTTAACTTCTGATTCTGACCATATATTCTTAACTGCTGCAATCTTTGCAACTAATAAATAAAGTACTGCAAGCTGAGTTGTGTATGCCTTTGTTGAAGCAACGGCAATCTCAGGACCTGCATTTGTATATAATACGTAATCTGACTCGTACGCAATTGCTGAACCCTGTACATTAATGATGCTGAGTGACACAGCTCCATTTGCCTTAGCATATTTTAAGGCTTCAAGAGTATCAATTGTTTCACCAGACTGTGAAATGGCAACAATAAGAGTACCTTCAGTAATTATTGGATTTGAATAAATAAATTCAGATGCCATCCATACATCAACAGGCATTCTGAGCTTATTTATTGCAAGTGACTGGAATACCAGTCCCGCATGCATTGCTGTTCCACATGCTACGATGCATATTCTGTCAAACTTATTGAAGAACTCATCATCAATACCGTCACCTGAGAAGTCAGGCATTCCGTCAACAATTCTGTTCTTAATGCAGTTTTCGATAACATCAGGCTGCTCCATAATTTCCTTTTCCATGTAGAAAGGATAGCCGCCCTTATCAGATGCATTTTTACCCCAGTCCATAGTGAGATAGTCAGGAGTTACTTCATTTCCTTCCTTATCCTCAATATGAAGAGTGTCCTTTGTAAGCACTAATAAGGAATACTCAGGTAAAACAAAGTATTTATTAGTATATGAACAAAGCGCACTAACGTCAGATGCGAGCATACAGCCCCAATCAAACTGTGTAGCAACGATAGGTGATACATTTCTGATTGAATAAATCTTACCAGGTTTGTCCTTAAACATTATTACAAAGGCAAATGTTCCCTTAAGCTTTTCTACAGTCTTGTAGATTGCCGCCTTAGGATTATTTTCCACCTGATAATATAAGTTAAGAAGAGCCGCAACTACTTCTGTATCAGTCTGTGACTTTAATCCCTCATTAAGATGAAATTCTTCGATAAGCTCTTTGTAATTCTCAACAATACCGTTGTGAACAAGCACAACGTCCCCTACCATGTGAGGATGAGCATTATTATCAGAAACATTTCCGTGTGTAGCCCATCTTGTATGACCAATACCGCAGATAGAGTCAAACATTGACTGATCTTCTGGTGTGTTCATACCATTACACTTATCAATTAAATCACTTACTCTTCCCGCGCACTTTATAACGGACATTCTTTCATCATGAGATAATGCAATACCTGCACTATCGTACCCTCTATACTCAAGGAGAGCTAAAGAATCAAGGAGAATATCCTTGGCCTTTCTCTCACCTACGTATCCAATTATTCCACACATATACTCTCCACTAACACTGATGTGTTATCTAAAACGGTTGTAAACATTTATTTTATAATAATTAAAATAACAGGAACTTGCATTCCTGTTAAAATTTTCACTTGTACAATAATATAAAATTTTACGCATAAAATCAAATTGTAATGGCTTAATTTATATGTTTTTTTCCCTCAATTACATTGATTTGTTCATTATATTCTAAATACCGTGTATGTAACATTAAAAATGCCATGATTTGTATATTATAAATGCTATATTTTTCATATTAGTAACTTCAAATTCTTCACCATTTTTCTGGTAATACAGACTTCGAATTTTATTCTGTGTTCATCATATTACAAATGTTTGTTTGACTTTTATATCCCTATAAAATATATTAACTCTATTATTTTGAACGGAAGGAGATTTTTATGGCTACAAAGAAAAAGCGCAGATACCGCTCAAAGAAAAAACAAATGAAAAAAGGCCGTATTATTTCGATCCTTTTAAGCTTTGCAACCCTTATTGTTATTCTGCTTATAAGTAACGGCGTTATAAAATTTAACTCCGGAACATATGTAGGAAGCTCATATACGGAAAATGCCAAACCTCTGTCATTTGCATCCGTAGATGATGTGTCTGCCGTTGATTATAACGGTGCTTCATATGCATATATTAATAACAACACTCCTACATTTACAGATAAGGACAAAAATAAAGAGAGCTTTGAAACATATGGCAGTCTTGATTCCTTAGGAAGATGTACATATGCATATGCAAATGTCTATACAGACCTTCTTCCTACAGGTGAACGTGAAAGTATCGCTTCCGTTAAGCCTACAGGCTGGCACCAGAATAAATATGATTTCGTAGACCAGGGTTCTTTATATAACAGATGTCATTTAATTGCCTACTCTCTCACAGGCGAAAATGCAAATGAAAAGAACCTTGTAACTGGAACAAGATATATGAACACTGACGGTATGGGAAGCTTTGAAAAGCAGATTCTTGAAACTGTCCGTGAGAAGAAAATTCACGTGTTATACAGAGTTACTCCTGTTTTCAAGGGTAATAACCTGCTCTGTGACGGAGTACATATGGAAGCTTATTCCATTGAAGACAACGGTAAGTCAGTAAGTTTTAATGTATTTGCATATAATGTACAGCCTGGTGTAGCCATAGACTATGCAAGCGGTAATAATAAGGCGGCTGCATAATATTAATCAGCAATATAACATTATTAACTGCCTGTTATTATAGTCTGTTGCGTGAAATTGCCAATAAAAAAGTCCCAGGTATTCCTGGGACTTTTTTATTGGCTTTATCTAATTCAAAGCAGGTATTCGAATAAATTATCAGAAAATCACATTTCAAAAATTTCAGGATGCTCATCCATATATTCATACATTCCCTCTGTCTGAGGACCAAATGAGAAATGACCAACTACGATATTTTCTGAAACCATCATAGGATAAGTATTATTTACACAGAAAGCATTCAGCTGTTCTTCATCTATTCCTAATCCGTGGTTGAATGGAATAACCTTGAAACCTTTCATTTCCTTCCATAATTTTCTCTCGAACATTATGGCACCGATTGAAAATCTAATGGCACATGCAGCTTCATGTAAAGGATTTAATCCGAACTTGTTGTTTAAATCATCAATATGAGGAATTACTCCGCCATCACCCCACATGAATTTTGCAAATTCAGGATCTTCAGTTACTCCTTTATCATGGTACATAGGACGACAGCCAAATTTCTTCTCGTATTCTGAAACTGCATCGAGCTTTTTAATAATCCTGACGAATCCAAATTTGTTAACAGGAATCAATGGAGCAACAAATCCCGGTCTGTACTCTACAGGTTCGACATTTGGATTTTCAAGAACACCATCATCTTTTACAAGGCCTAACTTTTTATATGCATCCTTTTTTGTCTTAACGCCATATTTACAATGTGCATATGCTGTAAACATTTTCTCGAAGTAATCCTTTGTAATAAATATATCCTCATCAAGCTTGAAGATATATTTTGCCTTAGGATGATTTACAATGGCAACATTCTGGATAAGTGAAACGTCATTTTCCTTTGTCCATAAATATGACCACATATTTTTCTTGCAGATATCATCAAGTTCAGCAACATATTTACCACTTGAAAGGATAACCACATCTACCATTTCATTCTCATACATCTTAAGTCTCTTTAATGTATGAGGGTATAACTTCTCTTTATATCCGGCAAGAACCATGCACATGGCCTTTCTTCCCTTTGATCTGTCTATAAATGTACTGTGAGCTTTAAATTTCACATAATGCTTAAGATTATTTTCCCATTTTTGTCTGCATTCAGCAATCATACTCTTTATACCAGCCATTACGTGCCTCCAATATATTTTTAAAAACATAATCAGTTAGCAATATCTTATCACAATTCAGTTGCTTTTTAACAGCTTTTATATATCTTCATCCACACTGACAATAATTTTCATATTAAGGTATAATGAACTGATACTTAAATACTTATAAAGCACTTTTTTTCTGGTTTTTTAGACATTTTCAGTTATGCACTTCATAAAAAAACGGAATAAGATAATTAATATTGCATTATATTTACCTACTTTGTAAAATAGAAATATTAAGTTAAGACGAGGAAATGTATAAAATGGTTAATTTTAAAGAAGATGAACAGTTAAATACACTTAATCATTCATGTGCTCATTTAATGGCTCAGGCGATTAAGCATTTATACCCACATGCAAAGTTCTGGGTTGGCCCTGTTGTTGCAGAAGGCTTTTACTATGATGTAGATCTTGGCGATGATGTTATCCGTGATGAGGATATCACAGCAATCGAGAAGGAAATGAAGAAGATTGCCAAGACAGGTAAGAAGATTTACAGAAGAGAAATCACAAAGGATGAAGCTCTTGAAATGTTTGCAGATGACGAATACAAGCTTGAGCTTATCAATAACTTCGAAGAAGGTACTAACATCTCATGCTATGAGCAGGGAGATTTCATCGACTTATGTCGCGGACCTCATGTTGATAATGTTAAGATGTGCCGTAACTTCAAGCTTATCAAATATTCCGGCGCTTACTGGAAGGGAGACAGTAAGAATAAGGTTCTTCAGAGAATCTACGGTGTATGCTTCCCTACAGCTGAAGAATTAGAAGAACATTTACAGCTTCTTGAAGAGGCAAAGGAAAGAGATCACAGAAAGATTGGCAAGGACATGCAGCTCTTTATGTCTGATGATCTTATCGGTCGTGGTTTCCCAATGTTCCTTCCAAAGGGTTATGTAATCTGGCAGGAATTAGAGAACTACATTAAGGACAAGGAAAGAAAGCTTGGTTACCAGCATGTTCTTACACCATGTGTAGGTACAATCAACCTCTACAAGACTTCAGGTCACTGGGATCACTATAAGGAAAATATGTTCCCTGTAATGGATATTGAAGGCGAGCAGATTGTACTCCGTCCAATGAACTGCCCTCACCACATGATGATTTACGCTAACAGAAATCATTCATACAAGGATCTTCCATTAAGAATCGGTGAAATTGCTCACGATTTCCGTTATGAATCAAGTGGAACTCTTAAGGGTATTGAAAGAGGAAGACATTTCTGCCAGAACGATGCTCACCTCTTCGTAACTCCTGATCAGATTAAGGATGAGTTCTCAAAGGTTGTAGACCTTATCTTTGAAGCATATAAGGATTTCAACATTACAGATTATCGTTGTGTTCTCTCACTCAGAGATCCTGAAGATAAGGAAAAGTATCATGATGACGATGAAATGTGGAATTCAGCAGAAAATGCTCTTCGTGAGGTTCTTAATGATCTTGGTATCGAGTATACAGAAGAAATCGGTGAAGCTGCATTCTACGGTCCAAAGCTTGATGTAAATGTTAAACCTGCTGTAGGTAATGAATATACACTCTCTACATGTCAGTTAGACTTCTGCCTTCCAGCTAAGTTCAACTTAACATATATCGACAGCAACAATGAGAAGCAGACACCTGTTGTTCTTCACAGAGCTATCCTTGGATCACTCGACAGATTCATGGCTTATCTTCTTGAAGAGACAAAGGGTAACCTTCCTACATGGCTTGCTCCTGAGCAGGTTAGAATTCTTCCTGTTAAGACTGACGATGAGAAACTCTCAGCTTACGCTGACGAAGTTTACAACAAGTTATTCGACAAGGATATAAGAGTTGAGCTTGATACTCGTTCAGAAAAGTTAGGCTACAAGATGAGAGAAGGTCAGATGCAAAAGGTTCCTTATCTTCTTGTTCTTGGTGCCAAGGAAGCTGAAGATCGTACAGTTTCATTCCGTCTCCACGGTGAAGAAGGTACTACTGTAATGCCTCTCGATGAATTCGTAGAAAAGATTAAAAATCAGATTGATACAAAGTCAATTGAAAAGATTTGATTAAAATATGATTCAATTTCTATTCCAGAAATTGATTAATATATAGTCCTGTTAGTTTAAAAGAAATTAAACTAACAGGACTTATTTAATATAATTTAATAAAAAACAGGATGTCTTTGACAACCGGATTGTTCCGGAAGTTTATCGACATCCTGTTTTTTATATATGATTTACAAGTTTTTCATATATTTCCTTTGTGGCTGCAAGCTTATACATGTATCTAGATTCCTGTGCAGGTATTTCCACCATGTATGAGAAAGTTTCCGCCTCTGTAGCTATTGCAAAATATACCTTCCCGGGTTCAGAAAATGCTACATTTTCAGGATCTACATTTCCCATGGTTCCCGTAATACCGATTCCTATGTCAGCACCATACTTTGCTCTGCAACACTCTGCCATTGCCACTGCTGTCTCTTTCGAATATACAGAATACTTATCAATGATTTCCGCAGAAACACCTGCCTTGATCTTTTCCTCATTGCAGTAAGTAATTAATGCACCCTTAAATATTGCGGATGCACCCTCCGTATCAGTTATAAGAGATGCAATCTGACCTGATGTTGCACTTTCCATTGTAGTAATATGCAACTCTTTGGAAATTAAAAGTTTTGTAAGCTTGTGATAATCCGCTCTTATATCGGATTCATTGTAAATGTGAGCCATATTTACTCCATTTTCTTTAAAAAGATAAACTGTTATCAATTTACTTTTACAAATAGTCTGCCATCAAATTTCTGTTGAAGACTTTTATCGATTATCTGTTATCAATCTTTTCAGGGTACATATCATGCTCAGCTAAACGCTTAAATGCTACTTCTTCCCATCTTGTTCCTGGCTTTCCGTAGTTGCAGTATGGATCGATTGAAAGTCCGCCTCTTGGAGTGAACTTACCCCAAACCTCGATATATTTAGGATCCATAAGCTTAATAAGATCCTTCATGATCTTATTAACACAGTCTTCGTGGAAATCACCGTGATTTCTAAAGCTGAAAAGATATAACTTAAGAGACTTACTTTCAACCATCTTTATGCTTGGAACATATGAAATGTAAATTGTTGCGAAGTCAGGCTGACCTGTGATTGGGCAGAGGCTTGTAAACTCAGGACAGTTAAACTTTACGAAGTAATCATTTTCCGGATGCTTATTATCAAATGTCTCTAAGATTTCCGGTGCGTAATCATCAGGATACTTTGTTGCCTGATTTCCTAATAATGTTAATTCTGACATAACAAACTCCCTTTCTGGAATCTAAATTTATTTATCAGGTGAGTAACTGTATACTCCCATTTTCATTAATTTTTTACTAATTATAATTTAAAATTATTTTTTGCTTTTTAAATTATTTGCTTACTTTAAAAGAGGATCTTTTACACCATTTTCATCAAATGCTTTTTCTCTGTCGATACATGTTCCGCACTGACCACAAGGTTCCTCTCCACCTTCGTAGCAGCTCCATGTAAGCTCATATGGTACACCGAGTTCAAGACCTTCCTTAACAATGTCGGCCTTTGTCATATTTACAAATGGTGCTTCAACTCTTAATTCTTTACCACTACCGATGTAAATAGCTGAATTGATTGCATCGTTAAACTCTTTTGAGCAGTCAGGATATGCAGCTCCTGCAACGTCGTCGCTGTGCGCGCCATAACAGATTACACTGCATCCCTTTGATAATGCTATACTTGCAGCTGATGATAAGAATAAACCATTTCTAAATGGAACATATGTTGAAACAAGCTCACCATCAGTTTCAGCAAGCTGATCTCCATACGATTCCTTTGGAATTTCAACATCTGAATGAGAAAGTAATGAGCTGTTACTAAACTGGAAAATCTTTGTAAGGTCAAGCTGTAACCACTCAACATGATAGTAATCTGTTACAGCCTTTGCACTTGCAATTTCCTTATCGTGCTTCTGTCCGTAATAAATGGAAAGAGCAACAACATTTTCACTGCCTACACGCTTAACTTCTCTTGCAAGACATGTAGTACTGTCTAATCCTCCACTTACTAAAACTAAAACTTTTTCTGCCATTTCTTACCCCTTCAATCTCATCCAGAGAATCTGATCTGTTTTAAATCTTCCGCGTAAAGTTGTTGTATATGTTGAAGCAACAGTATTCTTGATACCTCTTGCTGTCATACAGCTGTGCTTTGCATCAATAAGAACAGCTACATCCTCTGAGCCTGTTACCATTTGCATAATATCAGCAATATCCTTACCGATACGCTCTTGAAGCTGAAGTCTCTTTGCAACCATTTCTGCAATTCTTGCAATCTTACTTAATCCGATAACCTTACCATTTGGAATATATGCAACAGTAATCTTCATATCGTACATAAGTGCCAGATGATGCTCGCAGTAGCTGAATACTTCAATGTCACGAACTACAACCATATCGCCTGCAGACTGACCATTGTTTAAATCCTCATCAAATGTTACTCCGAACATTTCAGCTATCTGCTCATTTGTATAGAGCATTCCTTCAAATACTTCTTCATACATTTTAGCAACTCTTGTAGGAGTGTCCTTTAATCCTTCTCTTTCAGGATTGTCGCCAAGAGCAACAAGTATTCCTCTGATGTGTTCCTCAATTGCGACGGTATCTATTTTTTTATTAGTTTTACCTTCTGTCATTACACACCTCTCTTTTCTGGATCCCAGATGAACTTATGAAGCTGTAACTGAAGTCTTACACCGTTCATTCTGTGCTTCATCATATAATCTACAATTTCTGATGGTTCAATCTTTCCAAATACCGGACTGAGGAATACATTACACTTTTCACTAAGTGAATATTTTTCAATAACTTCTCTTGCAACATCTAAATCTTCTTCATTTGAGCATACGAATTTAACTGTATCCTCTTCTGAAAGATACCCATAGTTCTTAGTATGAACAAAATGAGGAACACCACTTCCAGGGAGTTTGTAATCCAGTGTAAAGCTTAAGTTATTGTAATAACCGTCCCACTTTTCGATGGATATTGTTCCGTTAGTCTCAATTTCGATACGGCAGTCTGTCTCTGTTATTAATCTGTCGATAAGCTTATCAATATCCTTCTGAATGAGTGGCTCACCACCTGTAAGTGTGACATTTTTCACCTTACTTTCTCTTACAAGATCGATAATTTCATCATCAGTCCATTCAGTATATGGAGCATCATCTCTGTTAGCCCATTCTGTATCGCAGTAATCACAGTGGAGATTACATCCCTGGAATCTGATAAATAATGCTAATGAACCGCTTTTTGCACCCTCACCGTTGATACTTACAAATGTCTCAACTACTCTATATACACTTCTTTCAACACTAGTCATTTTTATGCCTCATATCTTGCGCAGTTGTTAGGTGTTTCGTAAACTTCTGCAGCTCTTATGTTAAATCCCTTGTTTTTAATTTCATCAAAGAAATACTTAGCGAAGTTCTCAGCTGTAGGTCTGAAATCCATAATCATGATTCTGAATCCCTCATCTACAAGACACTCATATGTCTGTGGCTTGAGAGTATCCTTTTCCATAACAAGTGAATGGTCAAGGTTATCAGTTAATGCCTTAAGTGCAGCCTTAATATCTGTGAAATCCACTACCATTCCGTCATCAAGATTTTCCCCTGCAATTTCAATTACAACTCTCCATCTGTGGCCGTGGATATTTCTGCATTTACCGTTGTATCTTGCAAGAAAGTGCGCTGAATCAAAGCTATCTTCCGTTTTAACGATATACATATACGACTCCTTTATGAACTCTTCTAAACTTTATAAACTCTTATTAATCAGTAATTAATTAAAAACATAAACACAAAAAAGGATGCCTTTACAGACATCCTTTCCATATAAACAAACAACAAAACAGAACTCCATCTCATATCAAGATGAAGTTCAGCCCTAGTTTTGTTTATGGACAGGATGGTGCAAATGAACTGTCCTATTTTTTAAAATCATAACAAATAAACAAATATCCGTCAAACTTTTGGCCGGCAACCATTCTCTATTTTATCAGCGAGAAAATCATTACAACCGCACCCAGTGCAACAAGAACTATACCCGTTGCCCTGTTAAGTGTTTTTGGTGTGGCTTTGTTGGCAAATACTGCTGCAATCCTTGCCCAGATAAATGTAATAATTACTGAGAAATTACCCATTGTAGTTGACGGAACAAGACTTGAAATGCAGCTTCCCTCAACAGTAAATACAAGAACACTGGCCATCATAAAGAGACCATTTTTTTATATCAAGGTTCCTGTGCTTTCCATATGTATATGCCGAAACGGCACTGACAAGTACATCTGATGATAATGCAATACCAACGACGGTATATGGCTCAACGCCTAAAAATGTTACTGACATTGTTATAAGGATCCATCAGGTCGTATGCAAATTTTATTCCAATGTCGTATTTCATTATTTCACATTTTGAAATTAGTTCAAATATGAACTATTCATTTTTGAACTATATTTTAGTTCCTCAATTGTAAATATCAATAATTACCATATATGGAGAAACATGAACTTATTCATCGTAAGCTCATTTAGCATAAACCAATTCATCTTAAACTAATTTAACACAGACCTATCAAACGTAAACTAATTCAATAAATCTCAATATAAAATAAAAACACACGACCGAAGCCGTGTGTCCATATATTAATAAGATTAAAGTTTAAATAAAAAAGTGCGTCGCACTTCGAAATAAGCTCCCCTGACGCTTTCAAACACGATTAACTCAGCTCAGGCACCCTTCCGGCACACGAAAGGTTCTACTTAATGCTGCTTCATTCCTGACCTGACATGATTCGTAGATTTCCGTTGCGGAAGACCAAAGCCTCAACGCAATCGCACCTGGGCCTTCAAAAAAACTTACCCCTCGGATTGACATCACCCCTGCTATAGCGGATTCCACAGGTACAGGGCGCCGCTACTGCCCCGGCTGCACTTCTTTCAATTATATTGATTATTTGATATTTGTCAATTAAAAATATCCCATATTTGATTATAAAATTATTGTACTTATATTTTTCTTATATTATGATTGTATGGGTATTAATGTTTTTATTTTGAATTTTACAGAGGAGATAAACGATTATGATTAAAATAGTAGCTGAATGGTTCGTAAAGCCTGAGTCAAGAGAGAAGTTCCTTGAGCTCTGTGAGGAAATTGTTGAAGGCACACGTGCTGAGGAAGGTAACATTTCTTACGAACTCCATGAAAATATTGCAGACCCTAATCATTTAACATTTATTGAAGAATGGAAGGATCAGGAGGCAATTAACATCCACGATAATTCAGATCATTTCATAAGAATTGTTCCACAATTAAAGGAAATGTCTGCACATGACCCTCGTATCATCCTTTACACTGTAAATATGTAAGAAGGCCGGGACATGAATAAAAAAGTTTTAATTGCAATGAGCGGCGGCGTTGATTCAAGTGTTACTGCTCTGCTTATTAAAAATCAGGGATATGAATGCATGGGTGCTACCATGAATCTCTTCCAGAATGAAGATCTCGGTATTCCAATGAATAAGACATGCTGTTCTATTGAAGATATAAATGATGCACGCAGCGTTGCCAACAGAATCGGTATCGACTACCGTGTATTCAATCTTCAGGAGAAGTTTAAAGAAAAGGTTATTGAGCCATTTATCAAATCATATGAGGACGGCGCAACTCCTAACCCATGTATCGACTGTAACAGATATCTTAAGTTCGGCAGACTTTTAGAAAGAGCTGAAGATTTGAATTATGACTATGTTGCAACAGGTCATTACGCAGTCATTGAATATAATGAGGAAACAGGAAGATATAATCTGAGAAAGTCTAAGGATCTTAAAAAGGATCAGACATATGTTTTATATAACATGACTCAGGATATGCTTGCTCACACCATTTTCCCTCTTGGTTCTCTCACTAAAGAAGAAGTTCGTGAAATAGCTGAAGAAAATGAATTTATCAATGCCAAGAAAGCCGAAAGTATGGATATCTGCTTTGTAAAGGGAACTGATTATGCTTCATTTATAGAGAACTATACAGATAAGAAATATCCTGAAGGTGACTTCATTGATATGCAGGGCAATGTTATCGGCAGACATAAGGGTATCATCCGTTACACAATAGGCCAGAGAAAGGGACTTGGCGTTTCATTTGGAAAGCCTATGTTTGTATATTCAAAAAATGCAAAGGATAACACTATTACTCTCGCTTCTGACGAAGAGCTTATGTCACATGAGTTATTTGCCAACAAGATTAACCTTATTCCATTTAATAAGCTTGAAAAGCCTATGAAGGTTAAAGCCCGTGCCAGATACAACATGGTTGAACAGCCTGCCATTGTTGAGCAGATTGAAGATGACCTCATTAAGGTAACATTTGACGAGCCTCAGAGAGCATTTGCAAAGGGTCAGGCAGTAGTTCTTTATGACGGCGACTATGTAGTGGGTGGCGGAACTATCATCTGATCTGACAGCGACTATGCAGTGTGCGGCGGAACTATCATCTGATTTTACGGCTTATTTTAATTAGCTGATATAGTTAAATTAGTATAATTAAATTGGTATGTTAAAATTAATATGCTTAAAGAAAATGATTCAGTCAGGTTTTATTCTGTTTGAATTAACATAATAAAACCCCTTTGTAACCGTGTGTAATTTCACACCGGCTGCAAAGGGGTTTATTTTTATATTAACTTATTATATTAATTTTTCTTTATGATGTTAGTCGTGGTGTTTATCTACCACATTTTCAATTTCACTTAATACAACGATATCATCGTTCTGGAGTACAACATCACCGTTAGGAATTATTACATCTTCGCCTCTTTTGATAATAACAATTCGCTTATCTGATTCGAGATGTCTTGCTATGTCAGCTATTGTTCGACCTGCATAGCCGTCATCCTTATGAACGATAATCTCGGATAATTCTATTCCCTTAACCTTTTCAAATGTCTTGGCACTGAGAATTACCTTATCGTCACATTCAAAATGTGTATCTCCCTTAGGAATGATATTTTCATTTCCACGCTTAATAAGAACTACGATTGTCTCAGGCGGAAGAATAATGTCTTTAAGTGTATGGCCTATCCACTCATGTTCAGGTGGGATTGAGAACTGGATGAACTGTACAGGAGCTTCTTCCATATAGTCGGTAAATGTTCTTGCGATACTGTCCTCATCATCAAGCATGTTTAACTTCTTTGATACAAGAGGTAACAATGTACCCTGAAGTAACATGGAGAACAATACAACCAGGAATGCAATATGGAATATATCATTCTGAAGTGTAACCATCAATGTTGCCGAAATGGCAAAAACTATGGACGTTGCACCTCTGAGCCCCGACCAGGACACCAGGCTCATCTGATTAATCTTCGCTTTAAATGGAGTCATTAAAGCAAATACACTTAATGGTCTTGATACAAATGTGAGGAATACAGCAATTAAAATTGCCGGAATCCATACATTTATAAATGATGCAGGAGTTGAAAGCATTCCAAGCAGGAAGAAAATAAGAATCTGCATGAATGCTGTAACACCGTCAAAGAAATTCATTACGTCCGCAGTTCCTTTGAGCTTAGCGTTGCCCATGATAATACCTACAATGTATACACTGAGGTAACCATTTCCTCCTACTGCAACAGGTATGCCATATGCAAGCATTGCAAATGCTAAGAAGAACATCATTCTAAAGCCCGCACCTGTTTCAGGGCTCATTCTCTTAACGATAAATACACCTATAAGCGCAATACCCACACCTATACCGAATCCGTATACAACCTGTGCAAATATCATATAGGCAATTGAACCTGCGCTTCCTGAGCCCTGAAGAAGTGAAATGAATATTGCTGTCATTGTATATGCAATAGGGTCATTACTACCACTTTCTACTTCAAGGATTGAAGCTGTATTATATTTTAAACTCAGACTTCTTGATCTTAAGATGGAGAACACTGTTGCTGCATCTGTTGAGGAAAGAACTGCTCCGATAAGCATACTTTCCAATATTGGCATCTGAAGTGCGAAGTGACAGAACAATCCTGTGATAACACCTGTGGATACTACTCCCACGGTAGATAACAGAATAGAAGGAACTGCCGTCTTTCTCGCTTCCTTCCAGTTCGTACCGAAACCTCCAAAGAACATAATGAAAACAAGCGCTACAGAACATAATGTTTCTGAAGTATCAAGTGCAACTGAGAAGTCATTTATCCATCCGCTGGCTCCAAGGAACATTCCGAATAATATAAATGCCAATACTGCAGGTAAACCAATCTTAGTACTCATTTTATTCATATAAATACTAACGAGAAGTATAAGTGCGATACCGATCAGATAAAAAATCATATACTACTCCTCCCGACTTTTCTTATACATTAACTATATTTTATAGAGCAGTTTTTATCAACCCGAAACGGCCATAAATTTAGTTTGAATATCAAATTTCTTAATTTTATATGGTAAGGTTTCATAAATGCACTTGTTAACATAGGACAATCACACTTATTGCCTTAATAAATATAGGACAAGTACCACAAAATTGTATATAATATTCTTTAAAACTATATATAAGAAAGGAACATTATGAGCACATCTTTCAAAGATACTTCTAAAAAGAAGTTTTTTACACCGAAGAGAATCGTAATCCTTATTGTATTCTTAGCTGGTGTATCAATTCTTCTGGCATGGGGAATCATAAGATTTAACCCAAACATTTACAGAAGTCTGTTTCTTGGTGCATCAAAGGACACTCCTGAATCATTGGATCCTGAAAAGGCAAGTACAACGCCTATAGCTGCTTCCGAAACAGATAATTCTGATTTCAACAGCTTCACCAACGAATTACTTAACCTTGTAGTATCAGCTGACGCTGGTACTAACAACGCAGGCATGGAGCATCCTGAAAATTACGGTGTTGCGGAAGGTAAATACAGCTTCAATGCTAATTCATTTACAGAATTAAAGAATAGACTTTCATCATTTGACTATTCATCACTCAGCTTCAAACAGCAGAAAGCCTACGATGAAATCAATTCTTACCTCGATGGCCAGATTGCAAATACAGCCTACCCTGATTTAGCAGGACATACATATTCAGGTTCTTTATCTGAACAGGCTAACTGTAAGTCATACTACGAACAGCTTTTAGAGAGTTCTATTGGCGCAGGCAAGACAGTTGATGAATATTACGCAATGAACGCTGCTTACTTAGAGCAGTTCTTCAGAGGCTTAGACGGTACAAGCAGCTCAGACCAGAATAAATACAAATCATATTCAACAGATGGTGAACCTGGCGAAATTTTATCTAAGTTAAAAAATATAACAAATGAGCATTTCCCAACTGCTGTAAATGCAGAATATACTGTTGAATACATGGAAAATGGCGGAAAATATTTTGCTGACGCTGCAGAATATATTGCTCCTCCACTTGATAACATCAACAAGGGTAAATTCATTCTTAATAAGAATGCTGTAAATTACTCAAGAGATTTATTTACAATCCTTGCAAATGAAGGTTATGCAGGTCATATGTACCAGACTACATATTTAGCAGATCAGATTAATAACGGTTCTGAAGATCCTGTAAGATACTTTACAATGAACAGTGGCTACACTGAAGGATTTGCATCATATGCTGAATATCTTGCATATACATACAACGACTCAGCTGATTTAGGTTCAAAGACTGTAGCTAAGTACTATAACTTCGGTTACAATGCAATCTACGCTAAGATTGATATCGATGTTAACTACTATGGTAAATCATTTGATGATCTTAGAAGTTTCTTATCAGGTTATGGAATAAGAGACAGCGCAGTTCAGGATGATTTATACAACGCTGTAACAGCTAATCCTGGTTCATATGCAATTAAAGCTCTTGGATTAGAGGAAGTTCTTGAAATGCAGAGAAAGGCAAAGGATATTGCCGGAGACAATTACTCTGATGAAAAGTTCAACCAGTTAATTACAGAACTTGGCCCTATGGGATTCAAGGATATTGAGAAGAGATTATATATTATAAATTATTTATAATTAGTTAGATATAATTAGTTACTTATAATTTATTATAGATAATTTGTTACAGATAATATTTAATCATCAGATGCTTCAATCAATCTACATAAGAACATTGTTTAAAGCAATCTGATTAAAACCTTAAATATGAATAACAAAAGAACCCCGGCACGAATGTGCCGGGGTTCTTTTTATGTGTAAACATATACTGAATCAGCATATGTCTTTATTTCAATGATTTCAGATAATTACTGCGTAATTAATTACCATGTGTAATCTTCTGTATCAGCCTTACCTTTTCCTGTAAGAGCATCCATAACCATTCTCTGCTCGATCTGTGCAACTGACTTTTTAGTAGCTACAACTGCATCTGGGTTAACAGAGATTGAATCGATACCACTCTTAATTAAGAATTCGCAAAGCTCTGGGTATACGCTAGGAGCCTGACCACAGATAGAAACTGTCTTTCCATCCTTGTGAGCAACTTCGATAAGGTGACGGATTGCACGCTTAACAGCTAAATTACGCTCATCATAAATGTGCTGTACTGTTTCGTTGTCACGGTCTGCACCAAGAACAAGCATTGTAAGATCGTTAGAACCGATTGAGTAACCATCAACGAACTTGTTGAACTGGTCAGCAAGGATGATGTTAGATGGAATCTCAGCCATAAGCCAGATCTTGAAGTCTGCGCTTCTTACAAGACCTTCTTCAGCCATGATACCTGTAACAACTTCTGCTTCCTTAACTGTACGGCAGAATGGAATCATAACCATGAGGTTCTTGAAACCGAACTCCTCACGTACCTTCTTGATAGCCTTAAGCTCAAGCTTGAAAGCTGGAAGATACTTAGGATCGTAGTAACGAGATGCTCCTCTCCAACCAAGAAGTGCACTTGGTTCATGTGGCTCAAACTTATCGCCACCTGTTAAATCACGATATTCGCTTGATTTGAAGTCTGAGAGACGAAGTACAACCTGACGAGGTGCAAGTGCCTGACAAACCTTTCTCATACCGTCAGCAAGCTTGTTAACAGCTTCTTCTGAACGGCCTGTCTCGATAAGGTGAAGTGGATGCTCATGGATGAATGTTGTCCAGATGAACTCTTCACGCATAAGACCGATACCATCACATGGAAGCTGGCCATGCTTTTCAGCTAAGTCAGGGTTACCAAGGTTCATGTATACCTTTGTACCTGTTACAGGAACTGCTTCAGCTACAGTTGTTGCAGCTGCTGGAGCTTCCTTCTTAACGATACTATCAACAATACCGTCGTATGCTACACCGTTAGTAGCATCAACTGTAATGTCCATACCATCCTTAATTACTTCTGTAGCAGCCTGTGAACGGCTTCTTGTACCAACGATACAAGGAATGCCAAGCTCACGACCAACTATAGCAGCGTGACATGTCATACCACCAGCGTCTGTGATGATAGCCTTAGCCTTCTTCATAGCTGGAACCCAGTCAGGAGCTGTCATTGTTGTAACAAGGATTTCGCCTTCCTTGAACTCATCAATAAGAGCCGGATCGAGGATAACGTGTGCCTTACCAGCAGCCTTACCAGGAGAAGCTGGAAGCCCCTGAACGATTGGATCAAGATCGATATTGTCTGATGACTCAGAAGCAGCTGATGTCTCACCATTCTTTTTCTTCTGTGACCAAACTGTCTCTGGACGAGCCTGGAGTAACCATACCTTGTTATCTCTTTCGTCTACGCCCCACTCCATATCCATGTAGCAACCGTAATGCTTTTCGATTGCCTTAGCATATGTAGCTAATTCCTTAACCTGCTCATCTGTGATAGCCTGAGCTTTTCTTTCTTCAGCAGGAACAACTTCTTCAACAACGTCGCCTTCAGCTTTTCTAACTAACTTGATAGGCTTATCGTTAATAATTCTGTTCTTGATTTCAAGAGTGTTCTTGTCAATTGTAAAGTTATCTGGTGTAACTGTACCCTGAACAACGTACTCACCAAGACCGTATGATGCTTCGATAATGATAGAATCATCACTACCTGTAACGAGATCAACTGTGAACATAACACCTGCAGCCTTTGAGAATACCATCATCTGAACTGTAGCAGAAAGAGCAACTGTCATATGATCATATCCCTGCTTCTCACGATAGTATGTAGCTCTATCTGTGAATGTTGAAGCGTAACATTCCTTAATCTTCTGGATAACAACGTCTGCACCCTTAACGTTAAGGTATGTATCCTGCTGACCAGCAAAACTTGCGTCTGGAAGGTCTTCTGCTGTAGCACTTGAACGAACAGCAACAAAAGGATCTTTGTCATTCATTTTCTCACCGAGTTCTTCATAAGCAACACGGATAGCTTCAGCGAGGTCTTCAGGCATTTCCTGCTCGCAGATCATCTCTCTGATGTTAGCTGTTACTTCACGAAGAAGAGCTGAATCCTCAACGTCTGTAAGCTTAGCAAGCTCTGCACGGATACGTGGCTCAAGACCTGTTGTCTCCATAAAGTGACGGTAACCGTGTGCTGTAGTTGCAAAGCCATAAGGTACTGGAACCTTAGTAGCAGATGTAAGTTCACCAAGTGATGATGATTTACCACCAACAAGCTCAACATCTTCTCTTCTTAACTCGTCAAACCAAAGTACATATGCTTCTTCGCGATTCATACTTTTCATTTCCTCCTAAAAAGCAAATATTGCATTACAAAAATTATATAATAATAAAACTAAAACATTGAAAAATACATAAATATGCAGTAATCCATGATTGTTTTGATACTATAGCAAAATACAACTAATGTCAATGAAACAAGTCTATATCCATACTATTTGCGGACATTAAGTAAAAACGTCCAAATACGAATAAATAGCCGTTTTATTGCACTTTCCGAATGCTTTTTCAGAAAAAGCACAGAAAATGTATCAGAAAATAAACATTTTGAGCAATACTATAAGCCGGGTTATGTCTTGGATAATCATCTATCTTTCTTGATGCGTCACCGCACCACTTAACGCGATCTACCTAAAAGCACGACGGGCAATCGTATAGCTTTTGTTCTGATCTTGCTTCGGACGGGGTTTGCATTGACCATTACTGTTACCAGCAATGCGGTAGTCTCTTACACTGCCATTCCACCATCACCATATAGGCTGTTTCTTTTCTATTGCACTTTCCTTAGAGTCGCCTCCACCAGACGTTATCTGGCGTCCTGCCCTTTGAAGCCCGGACTTTCCTCTGCAATGCAGCGACTATCCGTACTACTCAAAACATTTAATTAATCATCAAATTCTCTTGCAAATGCTGTGAATTTCATTAATACACCAAGCAAAAGAGCCACAAATACATCTCTGAAATGATGTACTCCTGTCATTACTCTTGTGATAGCTATTAAACAAGCAGCTACCCAGAGAAGCATACCTGCAACAGGATAATAATATGATACAGATGCCGCAATTAAAGCCGCAGAAAATGTGTGGAGACTCGGCATTGAGTTTCCTTTCTTCTTTCTGTTTACAAGTGGCTTGTAATTGTATTTCTCATAAGGTCTTTTCTGGTTGATAAACTTTCTCGCTACGGCTACTGAAGAAAATGCCACAGCCGGAATACCAACCATATACATGAGAGATTCTCTTCCATAATGTCTGTGTGCATTTAATACAGCAAGCGCGTATGAGGAACCAACCATAAGCGGAAGTGTAAGGTCCATAACCTTAATCGCTTTTTTATATTTAGGCTTATGAGAAATGGCATTCATAATTCTGTCATAATATTTTTCAAAAAAATAGTCCGAAATCCTAATCAAAGTATGCCTCTTTTCGCTTTAGTAAGCTGTGTTTAGTTTACTATTTGCATGTAAATTATTAATTTTTAGTATTTTTTAATTGTATAAAGAATTTTATCTATTATCAAGTTCTTTTATGATATCTTCCCATGTAACGCCCTTTAATTCCATAAGCACCATTACATGGTATAAGAAATCGGCAATTTCGTACTTTATCTCTTCAGGATTAGGATTCTTTGCTGCAATAATAATTTCTGCAGCTTCCTCTCCACACTTCTTAAGTATCTTATCAATACCCTTATCAAACAGATAATTTGTATATGAACCTTCCTTAGGATTATTCTTTCTGTCTCTTATGGTAGCCATAATCTTATTGAATACCTTAAGAGGATTTGTGCTTGTATCCTTACTTTCAAGTACATCTCTGTAGAAACAGCTGTAATTGTTAGTGTGACACGCTGCACCTAACTGCTTAACCTTTGCAAGAAGTGTATCCTGATCGCAGTCAATCTTTAATTCCTTAACAAACTGGAAATGTCCGCTTGTTTCACCCTTAATCCAGATTGACTGACGGCTTCTGCTGAAGTATGTCATTTTGCCGGAGCTGCATGTCTTTTCAAATGCTTCTCTGTTCATATATGCCATCATAAGCACTTCGTCAGTTTTATAATCCTGAACGATAACAGGGATAAGTCCCTTTTCATCAACATTGAAGTCGTCAAATGTAAAGTTAGGAATTGAAATATTTACATCGATACCGTCCTTTACAAGCTCTTCTTTCTTCTTGTAGAAGTCAAAGCTAACATCTGTTAAAAAGCTTCCTGTAACACCGTAGATTAATTCGGATGTCATTATTGAATCCATCTCTTTTTTATCTTCAACAGTGATTACTTCTCTCTTAACATCATCATTGTCAGAAACAAGAATTGAGTTTTCATTATCGATTGCAATCTTATCGTCACCAAATCTCTCAATTGATGCAACGAGTAAATCGTCTCCATTTAACTTATCAAAGCTGTTTTCCTTAACGATTGCCTTGGCAGCTCCTGCATAAAGGTACTTCTTAACATCTTCAAGTCTGTTAACTGTTCCACCAACATAAAGAGGTATATCAATGCTTCTTGTAATGTCTCTTACTGAGTAAATAAAGCTGTCGTGAGCTTCATCAGTACCGGCATTGCAAAATAAGATGATTGCATCTGCACCATTCTGTTCAAATGCTTCACAGACAGTAACTAAATCTCCTGTGATTTCGTCAGTTCTGTCCTTATCTCTGTATATTTTAAATGAGATATCACCCTGTACATCAGATACATTTACATACAGTGCTGGAATTATTTTCTTAATCAATTTAATCTCCTTACTGCTTCTTTAAGATCAATTTTGTTCTCATAAATAGCCTTACCGATTATTGATCCGTCAATACCGCTTTCATTAAGCTTAATAAGGTCATCAAGACATGACACACCACCTGAAGCGATTACAGTCATTCCTGTCTCGGTTTTTAACTTAAGTGTCTGCTCAACATTTGGGCCACTCAACATACCGTCTCTTGCGATATCAGTATAAATGATTGTTCTTACGCCTCTCTTTTTCATATCAAGGGCAAGATCAACGCTTGTCACATTACTTACTGTATCCCAGCCGTGAGTTGCAACCATTCCTTCTTTTGCATCGATACCAACAACTATTTTCTCAGGGCCGAACGTTTCAACAGCCTTTGTAACGAAGTCTGGATCAGATACTGCTATTGTTCCAAGGATAACTCTTGATACACCTAAATCAACGGCTGCTTCAATGGCTTCGATACTTCTGATACCACCACCTAATTCACATGGAATGTTAACAGATGATGTAATCTTCTTAATAACATCTGCATTTACAGAGTGACCTACAAGAGCTCCGTCCAAATCAACTAAGTGTATAATCTCTGCTCCGGCCTCTTCAAAACCCTTTGCAATTTCCCAAGGCTCATCAGAATATACTGTCTTTTCGTTAAAATCGCCTTTTCTAAGTCTTACACATTTACCGTCTTTTAAATCAATGGCAGGTAATAAAATCATATGTATTCTCCTTTAAATTGTACCCTTAGTCGATAATACATCAGTAATTCTCGGATTGATTGAAACAGCCTCCATAAGAGACTTTGCAAATGATTTAAAGCATGCCTCAACTATGTGATGATCATTTATTCCATCAATCTTCTTTATGTGAAGATTCATCTTTGCTGAACATGTCACTGCGTAGAAGAACTCTCTTGTCATCTGAGTATCATATTCACCAATCATAGGTGCTGTTAAATCGCAATCAAATACAAGATATGGTCTTCCTGATAAATCAATAGCTGTAAGTACTAATGCTTCATCCATAGGAAGGATACATGAACCGTATCTCTTAATTCCCTTCTTTTCTCCTACAGCCTCATCGATGGCCATACCGAGAACTATACCTGTATCTTCGATTGTGTGGTGACAATCTACTTCCAGGTCACCTTTAACCTTTACAGTAAGATCAAATAAACCGTGTCTTGCAAAGCTTAAAAGCATGTGGTCGAAGAAACCGATTCCTGTGCTTACATCTCCTTTTCCTGTACCGTCAAGGTTAATTGTAATCTCAATATCAGTTTCATTTGTCTTTCTGTGTATTGTTGCTGTTCTCTTATTATCCATAGTCTGATTATTCCTCGTCTTCGAATCTGACCTTAATTGAATTTGCATGAGCTGTAAGACCTTCTGCCTTTGCAAATGTCTCGATTTCATTGTGGATATTTCTTAAAGCATCTCTTGAATATGAAATGATGCTTGATTTCTTAACAAATGTATCTACACCGAGTGGCGAGAAGAATCTTGCTGTACCATTTGTTGGAAGAACGTGGTTAGGACCTGCGAAGTAGTCACCAAGTGGCTCTGAGCTTGATTCACCAAGGAAAATAGCTCCCGCATTTCTTACCTTTGTCATTGTTCCAAATGGATCCTTTGTTACGATCTCTAAGTGCTCTGAAGCAATAGCATTTACTGCGTCGATTGCTGTATCCATATCTTCTGCTATAAGGATATATCCGTAATTATCAAGAGAAGCCTGAATAATGTCTTTTCTTTCAAGATCCTTAACAAATCCTTCGATTTCAGCCTGAACCTTCTCAGCAACCTCTAAGCTTGTTGTAACAAGGATTGCAGATGCAAGCTGATCATGCTCAGCCTGTGAAAGTAAGTCAGCTGCAACATATCTTGGATTAGCTGTCTCATCAGCAAGTACAAGGATTTCTGAAGGACCTGCAACTGAATCGATACCTGTATAACCAAATACAGCCTTCTTGGCAAGTGCAACGAAAATGTTACCAGGACCTACAATCTTATCAACCTGTGGAATTGACTCTGTACCGTATGCAAGAGCACCGATAGCCTGTGCACCACCAACCTTGTAAATTGTATCTACGCCAGCTTCCTTGGCACTAACAAGAGTTGTAGGATAAACTTTTCCGTCATGTCCCGGAGGAGTACACATGATGATTTCATCAACGCCAGCAACCTTTGCAGGAATAACATTCATAAGAACTGATGATGGATAAGCAGCTTTACCACCCGGAACGTATACACCAACTCTGCTTAATGGTGTAATCTTCTGTCCGAGGATTGTTCCGTCAGGCTTAGAATCAAACCAGCTCTCCTCTTTCTGCATTTCATGATAGTCTTCGATATTCTTCATAGCAAGTCTGATAACTCTGATAAGCTCATCATCTACCTGCTCGTAAGCTTCTGCAATTTCCTCGTCAGTAACCTTAATTGTTTCTACTGTAAGCTTTACTTTGTCGAACTTTTCTGTATATTCAAATAATGCAAGATCACCATTGTCTTTAACATTTGTTAAGATGTTATTTACGGCATCTTCCTGTTCTCTATAGTTAATTGGGCTTCTCTTTAAGAGACTCTTTAATAAGTCTTTGATGGAGTCTTCAGTAATATTTACAACTTTCATTATATAACCTCCCTGATACTGTCTATAATTCGTGAAATACGTTCATTTTCCATTTTCATGCTAACCTGGTTAACAACAATTCTTGCTGATAAAGGACATACCTCTTCAAGAACCTTAAGTCCGTTCTCTTTAAGAGTACTTCCTGTTTCAACGATATCAACTATAACCTCTGAAAGTCCTACAAGAGGAGCAAGTTCAACTGAACCATTAAGTTTGATAATCTCAACAGTCTGTCTCTTTTCATCAAAAAAATAGTTTTTTGCAATGTGCGGATACTTTGTTGCTACTCTGATAAGCTCATGATTCTTAAGCTTCTCAGCAGCACTTTCCGGACCACATACACACATTCTGCATTTACCTAATCCAAGATCAAGTACTTCGAATAACTTTCTGTTTTCTTCAAGGATTGTATCCTTACCTACAATACCGATATCTGCCGCACCATATTCTACATATGTAGGTACGTCACTTGGCTTTGATAAGAAGAATTTGATCTTAAGTTCTTCATTGGTAAATATAAGCTTTCTTGTGTCCTTATCCTTGATTTCATCACATGTAACGCCAATCTTTTCAAAAAGATCTACTGCATGATTGGCAAGTCTTCCCTTTGCAAGTGCAATTGTAAGATATCTCATACAAGCTCCTCCTTTCTCTCATTATTTTCTATAAATGTTATTTTTTCGTAGTTATCATCTGCAGCGAGCTTTCTGTATGCATCCTTATCTAAGTTTAAAGGATATAAACCTGCTCTGATTCCGTTGTTTCTAAGTGTAATGGCCTCGATTAATGCCATATCAGATGATTTGCCATCATATACAATAAGTGAACCATTCTTATTTAAAGAAATTGGAATATTTTGTCTCTTTATTGCACCGATAAGTCTGTCTACTGCAAGTGAGAAACCGATTGAAGCTCTCTCCTTACCGAACTGACCGATAAGGTTGTCATAACGGCCACCACTTAATACAGCATTTCCTGTACCAAATGTATATGCCTTAAAGATTACGCCTGTGTAATACATATGCTCGCTTAATGAACCGATATCAAATGAAATGTACTTTCCATATCCATACTGACATAATTTATTATACAGCTTTGAAAGATGATCGATTGCAGCAAGGCTTGTTTCATTATTAGTTAATTCTCTTGCTTTGTCTAAAACATCAGCTTCAAGACCAAATAATCCAGGAAGTGTAAGTAACGCATGCTTTACTGACTCTTCACAGTTAAGCTCATCTAAAAACTCTTCTACGGCTAAAAAATTCTTATCTATAATAAGATTTGTTAATTCTTCCTTTTCGTCCTTTGTTGTACAAACCTCTCCAATAAGACCGTCATAGAAACTTACATTACCAACTTCAACCTGGAAGTTCTCAAGTCCGCTCTTCTTTAAGCAGTCGATGGCAAGACAGATAATCTCAAAGTCTTCATCCTCAGTGCCATTTCCGATAAGCTCTGCACCGATTGTTGTTGTTTCCTTTAACTGACCTCTGTATGCATTTTCATAATTAATAAATACATCTTCAGTATAGAAAAGCTTTACAGGTGTTTCTGTATTGCCGAAATACTTTGCGGCACATCTTGCAATTGCAGGTGTAACGTCCGGTCTGAGCACTAATGTGTTACCGTGGTGATCAAAAAACTTAAACATCTCATTTGAAGGAATTGTGCCTCTTTCCTGATTGAATACATCAAAGAACTCAAATGTAGGTGTATCTATATTTTTAAAACCAAAATTGCTACACACATTTTCAAGTGCACCTATTATCTTTCTCTTTTCAAGACATTCTTTACCATATATGTCTCTTACCCCTTCCGGCGTATGTAATAAATCTTTTTTCATAAGGATCCCCTTGTATATGTAAAATTAAAATCTTAATTTACGTCTGATCTAAACAAAATTAAATTAATCAGGTTAAATTAGTATAATCTAGTTAATTGAATATAATTTATTTAATTTAGTTTAGTCAGTTTTTACTTTAATATATTCTATTATTATATCACAAAAGTATGTTATATAAATTAATTTAATAATTTAACATACTAAAGTGATGAAGCATTAAAAGAATAATAACACCCTGTTGATATAATGTCAAACAGGGTGTACTAAAAATATTACATTCTAACCTTTACAAGACGAGGCTTTAATCCTCCGGCTTCAAGTGCCGCAACTATTTCATTCTTATGTTCATTACCAAATGCTTCAATTGTAATTCTTAATTCAACTGCTGCATTTCTGTTAATACTTACAAACTGGTTATGTGCAAGCTTGATTACATTACCCTTTGCCTGAGCAATGATATCTGCAACCTTAACTAATTCACCAGGTTTATCCGGAAGAAGTACAGATACAGTAAATATTCTGCTTCTAAGTACAAGACCCTGCTGTACAACTGAAGACATTGTAATAACGTCCATGTTACCGCCGGAAAGAATAGATACAATCTTCTTACCTGTTGCATGAATATGCTTGGCAGCTGCAACAGAAAGTAAACCTGAGTTTTCTACGATCATCTTGTGGTTTTCAACCATATCAAGGAATGCAACAATAAGTTCTTCATCAGGAACTGTAATTACATCGTCGATATTTTCTGCAATATAAGGGAAAAGCTTATCGCCAGGTGTCTTAACGGCTGTACCGTCAGCAATTGTATTTACTTCAGGAAGTGTTACAACGTGACCTGCCTTAATAGACTCCTGTAAACAGTTAGCGCCTTCAGGCTCTACTGCGATAACCTTTGTTCTTGGTGAAATCATCTTAACAAGTGTAGCAACACCTGTAACAAGACCACCTCCACCTACAGGAACAAGGATGTAATCTGCATCAGGAAGCTCTTCTAAGATTTCCATTGCAACAGATGACTGACCTGTAGCAACATCAAGATCGTTAAATGGATGTACAAATGTAAGTCCATGCTCCTCAGCTAACTTCATGGCGTAGTTACATGACTCATCATAAACATCACCGTAGAGAACTACTTCTGCGCCATATCCCTTTGTTCTGTTAACCTTGATAAGAGGTGTGTTAGTAGGCATAACCACTGTTGCCTTAACGCCGTACTTTGATGCAGCATATGCCACACCTTGTGCATGGTTGCCGGCAGAAGCTGTAATTAATCCCTTCTTTCTTTCCTCATCAGTCATTGTGCTGATTTTGTAATATGCACCTCTTAACTTGTATGCACCTGTAAACTGCATATTTTCAGGCTTTAAATATATTTCATTACCGCACATGCTACTGAAAAAGTCACTATGTATAAGGGGAGTGCCTGCTGTGACCTCTTTTACTTTTTTAGCTGCCTCTTTAAATTTTTCTAATGTTAACTCTTCCATAATTGTTGTCCTATTTAGTATTTTGTTTTTAATTTTTTATATTTATAAAATTAATCAGATTAATATAGTTAATTAAATTATCCTCTGAACCAGCTGAAGAAGCCTTTCTTTTTCTTAGGCTGTTCTTCTTCCGCTTCATCATTTTCTGACTCTTCTTCAGAAGTTTCTTCTGATGTATCTTCTTTATCTTCATCAGCGTTATCTGTTGTTTCCTCAACATCTGATTCAGCAGCATCTGAAGTATCTTCGATAACTTCCTCTACTGCCTTAACCTCTTCAGCTACTATTCTGTCAGCTTCCTCAGATGTATTGTCTTCTGCCTCTTCAGCTTCAACATTTTCTGCTGCCATATTTTTACCATCACCTAAAATGTCATCGCTGTCTGCAGAGAGAACATCACCGATTCCCTGTTTGAAGATTTCACCAAGCTCAAATGCAGATAACTCTTCTTCATCCTCATCAGAAGTTTCATTGCCCTCATCTGTCTGACCTTCAGCAGCTTCTGCGTTGTCAGCATTTTCCTCTGAAGTCTCTTCTTCTGAAGCAGTTTCATCTGATGTGTGATAGAAGAGTTCATCCTCATCATCTCCTAATCCAACAAATGATGTTTCTTCATCATCATTATCAACTTCTGAATCATCAAAGAGAGCCTCAACGAAGCTGTTAGAATCAAACTTCTGAAGATCCTCAATCTTCTCACCTACACCGATATATTTAACAGGAATACCAAATTCAGCCTGAATTGCAACTACGATACCGCCCTTTGCAGTACCATCCATCTTTGTAAGGATAATACCTGTAATATCTGTAACATCGTTGAATTCCTTAAGCTGCTGAATAGCATTTTGACCTGTTGTAGCATCGAGAACAATAAGGTTTTCTCTGTATACTCCAGGATACTCTCTGTCAATTACTCTGTTGATCTTTGAGAGCTCGTTCATAAGGTTCTTCTTGTTATGAAGTCTTCCTGCAGTATCGGCAATTAAGATATCAGTATCTCTCGCCTTTGCAGCCTGAACAGAGTCAAATACAACTGCCGCAGGATCTGAACCTTCACCCTGAGCAATAATATCAACACCACTACGCTCAGCCCAGACCTTAAGCTGTTCAATAGCACCGGCTCTGAATGTATCAGCCGCAGCAAGGAGAACCTTCTTACCCTGTGATTTAAATGATGAAGCAAGCTTACCTACAGATGTTGTTTTACCTACACCATTTACACCGATAACAAGAACTACAGACTTTTCATTTTCAAATC
This sequence comes from uncultured Eubacteriales bacterium, assembly GCA_900545225.1. Taxonomy (GTDB): domain Bacteria; phylum Bacillota; class Clostridia; order Lachnospirales; family Lachnospiraceae; genus UBA4285. The sequence goes on from UQXZ01000008.1 coordinate 60,900, forward strand.
TGTACTCATTTTCACCGATATCCATCTTTTCTCTGATAGAATCAATAAGTAACTGCTTACATTCAGCAGGTTCCTTAATCTTATTCTTTTTAACCTTTTCTCTGAGATCATCAAGAATTTCATCTGTGGCTCTGACACCCATGTCACCCATAATCATGATTTCTTCAAGATCATCATAGAAATCGTCATCAATAGCGCTTCTGCCTGTGAATACACTATTAAATCCAGATACAATATTGGCTCTTGTTTTACTTAAGCCTGCTTTTAACTTTGAAAAAAATCCCATTACATCTCCCTGTTATTCCGTTTCCAGCTCAACCGAAACGAGTTTGGAAACGCCCTTTTCCTGCATTGTAATACCATATAATCTGTCCGCTTCGTTCATTGTACCCCTTCTGTGAGTGATAACAATAAACTGGGTATTATCGGATAACTTATGTAAGTAGTTTGCAAATCTTGTAACATTTGCATCATCAAGAGCAGCCTCAATTTCATCTAAAAGACAAAATGATGAAGGCTTCAGACTCTGAATTGCAAATAGTAATGCAATGGCTGTAAGTGCCCTTTCACCACCTGAAAGCTGAATCATATTTGTCAGCTTCTTACCCGGTGGCTTTGCAGTAATAATAATGTCAGACTCTAATACATCATCTGCATTTTCTAATTCAATACTTGCAGTACCACCACCGAAAAGACTTCTGAATGTCTTCTTAAAGCTCGCCTTAATCAGCTCAAAGTTTGTTTCAAACTGCTTACGCATTTCTCTGTCTAATTCTGTGATAACCTTTTTAAGAGAATTAGTAGCTTCAACCAGGTCATTGTACTGGGTGGATAAGAATTCGTATCTTTCCTTAACCTGATTGTGCTCATCAATTGCATTTACATTGACATTGCCAAGCGATTTGATTTTATCCTTTAATGCCTTAATATTCGCGGTAATATCATTTATATTATCATATTTCGGATTACTTTTCTCTTTTGCATAAGAATATGTCAGTTCATATTCAGACCACATATATTCCGTAATTCCGTCAGATTCATATTCAATCTTTTCTATCTTTGATGAAAGTCTTGATAATTCTTTATCTAAAAGAGAAATTTGCTCTGATAATGACTCTCTTACAGTAGCAAGTTCCTTAAGCTTATATGAACAACTCTTTCTCTTGTTAACATATTCAGAAATATTAGAATTAAGAGCAAATGCCTCTTCTTTCTTAGCATTTAAATTCTCTGTTTCAGTCTGAATATTGTTATTATATTCATCCATTTCAGAAGTAATAGTTTCAATCTGCTGTTTAACATTGTCTATGCTATTTTCCAGATTCCTGATTTCATTCTGAATTCTGAGCTTAATGCTGTTGAAATATTCCACCTTACCGTTAACTTCAGACTTCTCTATATTAACGGCGGACAACGCAGTATTTATCTCATCAATCTCCGCATTTAATCTCTCTGATTCTGCAAGAATTGTATTATTATCAGCCTTAATTGACTCTTCACTCTTTTCAAGTGAATCAAGCTCATCCTGCTTTCTGACTAAATCATTCTTATGCTTAATTAGAAGGTCTTCAATATCAGAAACATTTTCACTGTTAATTCTGGACTGTAATTCAGTAAGGGAAATGTTCATGTTATTGATGTTATTTCCAGATATCTCAATAAATGTACGACATTCTGAAATGTCTATGTTAATATCATTTCCCTTTATCTCTAAAGCATTTATCTGAGTTCTGATATCTTCTAACTTCTTTGCACTTTCACCATATGAGAGCTTTAAGGTATTAACTTCTTTAGTCAGATCTGCAATCTTATTGCTTTTTGAAAGAAGGTTGTCATTATTCTTAAATGATCCACCTGTAATTGAACCGCCAGGATTTAACAATTCACCTCTTAAAGTAACTATTCTGAGAGTAGAACCACTCTTTTTCTGGAGAGCAATGGCATTATCTGCCGTATCTACGATTAAAACATTTGAAACCATACTCTTAACGATTTTTTCAAATCTTTCATCTGTTTTAATAACAGAATCACAGGTTCCGATTACTCCTGGCTCAGATAAATATCTTTCATTTATCTTCTTATCCATACTTTTTACGGATGAAAGTGGGATAAATGTTGCTCTTCCGGCCTTTTCTTTTATAAGAATGTCAATGGCACCCTTGGCAGTCTTTTCATCTGTTGTAATGATATTCTGTAATCTGCTGCCAAATGCTGTTTCAACGGCAACTTCATACTGTTTATCTGTGGAAATTACATCTGCAATAACACCTAAAATATCCTTATTGTTCTTTGCAAGTTCCATAACACGCTTTACACTTCGAACATAACCATCATAACGCTCTGCGATACCATGTAATGCTGAAAGCTCAGATTCACTCTTAATTAACATGCGTTGGATATTATTAAGCTCTGCACTGCTGTTATTTTCTAGAGATTTAAGCTTTTGCATATCATTCTGAATGGAAGCTTTTTCATTTTCCAGTTTAGTCAGATTATCTTTAAAGGCTGCATTTTCCTTTTCGGCATTACTTACAGATTCAGCAAGAGTTTCATAATCGTCATTTAAGTCTTTCTGACTGTCATTGGCACTGCTTAATCTCTCATTTAAAATTCTGATATTGTATTCTAAATTTTCAATCTCACTTCTTGTACGCGCCTGAGCCCTTACACAGCTAATCATATCCTCGGAAACAGAATGTCTGTTAACGGAAATTCTTTCGCTCTTTTTCTGAATGGCATCCTTTTTCTCAGTCAGATCAGATTCCCTATGGGCAATCTCTGAAATCTTTTCATTTAACTTTTCAATATCACCATCTATTTCTGCAATCTCTGCCTTTTTATGCTCAATATCAGAACAGAGGTCAGCTTTTGAAGTTTCCAGCTCATTCTTTCTTCTTTCATTAGAAGAAATCTTCTCCCTAAATACAGTCAGCTTAGTCTGGATTCCTGAAATAAGCTCATTGATTTCATTAGAATGTATTCTGTATTTCTCTTCTTCAGATTCTATAGTTACGACAGTTTCTTCGATTGCTGAATATTCTGTCTTTGCTTTTTCAAGCTTTTCATTTGCTTCGTCAAACTGTGACTGCACATCTGCCAACAGCCCGTTATATTTACTCAAATCCTTTCTGTACTCATCGGATTTAAGCACATATAAAGAGCAGTCAAATTCTTTTAATTCTTCATATAAGCTTAAATATTTTCTGGCATTTTCTGAAGCTTCTCTGAGAGGTTCCAGTCTTGCCTCAAGCTCAACATTAATATCTCTTATACGGGTAAGGTTCTCCTCCTCAGCCTTAAGCTCCTTAATTGCCTTTTCTTTACGCTTTTTAAATGTAACTATGCTTGCGGCTTCTTCAAACAACTCTCTCTTGTCGTCTTTTTTGCCACTTAAGATTCTGTCGATTCTTCCCTGGCCAATTATTGAATAACCTTCCTGGCCAACACCTGTGTCATAGAATAATTCTTCAATATCCCTGAGTCTGCAGGCAGCTCCATTTATCTTATATTCACTTTCACCTGAACGATAAACACGTCTGGATACAACAACCTCGTCATAAGGCATGTTTAAACTTCTATCTGCGTTGTCAAAATATATGGATACACTTGCAAATCCCATAGGCTTACGGATCTCAGTACCTGCAAATATTACATCTTCCATTTTTCCTCCACGGAGATTTTTTGCAGACTGCTCACCAAGAACCCAACGGACAGCATCAGATACGTTACTCTTTCCTGATCCGTTAGGGCCGACTATACATGTTATTCCTTCTTTGAAATCAAATGTGAATTTATCAGCAAATGATTTAAATCCGTATATTTCCAACTTCTTAAGAAGCATTGTTATTTCTCACTTTCATCCGAAAAAATACCTTTTTCTTTTAATAGAAGAATAGCGTTATATGCTGCACTTTGCTGTGCCTTCTTCTTTGTAGGTCCTACAGCCTGAACATTGAAATAGCCATTACAGACACATTCCACCGTAAATGTTTTATTATGCTGAGGTCCTGTCTGGGAAATCTCTCTATACTCCAGTTCTTTACCTAAAGACTGAACGATTTCCTGTAAGATAGACTTTGAATCATAGAAAAGATGATGCTTAACAATATCATTTAATACAAATGTATTGATAAATTCTGTTGCAACATCAATTCCACCGTCTAAATATAAAGCACCGATAAGTGCCTCAAATGCATCAGAAACAATAGATGCTCTTTCACGGCCTCCGGTAAGTTCTTCACCGTTACCTAAGAAAATATAATCAGAAAGGGAAATGGCCTTTGAGCATGATGCAAGTGTAGGCTCACATACAATACTTGCTCTGTACTTGGACATTTTGCCCTCTGACATATTTGGATACTTTTTGAAGATCTTTGCACTGGTTGCAAGTTCCAGCACTGCATCTCCAAGGAATTCCAATCTTTCATTGTTTACTATACCCGGAATTCTCACTTCATTTGCATATGAGCTGTGAGTTAATGCGGATATAAGGTAATTTCTGTTTTTGAATTTGTAGTTAATCTTCTCTTCAAATTCTTTTAAATCTTCAAATTTTTTATTCATATTTATTTCTCTGTTATGTGAAAAAAACTGTCATATTAATATGACAGTTTGTGTTACATCAGATATCAGGTAGCGTCGTTAATAGCAACTAATGCATCTTCCACTGTTGAAATCTCTTCAAGAACATTCTCTGGAATCTGAACGCCAAGTCTATCCTCTAATTCAGTAATAATCTGGAATACATCTAAAGAATCTGCACCTAAATCCTCGATAAATCTTGAATCAGGTTCAACCTCAGATGGGCTTATATTTAAAATATCAGCAACTATTGACTTAATTTCATCTAAATTCATGTCTTTTATTACTCCTCACTATTTACTTCTTTATTATCTTCTTTTGACATTTTTGCAAATTGTTCTTTAATTTTGCCTGTAATGTTGCCTCTTACAAGCTTTGAAACCTGTCCAAAGGCACTGGCAAATGCCGCCTCTTTTGCATTACCGTGTGTCTTGATTACAAGACCGTTTAATCCGAGAACTGCGGCACCACCGTAATTATTAACATCATAAGTCTTCATCATAGACTTAAGCTGTCCCTTAACAAGTAATGAACCAATCTTTGACGGAAATGATGATGTAATCGCCTTTTTGATTTCTGAAATAAGTGTCTTGGCAACCCCCTCATACATCTTAACGATTGCATTACCTACAAAGGCATCACAAACGATAACATCCGCATCACCTGATGGGATATTTCTTGATTCGATACTGCCTGTGAAGTTAATGTTATCCATCTCCTTAAGTAAAGGAAATGTCTCCTTAACGAGCTTATTACCCTTATCTTCCTCTGCACCTACGTTAACAATGGCTACTCTTGGTGCAGGCATGTCAAACATCAACTGCATATATACAGATCCGAGAACTGCCCACTGAGTTAAGAAGTCCGGTCTTGCATCCATATTTGCACCTGAGTCAACTATTGTAGCAGGTCCATTTGAAGTAGGAATGATAGGAGCAAATGTAGGTCTTGTTATACCCTTTATTTTTCCAAGTATAGTCTGTGCACCAACCATGATGGCGCCAGAGTTACCTGAAGAAATAAATGCATCTGCTTCTCCGTCTCTTACTAACTCTAAGGCTTTTACAAGAGAAGAATCCTTCTTAGTACGAATAGCCTTAACAGGATTCTCTGATGTTTCAATTACTTCTTTAGCTTCAACAATCTCAAATCCTGCTGCAGGAAGTTTATTATTTCTTATAACGCTCTGTATCTGTGGTTTATTACCTACTAAAATGATCTCTAAATTAGGATCTTTTTCAAGAGCTTTAACTGCTCCCTTAATAGGCTCAAGCGGAGCATAATCGCCGCCCATTACATCAATTGCAACTCTTACCTTCTGCACCACTCTATCTACCTTCCTTAATATTTATTCTTTAAGTATCATTAACAAATTATTACAATTATTAAATTATATGTGTGTCCATGTTATTTTTCAAGACTTATATATATATATTTATCAGATACTTATGGTTTCATTTAATCATTATCGTGGATAAGATGTTTTAAGCCATCTTCCACAAAATTCTTGCCGTATTTTCCTACTACAATATCGGCATATCTGTGGTTCTCTTTTGTAACCTTATCCACCTGATATGATATTACTTTTTCAACCTTTTCTTTCTCAATATATTCTGAAAGAACTGAACTCATGTCATTTAAAGTATTTACAATCTCTTTTGTAACATTTTCTGACTTTCCATCTGTTGAAACTATGGAAATATCATCTGAATTCAATAATGAAGCATTTTTCATATTCTGAATTGCTGTTTCCTGCTGAATCTTATTTAACTTAAGCTCAGGCTTAAGAGATAAATAAAGAATCAGGTAGTGAATGAACTTAAGATCATTTTTATCAATTCCAATTTCTGAAAGAGGATTGAGATCAAGCATTCTAAGCTCTATGTGATCAACGCCCTTAGCAAGGAGATTACTTAAGCTGTTAGCCCCCCTCGGTTTTAATCTTACAGGATAATACAACTCAGACGCTTCCTTTAAAGCACCGCTGTCAACATATCCCTGTATGCTGTCAACATATCCCTTTAATGATTCGAAATCCAAAATCGGAGTAAAATGATTCCAGTATCCGATTTCGCTGCATCTTGGTGATGCATATTTACTTATTACAGTCTCACCTATTTTCCCATCATCAAAAAATGAACCGTCAAAAACAGGACTTGCAGCAAGTAAATATACAATCATCCAGCTTTTCTCTAAAACCTTTGCAGAAAGATCAAGATAAATTCTATTCTTGAACTCTTCAAATGAATCACCATTCTGGTTACCTGATTCATAAACTGATTTTAAAAGATCATCACTAAATGAAAAATTGTAATGAATTCCGGAGAAAAGCATTTTCTTCTTTCCATATGTAGCCGCTAAATGTTCTCTGTATACAGTCTTTACGGCTAATTCCCCCTCATACTGCGCTATAGGAATGTCATCCTCGCCCTTTACGTATGGAGGGTTTGAAAATGGCCAGAGATACTCTTTTCCTGTATCTAATTTTAAAATAGTATCCTTGGTATCTCTGTCTAATTCTGCAATTTCATTCCACATGGAATCAACATTTTCATTAACTCCTGTAATCATTTCAACCTGATTTTCACAGAAATCTCTGTCTCTTGAAAAATCAGTACCGAAAGGATGCTTTGTATGTGAAAGATTACCATTTTCATCTATTCTTAAATTTTCTTTTTCAAGGCCGAATGAGCCACAATCTAACAGCTCTGCGCTCTTACGGTCGTCTTTATTAATAATAAATCCCATTTGTTATCCCTTGTATTTCGAAAATTAAATAACTAAAAGCATTAACATATATTACAAGTCTGAGAAAATCTGATAAAGTCGCTGTGTATTTTCATGATTTTCCTCATATACATATTTATGCTGCATACCTACATATTCGCATTTGCCATCCTTAAATGCCATAAGTGTATTCATTGGAACGCTTTCCCATTCATCGTCATTGTAAGGTCTTGTTGCAAATTTTACACAGTCCTCGCTCTTAGACATATAAAGTGTATTCACCTGATTAGTATGAACATATATATATTTACCATCGTAGAACAGCAGATTGAGTTTGTTGCCGTCTGCCATATGTGTAACTAAATCGTTTAATAAATTAAACTCACTTTCGTCATCAATTGTATCATTTTCAATTATGAGCTTATTGATACTGTCCAGAATATATAAAAACACTCGCTCGCTGTCCGTATCTCCGGTCTGTGTTCTCAAATACTTATACAGCTTTGGATAATCAAAAATTGTACCATTATGCACCAGAGTCCATCGTCTTCCGGTAATATCCTTTCCTGTAAACGGATGACAGTTACTATATGTAACATTACCGATAGTTGCGTATCTTATATGAGCAAAAATTGTTTTCGCTGAAATTTCTTCAGTAAGTCTTTCTTTTAAGTAGAAACTCTGATCAGCCTGCTTGGGTTCTTTTTCAATCTCAGCATCATTACCATCAAGTACAGCTAATCCCCATCCGTGAGGCTGGTTAGGACTATGACTAAAAAAATCTTTAAGATATCCGTTACATCTGATTGGATATTTAGAACTTATGCCAAATAATTCACACATGTCCTCTCACCTTCCCCTTTTTATACATTTATACAATTCTACCAAAGCTATCTGTATAGTTCCATATTCTTCTTTTATTTAAAACTAACATTATGCAGGAAATGGTAAATTGTATATTGAAAACCACCTGATTAATCAATCAATTAAATAATTAATTAGTCAATTATTCGATTAATACCTAATTATTAAGGAAATTTTCAAGTCTTATTGCAATGTTTTTTCAAAAATACTTAATTTATTTTAAATAAAATGGCTAATATTTAGTGACGAATAACATATAAAAATGAACCTCATAAATTGAACTTTTACTTTGTTCAACTTTTGGGGTTCACTTCATATAAACAAGCTTTTCAAAGCTTGTTATTCTTTAGAATTATCTCTTTTAAATCTTATAAAAATGAAAAGCAACACTAATATGACAATAAACGCAATAATCACCCACAATAACCAATAATTATTAGTTTCAACCCTTTCATTAGAACTAGATGTATCATTTGTAAGTTCATTTGAACCACTAACATTATCCTTAATACTTGCATTATTCTTGTCTTCTGCAGATTTGTCCTTATTATCTTTAACTGCAGAACTAACTTCGTCAGCGCTAACCCATAGACTATTAGAACTAAATTGACCTGTATTATAACTTGAATTATTGGCTATAGAAGTATTTTCATCAATATTAGTGATAATACCATTATCCTTAATATCATTTACATTTGAATTAAAGACTAACTTATTATCATTATCCTTTACAATCCAAGTCACCTCTGCCTTAATAAAGCCGATATTTCCTGCTCTGTCTTGAATCTCAAAGATGAAAGCTCCATTCTCATGGAAAGTATGGCCACCATCCTCATCTCCATTAATAATTGTTATACCCTCTTTTGAGAAATCCCTTAATGTAGCCTTAACCATAAATTGAGTACTTTCTGTTATATCATACTCAACCTTAGCTGTAGGAATAACCTTATCAATCCAAGTAACTTCAGCCTTAATAGTTTTTTCCTTGTTATTGTAATCAATGTAAGTGAACTCAAACTCACCATTTTCACTAAACAAATGCTTATTATCTCCAACAATCTTATAACCATCAGGTAGTCTCAATGTAGCCTCAACATCTTGATTTGTCAAAGAAGTAATAGAATATTCTACCACCGGCTCACTAAATACCTTTGTAGTATCCTCGTAGTAATTAAATCTAGTTCCACTTACATACTTATTAGGTCCCTCATGATTACCGTATGTTTCAACAGCTTCAATCTTTACATACATTGCTGGCAACACCTTAGATAAAGTAATAGTCTTTCTATCCTTATTATTACTAAGATTAGCCTTCTCCCCAACCAAAGTCCAATCTTGACCATCAATACTTACATAAACTTTTGCAGTCTTAATACGACCATTTAAATCAGCAGGATCATATGATACTTCCGATAAGTATCTTACCTTATCAAATCTAACTACATAAGACTTATCTTTAGCAACCTGACCCCAAGTTGTATGCCATGTAGTATAAGGACTTGCATCAATCATGTATTCAGCCTTATAACCACCTTGTGATGAATTAGAAGACACATAACTTACATTTTGTACATAAATATAAGATTTATTTTCCTTTTCAGCATCAGCATCAAAGATATAATCCTTAATAGCACCAGCCAAACGGGTACCATAAGCCTTATAACGAATCTTCACATTAACAGAACCATTAAAACGAACATCACTAGAATAATCGTTCCAAGTTTTTGCATCATCTAAACTATATTCCAAGTGTTCAATCTTACCAATAAACGTATTTTCATCATCATTTTTTGACAATTTATCACTAGGAATATCATCACCATTTAAAATATCGATTGTAAACACTTGATTAGAACCTGAAATCTTAACTTGGATATCAGAATCCGCAGAAATATTATTTAATTCCTCTACAGTTAAAACAATCTTATGAGCAGTAGTTGCCTTCCAAGTATTACCACCATCAAGACTATATTGTACTTGGAAATCATAATCATCATACTTAGAATTCATGACAATCATACCAGCATTAGCACCATCGAAAGAGAAAGAAGCTAAATCGACCTTACTATCACCCAATAATTCTTTAGCAATCTCACGACATGCTGAAGACTGTAAAACATTAGCCTCAGTAGCATTAGCGGCCTTATTAAGAGCCTCAGTCTTTAAAATATCAATTTCAACTACATCACTCTTATTTAAATAAGGCTCAATAATTCTCAACAAATCAGTCATCGCCATTGGATAATAAGTATACACATTAATAATTTCCTTCGCAAACTCTCTCCATTCGCTACTAGAACGTTTCTCTGCCTTATAGATATTAAACAATTGCTCATAACTATCAAGATTCAAGTTCCACTCATTAAGAGCCTTCCTATATACCTCTTCCTTGTTAGTATCCGCATAAGAATTGGCAATCAAATTATAATAAAAAGATTTTGAATACTTATCATAATCATTCAATCCAGCCTGGCCCAACAGTTGATAACCAGCACTATTACCATTTGCAGACTTCTTGCCATTACCAATATCAACATTAAGTCCCATGTGCTTTCTAGTAAAAGACTTATTATTCCAGTTGAATATTAAACGTCTTGTGTTACCACCATACCATGTTGTTGAACTTTTGCCCCAACCAAAAATATTGTTACCAATTCCCCATACACCATTACCATCCTGATTTACAGAATAAGTCAAGTAAGACTCATGATCTGGTTGATAAACACCCATCGAAGGTAAACCATGTACTCTGTGTAAATTGGAACCAAGACGAGAAATATTCCAACAGATACCACCAGCCTCCATAACCATCCAAGTTCTTGCTGTCTTACTACCGTCAGCATTTAAACCATATGGAATATTGTAATTATCAAGTTGGTACTTATTCTTATATGTAGTAGCATTAGCATCAGAATACAATCTATCTTGATGATAATTTGGTTGCAAATAATTCATATAACTATAAGGATTTAATCTACTATCTAGATTATTTGAATATCTAGATTCTGAATAACCCCTTAGCCATTTAATCTCATCATTTGGAGTAGAATCATTAACCACCATTCTTATTAACTCCATATGATAAGTATCAAACTCATCCTTCCTAACAAACGAACCATTATCATACAATTCTTTCATTATTTCATAACGTTCATTAACATCATACTTAAGCCAATTATTAAAATTTAATGGAGTACCTACATTATCAGTACTATATGAAATTGCCAAAGCAATCAACATCTTCTTATAAGTTAAAACGCTTAAATCATTCTTATGCTTTGAATATAAAGTACCTAAAGCTTCCAAACAAAGTTTAGAATTATCAACATTACCTGCTTCTATAAATAGACGTAGATTCTCTTCATTATTAAAAACCCATTCTACAGCTTCCCTAATTGAACCACTTTCATCATCCCTAATTACATTCTGCAATGACCAATAACCCATACGATTCACAAACTCTCTTTGTAGAATTGTATTAAGATGATTATTGTAGTTTTCTTCTACTGTGTTCTTAGAAAGAATCTCATCATAATAAGACAATGGCTTAATAAAAGAAACCAACTCACTAGATAAATCATAATTAGTCTTCACTAGCCTTGCATCTGCATAAACAGAATGATCTGCTGCATTAGAACCATTACTATCTGCATACAATCTTAGATATTTATAATTAGAAATGTCAACATCTACAAAAAGCATATTACTCTTTGAAGTAACAGCCTCACTTTTATACAACTCTGTCCAATCTTTACCATCATTTGAAACAGAAATCCTAAACCATACTTCACCATTACCATTGCGAGCTGCATCTACACCCATTTTCGCAACAAAACGTGTATAAACATTAGAATAAGATGACACATCATAAGTTAGTTGGGAAGTAGCATGAGCAGCCATTCCCTTTTTAAAATACATCCTAGTTCCATCTATCAACAAGCTAATAGTGTCACCATCAATATTTGTATCTTTCTTAATCTCACCCCAACTTGAATAAGACCATCTATTCTCACTAACATAATCTAAATCAGAAATATAATAAAAATTCTCTGTTGTAGAAATCTCAACAGGAACTTCTTCATCGACAGTTTCTTCAACAACTTCATGTTCAACAGGCTTAATATCATTTGTTTCAGCCACTACAGAGCTAACGCCCATTTGACAAATAAGTGCCACCAGTAACATTGAACATAAAATTTTTTTAAAATTCAACCCTTTCACATCATCTCTCCCATTCCTTTAAAACATTACAAAACACTATCATATTTAGAATTATTTAATTCAAACATACATTCCTTTTATATCTAGAGATCTGGAAAATTCCAAGTCTTATTGCAAAGTTTTTTTCAAAAATACTTAATTTGTTTTTGAAAAATGTGTTACTTATTTTAATATTTTAATCAAGCACAAAAACAAGAGGTCTTATGACCTCTTAATTAAACTATTTATTTTTACATATAAAATCAAACAATAAATCACCTTTTGTATCTTAATACTTAATATTCAACAAAAAACATGACCACCCAATTGATATGTACCCTCCTCACTGATTTATCCAGCAAAGAGGGTACATACAATTTAACAGGGGTCATGTTTTTACTTAATATTAAGCTTCTTTAACCATCTGTGCAATTTTTGCTTTAGCTTTCTTACTCTTTAAAACTGCCTTTCTCAATCTTAAGATAACATAGCTGGCATATATCACCGTATATACGATAATCTCAGTCATATGAGACTTTATATTCGCTGTATACAATACCATTATATGTACATAAATTCCGATAAAGAATGGATATGCCATGCGTTGTATTCTTTTCCAAGTCTTACCATTCATTTTTCGTTGAACCGACTTAAATGAAGTAATAAAAAGTGGAATCAACATTGCCATCAGACATAGTGTAATTATAGATGCAATTAAATGTCTGACAGGCATTGCTTGAGGATTTGTAAATACTATCGGAAAGTAGAGAATTCCAAATACCACATTGTGACTCAGTGTTAATAAGCTTCCTATAATGGAAATTTCTCCACGTGCACTCATCAATTTACGAGATACTTTGTTATGCTTAGTTATTACACCAAGAAACATTACCACCATAAAGGTAGCTGTCGTAAATGTGCCTCTGCCAAAGAAGTCCATAAAATATTTATTAAACCACTCTGGGAACTTATGATTATATCCTAAATTAAAATACAAAATCACAGCTCCGCACCAAATATATGCGACTAGATAAAATATCGCAGGATACTTTTTTATTGCATCTGCCAACACTATATAAAATATGGCTGTTATTGCGATTCCAATTATTAAGCTCACGATACCGTCCTTTCTGTTTCAAATGTTGTAGCATCTTCTTTTTTTGTCGATTTCTGTAAATCTTCTTTACTATTGTTCTTGCTACTATATATTGCATTTATAACATTCTCTACAGGTGTCTTTACATTAACCATTACAGTTGCCTTACCCTTTTTCTCAATTCCTTTTACAGAAAACTCCAGCACAGCCTTAGTTATGCCTTGCTTGGATAAATCAGGTTTTTGTACAAGTGTAACCGTTACTGAGCCGTCTGTAGGAATATTGCTAAACTTTGACTTATAATCATCAAGAGTTGGCTCTTTGCCATTTACTTCAAGCGGCTTTGTATCTACTCTCTGTGGAGTAAATGCAATTCCTCCATCCTCATCATCATCTGCAATTCCATCATGGTCCTTATCTCTGTAAAGCCAATATGTGTACTTTCTAACTAATAATTTACCATCTTTTTTAGCTTTAAATTTAAGTGTTACTGTCTTAAACATTCCACCGTCGCCATCCCAGTTGTCATCTTCCGCAATCGGTGTTCCGGTTATTGTTGTACCATCGAAACTAAGACCTTTTGGAAGTCCTTCGATTGTACTTAACATTTCTGCATCTTTGTCTAAACATGTAACTGTTGCAGCTTTTATTGGCACTCCTTCAGTCCATTTTGGTCTGCCAGGTTCGTCAAGAACAGTCTCAATTACTTTGCTATTTACTTCTACTTCCGGTAAATTCTCATCTGGATTTGGTTTTTCTGAAGGATTGTTACCTCCACCATTTTCTACAAGCTCTTTATCTGCTTCTGTGCCAGAAAGCTGGAAATCTATATACATTACAGGTGGTGCATTTGGATTTTCATCATTTACTAAGGTGTATTTTACCCTTTTGTTTACAGGTGTTTTATCCGTAGTATATTCATATCTATGTCCTTTTATTGAAACCAATCTAATCCTAACTGTCTCATATTCAAATGATGTAGGTGCGTCAACAACTTGCTGGTCATCAATCTTACGATCATCTACCGAGTCCATACCAATCTTGCTAATTTTATACCACTTTGAACCATCAGCACTATATTCTAGTCCAACAATGTAATCCTTACTATAACGCCCAATCAATATTCTAAAGTTATCATATGAAAGAGATTCACCATGAACTACTTTAGCCTTAATTACTTTCTTATCTCCATATGCTTCAAGGCCCTTTCCATTCTCAATCACTTTTCCTTCATCATCTCTTATGCTCAGTCCATTTGCTGCAAAATCGCTCCATGAAACTTCCGAATACGAGCCGTCCTTCTTTACAATTTTAACTTTAAGCTCAGAGAAATCGACAACATCACCCTTATTAACCTCTACAGCCTTAATTTTAGGTGAAATAATTGAAACCTCTTTTACATCTGAATTAGTTTTTTGAGCATTTGATGATTTATTAGCAGCTTCATTAACCGCAGCAGATATTCCACTTGCACTCACTGTAGCACCTGACACACTGTCAAACATCTGCTTTCCTTGATAACGATCACTCATGTAAGCCTTAACCGTGCGTGACATAAGTGTCAAATCAGACTCAGTATTATTGCCTGACAATCCATTAAGCATTGCAACATATTTATCACCAAATAACTCTTTTACTTTCGCCTTAGGATCTTTACTCTTTCTGATGACTTCGAAATATTCTCGATAAAGCCTCATCTTAGCAATATTCCAACGCCCTTCCTTACCCTGGAGGAACGGAATGATATTCTCTGCTTTGCTTCTAAATGGGCCCATATCATCACGGTAATCATCACCTGTTCCTACCCTTAAACTTGATATTTCACCATTTTTAACTGTAATGTAGGTCTTGATTCCACCTGGATTAAGATATCCTATACCTATGCCGGTATAGTCACCATCTTTGAATTTATCACCTACATAATATTTACGAAGAGCCGCATCAACATATATTGGTTCTTCAGTACCAGGTTTAAATGCAGGAACATTATTGTCTGTACTAGGCTTATTTGTACTGCCTGGTTTATCGTTATTATTAGCAACATTTATTTTACTTGCATTAGCAAGTGCATTTCTAACCGCATCAATGATGCCTCGGCTTGAGTAAGTAGCTCCTGAAACCGTATCAACTCTCTTGTCTTTTTTTCCAAGTAGTTGTCTAATTACTGCTTTTGCACGATTAAAATATGGTTCATCTTCATTATGTGATAAAATATCTATATTTGTAATTTTACCACCCGATACAGTTACACGAACTCGAATCGGGCCATTAAAACCCTGACCGGTTCCCATAAAAACACCATCATTGATGTTGGCGTTTGAAATGATAAATGAACTTTGCACATTGCCTTTTACATTATTTGTCGTTTTATTATCTTTTTCAACTGACAATACATTTGCTTGCTGTTCATTTGCTTGCTGTTTAAATCCTGCCTTCAGAAGGGCTTCTGCTACAGCCTTTTTTATTGCATTTGATGTAATTGTCGCTCCTGAAACAGCATCAACATTAACACTGCCGCTTTTTAGAATTTCATTTATTACAGCGTTTGCTTTGTCAAAATATTCCGGCGTTTCTGAATGTGAAACAATTACAATATCTGTTAACTTTCCATCCTTGATGGTGATGCGGACAGTGATAGGTCCACCGTAACCGTCAGCGGTGCCTTCATATTCCCCATCATTAAGACCATCCGTAAAATCTGTAGTTTCTGTAATCTGAGAGCCCTCAGCAACCTTATTCAAAGCTTCGTTGTTACTTCGCACAGCCATAACAGTTGAGTATGTAATTCCAACTGTTACGGCAGCAACGGCGCTAATAAACAACACCTTTTTACCGGTACCCTTCATCTTTCCTCCCCTAAATAATAATATGTTCGACTGAATATGTAGACTTATATTCCATGAGTTAGCTGTCGCTAACTCATATGGTTTACATAGTAATATAAAATTTATAAGTGTGCAATAATTATTTACACAAATAATTTTATTTTCTCTTAATTAGTCATTTATAAAAATAAGTTCCACTCATATTTAACATGATGTGGAACTTATTTTTATAAATGACTAATATATCTCTAATGCTTATTTTATATTGATTATAGATTATTTTTCTTCTATGCTTTGGTGTAAATACTATATAGTATTTACATACTCGCTTTGTATAGGATAAACTATTTGCCTTATTGGCCAAAAATCACCTTTCCCTTCGTTAATAAATCGGCTTGAACAACCTCATTATAGCGGAAATGTGATTTTTTTATATAACATTCATCGCACACCCACATAGCGGGTGGTTTATTATTTCATATAACTCGTTTTTCTATTAAAAACTCGTTTGCATGAACCAGACTAAAGTTCACAACAAAAACACGGCTTTCGGCAGGCTCTTTTACCCCCGAAAGCCGTTATTTTTGTCATTTGAACCGCCGTTTTATATCAAATGATATCAATCTTTAGTTACACACATCATAATGCTTCCCATCTATCTCTTAAAACGGAATAAACAAATATCTGTTCATCCGACACTGCATATAATTGTTCTCTGACAAATTGATCCTCATGTTCCGTACCAAGTGCTAAGAGCAAACATTGTTGTCCATTGACAGTTTCCTCATCACCTGTATATAACAGTTTCATTCCTCGTTCCAACGCATTACTTACTTCATCTGTTGAACTAAGAAAATCTCTTGCATTCTGAATGCGTTTCTCCTTTGTTATATTATAATTAGTAAAATCATAGCAACCGTCTTCAACCGCCACATGACCATCCTTCATTGAAAGGCTTGGGCGATATTCAAACGTTTTTTCACCGTCCTTGACAGAAATTAATATATTAGGAAATATTTCGCTAGGGTTACAACGTAGAATAATTTCTTCACCCGCTTCACCTATGAAGAGATGGTAATCCTTGTTATCTATATAATTACCATCCTCTGACATCTCAACATAATAAACTGTTATAACAGCATCTTTACTTGCAGGAACTAAGGCGTATAACTCGGATCCGTCAATAACAACTTCTCTAAGTTCTTTCATAAATGGATGTTCGTTTGCTAATGTACTCTCAATTACTGATTTATGCACTGCTTCTTCATCGCTCTCCAAGTCTATGTATCCGACAAACCCCACACCAAGCATACATCCATTATCAGCAATACGTTTTCTCAACTTGTCAATGGCAGTAACTTCTGACTGAGTTGCAGATTCTATCTTTTCAGTATTCTCAGTGCTTTTTGTACTTTCAGTAGTTGCCGTTGTTTCCGGCAACTTCTGCGACTGATTCGCACAGCCTGCGAGTGAGGCACACAGAATTATGGAACATAATAATATATTCTTCTTCATATAATTGTTCACCTTTCTTAATATATAACTGATTATTAGTTTACTTAATATACAACTTATTTACATATAACTAATTATTAGTTTGCTTAATATTCAACTTATTTGTATATAACTGATTGTATGCCTTTCCTTATATATCACTGAATCTTTGCCTTTTTTAAATATATCTGATTCATTACATTTCTTTTTTTAAAAAACCTTACTATTTATAATATATATATATAATTCCGGCAAAACAGCATTATTTTCACTACACTTCAACAAGATTCTAAAAGCATATATTACTTCTACTAAATACCAAAAACAGCAGAGCGGTGGCGGATGATTTCCGCACCGCCCTGCTGTCTGGGTGTTAATAATCAATTTGTACTATAATCATATTATTATAATGTATTTTTATTTTACACCTTTTTTCTTGCGTGAATAAAATATCGTTCCTGTAACAGCACCACCACTAATGCATATCAAAGAAATCCAAAGCCCCAACATGTTGTTGTCACCGGTCTTAGGTGATACATATTTCTCTGACTTAGTCGGAGCATTAGTCTCAGTTGGCTTTGCAACCTTATTCTCAGTATAAATATTTACAAAACTCATCTTATCAGCCATTGCATTATAATCAACTTCATAGTAGTTTCCGTTCGCACTATTCTTTAGCGTAGTTGGATATATATTTGTTTTATTTACTTCTGGCTTAACAAACCATACTGCATCGGAATACGTCCAGTTAGTAGCTTTTGTGTCTTTCTCACGAACATAAAATCCCTCACTGACAAATTGTTCTAACTGATTTTCTGGACCAGTAAGCATCAACTTAGCTGTATAATCGCCTTTGCCATTAGTTTCCACGGCGGATGTATAAGTTACATCTTTGTATTCACTAGTATTACTGTTACCTATATCAAATATCTCTAATTCAAATTCCTGATTACCTGGAGCTACATTGCCACCCTGCTCCACTGTTATGGTAAATGGAATCTCTGTTGTCTTTATAACCGGAGCCTGCTTTAAATACTTATTTGTAAATTCTGCAGAACCATGTATTGCATCAGTTCCAGGTGTGTTTACTTCACAAATCAAAGTGCCATTGTCAGGGAAATACTTAAATGTCACGCCATATTCTGAATTGCTGTATGTCCAGCCATCCTTTCCATCATTCTTTTCAGTAATAAGGAACGACTTGTTAATCGAAGTAACCTGCCCAGTTCCTGCTGAAACAATTGGTTTCCATCCATTAGCTTCATTAATCTTTGTCTGATCTACCTTGGTATTTATCCTTTTTTCATATGTACCCTCACCAGTAGAGGCAACTGTCAAATTGTCTAATATCGTAATGCCATAGTCAATAGGAGACTTATTCATATTCCCCTCATCTTTCAAAACAAATTCAAAAGTTTCTGCCTGTGGGGTCATTGCGTTTTGATCTTTTTCAACAATTTTTTTAATGGTAAAATTCGTCTCAAGGTCATTAGCAGCCATAACCGTTGTTGGCAATAAACCAATGACCGTTGCAGATCCTATGATAGTTGCAAGCAATTTTTTATTCATAATTATTCTCCTTTTTGCTCTAACTTTCACAAGTATAAATTTAAACAATACTGCACTTGAAATCATTTTTGTTTTATCATTTCATCGATTACCATTCTATATCAATCTATTCAAAAATCACATCATACATATGTAGGAATTTTTAATATTTTTTCCTTTTAAATATTTTATTATCATTTGGAAATATAATTTCGGCTAGTTATAAAATCAACTTGAACACTTGAAAAAATAATCCACAGGATTTCTGTGTTAGGATGTAGTTGCTTAGACAAACATCTTAAGGAGAAATCACTATGGATCACTCATATTCTAACACGGAGTTTACTAATCATGTACACGGAAAGCATCTTTCTCTTGATGAACGTGGCCAAATCCAGGCGCTTCATCGAGAAGGGTTGTCTCTTCGTAAGATTGCTGAGCGTGTGGGCTGCGCCCATACTACTGTTATGTATGAACTTAGACGAGGTACTCCAGATAAAAAGCCTGGACGTGGTCGTAAGCCTATGTATTCAGCAAAGCGAGGTCATCATGCATATCTTCAGAATAGGGCTCGTTGTCGTAAACCTCTCCGTATCGAGGATCCCGAAGTAGAACATTTTATTCAATGGATGGTGAATAAGGTTCGAAATCTCAGAAGTATTCAAGACGATCACTGCATACAACGGCACTGAGTTTAGTGAGTTTGCGAGTTTCGAGAAATGGGCCACAAAGGTTTACTTTGCTCATCCATATAGCTCATGGGAACGCTCACGAAATGAACATCACAACGGCATGTTAAGAGAGTTCATTCCAAAGGGAGTATCCATCAACGAATACACAGATGATGAGATTCTTAGATTTGCAGATAGCATGAATGGACGCCCAAGGAGAAGCCTCGGATACCATTATCCTGATGAACTATTTGATGCATTC
>UQXZ01000009.1 GCA_900545225.1 uncultured Eubacteriales bacterium
AAGCAGTAGTGGTTGAAGCAAGAAGCTCCGACTTCTATAAGTCGGAGTAGTTCACGTAACGCATAATAAGTTCACATAGGATGTATAAATGACAGTATACAATTACGGAAATCCTGACGCAGATATAGTTCTGATACAGCCTGTAGACAGTCACGTTATTCCTCTTCTGGAAAAAGAAGTAGAAGAAATAAAGAAACTTACTGAAAAAGATTTTTATTTTGTAGCTTATCAGGTTGAAAACTGGAATAAGGATCTGTCTCCCTGGTGTGCTCAGGCTGTTTTTGGCGTTGAAGATTTTGGTGGTGGAGCAGATGAGACACTTAAATACATTTTAAAATTATGCAGCGATGGTAATAAGAAATATATCATCGGCGGCTATTCCCTGGCGGCAT
The DNA here is from genome assembly GCA_900545225.1 of uncultured Eubacteriales bacterium. Lineage (GTDB taxonomy): Bacteria > Bacillota > Clostridia > Lachnospirales > Lachnospiraceae > UBA4285. The sequence continues at coordinate 393 of UQXZ01000009.1, forward strand.
TGTTTGCCATATGGGCTTCATATGAGAGTGATACATTTGCAGGGGTAGCGGCGGCTTCACCGTCTGTATGGTTTGAAGGATTTACAGACTATATTAAAGAACGCAAAATAAATGCCAGTGCAGTATATTTAAGCCTTGGTGACAAGGAAGAAAAGACGAAAAATCCTGTTATGTCCACAGTCGGCAAATGTATCGCTGAGGTAAAAGACATAATCGGAAATCAGGCATCCGATGTTGTATTTGAATGGAACAGTGGAAACCATTTTAAGGATCCGGATGTGAGAACAGCGAAGGGATTTGCCTGGGTGATAAATCAGATATGATTTTTCAACAAATCTGATATTCTAAGAGTTAAACCGGATAGAAACAAAACGAACATAGAATAAATTATAAAACAAACAAAATAGAGAAAGAGTAGCACCTATCGAAAGACAGATGCTACTCTTTTTGTTATATGGGTAATCTCTCGTTATACTTATAAATTAAAGTGTAGTTTAAAATCCTTAACTATTACTTCTGGAATACAAGATCAATTTCTAAAAGAAGGGTATAATTGCTGTTGCTGCGAAGCATACGAAGGTTTGAACTTATCATAATGGCCATATTCATTTCCTCCTTCTAAGTTACAGTATAGAGATTTGGAACTATTATAACAATCAAGGGAGCTTAACGAAAAATGTTAATTTAGATTACATAAATTCCTCAACTCAATAAATTTGTAACATTATTATTGTGTTTATCGAAAATTGATGTATAATTGCGATTAGCCTACACTAATTAGCATAGGCTAATCAATGCTAAAATAAAGTAATCGATACGAAAGATTATGAATAACACAAATTGATAATATTTATAAATTTATTGAAAAAGGAGAATTTTAATGATAAAGAAAATTGATTTCTCAAAAAATGTAGCCACTCTTTGTAAGGAGTATCCGGAACTTGTTGATATTCTTGTAGAACTGGGCTTCAAGCCATTGAAAAATCCGGTTTTAAGAAATTTGATTGGTAAACAAGTTACAATACCACAAGCATCTGCGAAAATGGGTGTTGAAATGGATCGTATTTTATTTGCCCTTGCAGAAAATGGATTTGCCGTATCAGGTGATATAAGAGTATCTGATCAAAATGAAAGTGAAAAGGAGAGCAGGACACAAAACCGAGAGTCAGGTCACGTATTCTTGGCCAGAATGGGAAAAACAAAACTTCGTCCCGGTGGAGTTAAAGCTACAAACTGGCTTCTTGAACAGGCCAATATTACACCGGATACTAAGATTCTTGAGGTTGCATGTAACATGGGAACAACATTGATTCAGATTGCTGAAAAGTATGGATGTTATCTGACAGGTGTAGATCTTAGTGCTGATGCATTGGAAAATGCAAAAAAGAATGTTTCAGAGCATCATTTGGAAGATAAAATTACTTTAGTACAGGGAAATGCTTTTAACTTGCCATTTGAAGATGGAAGTTTTGATATTGTAATTAATGAAGCAATGCTGACAATGCTTAAGGGTGAGGAAAAGGATAAAGCTATTGCTGAATACTACCGTGTTCTTAAGCCGGGGGGCATTTTACTTACACAGGATGTCTGCCTCCGTACAGAGGATATTCAGGAACAGAAAGAAATCAGAGCAGGAATAAGTCGTGCAATAAATGTAGATGTTGAACCTCTCACTTCAGAAAACTGGGAAAAGAAATTTGAAAATACAGGTTTTGAAGTCATGAAAATGGAGGGACCAATGACTCTTCTTGATCCTGACGGAATGCATGTCGATGAAGGTAGTGAAAAAACACTGGAAATTATGTCAAATGCAATGAAAGAAGAAAATGCGGAATTTTTCATTAGAATGTTTAACTTCTTCCGTCTTAATGCAGAAAAGGTTAGATCCATAGCAATTGCAAGTACGAAGAAATGTAATTAAAAGACGATGAATGGTTAGTATGTATTGTGACTGAAACAGGATATTCATTAAAATATAAGTAAATTAATAATTTTTAGAAGGACAGTGAATGCTGTCCTTTTTTGTTTGCAATTATGTTATCACGAAATATTGTGATGAATCAGAAAGTCATCCGGTATGTAAATTTACTATATATTTAATCAAGCTCGGATGAGTTTTTGAAATTATATTATTTGATGTAGATGTTTTTAGGAATTTGAATATGATATGGATAAACAAAAGATAAAATTAGTAATCTAATTTTACACAGATTTTATCGCTAATTTACCTGATCTATGGTAAAAAGATAGTAGAGTAGTTACTTAATATAAAACATTCATTACCCCAAGGAGCTAATGGTAAAGAAAATAGTAAAAGATCCATTGTTTCTTGCACAGAAATCAGTGGATGCTACTGAAGCAGATAAGCAGGTGGTAACAGATTTGCTCGATACCTTGAGAGCTAATTTTGACCATTGCGTAGGTATGGCTGCAAATATGATAGGTGTTAAGAAGAATATTATTGTTGTGGCAGCAGGACCATTTCAGTTTGCAATGATTAATCCAGTGATTACAAAGAGGTCCGGAGCATATCAGACAGAGGAAGGATGTCTTTCATTGGAAAGTGTTCGTCCTTGCACCAGATATCAGGAGATTGAGGTTGATTATCTTGACCAGAATTTTAAGAAACAGCACGGAAAATATTCAGGCTGGACAGCACAGATAATACAGCATGAGATTGACCATTGTTAATTGCATTGTGATATAAAATGTTATATTACTTATAGTTGCGTGAGGATAATTCAATGGGCAGAATAGATAGAAGCTATAAAGATTTAAAGCAAAAACAAAAGAGTGCAATCTCCGATAAAACTTACAGCATGTATATAAGATTGTATTTAGAGAATCATAGAATGCCGAATGTCGCCGAAAAGAGCAGTATTTGCAGAAAACTATATGCAACAGTACAGGTGCTTGCTCCTAAAACAGAGTATGAAGAGTTTTGCAGAATTGTAGATATGCGAGAAGCAGGCTATGAGGAGCGTATATTACGAGATATTCAGAATGGTATTTCTCTTGAAAAACTGAATATGAAAAAGCAAAAGAAAACTCCAGAGGAAAAGGCTGCTATTTTAAAAATGAAAAGAATATAACGGAGAGCAAAAAGGCAGACTATGAAGAATGCTGCAGTAGAAAATAATACAAGTCAGGACGACACATTTTTCTATATTGCAGGATATACTTCTGGTTGAGCACCATATGGAGTAACATGGGAAGAAATGGGACTGGAACCCTGGCAGGTTTTAGAAGAGGAGCAATAAGGATAAGAAAAATTTTTGAAGTATAAAGTTACGGAGGAAACAGAAATTGAATACAAAGAAAAAATGGCTGATTCCACTTGGAATGTGGCTTGTATTTGAAATTGTTGCAGTTACATTATGGCTGACCAAGGATAATCTGTTTTATCTTCTGAATTTCAGTTATATAGGCTCGGCAATAGCGTTAGGGCTGTTACTTTTTCAGTTAAACTATAGACATGCCAGAAGAATCGTGCAGCTACTGGTCGGACTATATATGCTGGTTTATCTTGGCTTAATATGTCAGGAGAATATGCAGATAGAAGGCTTTTGGTATTATCTATTCACTGGTGTTTTTGAAGCTGCAACCATACATTATGTTGTTGCGAAGATCTTTGGACCACTGCTATTCGGAAGAGGCTGGTGTGGGTATGCCTGCTGGACTGCAATGGTCTTGGATTTCCTGCCATATAAGACACCAAAGGCTCCGAGAAAAAAAATCGGTTTTATCCGATATATCACCTTTACTGCATCGCTTATTTTTGTGGGAGCACTGTTTTTATGCCATGTGGAGAACATTGAGCAAATTATGTTCTGGGCATTTCTTGTTGGCAATATCCTGTATTATGCCATTGGAATCATTCTGGCATTTGTGTTTCGAGATAATAGGGCATTCTGTAAATATATCTGCCCAATTACCGTATTCTTAAAGCCGATGAGTTATTTTAGCCTGTTTCGTGTGAAGTGTGATAAGGAAAGATGTGTTTCCTGTGGAAAGTGCAAGCGAGTATGTCCGATGAATGTTGATGTAACAGATAATTCCCGTAAAAGAGAAAATGGAACAGAGTGTATTCTGTGTATGGAATGCGTCAAAGCATGTCCTAAGAAGGCATTATAGTGACTAAAAATATGTATGTGCAGGAGACTCTATAAGAGCTGGGTGTCATCTACCCAGCTCATTCTTCTACATGGAAGACATCTTCCACCAGCATATTAAAGTATTTTGAAATATGCAGCATAAACTCAGCGGAGGGGGTACATTCACCCCGTTCTATTCTCCAGATAGTTTTGGTGCAGTATCCGGTAGCTTCAGCAAGGTCATCCTGGTGATGCCACGCTGCTCACGGATTTCTTTGATATTGTTGACAATCGCCATAAAAATTTCCTTCTTTCAGATTCTAGCATTTCTTAGTATCTATTATGAATGATTGCGTGTCCGATAAAAAGAACTCGCAGCAATCGGTGCCAATTTTATTTACAATTCTTAGCAATATCAGCAGGATTGCATTTTCCAAGAACCTTACCAAATATATCCAAATGGTGGTATTGCATTGGGAAAAGTATTTTCAACATATCAGAGAGAAATACAACAGTATATATAAGGTTCAAATGCCTGTTGTTACACCTCATGTATGTAGGCATACATTTTGCTCCAATATGGCTAAGTCGGGGATGAATCCTAAAATGTTACAATATATTATGGGACATTCAGATATAAGTGTCACAATGAATACTTATATCCATGTAAAATTTCAGGATTCACAGGAAGACTTTCAAAAAGCAATTAATTCATAATGACCTGATGAAAATGAGAGAAAAATGGCTGAATGCTAGTATATATCTTAATCCCCAATTTCTTACATGTCGATTCCTAATGGCAGATTTGCCTTTGGTACAGACCTGAAATTTACCAAAGTTTTTACTAAAATTGATGACAAAAATATGCAAAGATATGCCAGAAAAAGTGAAAAATGAAGAAAGGTAAAAAGGCTTGAAAAGCCCGAAAATACTGGAAATATGAGAAAAATCAAGATTTTATTCGTCTGCCACGGCAACATTTGCCGTTCTCCTATGGCAGAGTCTATATTTAACTATAAAATTAAACAACTTGGTATAGCGGATAGATTTGAAGTCGACTCCGCAGGTACAAGTCGTGAAGAGTTAGGGCATGGGGTGCATAAGGGTACAGTAAAGAAACTTAGAGAAATGAATATTCCTGTTACACCTCATTCAGCCCGCCAATTTTCCTGGGTTGATTATGAGTATTATGACTATATCATTGCAATGGATTCATTTAATGTTGCAAATATCCTTCGCATAGCAGGAGATACTGACTATGACGGTAAGGTTCATAAGATTATGGAATATGCCGGAGAAGACAGGGATGTTGCAGATCCATGGTATACAGGCAACTTTGATGCCACTTATAATGAGATTTCCAGAGGTGTAGACGGTTTACTTGAAGAGCTTGTTAAGGAATTAAATTAAGTTTTAGAATTTGAACTTATATTAAGCACAGAACATTATCAAACATACAATTTAAATTTATATATAAAACTTATAAACATAAATAAAGATAAAAACATAAAAAAAGTGGGCTGAGTATCAACTGATACCTGACCCACTTTTTATTTATAAGAACATTTTAAATAATACAATTACGGCGATACCGAGTATTATTCTGTACCATCCGAATACAACGAAGGTATGTTTCTTTATATATCCAACTATAAATCTGATTACAAATATGGATACAAGGAAAGCAACCACAACACCGATAAGAAGTAGTAGTGCTTCATTTGGTGCAAAATGGAATCCGAACTTAACAAGCTTTGCAAGACTTGCTCCAAGCATTACAGGAATTGCAAGCAGGAATGTAAATTCTACAGCAAGTTTTCTGGAGAATCCCATTAAAAGCATTGCAATGATTGTTATTCCGGATCTTGAAGTCCCAGGGAATACTGCAGCAATTGTCTGAAACATTCCGATAACAAATGCCATAAGGAATGTTATGTCGCTTAATCTGCTGACACGGACTTTCTTTCCTTTTTTAGCTCTTTCTACGGCAATAAATACGAAACCTACAACTATCAGCGCAATGGCAATTGACATGGGGTTGTAAAATGCTGCATTTATTGCATCGTCAAAAAAGAAACCTACAATTGCGGCAGGTATTGTGGCCACAATTATTTTTCCCCACAACAGCAGTGATGACAATTTGATCTGAACATATCCGGATTCTCTTGTAAATGGAAACAATTTCCAGAAGAATGGAATTATTACAGCACATATTGCTCCGAGCTGGATGACTACTTCGAACATTTCAAAGAAACCGTCAGATACCGTATAGAACGATGTTATCTGATTCAGCAGTATCATATGTCCGGTGGAGCTGACTGGAAGCCATTCGGTTATTCCCTCAACCAGTCCGAACAGTACGGCTGTAAGCATATCAAGGTTAAATAACATTTATATCACCTCTATTAGTGAGTTCCGGTTGAACCGAATCCGCCTTCGCCTCTTACTGTGTCTGTTAATTCATCCACTTCGTTAAATGTAGCAGCATAGTAAGGTGTGAATACGATCTGAGCGATTCTTTCATACTTATCTATTTTCTGAATTTCATTGCTGTGGTTGTGGAGTGCAACCATGATTTCACCTCTGTAGTCGGAGTCGATTACGCCAACCTTATTGGCCGGAGCAAGGCCTCTTTTACATGCAAGAGAACTTCTGGCATATACAAGGCCTACAAGTCCCTCAGGAATTTCGATTGCAATTCCTGTATGAACAAATACTGTCTCATCTGGCATGATAGTAGCTTCTTCTAATGAAAATAAATCTGAACCCGCTGCATATTCAGAACCTGTAAGTGGCTCCTTCGCCTCATCATTTAATTTTTTAAAGTTGATGACTGTTCTATTAAGACTCATAACCTTCCCTTTCTATAACATATCCTGCTTCAAGCGATTTTTGTACATCTATTGTTCGCTGATTTTCAGATCCTTTGAACTTAAGCATGAGATTGCGCTGTTCCTCGATAAACGGACCATCAACGATTACATCTATATATTTTAATAATTCGGATGTATATGGCGACTCCTTCGTCATTGCATCTATAATGTCCTTGTCAAAAAGGTATCCCGTAAAGCACCATACGTCTTTTTCAGGATATGTTTCTTTTACTTTTTTTAACAGAGGAAGTAATCCCTCCTGATTTACATATTCAAATGGTTCTCCGCCCAAAATGGTTATACCTGCAATATATGATGCTTTCATGGCATCTATTATTTTATCCATTACCGCCTCATAAAATGGTTTACCTGCATTAAAATCCCAGGTTACAGTATTAAAACACCCATTGCAGTGATGTGTACATCCGGATACATATAATGTAACTCTGATACCGGGTCCATTGGCCACATCAAATAATTTTAGTTCGGAATAATTCATTTAAACACCACATTTCATTTACAAGTTGACATAATTGTTTTTAATTATAGCAAAAAATACACGCATTTAAAATAAATCTTATTTATTCTTTGCTTAAAAGGTTGTATATTATATACTAAATTTATTTTCTACTATATATGTGAGGTGGTATTTATGCCAGGAAATACAGAAAAAACAAAGAAATTGAGCGACAATTTAAAAAACAATGTTCCGGCGGATTATACACCACCGGAGGTTCTCTATGATGAATTACTTGATACAATAAGAAGATATCATCCATCTAAGGATTTATCTGACATTGAGAGAGCATATAAGATTGCCTATGATTCACATGTTGGACAGTTCAGAAAGTCCGGCGAGCCATATATTATTCACCCTATTTGCGTAGCAATTATCCTTGCCCAGCTTGAGCTCGATAAGGAGACTATTGTTGCGGGATTACTTCATGATGTTGTTGAGGATACTGATGTAACTCTTGACGACCTTGTTAAGGAATTCGGTGAAGAAGTAGCACTCCTCGTTGACGGCGTTACAAAGCTTACAAGATTAAAGTATAAACAGGATAAAATTGATATTCAGGCGGAAAATTTGCGTAAAATGTTTCTTGCCATGGCAAAGGATATCAGAGTTATCCTTATTAAGCTTGCAGACAGACTTCACAATATGAGAACTCTTCAATATCAATCACCCGCAAAGCAGATTGAGAAGTCAAGAGAGACCATGGACATTTATTCTCCTCTTGCAAACAGACTCGGAATATCGAAAATTAAAATTGAACTTGATGATTTATCAATGAGATATCTTCTCCCTGATGTTTATAAGAGCCTCAGACAGGAAGTGCATACGCTAAGACCGGGCAAAGAAGCTTTTATGGAGAAGGTGAAAAAAGAAATTGCCATGCATATGGAAAATAACCATATTGATGCAGTGGTTACGGGAAGAGTAAAGCACTATTTTTCCATATACAGGAAAATGGTAACACAGAATAAAACTCTCGATCAGATATATGATATATTTGCCGCAAGAATTATCGTAAAGACTGAAAAAGATTGTTATGCGGCTCTCGGCGTTATTCATGATATGTATAAGCCGATTCCCGGACGGTTTAAAGATTACATCGCCATGCCTAAGCCTAATATGTATCAATCGCTTCATACTACCCTTATGTCAAGTGAAGGACAGCCGTTTGAAGTTCAAATAAGAACCGAAGAGATGCACAAAACAGCAGAATACGGTATTGCGGCTCACTGGAAATATAAAGAAGGTAATACAAGCGTTCCTGCCAAGGATTCTCTTGAAACCAAGCTTAGCTGGCTTCGTCAGATTCTTGAGTGGCAGAAGGAAATGTCTGACAATAAGGAATTCGTTGATTCTGTTAAGTCTGACTTAAGTCTTCTTTCTGATACTGTTTACTGCTTTACACCGTCAGGTGATGTTAAGAACCTTGCTGTTGGTTCAACTCCTATTGATTTCGCTTACAGTATCCATTCAGCAGTAGGTAATACTATGGTTGGTGCAAGAATCAATGGTAGAATTGTTCCAATCGACTATAAGATTAAGAACGGTGACAGAGTTGAGATTATTACTTCTCAGAACTCTAAGGGACCAAGCAGTGGCTGGCTTAATATTGTCAGAACTGCACAGGCAAGAAATAAGATTAAGCAGTGGTTTAAGAAGGAATTCAAAGAAGAAAATATTGTTGAAGGTAGAAACAAGATCCTTCAGTACTGTAAGGGTAAGGGCGTTGATCTTGCAACCATTAATAAGCCTGAATATCTTCAGAAGGCATGCGTAAAATATGGCTTTACTAACTGGGATGCGGTACTTGCAGCAATCGGTCACGGAAGTCTCAAGGAGAGCCAGGTTGTAAGTAAGCTTATCGAAGAAAAAGAAAAGCATACACGTACTCATGTTTCTGATGCGGATATCATTAATAACATTGAAGATAAGCATGTAAATGTTACTCCTGTAGGAAATGGCCATAAGAGCACTATCCTTATTAATAAGCTTGGAAGTATTGATGTTCATCTTTCAAAATGCTGTCATCCTGTTCCTGGTGATGAGATTATCGGATATGTTACAAAGGGAAGAGGTATTACAATCCACAGAACTGACTGTACAAACATACTTCATTTTCCAGAGTCAGAGCGTGCAAGACTTGTTCCTGCAGAGTGGTCTGACTGTAAGGTTGAAGGAACATTTGCTGCTAAGATCAGTGTATATGCACATAACAGAGTTGGTCTTCTTGTTGATGTTTCTAAGGTATTTACAGATGAGAATATCGACGTTAAGTCAATTGATGTAAGAACTGACAAGAAGGATCAGGCTATCCTTAACTTTGGATTTGATGTTAAGAATAAGGAACAGCTTGCTAAGATTTCTTCTAAGATTAAGAACGTCAGCGGTGTTACAGAAGTAGCAAGAGTTAAATAATTTTGAAATGAGGTCATAATGGCAGACATACGAATTTCATCATGCGTAACAGGTATGATTGATAATAATGTATATTGTGTTATCAACAAGGATGTTAACGAATGCATTATTATTGATCCTTCATTTAGTCCTGAAGCCATCGTAAATATTATTGATGAAAGTGGTGCAACACCTGTGGCTATTTTACTGACACATGGCCATTTTGATCATATTATGAGCGTGGATTTCTTAAGGGATAAATACCATATTCCTGCAATCGCATATGCTGATGAGGAAGAATTATTAAATGATATTTCACTTAATCATTCAGATAAGTTCGGAAGACACAGGGTTACTGTTGAACCTAATACCTATGTAAATGATGGTGACATTTTAAATTATGCGGGAATGAATATTAAGGTTATTCATACACCGGGACATACAAGCGGAAGCTGTTGTTTCTATATAGAAGACGGCTCCAATCCAATTCTTTTAAGTGGTGATACTCTTTTCCATGGTACACATGGAAGAACTGATTTTGAAACAAGCTCATATGAAGCTATGAAAGAATCACTTAAGAAACTGTTTGAACTTCCTGCCAATACACTTGTATTGCCGGGACATGGATCAAGCACAACAATCGAATTTGAAAAGCAGAACAACCGTATTGTGTCTGATCTATAATTTATTGTTGACAAATTTTATTTAAAATTTTTTATTGAAAAAATCTGATTTTTATGTATTATAAGTATTCGTGTTTTTACATGAATACTTATGGTATTTAATGGAGATTTTTATCCTTAAGACCCTGGAGAGGGTCGGTAAAAAATACTACGCCTAATAAATATAATTTGGAGAAATTGTAATTATGGAAGCATGGAACGCATTTGTTACATACATGGAAAGTTTAAATGTTGTATCAACTGTAGTCAGAATAGTGTTCGCTGCTTTATGTGGCGGAATTTTAGGTCTTGAGAGAAGAAAAGCTCAGAAGCCTGCCGGTATGAGAACTTATATGCTGATTTGTGTGGGTTCAGCTATTATCAGTATTTCATCACAGTACATGTTTGATGTAATCGGTGGTAATGACGTTGGCCGTATGAGTGCCCAGATCGTAAGTGGTCTTGGTTTCCTTGCATCTTCAGTTATTGTTGTTTCTAAGAGATCAAATATTAACGGTATTACAACAGCAGCAGAAATGTGGACAGCCGGTGCTATCGGCCTTTCAATCGGTATCGGTAACTACTGGGTAGGTTTTGTCGGAACAGCAGGTATCTTTATTGTTATGACTGTTTCAAGAAGTGTAGAAACAAAGTACCTTCTTAGAAAATCATCAATTACTTTTAAGATTGTTGCCGATTCAGAGGAAACTGTCTTCGCGGTTGCAAAGAAATTTGTTGAGAAGAAAATTGAAGTAAGTAACATCGATGTTATTCAGAAACAGGGATATGAAACTGTTGCAGAAAATGAACTTCGTAAAGCTACATACTGTGAAGCAGAAATTACAATTACTTCTAAGGAAGTAAAGGCTACTGAAATTACAGAGATAGCCAAAAATACTGAGGGTGTAAGAGATGCATGGTTCTAATATAAACGTATTTTTGAAGGATAAGAGTTATTTTGATGACGCGAGCTTAATGCTTAGATCTTTTTTTACAGGTTCTAAGGTTGTTTATCGCGGAGAAATAGAATCAGATTCAGAATTTGGTTCTGTTATGGAAAAAAACAAGTATTTCTACTCTTTCGATGATAGTTTGTATTGCTACCTTGATGCATTTTTACCTGAAGATGAAGAAACCTTAGGAAAGTCTAAGGGTGAGATTCACGATATATTTAAAAAAGCATTATATGAAAGCCTCATGGAGTATACAGATAGAAAGCTTCCATGGGGCTTTCTTACAGGTGTGAGACCTTCTAAGAGAGCAATGGTGCTTCTGAATGACGCATTCGACAATAAAAAAGAAGTTATTAATACTCTTAAAGAGAGATATTTAATCTCAGATAAGAAGGCTGAACTCGCATATGAAGTTGCAAAAAATGAGCGACACATTATAGATGAAGTGGCAGGTAAGGACAGTATTAGTCTATATATTCATATTCCATTCTGCCCGTCAGTCTGTGCCTATTGTTCATTTGCAACCGTAATAAGCAATAATGACTTAATGGAAAGATATGTGGATAAGCTCTGCTACGAGCTTAAAGCATTTAAAGAGAGACTCGCTCACAAAAAAATAGATTCTATCTATATGGGTGGCGGAACACCTACGGCTCTTACGGCAGAACAGCTTGAAAAGGCGCTTGTATGTGTGGAAGAAAATTACGATCTTTCTAATCTTCTGGAATATACGGTGGAAGCGGGAAGAGCTGACAGTATTACAAAAGAAAAGTTAGAGGTTTTAAAAAAACATAACATTTCCAGAATATCTGTAAATCCTCAGACATTTAACCAGAAGACGCTGGATATTATCGGCAGAAAGCATACTGTTGAATATGTGTATGAAGCATTTAAGCTTGCAAGAGAGCTTGGTTTCGACAATATCAATATGGATGTAATCTTAGGACTTCCTGAGGAAACAAGGGATGATATTGCAAGAACTGCAAAGTGCTTAAAGGAACTTGCACCTGACAGCATTACAATGCATTCATTAAGCTTTAAGAGAGCGGCGGCATTTACAACAAGTAAGTCCTTATATAATGGATATGAGTATATTTCTACAGATGAATATCAGGATATTCTAGGAAGTGCCATAGAAGAGCTCAACATGGAACCTTACTATATGTACCGCCAGCAGAATATGACAGGCAATCTTGAAAATATCGGATATGCCAAAAAAGGTTCGGAATGTCTCTACAACATTTTCATTATGGAAGAGATACAGTCCATTATTGCATTTGGTGCAGGCTCATCTACTAAATGTCTTTTTGACAACGGCCGTATAGAACGAGCTGAAAATGTTAAAAATGTGGAGCAGTACATCGAGAGAGTCGATGAAATGATCGAAAGAAAGAATAAGCTTCTGGATCAGTATGATGATTAAAATCACTAATCATAGAAACATTTAAAATATTAATATTAAAATTTTTGACTATAATGTATACTTAAAGACAGTTCAATTTGTATGGAGGAAAATATGCAGGAGTCAATGCAGGGCATTAAACGCTCATATAAATGTGCCGAATTAAGTAGTAATAATATCGGTGAAAAAGTTACTGTTATGGGATGGGTTCAGAAAAGAAGAAATTTGGGCTCATTATTATTTATAGATTTAAGAGATGTTAGCGGTATTGTTCAGATTATGTTCGATGAGACAAAGTCTGACAGCGCAGTATTTGAAAAGGCTAACAGCATCCGTTCAGAATTCGTTATTGCAGTTACTGGTACTGTAGTAAAGAGAAGCGGTGCAGTTAATAAGGATTTAAAGACAGGTGAAATTGAAATTGAGGCTGAGTCTCTCAGAATTTTATCAGCTTCAGATACACCTCCTTTCCCTATTGAGCCTGGTATCGATACAAAGGAAGAAATCAGATTAAAGAACAGAACTCTTGACCTTAGAAGAAGTGATATCAGAGACAATATCATTATGAGAAGTAAGGTTACTACTCTTATCAGACAGTTCTTAAGCGAAGAGGGCTTCCTTGATATCGAAACTCCAATGCTTACTAAGAGTACGCCTGAAGGCGCAAGAGATTACCTTGTACCAAGCCGTGTTCATCCGGGAGAATTCTACGCACTTCCACAGTCACCTCAGTTATTCAAGCAGATGCTTATGTGTGCTGGTTTTGACAGATATATGCAGATTGCAAGATGTTTCAGAGATGAGGACTTAAGAGCTGACAGACAGCCTGAATTTACTCAGGTGGATTTGGAAATGTCTTTCGTAGAAGCTGATGACGTTATGGATGTTACAGAAAGACTTATCGCTAAGATCTTTAACGACATTTTAGGCGTTAAGGTTGAGCTTCCTCTCAAGAGAATGACATGGAGAGAGGCTATGGACAGATTCGGTTCTGATAAGCCTGATATCCGTTTCGGTATGGAATTAAAGGATGTATCTGACATTGTTAAGGATATGGACTTCGTTGTATTTAACGGTCCTGCCAACACAGAAGGCCAGTCAGTAAGAGCAATTAATGCTACAGGATTTGGTGATATACCAAGAAAGCAGATTGATGCTCTTGTTGATTTTGCAAAGGGATACGAAGCTAAGGGTCTTGCATATATTCAGATCCAGCCTTCAGGAGACATTAAGTGCTCATTCTCTAAGTTCCTTTCTGAAGATAAGTTAAATGAATTAATTGCTGCATTAGATGGTAAGCCTGGCGACTTATTACTCTTTGCTGCAGACAGAGATAAGATTGTATTTAATGTTCTCGGTGCATTAAGACTTGAGCTTGCAGACAGAGCCGGTCTTCGTAAGCAGGATGACTATAAGTTCCTCTGGGTTACAGAATTCCCTCAGTTTGAGTGGTCAGACGAAGAAGAGAGATTTATCGCAATGCATCATCCATTTACAATGCCATTTGATGAGGATGTTGATAACCTCCTCGGTGACAAGGCAAATGTAAGAGCTAAGGCATACGATATTGTTCTTAACGGTATTGAACTTGGCGGTGGTAGTGTAAGAATCCACCAGAGCGATGTTCAGGAGAAAATGTTCAACGCTCTTGGAATTTCAACAGAAGAAGCAAATGAAAAGTTTGGCTTCCTTCTTGATGCGTTTAAGTACGGTGTACCTCCTCATGCAGGTCTTGCAATCGGTCTCGACAGATTAATCATGCTTATGAGCGGAAGCGAAAGCATCAGAGACGTTATTGCATTCCCTAAAGTTAAGGATGCATCATGTCTTCTTACAGATGCTCCTAATGTTGTTGACAGCAAGCAGCTTGATGATCTTCATATCAATATTATTAAAAGCGAGGAAGAATAATGCCTGTATTAGATAAATCAAATGCAGCAGATGTTGCACGATACGAGAATTTTATTAAGTCTTCACCATATGGCAGAGCTACTCAGGATATGAACTGGAGCCAGGTAAAGAATAACTGGGAAAGTGATTACGTATATCTCGAAGAAAATGGAGAAATCATTGCAGCATTATCAATTCTTTCAGTTGAAGCTGTTGACGACGCATCATTTTCATATGCCAGCAGAGGCCCTGTTTCAGACTTTACTGACATTGATTTAACAAAGAGACTCATTGAAGAAGCAAAGCCTGTTATCGAAGCGAAAAATTCATTTTTATTAAGAATTGATCCTGCATTTAAGTATGATGAAGAGATCGTAAATCTTTACAGAGACGCAGGCTTTAAGTTCAGAAGCAGAGAAACAGAAATTAAATCATTTTCTCAGCCTCGTTATGACATGATCTTAGACCTTAAGGACAAGACAAGTGAGGAAGTTCTTAAGGAGTTCAGACAGAATACAAGATATTCAGTAAGACAGTCTATTAAGAAGGGTGTTACTACAAGATGGAGCAGAACACCTGAAGACCTTGATATTTTCTATGATATGACTATTATCATGGCTGAAAGACAGGGTATTACATACAGACCTAAGAGCTATTTTGAAAGACTTTTAGCAGCATTTCCTGACATAAGAATATATGTTTCGGAATTTGAAGGAAATCCATTATCAACAGCAATAGCATTTCCATACAATAAGGAAATGTGGTATATATATGGTGCAAGCAATGGTGAATGCAGAAATATGTCACCTGCTTACAATACTATGTGGACTATGATATGTGATTCTATTGAAATGGGTCTTCATTCATACAATTTCGGTGGTATTTTCGAAATTGATGAAAATGACGGCTTATATGTATTTAAGGACGGATTTTGCAAAAAAGACGGACCTACAGAATGGATAGGTGAACTTGATGTGGTTTATGATGAAGATAAGTACAACAAGTTCATCTCAAGATAACTAATTTTATAGAGATAATTAATTTTAGAATGTTGATTGATTATCTGGAAATGATTAACTATCTTTGGATAATTGAAAAGGAGAAAACATGTATTCATTTGATTACGTTAAAGAGTTCGACCCTGTTGTGGCTAAGGCTATGGAAGACGAGCTTCAGAGACAGAGAAATAATATCGAGCTTATTGCATCTGAAAACCTCGTAAGCAGAGCAGTTATGGAAGCAATGGGAAGCCACCTTACAAATAAGTACGCTGAAGGATACCCCGGAAAGCGTTACTATGGTGGATGTGAATTCGTAGATGTTGTTGAGCAGCAGGCAATTGAAAGAGCTAAGGAGCTTTTCGGTTGTACATATGCAAATGTTCAGCCTCACTCAGGTGCTCAGGCTAACTTCGCTGTATTCTATGCATTAATGCAGCCAGGCGATACATATATGGGAATGAGTCTTGACTGTGGTGGACATTTATCACACGGTTCACCTGCAAATATCTCAGGTAATTACTTCAACGTTGTTCCTTACGGTGTAAATGACGAAGGATTTATCGATTATGATGAAGTTCTTCGTATCGCTAAGGAATGCAAGCCTAAGTTAATCGTTGCAGGTGCTTCTGCATACGGTAGAACAATTGACTTCCCAAGATTCAGAGCTATCGCTGATGAGGTTGGCGCTTACCTTATGGTAGATATGGCTCATATCGCAGGTCTTGTAGCAGGTGGAGAGCATCCAAGCCCAATTCCATTTGCTCATGTAGTTACAACAACTACACATAAGACTCTCAGAGGACCAAGAGGTGGTATGATTCTTTCATCTGAAGAATTTGCTACAGAGCACAAGCTCAACAAGTCAATCTTCCCTGGAACACAGGGTGGACCTCTTATGCATGTTATTGCTGCTAAGGCTGTATGTCTTAAGGAAGCTCTTCAGGATGACTTCAAGCTCTATGCTAAGAACGTAAAGAGAAACGCTAAAGCTCTTTGCGAAGGATTACAGAGTAGGGGATTCGACATCGTTTCTGGTGGAACAGATAACCACCTTATGCTTGTTAACCTTCTTAACACAGGAAAGACAGGTAAGGAAGTTGAAGCTATTCTTGACAGCGTAAATATTACATGTAACAAGAATACAATTCCTAACGATCCTGCATCTCCATTTGTTACAAGTGGTATCAGACTTGGTTCTGCTGCAGTAACAACAAGAGGATTTAATACTCACGATATGGATATGACAGCAGAAGCTATCAAGCTTGCTATCCTTGATAACGACACTGACAAGGCAAGATCTTTAGCAAAAGAACTTACAGCTGCATACCCATTATATGAGGCAGGTAAGTATATCTGATCTTAACAAATCATTAAAATTAGTGAAAATGAATTAATAATTCGTATTAATTAGTTCATAAGAATAAATAAATATATAAAAATACCGAGATATGGAATTTAACCATGTGCCGGTGTTTTGGTTTAAAGTAAAAACGGTGTAGCTTAATAAATGAATTACACCGTTTTTGTATTTTTATTTAACATACAGGAATGAAACTGATTCTGTACTCACTAATTATTCAGACTTATTTTTATCAAACGACCTAAAATCTGTGTTAAAATGATGTAATATTACAACTTAATTTAAGGGGTTATTTATGAATATCGCGATAATTTTGGCAGGTGGTGTCGGATCACGTATGAAAATGGGATCACTGCCAAAGCAATTTATAATGATAAATGAAAAACCGATTATCAGTCACTGTCTTGTAACATTTAACAATAATGAAAATATAGATGGAATTGTAATTGTTTGTTCACCAGAATACAGAGATTTTCTCTCTGACTGGATTGGTAAGTTAAACATTGATAAGTTTATGAATTTTGCAGATCCGGGTGAGAACAGACAGTATTCCATTATTAATGCTCTTGATACATTAGAGGAGCGTAATCCTGAAAATGTAATTATCCATGATTCTGCAAGACCATTGGTTTCTCATGAGCTTATTAATAAATGTTTAAGTACTTTAGAAAATAATAAGGCTGTTATGCCTGTTCTTCCTGCAGAAGATACATTTTACTATAGTGAACATGGAACACATGTTGATTCACTTTTAAAGAGAAGTACACTTTTCAGAGGTCAGGCTCCGGAAGCATTTAACTATGAGTCATATCTTAAGGCGAACAGAAGTCTTACTCATGAAGAATTGCTTGCCATAAACGGTTCTAGTGAAGTAGCTGTTAAGTGCGGAATAGATGTGGCACTTATTGACGGTGATAAGAAAAATTTCAAAATAACAACTGCGGATGATTTAGATTTGTTTAAAACACTGTGTGATAAATAAGTCTGTTTTATTTAAAATGCTATCTGATAAATAATTTAGTTTTGTAGTTTAAAAATAAGGTTTCTAAAATGGGTAAATTTGTAAAATTAAGTGAAAAAGAATATAAAGACAGACTTTTTGATATGCTTGTTAAGTTTGATGAATTCTGTAACAAGTATAAATTAGACTATTCTTTATGCGGTGGAACATTGCTTGGTGCAATCAGACATAAGGGTTTCATTCCATGGGATGACGATATTGATGTTGTTATGCCAAGACCTGATTATGAAAAGTTCAAACGACTTGTAAAAAAATATCCATTAGCTCCTAATCTTGTATTTGATATATCATATGAGGGATATGTACAGAAGATTATAGATAAGGACACATATTTAAAGGCGAGATATGCATCAGTAGATAAGCATTTATGGATGGATGTTTTCCCAATTGACGGTCTTCCTGATAATAAAAAGGAAGCAGAATGCAGACTTATGAAAGCCTTAAATATCAGAAAGCTTACAGTAAGATCAGATGCCAGAATCGGAGAGGGAACTACAAAGTTCAGATCAATAGCTAAGTTACCTGTGATTTTACCTCTTAAGATGATCGGTAAGAAAAGATTTGCGGACTTACTTATAAGATTTTCCAGAAAGTATAAATATAATGGTTCATACTATGTTGGTGCTGTATCATCAAGCTGTGGTAATGGTGAATTACTTATCAGGTCTAAATATGAGAAAAAGGTTGATGTAGAATTTAATGGCAGAACATTTAAAGCCATGGCATGTTATGATTCATACTTAACTAATATGTATGGGGATTATATGAAGCTTCCTGAAGAACACGAGAGATTGGGTCACGAATTAAAGAATGTTTATAAAAAGGTTAATTAATTATGAAAGCGTGCGTACTTGAAGGTATCAGCCAGTTAAAATATAAAGATGTTGAAATACCTGTAATGAAAAAGGGCGAAGTTCTTGTAAATGTTAAAGCCTGTGGAATATGTTCAAGTGATATTCCAAGAATATTTACAACAGGAACATATCATTTCCCAACTATTCCGGGACATGAGTTCTGCGGACAGATTGTAGATGCTGCTGAAGATGTTGATAAATCTTACATCGGTAAGAGAGCAGTTATATTCCCTCTTCTTCCATGTGGTGAATGTCCTTCATGTAAGGAAAAGGAATATGCAAGATGCGACAACTACAATTACTTCGGATCAAGATGTGATGGTGGCATGGCAGAATATATTTCTGTGCCATTATGGAATATAGTGACATTTTCTGATGATATTCCTTACAATACTGCAGCTCTTACAGAACCTATGGCAGTTGCGAGACATGCAAC
This sequence comes from uncultured Eubacteriales bacterium, assembly GCA_900545225.1. Lineage (GTDB taxonomy): Bacteria > Bacillota > Clostridia > Lachnospirales > Lachnospiraceae > UBA4285. The sequence goes on from UQXZ01000009.1 coordinate 19,850, forward strand.
AAGAAGAGCAGACATTAACAATGATAAGAGAGTTCTTGTTATGGGTAACGGAACAATCGGACTTCTTGCGGCTCTTATTGCACAGAAGGAAGCCAAGCAGGTTATTGTTGCAGGACGTTCTAAAGAAAAAGAAGAATTTACAAAGTCTGTTGGCCTTGAAAATGTAGTCGATACAAATTCTGATCTTAAAGAACAGATTGACAAAATAACAGATGGAAATGGCGTTGATGTTGTTATTGAATGTGTAGGTAGCAACGATTCCATCGAAAGCTCAATTCTTACAGTTAAGAAGGGCGGAACCATCGTTCTTACAGGTAATCCATATGGAGATTTAAATTTACCAAAGGCATCATACTGGAAGATTTTAAGAAAAGAGCTTACAGTTAAGGGAACATGGAATTCAAGCTACAATGATACATGTAACGACTGGAAAGACTGTATTAAAATGATAGAGAATGGCGAGATTGATATATCAAAGCTCGTTACTCATGCATTTAAAATGGAAGACTATGAGCATGCTTTAGATGTTCTCAGAGATAAGAATGTCTTAACATGTAAGGTTATGTTAAATCCTTGATTTTATTGTATTTGGAAAAGATATGAATAAAAATGGAAAAATAAGTGCTTCAATGATGTGTTCATCTTTAGGTAAGTTACCTGATACAATACATTTATTTGAAGAAGAAAATATAGATTATTTACATATTGATGTAATGGATGGCAATTTCGTTACAAACATGGGGGGGGTACATCCTATGTAAAGCATATGAGAGATGTAACAGACATTCCTCTCGATATACATCTGATGATTACTAATCCAGAATATAAGCTGGAATGGTTTGATTTACAGCCTACAGATATTGTATCAATACATGCGGAGTCAACTCAGGATATTAAAGGTGCTATTGAAGCCGTAAAGAGCTATGGATGCAAATGTACAGTTGCCATTAATCCGATTACACCGATTGATGTTCTTGAAGAAGTTTACACAATGGCTGATGGTGTAAATATTCTTCATGTTACACCGGGATTTGCAGGTCAGAAGGCAGTTGAAGGTACTGTTGAAAAGACAGGTACTGTTATTGAGAGAATAAAATCCCTCGGACTTCATGATTATATAATCGAAGTAGACGGTAATATAACATTTGAAAGAGCGAAAATTTTAAGAGACCTGGGAGCAAATATGTTTGTTGCAGGTTCATCAAGTATATTTAAGGGTGACATTTCTGACTATAGAGATAACATCCGTGAATTGAGAAAATCAATTATCTGACATGGGGTATTTATGAAAGTTAGTGTTATTGTTACGGCTTATAATCTTATAATAAAGAAAATTATATTAGAAAACGTCTTGAAAGTGTAATTAATCAGGATTGTAATGACTGGAAACTGATAATAGTAGAGGATGGATCTACTGACAATACAAAGGAAGTTATTGAACAGTTTGTTAAGCCTTATTTAGAAAATATTACTTATAAAGATAGAATTAAACTTGTTCTGCATGGCGAAAATAATGGCTTAAATGCAGCAAAAAATATAGGCTTAGAAAATGTATCCTGTGAATTTTTTACATTTTTAGATGGTGATGATTATTATGAGCCAAATGCAATAAGCACACTTCTCAATGCTTATTATAAAACAAATGCGGACTTGGTTATTGGTGAATTCACAAATGTTGATGAGAAAACAGGCGAAAGAGACCGTAGATCAATATTTGATAAAAGCTTTGTTATTACTGAAAATGCTACTAAAAAAATGACTAAGGTAAGAGATTTTGATGATATGTATTTTAATCCCGAATACTATCGTCACATTAAAACAGTAGTATATATTCATAAGCATATATATAACCGTAGGTGGCATATGCAATCAATGGTTAATCAGTTCAGACCAAATATTTATAAGGAAATGAGCAATTCTCTTAAGGAATATAAAAGACTAAGAGAAAAGTATAATTTTGATCCTGAGCTTGTAAAACATCTGGCATTTCATATGATTGTCATTTTATTGAAAAATGGCATTGAGGATAATAAGAATCCTGAAAAGACTTTAAAAGAAAAGATTGATAAGTTCTGCAGATTTCTCAATAGAGAACCGCTGAGAGAGATGTGGAACTGCTTTACAGTAAAAGACGGTAATACATTTGGTACAAAGTTGAAGGTATGGGCTATAAAGAATCATAAACTTTATCAGTACTATAAGCTGAAAGATTTCAAAAACAAAATTTAAAGATAAAGCCACATATTGTACATGTGTAACATGCAATATGTGGCTTTTTTGTTGGCAATGATAAAGAAATAAATCAGCTAATTATTTATTCTCGTTCTGCTTCTTTGTTAATGCACGAACTGTCATTGAAAGGCCGAATAAGTTGATAAATCCATTAGCATCTCTGTGATCATATAAGTCACCAGTTGTAAATGATGCGATTGACTCATTGTATAATGAGTATGGAGAAGTAGTACCAGCCTTAATGATGTTACCCTTGTAAAGCTTGAACTTAACTTCACCAGTTACATACTGCTGTGTTGACTCAACGAATGCTTCAAGAGCCTCACGAAGTGGTGTGAACCATTTTCCTTCGTATACTACCTGAGCATACTTGTTAGCAAGGTTGATCTTCTCTTCAGTTGTATCTCTGTCAAGAATAAGCTCTTCAAGCTGCTGATGTGCTTCGTAAAGGATTGTTCCACCTGGTGTTTCATATACACCACGAGACTTCATACCAACAACTCTGTTCTCAACGATATCTACAATACCGATACCGTGCTTTCCACCGATCTTGTTAAGTCTGCGGATGATGTCTGAGAGCTTCATTTCCTTGCCATTAAGAGCAACAGGCTTACCCTTTTCAAACTTAATTGTAATATACTCTGGCTCTGTTGGAGCATCTTCAGGAGTGTTTGAAAGAACGAGTAAGTGCTTATAGTTTGGCTCACTTGCAGGATCTTCAAGTTCAAGACCTTCATGTGAAATATGCCAGATGTTTCTATCTCTACTGTATGAGTTGTCATTTGATGAGAATGGAAGATCAATTCCGTGATCTCTACAGTACTGAATTTCGTCTTCACGAGATTCAAGATTCCACTTGTCATCACGCCATGGAGCGATGATCTTGATTTCTGGAGCAAGAGCCTTAACTGTTAATTCGAAACGAACCTGGTCGTTACCCTTACCTGTTGCTCCGTGACAGATTGCTGTAGCACCTTCAGCCTGTGCAATCTCAACAAGTCTCTTAGCGATAAGAGGTCTTGCCATACTTGTACCTAAAAGATACTTGTTCTCATATACTGCATGAGCCTTGATACATGGAAGAATGTAGTCATCACAGAATTCATCTGTTAAATCTTCGATGTAAAGCTTAGAAGCACCTGAAGCAAGAGCTCTTTCTTCAAGACCATCAAGCTCCTCTTCCTGACCTACGTCAGCACATACGCAGATAACTTCTGCATCGTTGTAATTTTCCTTAAGCCAAGGAATAATTGTTGTTGTGTCTAATCCGCCAGAATAGGCAAGAACTATTTTTTCTTTCATTTTTACATGTCCTTTCTAAATATATTTCCATATATAATAATACAGGGCTAACATAATTTCAATGTTAATGTATAAAAATGCATAAAATGCAATAAAAATACATTTAAGTGCATAATTATAAATTCAAAACACAAATGTCGAATTATTAGAATTGCCTTTACAATGATAAATAAGTTGTTATAATTTAAAAAATAGGGTTAAAAATATAGTGATTAATTATTCATAGAGCCTTCGCTCAAAGGAGGATAAATATATTATGATAAAAGTTGGAATAATCGGTGCGACAGGATATGCCGGTAATGAACTTGTAAGAATTCTCGTAAATCATCCTGAAGTAGAGATAAAATGGCTCGGTTCAAAGTCATATGACGGTGAAAAATATTCAGATATATATAGAAATACATTTGAAATTATAGACGGTATCTGCACAGCTAAAACTCTTGAAGAGATTTCTGAAGATGTAGATGTAATCTTTACTGCAACACCACAGGGATATTTAGCAGGCCTTCTTACAGATAAGGTTTTGGAAAATGCTAAAATCATCGACCTTAGTGCTGACTTTAGATTAAAGGACGTAGATATTTATGAAGAGTGGTACAAGATTGATCATAAGAGACCTGACTTAATTGATGAAGCAGTTTACGGACTCTGCGAGATCAACAGAGATAAGATAACACCTGAGACACGTATTATTGCTAATCCTGGCTGTTACACAACAACATCTATCCTTACATTGTATCCAATGGTAAAAGAGGGTGTTATTGATCCTAATACTATTATTATAGATGCAAAGAGCGGTACTACAGGTGCAGGACGTAAGGCAGTAACTGCAAATCTTTTCTGTGAAGTAAACGAAAGCATGAAGGCATACGGTGTAGGTACTCACAGACACACACCTGAAATAGAAGAGCAGCTTGGATATGCATGTGGTCTAGATATTAAGCTTATATTTACTCCTCACCTTGTTCCAATGAACAGAGGAATTATAGCAACATGCTATGCAAATCTTTCTAAGGACATTTCTGAAGAAGAAATCAGAGATATTTACAATAAATATTATAAGGATGAGAAGTTTGTCCGTGTTCTTGATAAAGGTGTTGTTCCTGAAACAAGATTTACAAAGGGTTCTAACTATGTGGATGTTAACTTCTTCATTGAAAAGAGAACTAACAGACTCATTATGATTGGTACTCTCGACAACATCGTTAAAGGTGCTGCAGGACAGGCTGTTCAGAACATGAATATTTTATTCGGATTGAAGGAAGACACAGGACTTAACCTTGTTCCTTCTATTGTTTAATACATAGGCTATTCTATAAATATCAATTAGTAGTAGAATATTTAAAGAATGTTAATTATATAAAAAAGATTATTTTAGATTTTTATCATAGAGGTGATTAAATGGAAATGAATAACGAAACAGGAGTAGCTAAGGGAATTCTTGCTCCTAAGGGATTCGAAGCTGCATACACAAGTGCAGGTATTAAGAAGAACAATGCTCTCGATATGGCGCTTATTTACTCTGAGACACCATGTATCGCAGCTGGTACATTTACAAGAAACAGAGTTTTCGCAGCTCCTGTTCAGTGGGACAGAGGATTAATCCAAACTTCACCATGCTTTAACGCAATCGTAGTTAACGCAGGTGTTGCAAATGCATGTACAGGAGAAAAGGGTTTACAGGACTGTAAGGATACAGCAGAAGCTGTTGCAAAGAACATTCCATGTAATCCTGAAAATGTTTTAATCTGCTCAACAGGTGTTATCGGTGCAAATCTTCCAATGGATAAGATTAAGTCAGGTATCGAGGCAATGGCTAAGACACTTTCATCAAATCCTGAAAACGGACATGGTGCTGCTAAGGCTATCATGACTACAGATACAAGACCTAAGGAAGTTTCTATTACAGTAGATATTGATGGAACTCCTGTTACTATCGGTGGTATGTGTAAGGGTGCAGGAATGATTCATCCTAACATGGCTACAATGCTTTGCTTTGTAACAACAGACGTACTTATTAAGAAAAAGCTTCTTACAACAGCTTTTAAGGAAGTTATTGATGATTCATTTAACATGATCTCAGTTGACGGCGATACATCAACAAATGATACAGCTATTGTTCTTGCTAATGGTAAGGCTGAAAATAAGATTATTGATAGCAAGAATGAATCATATGAGACATTTAAGAGAGCTCTCAGACATGTATGTACTGAGCTTGCAAAGATGATCGCAGGTGACGGCGAAGGCTGTACAGCCCTTATTGAGGCAACAGTTTGCAATGCCAAGACAAGAGATGATGCAAGAACACTTGCTAAATCTATTGTTACATCATCACTTACAAAGGCTGCTGTATTTGGCCATGACGCTAACTGGGGAAGAATCCTTGCAGCCATGGGATACTCAGGTGTTGATTTTGATCCTGAGATTGTAGACATTTTTGTAAGCAGTAACAACGGCAGATTACAGCTTGTTAAAGATGGTATTGCAACAGATTATTCAGAAGATGAAGCAACAAGTATTCTTTCAGGTAATCCTGTAATTATTACAGCGGACATTAAGAAGGGCGGCGAAACAGCAACTGCCTGGGGATGTGACCTTACATTAGAATACGTAAAGATAAATGCAGATTATAGAAGTTAATTATTAAAGACATGATTAAATACAGAGGTAATAATACAATGTACGACGATGTAGAAAAGAACAGGGCCGAGGTGCTTATTGAAGCACTCCCTTACATACGATATTTTCATGAAAAGATTATCGTTGTTAAGTACGGCGGAAGTGTAATGGACAGCGAGTCATTATCTGATAAATTAATTGAAGATATTGCACTTCTTAAATCCGTAGGATTTCGCCCTGTTATTGTACATGGTGGCGGTAAGGAAATCAGTAAATGGGTTAAAATGAGCGGTCATGAAGTTAAGTTTATTAACGGCTTCAGATACACAGATAAGACAACAATCGACATCGCTCAGATGGTTCTTAACAAGATTAATAAGGATCTAGTAAGAAGACTCAGCAAGCTTGGTGTAAAGGCAATCGGTATCAGTGGCCAGGACGGAAAAATGCTTCATGTTAAGAAGAAGGAAATGGCTGACGGTAAGGATTTAGGATTCGTAGGTCAGATTGATCACGTTGATTCTGAGATTATTAAGAATATTCTCGACAGAGACTATGTTCCAATCATTTGTCCAATCGGATATGATGATGAATATCTTCCTTATAACATCAATGCTGATGATGCTGCTTACTCAGTTGCAACATCTCTTAAGGCTGCAAAGCTTGCATTCTTAACAGACGTTGAGGGACTTTACAGTGACTTTAACGACAAGAGCACATTAATTTCTGAAATCAGAATTGATGATGCAAAGGCTCTTTTACAGTCAGGTGATATTAAGGGCGGTATGATTCCTAAGTTAACTAACTGTATCAGTGCTATTGAAAAGGGAGTTTCAAGAGTCCATATTCTTGACGGTCGTATCCCTCATTCACTTCTTCTTGAAATCTTCACTAATAAGGGTGTTGGTACAGCTATTATCGGCAACAATGAAGAGAAATTCATGAAGGACTAATTATACGACATAAGTTAAACACAGAAATTATTATGTAGAATTTTAATTCTCATATTAAGGAGTTACATATGAATACAAAGGAAATTATGGAATGTGCTGACGAGCATTTAGTCCATGTATATAACAGATATAAGATCGTGTTAGATCACGGTGACGGAGTTTATTTATATGACAAGGACGGCAAGGATTATCTTGATTTCGGTGCCGGAATTGCCGTATATGCATTTGGATATAACAACAAAGAATTCAACGATGCTTTAAAAGCACAGATTGATAAGCTTATCCACACATCTAACTTATTCTACAACGAGCCTGCAGCAGAAGCAGCAAAGGCTCTTACAGAAGTAACAGGTATGGACAAGGTGTTCTTTACAAACTCAGGAACAGAAGCTATTGAAGGTGCTGTAAAGGTAGCTAAGAAGTACGGACATTTAAAGACAGGAAGCAATGATAACGAAATTATCGCATTTTCACATTCATTCCATGGCCGTTCTATGGGTGCTTTATCAGTAACAGGCAACATGGCATACCAGACACCTTTCGGTCCGCTTATTCCTGATATTAAGTTTGCTGAATACAACAATTTAGACAGTGTTAAGGCTCTTATTACAGATAAGACATGTGCAATCATCCTTGAGACAGTTCAGGGTGAGGGTGGTATTTATCCTGCAGATAAGGAATTCTTAGAGGGCTTAAGAGCGTTATGTGATGAGCATGACATGCTTCTTATGCTTGATGAGATTCAGTGTGGTCTTGGAAGAACAGGTTCAATGTACGCATACCAGCAGTACGGTGTAATGCCTGATGTTATTACAACAGCCAAGGCTTTAGGTCAGGGACTTCCGGTTGGTGCATTCCTTACAAGAGGAAAGGCAAATGACGTTCTTGTTCCCGGTGATCATGGTTCAACATACGGTGGTAATCCACTTGCAGGAGCTGCAGTTCTTAAGACTCTTGAAATGTTTAAGACACGTGACATTGTAAAACATGTAAATGAAACAGCACCTTACTTTGAGCAGAAGCTTGAAGAGCTTGTTGAAAAGCATGAGATAGTAACAGGAAGACGAGGAAGAGGATTCATGCAGGGAATCACAGTAACAGTTTCTCCTTCAACTATTATTAATAAGGCAATTGAAAACGGATTAATCGTATTTTCTGCAGGACATGATGTTGTTCGTTTTGTACCACCTCTTGTAATTACAAAAGAAGATATCGATGAAATGATTGTACGTTTAGACAAGGCTATATCAGAGGTAGAAAAGTAAATGTCAGACTTATCTAAAATCAGAGAAGAAATTGATGCAACAGACAAGGAGATAATCAAGTTACTTGAAAAGAGGATTGGATTATCTAAGGAAGTTGCCATCGATAAAATTAAAACCGGAAAGAAAATATTTGATAAGGGAAGAGAGATTGAAAAACTCGATTCTGTTAAAAATATTGTAAGTGATCCTGCAAATGCTTCTGATATTGCAAAGCTCTATGAACAGATTATGTCAGGAAGCAGAAAGATTCAGTATAGAATTCTTGAAGAAGAAGGCCAGTCAATGCTTTTCCCATATGACATTATGGATGAAGTACCAAATAAAAATATTAAGGTGGCCTATCAGGGTATTCCCGGAGCATATGCTCATATAGCATTAAGACAGTTCTTTGGAACAGATATATTTGAATTCAACGTACCTACATGGAAGGAAGCATTTAATGCCGCTGCCAACGGTAGTGTTGATTACGCAATAGTTCCTATTGATAACTCTACAGCCGGCAGTGTAGTTGAAGTATATGACTTGTTCAACGAATTCCAGGTTTATATCGTAGCTGAAGAATTTGTAAAGATTGAGCATGCTCTTTTAGCTTTACCCGGAACTAAGTTATCTGATATTAAAACTGTTATTTCTCATCCACAGGGACTTATGCAGTGTAAGAAATTCCTTGAAGGACATCAGGACTGGCGTAGAAAGACATGTTCTAATACAGCCATTTCAGCAAAGATGGTTAAAGAGGAAGAGGATAAGACTCAGGCTGCGATTGCAAGTGTTGAGGCAGGAAAGATTTACGGGCTTGAACCAATTGCAACATGCATCAATCAGGAAGCAAAGAATACAACAAGATTTGTTGTATTATCAAATAAGAGACGCTTCTTAAAGAGTGCCAATAAGGTAAGTATTGAAATTGAAACTCTTAACGAAAAGGGTGCTTTATACAACATTTTAAGTCCTATCGTATATAACGACTTAAATATGATGAAATTAGAGTCAAGACCTTTAAAGGGAAGTGAATGGAATTCAAGATTTTACTGTGATTTTGAAGGAAATCTCGCTGATTCAAGAGTAAGAGATGCGCTTAGAGGTATATATGAAGAAAGTACAAGTATGAGATTACTTGGTAACTATTGATAATTTATTAATTTTATACAATGTTAAACATGCTTTTATGATTGCATAATTATAGAAAGCTATATACAATTAGGGTGTTTTGATTAATATCTAAATATATTTTAAGAGGTAAGTTATGAAATCAATTAACGAAGAGTTAGGAAGTACTACATATCCTGGTAGAGGAATCATTATCGGTAAGACAAAGAGCGGTAAGGCAGCTATGGTTTACTTCATCATGGGAAGAAGTGAAAACAGCCGTAACAGAGTATTTGTTGAAGACGGCGAAGGCATTAAGACAAAGGCTTATGACGAGTCTAAGCTTACAGATCCAAGCCTTATTATTTACGCACCTGTTCGTGTTCTCGGTAAGCAGACAATCGTAACAAACGGCGATCAGACAGATACAATCTACGAAGGAATGAGCAACGGTAAGACATTTGAAGAATCACTTTTAGTTCGTGAGTTTGAGCCGGATGCTCCTAACTATACACCAAGAATTTCAGGTATTCTTTTCGATGAAGAGGGTAACTACTCTTATAAGCTCTCTATCCTTAAGAGAGATCCTGAAACAGGCGTATGCCAGAGATTTACATATGACTACAGAGAGCCTGTAGCAGGTGTTGGTCACTTCATCCACACATATATGCAGGATGGCAACCCAATTCCAAGCTTTACAGGTGAGCCTGAAGCATTATCTATTCCGGATGATATTGATGAATTAACAAATGAATGCTGGAACAGCCTTAACGCTGACAATAAGGTATCATTGTTTGTAAGATTAATTGATTTAGATACATTAGAGACAGAAACAAGAATAATCAACAAAAATAATCAATAAGAACACATACCAAAGGAGAATAATATGAACGAAATAGCTCTTAAATACGGCTGTAATCCTAATCAGAAGCCTTCAAGAATATATATGGCAGACGGAAGTGATCTTCCTGTAACTGTCCTCAACGGAAAACCAGGTTACATCAATTTCCTCGATGCTCTTAACGGATGGCAGTTAGTTAAGGAACTTAAGGATGCCTGCGGTATCCCGGCTGCTACATCATTTAAGCACGTTTCACCTGCAGGTGCAGCTATCGGACTTCCTCTTGATGATACTCTCAGAGCAATCTACAGAATCGACCCTGAAATCGGACCTTTAAGCGCACTTGCAAATGCTTATGCAAGAGCAAGAGGTGCTGACAGAATGTCATCATTTGGTGATTTCATTGCACTTTCAGATGTTTGTGACGTTGCAACAGCAAAGCTTATCAAGCATGAAGTTTCTGATGGTGTTATTGCACCTGGATTCGAAGATGAAGCTTTAGAAATCCTTAAGTCAAAGAAGAAGGGTAACTACAACATTATCCAGATTGATGAGTCATATGTACCTGCTCCAATCGAGACAAAGCAGGTTTACGGTGTAACATTTGAGCAGGGAAGAAACGAACTCAAGATTGACGACGAGCTTCTTGCAAACATCGTAACAAAGAACAAGGATCTTCCAGACAGTGCAAAGAAGGATATGATTGTAGCTCTTATCGTTTTAAAGTATACACAGTCAAACTCCGTTTGCTATGTAAAGAACGGTCAGGCTATTGGTATCGGTGCCGGACAGCAGTCAAGAATTCACTGTACAAGACTTGCAGGTACTAAGGCTGATAACTGGTACCTCCGTCAGATGCCTAAGGTTATGAATCTTCCATTCAAGGAAGGTGTTGGCAGAGCTGATATCGACAATGCCATCGATTTATACATCGGTGAATTTGATGAGGATATCTTAGCTGATGGCGCATGGCAGAGAGTATTCACAGAGAAGCCAGAGAAGCTTACTGATGAAGAAAGAAAAGAATGGCTTGCAAGCAACACTGATGTTACTGTTGGTTCTGATGCATTCTTCCCATTCAGCGACAACATCGACAGAGCTTACAAGAGTGGTGTTAAGTACATCGTTCAGCCGGGCGGTTCAGTTCGTGACGATTTAGTTATCGAAGCTTGTGATAAGTACGGCATGGTAATGAGCTTTACAGGAATCAGATTATTCCACCACTAATTGGCAGATATATTGATTATTAAATATTAAATGAATCAGTCTGATTCATTTTGTAATATAAAAAGCACAGCTTATATTTTAAGCTGTGCTTTTTGTTTTTATCCATTAAAACATCTGTATTATAGTTATCAGACAATATCTATTACTAATTAAGACTAATTCTCTGCCAACTGTTAATTCAGAGTAAATTTTGCTAAGTAAATTAAAATATTAATCAGGTTTAGATTTTTATAAGTTAATTGTCTTTCAGATTCACTTGATTATCTCGCCAAGTGCCTTAATTACTTCTTTAACTTTCTCTAAATGGGCATTTTCTCCCATATGGCCGATTCTGATAACCTTGCCTGCAAGAACATCGAAACATCCTGAAATTAAAATGTTGTAGTCATTTTTGAGCTTGTCTAAAATATAAGTGTCTGTATATCCATCAGGAACATTTATAACGGTTACAGTATCTGCATATCCGCTCTCAAGGTAGAGTGACAATCCCATTTCACGTACGGCTTTTCTTGTATATTCCGCAACTTCTTTATGTCTGTTAAACACATCAGAATCTGCAAGGAAATTGTCTAAAGCAGTTCTAAGTCCCATAATGTCGCTGATTGGCATTGTATATGGGAACCATTTGTCCTTATAGTAGTTCTTCATTGCGAGGATATTTGCATAGAAGCCTGCAATAGGAGTCTTTCTATTTTCCATGGCCTTAAAAGCGTCATCACTTACCCAGACAATAGTAAGTCCCGGAGGAGCTGAAAGTGCTTTCTGTGATCCGCCACAGAGAATATCAATATGACCCTTGCTTAAATCAAGTTGTACACCAAATGAAGCAGCAACTGAATCTGCAACTGTTAAAATGTTGTATTTATGTAAAAGGTTACTTATTTCTATGATGTCATTGAGAACACCGCTTGGTGTGTCACAGTGAATAACAGTGGCATATTTGAAGTCGTGATCTTTTTCAAGGAACTCCTCTAAAAGAGCAATGTCAATTTCTTTATGATAATCCAATGTAAATAAAACAGCTTCTCCGCCGTACATTTTTACAAAGTCTGTAAAGCCTTTACCAAATATTCCGTTATCGATTACGAGAACTCTGTCACCTGGCTCAGTAAGTGATGCACATGCAGCTTCAAGACCGAGAATTCCCTCTCCACCTAAGATAAATGCTTCATTTTCTGTATTAACAGCTTTGCTGAAAAGTTCGCATGTTTCTTTATAATAATCATAAAAATCTAGATCCAGGTCAGGATTTGTAAATGGCATACTTCTGGCCTTTAATACATTTTCCCTAACTTCCGTAGGACCGGCAGTCATAATTTTGTACATTTTTATTACCTCTGAAAATATTTAAAATTTAATAATATTCTTTAAATGTTGTCTATAATCATACAATAAAATCTGTTATAGTTGCCATAAAAGATAGAAATTTATTCGTGTATTTTTATAAAGGAGAGCTGAATGGGAGATTCAAAATATCTCACACTTGCCGTGGATATAGGAGAAGAGCTTTTACGAAACGGGGCTGAAATATATCGTGTGGAAGATTCCATTGCCCGTGTGCTAAAGGCATATGAAGTAGATAATTATAACGTTTATGTACTGGCAAATGGTATCTTTGTAAGCATAAAGGATGAAGACGGGGATTCACTCAGCGAAGTGCGTCATGTTCCGTTGGAATCAACACATCTGGGAAAGATAGTCGGCATAAACCAGTTAGTAAGAGATATCGGCAAAGCAAAATATAACATAGACGAAGCAAGGCAACAGCTGGATAAATGTAAAGCCATTCCTGAAACATCACTTTTAAAGGGATTGTTATTCTGTGCAATAGGAATCGGAGCATTTACATATATCTTCGGAGGTACATTAATAGATGTACTATTTGGTGTCATGATTGGTGTTGTTGAGCAGTTGTGTGTCGGATTATTTTCCAGATTTAAGATTAATAAATTTATTACCATTATTTTTGGAAGTATGACTGTTGCACTGTTATCAACGCTCCTGGTTCAGGTTGGTGTCCTTACAAGCAACAACATGGTTGTTATCGGCGGAATTATGCCATTGCTTCCGGGTGTTGCATTTACAACATCAATCAGGGAACTTTATAACAAGAATTATGTTTCAGGACTTATTAAGCTGGCAGATACATTGCTTTCAACTATGTGTATCGCCATCGGAATCTATATTCCAATCGTTCTGACGCATTATTTAGGAGGTATACTGTAATGGAAATAGTTATACATTTTATAGTATCCACCATTGCGACATTTGCATTTGCCAAATTATTTAATGCACCCACGAAGGAATTACTTTATTGTGGTATTACAGGCGGTATCGGATGGGTAATTTACTTTATACTTTCTAATAACAACCTGGGCGTGGTATTACCAATGCTGATTTCTTCATTTGGTCTGACTATATTTGCAAGAATAATAGCAGCAGTGAGAAGAGTGCCTGCAACGGTTTATCTTGTGTGCGGCATTTTCCCACTGGTTCCCGGACGAGGAGTTTATTATACAATTTATTATCTCATTACAAGAGAAACCGGTCTTGCAGGAGAATATGGACTTAGTACACTTGAGATTGCCATAGCAATTACATTTGGAATTATCTTTGGTTCTTCCATACCTCAGAAGCTGTTTAATAAGCTTAATAAGGAATACAGAAATAAAAAAGAAATGACAAAAAAAAAAGATAAAGTAAATACAGATAGATAATGTAAGTTAAGATAAATTAAGTATAGAAAATACGAATTATGTAAACAAAAGGATGGTATGCGACTATTTGCATACCATCCTTATTTAATTTTATATACATAATAAAATTTCAATAGCACATATTCCAAATCATTTAAAAACGAACTGCACTAACAGCATATAGCTTATAGTTCCGCTGGCGATGGAAATAAGCATATTTCTTCGCCATACATGAACCGGTATTATTATGCCAATTGCTATGACTTCCGGTAAGCTGTGACTGCCTGCTAAAATGTCTGCATTTCTAAGTGCATATACAACAAGCAGTCCAAAGTGAGATTATTTAATAAGTAAAGGAGATAATCATTATCAAATGAAATTATTATCTTCTTTTTAATGTGAAGTATTTAATGTTTTTGAAAGCTGATTAATGTAAGACTTAGCAATACATTTTGGTATTAGCCAAGCAGTAGTGGTTGAAACAAGAAGCTCCGACTTCTATAAGTCGGAGTAGTTCACGTAATATAATGACAGAAAGAATAATATATTTAACGGCTTATAATATTAACAGTTGTATTGGCGTGTTCATCTGTTAATGCAGATGTATCTTTTAATCCTTCAGTAATATATACTTCTCCGGAATCAGTGATAAAAATTGCTTCAAAATCATTATTATTTTTCCAGAAATCAGTCGCCTTTTCAAGTCCCATAACAAATAATGAGGTTGATAATGCATCACATGTCGCTCCGTCATCACCAACAATTGTCACAGAAGAAAGACCGCTTCGTGCAGGATATCCTGTTGCAGTATCCATAATATGCCAATAAGTTTGACCATCTTGTTCAAAGTATCTTTCATATCCTCCTGATGTTACAACAGCTTTGTCTATAATCGAAAGAACCATTATAGGGGCTCCGCCTTTCGGATCCTTAATTCCAATTTTCCATGGAGAACCGTCAGGCTTAGAACCTATTGTCTGTACATTTCCGCCAAGATTTAAAAGTGCTGATGTAACGCCGTGCTCTCGTAAATATTCTGTACATTTTTGACCGGTATATCCTTTAGCAATACTTCCAAGGTCAATGGTCATTCCTGAAGGGATAGTTACATTTCCAGTTGTTTTATCAAAATTAATCTTTGTATAATCTACCATGGAAAGTAATGACATAATTACAGATTTATCGGGAACTTTGTATTCTGAAGTTGTAAAACCCCATTCTTTTACAATAGGATAAATAGAAATGTCAAGTATACCATTAGTTCGTGCACACATTTCAAGTGATTTTTGCATTAATTCAATAGCATTGCCTGTGAGAACTCCGGAACCATTTTGATTAATACGATATATTTCACTTTCTTTGTCTGTTACAGATACTTTCTTTTCTATATCTGTCAAAACATTTTTTGCTCCTTCTAATATTTCATTATCCGTATATGCACTAAAACTTATAGTAGTATCCATAGCAAAAAAATCAACAGTTGTTGGTGTATCCGCCACATTTTCTACAGTAGTTCGATTTTGTGCTGTACTTTCGTTTGTTTTCGAAATTGCGGAACAGCCGGATGTTAGGCAGGTAGTAAATAGTATTATTGATAAAAACTTCTTCATGACTCAGTCTCCATGGTCTAATTGATAAAATAAATAATTCTTTTGTCAAAATAAAACGCAAATCACTCTAATAAGCAATGCTGATTATTGAAAAATATCAATACCGGATATTAATATAAAATTCCGATTATTAATATAATAAGTATTGACAATCATTAATTAAAAAAACGTAAATTATTAATTGACATATAATACAACAAAATGTAAAATGGCAACAATGCAGTTAGGGTATGCTAACTTAATAACTTTTTTATACTATCATGAAATCAGAATTGAAGCAATATCTAATCATTATTAAGTTTGCATGTAAGAAAGAGCGGGGAATTATTAGGCATTAAAGTGTTTGCAAGGAGGAAAATATGAAAAAATTAAAAAGAGTTATGCCTTTTATGTTGTCTGTGGTTGTAGTTTCTTCTATGGCAGTTACACCGACTATAGCGCAAGGAACAAATGATGCGCCACAGAGCGTAGAAAGCGTTGAAGTTAGTGGGTTTATGACGGAAGTTATGGCATTAAAGTTTAACGATACAAATTGGATGAATGCAATTAAAAGTGTATCTGTAAATGAAAAAGAATATACGAAAGGAACGATTAATTCCTGGGAAAACAGTAAAGACTTATGGGAAGTAGGTTCCGCTACAGGTGCATATGGTAGTTATACCGCTCTTAAACTTGTAAGTCCAAGTACATTCCCTGCTACAATAAAAATATCTGCTGACGGTTATAAAGATCTGACATTAAAAATAACAAAAAATACATCTACATATCCTAATACATATGATACAACCGTGGTACCTAATGCAGAAGATGTAGAGAAAGTATATAGCGCAATAGTCAAAGCCACTGCAAATGGACAAGTAACTCTTAGTGCAGAAAAAGATCTTAAAGAAGGTGATAGCGTTACCATAACAACAACGCCAAATGCACATTATGAAACAGATGTTGTTACTGTAACTGGAGAAAGTGGAAATGTAATTGATGTTCAAAAGAATTCAGAAGGGATTTATAATTTTAAGATGCCTGCTGAAAATGTAAATGTATCTGTCAAATTCAAAGAAAAGATTACAAAATTAAATGTGAATGATGTAAACATCAATAAAGATTTGTTTGGAAACAGTTGGGAACTTACATTTAAAAGTGCGGATGATTACATAAATTCAATCACGGATGTACAAGTAAACGGAACATCTTGGACAGAACAATCATACAATGTTTCACAAGGCGGTCAATATTATGTAAATAAGAATGATAATAAATTAGTATTTTCTGCGAAAGATTTCAGCTCTAATCCGACAATTACTGTTTTAAAAAGTGGTGACGTAGTTACAATTGCGGCTAAAGGATATGATAATCTGACATTTAAACTTGTTATAGATAAAAATGGCAACGCATTTTTGACAGAAGATGACGGAGAAGGAGACCCATACAACCTTCATGTAAAGATTGAAGGTTCATTTGAGGCGGCAATTAAAGGACAAAAGAATTACGATGGTATATCAAGTGCATCCGTAGGCGGAGCAACAGGCAATAAAAACAGTTCGGTTAAAGTGTATGGTGCTCTTGTAAATAAAGAAACAGAGCCTGCTGATAATGATTGGGAAGAACTTGACAATGCAACTAAAATTAAATTAGATGGAAGTAAATGTAAAGTGAGTATAGTTCCGGACACGGCGAATGGAACTCCGGCAGACAGTGACAGCGGTATGAGAGGTGTTTATACTACGATTAGTAGTGATCTTACACTTAATGGAACGCCAAAAGATCCTGGAACATATCTAATTTCAGTATCTATTACGGATGATCAGGGACGAACTGCTGTAAGTAATACATTACCATTTAAAGTTTATTCAGGAAATGAAGCACTTTCAGATCGCTTAAAAGAAGAGAATTTAAAGAAATACAGCAGTGGATTGTATGCATGGGACATTATGGAACCATGGGCGATTAAAAATTTCGGAAGCAATGTAAAAGGTGAAAAAGAGAGCGTGCGCGTGCCGAGGGGATTGGAAGTTTGGTTTGGCTCACACGAAAGCGGAACATATGGATATTTGGGATATGATTTGCCATGGAAAGATGTGGTAAACGGAAATATTCCTCAAACACTTTACATACCTGACGGATGTAATCTTACATTGACAAATATGGAAATTCTCAGCAGTGTAAGAATTGTAGTTGAAAAGGGTGCTAAATTAACATTATCAGATTCAGTAATTCAAGGAATTGTAGATGTCAAAGACGGCGGAACATTTTCCATGAATTACGATGCATATAACAATAAATTTACTACAGGTTCTTCTATTTGCGGACAGTTGCGTTTGGAAGACGGTGCAATATTAGAAAATGCGGCTATTTATTCTCATGCAAATTATTTGGCAAACGGAAAACTGACAGATCGTAATACATCAGATCCTGTTGTGACAGCAACGGGCAATACAACGGTTAAAGGTCAGGTATTCATAAATGGTGATGCTGATGGAGACGGAATAGGACAGACGGCACTTCAAATAAACGGAACACTGAAATTGGAAGATGGATCTGTACTTACCGCAATAGGCGGAGAAGGGGTTATTAATGAAAATGCCGGTGGAACTGCAATCAATATTAAGAACGGAAAAATTATAGGAAATGGAAAAATAGTTGCTATCGGTGGTAAAACATTATGGGGAGATGGTGGAAATGCCGTAACCGGTAACGGTACAATTGATGTTGCATCGGCTTTCGTTCAGGGAGCTACGGCAAGTGCAGCAAAAAAACGACAAGCAGGTCTTGCACTTGGAAATAATATTGAGGTTACAGCAAAAAATCTTCATGTTAAAAATGGAGAGATAAGTGAAAAATACGGAGTGGATGACGCTTTAAGCGATTTGTATTGGAAAGTAGGAATCGATACGACACCTCCATTAGATAATTATATAACATCAGAAGTAAAAAACATACTTTCATTAGAAGGAACATTGGATAAAACTTATTATGGCAATGCTGTTAACAACCCTATTATTAAGGCCGGTGATAAGATACTTACAGAAGGAAAAGATTATAAAATATCATTTAAAGATGTACATGGAAATGTACTATTGAAAGCTCCTGTAAAAGTAGGTACATATACGATAATTATTAATGGACTTGGCGAATATTCAGGAATGACTCTGAGCAAGACATTTAATATTACAGAAAAATCAACTTACACGGATTTGCCAAAAAATAATGATCCATCAAACTCTGAAAATATACTTGATAAGATAAATTCAGAAAAAAATAATTCGAATGATTATGCAAATAATATTAGTGCAAATAATAATACAAAAAAATCCGTAAGCGTTGTAAAGAATGATAATGCAGTTAAAACAGGGGATTATATGAATGTATTTCTTTGGATTATGCTTGCGATTATTTCGTGCGGAACACTTACGGGAATATGTGTGAAGCAAATTAAACGAAAAAAATAAATATTTTTAAATCTACATTTCTTATAATGATACCTTCCATACTGTTCATGAAAGTATTATATTGCATTTATTTAAATATCTAAAGTAAGAATATACAACAGCATCATATTTTAAGTATTTCATTTTTACAATAATACAATTATGTAACATATTATAATATACCCCCCCTTTCACCGGACTAATAAGGTGAAGGGGGGGGTAATCATATACTTCGTTGTGGTCATTGCATATACAAAAATATATTTTTATAATTAAAAACGTTAAAAGTAAAATTATTTATATCTGCTTTACATATGAGACATATCACGCTGAAAATTTTATTATTCTTTTTAATAGTGGTGCTAAAGGAATTGCAATAACGGCTGCAACTGAAACCTGAATAATATTTCCGGGAATTGATCCAACAGGAGCAATCCAGTTACCGTAAAGAATCCCTTCAGCTATATAATATCCGCCAACCTTAATTCCGATTGCAAGTAATATAGCCACAATTGCATTTAATACATAATTCTTAATAGGCTTCTTTTCAGCAAACATACCTACTACAAGTCCCATAAGACCTACGATTACGAAGGTAAATGGTGACCATAAAAGCCATCCGCTTGTAAGATCGAATAAAGCCATTCCGAAAGAACCGGCAATAGCGCCTGCCTTCCAGCCGAATACTAATGCGGCAACAAGCATTGGAACATTTCCAAGATGGATAAGTCCGCCGCTGCCGACAAATGGTAATCTGATATTTATAAGCCATGTGCAGACATATGTAAGAGCAATAAATATTGCATAAATGGCAATTGTTTTTGTCTTACTGCCTGCTGTTTTGGCATTTGAAACAGTGCTCACAATATTTCTCCTTTTAAATTAAAATTTAAAATTATTATATTTTGGAATACAAAAAACAACAGTAAATATATTTATGGCATACATATAAACTGTTGTCGTGTATAATATTCCTATAATTTTGTATACAGTACTACAAAACAATGATAAAGTAAAGTGAAATACGCATTTTGATTAATATTTTTTAAAATAAAGACATATTTATATATAAAATAAGGAGTAAATTATGTTTAATGAAGAAGAAGCATTTGTGTCACCTGATGCAGATGTATTTTGTGAGAGAGAGTATAAACCTTTCAAGCTTCATTCCGATTTTGCCCCTACGGGAGACCAGCCACAGGCAATAGAAGAGCTGGTGGAAGGTTTCAAGGAAGGAAACCAGTTTGAAACACTTTTAGGTGTAACAGGCTCAGGTAAAACATTTACCATGGCAAATGTTATAGAGAAGCTTGGCAAACCCACACTTGTTATTGCTCATAATAAAACACTGGCGGCTCAGCTATATGGAGAATTAAAGCAGTTTTTTCCTGAAAATGCCGTTGAATATTTTGTCTCCTACTATGATTACTATCAGCCTGAAGCATATGTTCCGTCTTCAGATACATATATTGCAAAAGATTCGGCAATAAATGATGAAATCGATAAGTTGAGACATTCTGCAACAGCGTCACTTTCTGAAAGAACTGATGTAATTATTGTAGCTTCCGTATCATGTATCTACGGTCTGGGTGCTCCAATCGATTATAAGAACATGACTGTGTCTCTAAGACCCGGAGATATCAGAGACAGGGATGACATTATAAGAAAGCTTATAGATATTCAGTACAACAGAAATGAGCAGGATTTCCACCGTGGTACATTCCGTGTACGTGGTGATGTTCTTGAAGTATTTCCTGCATCTTCATCTGATGATGCTATTAGAATTGAATTCTTTGGTGATGAAATTGACAGAATATCAGTATTCGACTCTCTTACAGGTGAAGTTAAGGGTGTTCTCACTCATACGGTTATTTTCCCTAATTCTCACTTTGTTGTTGACAATAACAAACAGGAAAAGGCTATTGAAGCAATTAAGGATGAGTTAAAGGAAAGAGTGCAGTATTTCAAGTCTGAAGATAAACTCCTTGAAGCGCAGAGAATAGAGGAACGTACTAACTTCGATATTGAAATGCTTGAAGAAACAGGCTTCTGTTCAGGTATTGAAAACTATTCGAGACACTTGGCAGGACGTAAGGCCGGAGAAGCTCCATATACACTTATTGACTACTTTCCAAAGGATTTCCTTATTATTGTCGATGAGTCACATATTACAATCCCTCAGATTGGCGGAATGTATGCAGGTGACCGTTCTAGAAAAAATACTCTTGTGGATTATGGTTTCAGACTTCCAAGTGCACTTGATAACAGACCTTTAAGTTTTGAAGAATTTGAAAGCAAGATTTCCCAGATGCTTTTCGTATCTGCAACTCCTGCAAAATATGAAAGAGATCATGAAATCTTAAGAGCTGAGCAGGTAATCAGACCTACAGGCCTTCTTGATCCTAAGATAGATGTCAGACCTGTAAAGGGACAGATTGACGACCTTATTTCTGAGATTAATAAGGAAGTAGCAAAGAAGGGCAAGGTTCTTATTACTACACTTACCAAGAAAATGGCGGAGGATTTAACTCTCTATCTTAAAGAAGTTGGCATAAGAGTTAATTATCTCCATGCGGATATTGATACTCTTGAGAGACAGAAAATCATCAGAGACATGCGATTAGACGCATTTGATGTTCTTATCGGTATCAACCTTTTAAGAGAAGGTCTCGATATCCCTGAAATCAGTCTTGTAGCAATTATTGATGCGGATAAGGAAGGTTTCCTTCGTACGGAAACTTCCCTTATTCAGACAATCGGACGTGCCGCGAGAAATGCTGAAGGACACGTTATCATGTATGCGGATAAGATTACAGATTCAATGCAGAAGGCCATTGATGAGACAAACAGACGTAGAGGTATTCAGGAGAAATATAATGAAGAACATGGTATTACTCCTCAGACAATTAAAAAGGCCGTTCGTGATCTTATAAGTATTACAAAGGCTGCTGATGCAGAGACTTCTACAAAGACAATCGAAAAGGATATGGAATCCATGAATATCTCTGAGCTTAAGAAACTTAAGAGCAGTATTGAGAAAAATATGCATAAGGCCGCTGCAGAACTTAACTTCGAGGAAGCTGCAAGACTCAGAGACAGAATGATAGAAGTGAATAAGTATATTTATGATAATAAGTAAATTAAATTACAATATGTAAATAATTATGCCTAATTTGTAACAAAATTATGTTATGGATATAGTATAATGAATTCATTATTTATATTTGGAGGTTTCTCATGGTTAAGCATATTGTTATGTGGAAACTGAAGGATGATATTCAGGCTATGGACAAAGAGCACATACTTGAAAACATGAAGACACATTTAGAGAACCTTAGAGACGAAGTAGAGGGTCTTGTGTCAATCAGTGTAAATATCTATCCACTCAGCACATCTACAGTTGATGTTATGTTAACTTCACTCCACATGGATGAAGAAGCACTTAAAGCATATGCAAATAATCCAAAGTATGTTGAAGTAGCAGAAATGTTTGTAAAGCCATACGTTTGCTCAAGAACATGTATGGATCACATTGTTTAATTTAAAATAAAACTCCTGTCAGTTAAGTTGAGATTTACCCAATAAACCAACAGGAGTTTTTTATAACATTTAATTTTAATTCAAAATTAAAGTTAATCTTTATATTTATTCTTTAAATAATATATCAAATTTTTCCAATTAAATTCTTGCAACATTTGTCTTTCTTGCAGCTTCTGCAACAGCCTTAGCAACGGCCTTTCCAACTCTTTGATCAAATGCCTTAGGAATAATATAGTCAGCGTTAAGCTCTTCATCTGAAACAAGTTCAGCAATAGCGTGAGCCGCTGCCATTTTCATTTCTTCATTTATTTCGCTTGCACGAACATCAAATGTTCCTCTGAAGATTCCAGGGAATGCAAGTACATTGTTAATCTGGTTAGGGAAATCACTTCTTCCTGTAGCGATAACCTTAGCTCCGCCGGCCTTAGCCTCATCAGGTAAGATTTCTGGAACGGGGTTTGCACATGCGAATATAATTGCATCTTCGTTCATAGTCTTTACCATGTCTGCATTAAGTAATCCCGGAGCAGAAATTCCGATAAATACATCAGCACCCTTGATAACATCTGAAAGGCTTCCTGACTCATTATCAGGATTTGTAATCTCAGCCATTTTTTCCTTAATAGAATTGAGATTTTCACGTCCCTTAACGATAGCGCCGCTTCTGTCTGTCATAACAATATTTTTAAATCCTGCTGAAAGGAGAAGCTTAACGATGGCAATACCTGCAGCACCGGATCCTGAAGTTACAATCTTAACATTCTTATCTTTTCCAACAACCTTTAAAGCATTTGTTAAGCCTGCTAATGTGATAATGGCAGTACCGTGCTGATCATCATGGAAAATAGGAATGTCACATCTTTCCTTTAACTTTTCTTCGATTTCAAAGCAACGTGGAGCAGAAATATCTTCAAGGTTAATTCCACCAAATGAACCTGAGATATTTACAACTGTCTCAACGAATTCATCTACATCCTTTGTCTTTATGCAGAGAGGAAATGCATCAACTCCACCAAATTCCTTGAAAAGTACACATTTACCTTCCATAACAGGCATACCTGCCTCAGGACCGATATCTCCAAGACCAAGAACTGCAGTACCGTCTGTAATTACGGCACATAAGTTTCCTCTTCTTGTAAGATTATATGACTCATTAATGTCATCCTTGATTGCGAGACAAGGCTCAGCAACACCAGGTGTGTATGCAAGAGCTAAGTCTGTTTCATTTTCAACCTTAACTCTTGAATTGATTTCTATTTTTCCCTGCTTTTCTCTATGTAATTTTAATGCTTCTTTAGCGTAATCCATGGTAATCCTCCAAATTAAATAACTGCTCATAATCTTAGTACATCCAAACATATAATTCAAATATTAAAAAAGGAGAAAATATGCCATTTTCAAATGAACAATTAAAGGCTATTCAACATATGTCAGGGCCTGCTCTTGTGCTGGCAGGACCTGGGAGTGGTAAAACCACGGTTTTAACGAAACGCGCAGCCAATCTTATCGAACATAATGTGAATCCTAAAAATATACTCATTATTACATTTACAAAGAATTCCGCAAATGAAATGGAAGGCAGATTTATTGATAAATATTCAAATCAGAATGATGTCTTTGAGATACCGTCATTTTCTACAATTCATTCACTGGCCTGCAGGATAATTGGTAACTCGAAAATAAAATATGAAATCATAGATGAAAGAGAGCAGACAGAAATTCTGAATTATGTTTCAAAGGAAGCCAGAAAGAAAGACCTGGTTACTGTTACAGGAGATAAGTTCAACAAAATGATTCTAAGTGAAATATCTCATTATAATAATGTATTTAATGATGAGATGTTCAGCATTGAGAAATGTAAGAAGATATTAAGTAAGAAGTTTAATGATCATATCAGCTTAAAATCATCAGATAATACTGATCTCAAAGAAAACGCTAGAAATTTAAAGCTTTCTTTAAAAAATAGTTATTCAAATGAAACAACGGATTCATCCTGTTATATAAATGTATCAGATGCCAGCATTAACGATATAATTTTAATAAACTACAAACCTGCCATCCTTACTTCATCCCAGTTTAACTTTATTTATAATATGTACACCAAAATCCTAAACCAAAGAAGACTTATTACATATGATGATATGGTGAAGTCCGCCATTAACATTTTGCAGAGTGACCATAGTGTACTAAGTAAGTTCAGGAAGGCGGCACATTTTACTCTCGTGGATGAATTTCAGGATACTGACCTAAGCCAGCTCTATCTGATCATGTTACTTCTTGGAAATGACAGGAATCTGTTTGCAGTGGGTGATGAGGATCAGAGTATTTATTCATTCAGGGGAGCAAATCCTGATATTATGCTTAAGTTTAAAGACATTTTCCCGGGTGCATCCATATATCGTCTGGAAAATAATTACAGGTGTGCAGGTGAAATAGTAAATCTGTCATCTTCTCTAATCAGGAATAATGTTAACAGATATAAAAAGAAATTTATTGCGGTTCGTGAAGATAATGGAGATGTCAGTCTTATCAAGGCTGAGGACGAGAACAGTGAAGCGGTGGTCGTGTTTCAGTTTATTAAAGAGCTGATAAATGAAAATCATTCAGAAAACATAAATGAAAATGACAATCAAAGAAAAAGCAAAAATAAAAACATCACTGCTGACACATCCGTATGTATCCTTGCCAGAACAAATCAGAGCTTAAAGCGCATTGCCAATCTGCTTATGGCTGAAAATATTGATTTCTATTTAAAGGATAGAATCGACAACATTTTCGAAAAGGATTTATTTAAAATTCTTATTATGTTTTTAAAGGCTTCAGTAGATTTTTACGACAGTGATTCATTTTATATAATTCTGTACATTGCAGATATTGGGATACGACCTAACTCGATTAATGGCAAGTCAGATGTATATTCCAACATGATTAGATATGCAGCGGGAGATGAGTTATTAATAAAGAAGATAAATGAATTCAGGGAGCAGATGGAGTTTATAGGGAGGTTGCCTGCAGCAGCGGCTATTATATTTGTAGAAAATCAGTTTAAGGTAAGCCGGTACATTTGCAGCAGGGATGAATATAAAAATATTAAGCCTGAGGATTTAAAGGAAGATATTTCTTTTCTAAGTAAATTATCATCTGGATTTTCTACGGTTAAGGATTTCATGAAGTATATATCCGAATACGGCGAACATATGAAATCTTCATATGAAAAATCTGTTCAGGCAGTTAATAACAATCATGTAAATATAACAATTTCAACAATTCATTCTTCCAAAGGCTTAGAATATGACTCCGTCTGGATAATGGGAGCAAATGAGGGAAGCATACCATCCAGAAAGGCACTGACTCCGGGTGCAATAGAGGAGGAGAGAAGACTGTTTTATGTTGCAATAACAAGGGCTAAAAACACATTGTATATAAGCTTTCATAACAGAGAACGTGGTAAGATTTGTAAATCATCCCGTTTTTTACAGGATATTAATATTCATATAAAAAATTAACTTGAAACTGTGTTAAATAAAGATTATATTATAACTAATATAATTTTATTAATTAAGTAGAGTGTTTAGATTATAAATCCATAAATTAGACTTTTTTAATTAGAATCTTATAATCCTTATCAATCGAACATAATTTGGAGGCTATGTATGGATCGTATAGATAAAAAACTTGTAACACTTTTGCAGGACAATGCACGACTACCGCTAAAAAACCTAGCAGAGAAAGTTTTCCTATCATCACCTGCGGTATCGGCAAGAATCGAAAGACTTGAAGAAGAAGGCATTATTCTTAAATACGAAGCAAAGGTAGATTACAAAAAGTTAGGATATAACATTACAGCATTTATTAATGTAGAGGTAGCGCCTGTAAGAAAGCAGGATTTCTACGAATTCATTAATAAGTGCCCATCAGTTATTGAGTGTAACTGTGTAACAGGTGTATATTCAATGCTTCTAAAGGTAGTGTTCAAGAGTACTGAGGATCTTGACATATTTATCGGTCAGCTCCAGCAGTTTGGAAGAACATCTACACAGATTGTATTTTCTACTTTAGTTGAACCACGTGGAATAGCTGTTAATACTAACGACACAGTTAATCCTGGTAACAAGAAAGAAGAATAATAGATATTATATATTTAGATACTATATATATTATTGTATAGTCCGGTAACCGCATTATATGTTGACAAATGTATGTTTATTTAGTTAAACTATTGCCAATATGTGCCGTTCGCCGGACTTATTTTTATTGAGCGAAATTTTATAGGAGGTAATTGATATGTTTGATCATAGACAGTATAGCAGAGGCTATTTTATGCCGCCAGTTGAATGTAACGACTGGGTTAAAAAAGAGTATATAGACAAGGCTCCAATGTGGTGTTCTGTTGACCTAAGAGATGGTAATCAGGCCCTTATTGAACCTATGAGCTTGGAAGAAAAGTTGGAGTTCTTCAATATGCTTCTTAAGATTGGCTTCAAACATATTGAAGTAGGGTTTCCAGCTGCCTCCGAGACAGAATACGAATTCTTACGTACATTAATTGAGAAGAATATGATTCCTGACGATGTAACAATACAGGTACTTACACAGGCCAGAGAACATATTATTAAGAAGACATTCGAAGCTATTTCAGGTGCTAAGAATGCTGTTGTTCACGTATACAACTCTGTATCAAAGAACCAGCGAGAGCAGGTATTCAAGAAGTCTAAGGAAGACATCAAGAAGATTGCAATTGAAGGTGCACACATGCTCAAGGAGCTTGCAGCTAACGAAAAGGGCAACATCATGTTTGAGTACAGCCCTGAGAGCTTTACAGGTACAGAGCCTGAATACGCACTTGAAGTTAGTAATGCTGTTATCGACATATGGCAGCCAACACCTGATAAGAAGTGCATCCTTAACTTACCTGCAACAGTAGAAGAATCTCTTCCACATGTATATGCACAGCAGGTTGAGTATATGCATAAGAACATCCATAACAGAGATGGTGTACTTATTTCATTACATCCACATAACGACAGAGGTACTGGTGTAGCATGTGCAGAGCTTGGTTTACTTGCAGGCGCTGACAGAATCGAAGGTACTTTATTCGGTAATGGCGAGAGAACAGGTAATACAGATATTATTACTGTTGCAATGAATATGTATTCTCACGGTGTTGATCCTGAGCTTGATTTCTCAGACATTACAACAATCGCTAAGAACTATGAGAGACTTACAAGAATGACAGTAAGCCCAAGACAGCCATACTGCGGACAGCTTGTATTCGCTGCATTCTCAGGTTCTCATCAGGATGCTATTTCAAAGGGCTTACATTACAGAGCAGAGAAGCAGCCTGATAAGTGGTCAGTTCCTTACTTACCAATCAATCCTGAAGACGTTGGCAGAACATACGATTCTGACGTTATCAGAATTAACAGCCAATCTGGTAAGGGTGGTGTTGCATACATTCTTGAGCAGAATTACGGGCTTGATATTCCTAAGGCTATGCGTGAAGACTTAGGATATGCAGTTAAGAATGTATCTGACGTTGAGCATAAGGAACTTACACATCAGGAAGTTAAGAATATCTTCGATAAGAGATATATTAAGTTCAACGAAGTATTTGCAATTAACGGTGTTCATTTCATCCAGGAAGATGATAAGACAATCACAGCAAGTGTAACAATTGTTGAAAATGGTAATAAGACAACTGAAGTTGATAGAGGTAACGGACGTCTCAACGCTGTATGTAAGGTAATTAATGATCATTTAGGACTTAATTGCGATGTTACTACATACGAAGAGCACGCTATGACAATCGGATCTGATTCTACAGCTATCGCATATGTTGGAATTACTGATGAAAACGGTAAGACATATTTCGGAGCTGGAGTTGATCCTGATATCATGAGAGCATCTATCGACGCATTAGAGTCTGCATTTAACAGAGCGATAGTAGATAGCAAAAATTGAAACGCCTGATAGCAAGTGATATCGACGGTACACTGCTTAAAGACGGCCAGCAGACATTAGACGACATTTTTTTCGATTTAATAAGCACCCTGCACGCTCAGGGTGTCTTATTTGTTGCAGCAAGTGGCAGACAGCTTGCAAGTCTGAAAATGTTGTTCGAGCCGGTAGCCGACGATATTGTATTTATTGCTGAAAATGGTGCATATGTATCATATAAGGACGAAATAATCTACGAAAGCAGTATGAATAAGTCACTTGTTCACGGCATTGTTAAGTATATTATGTCAAATGACAGATATGAGCCGATTATTTCAACCAAAGATACTGTATATCTGACACAGAACTTTTATGATAATTTCAGAAAAGGCAATGAAAAAATACTGTACACAACTACAGTAACAGATGATTTCTTTGGAATTACAGAGGATGTATTAAAAATTACAGCCGCCTGCTTCGACGGATTTACAAGAGAAGAAAAGCTTGAAATGGACAACACATGGAGAAAGTATGTTAATACAACTATGTCCAGCAGTATATTTTTCGATTTTATGAATCAGGGCGTAAGCAAGGGTGTTGCGCTTGAGTCTATTATTAAGCTCTTTGGATTAACTTCCTATGATGCAATAGCATTTGGCGATAATTTTAATGATATTTCCATGTTTAAGGTGGTAGATAATTCATTTGTAATGGAAACAGCAGATGATAAGGTTAAGGAAAATGCCAAGTTTGTTGTTTCTGATGTGCCTGAAACTATCAGAAAGATCTACAATTTATAATAAATATGAAAAAAAGAATTATTAAAAGCAAGAAAAATAAATCATTTATCATATTGGGAATAGTTACGGTTGCGATTATCGTATATGGTATATTTTTTAATGGTCATTTCGTATATTTCACAACAGGTGTGCCAAGCGGTAATGTTATGCGCGCTGAAAATGAAAATATTTCAGAAATGGCAGCCAATATATTCCTTTCAGATGAGAAGTCACTTTACGAACAGGTGGCAGATGATGAAGTTTTTACAAAGAGTATCGGTAATGTAAGCATTGATGATTATCTGAAGTCAAATGTTGAAAGTAGATTATCAAGAATTGCAACTCTTAATCTCTATGCCCAGAAGCATGGTATCAGTCTTTCACATGTAAAGAATAATGAGATTGCAATTGCTGCCAATGCATATTACCAGGCTCTTACTGATGAGCAGAAGAAAGCCATAGGTGCTGATGTATCAAAGCTTGAGGATTTATTCAGACAGTATGCCATTGCAGATGAGGTTGCTGACATTTTATATTCCAAGAGCGATTATGAAGTAAGTGCTGATGAAGCGCGAGTTATTTCAGTTCAGTACATCACAGCTGATTCAAAAGAGAAGATTGAAGAGGCGAGCAGTAAGCTTTCATCAGGCAAAAACTTTTCTGATGTTGCATTAGAGTATAACGGTAATTCCGATTATACGGTTGAGATGAAACGAGGACAATTTGATAAGGCATTTGAAGATGCGGCTTATGCACTTTCTTCAGGTCAGACAAGCGGAATTGTTGAATCACAGGGCAGATTTTACATCATCAAATGTTCATCTGATAATGAACAGGCTAAAACAGATGCCAACTTAGTTTTACTTAGAGAACAGCGCAAAAATGAATACTTTGAAAGTCAGTTTGCAAAGTTTGAAAACAACATTTTCGTTGAAGTAAATAACGGTATCTGGAAGAAAAAGTCAGTTCAGGGTGCAACTTCACTTCCTGTGAGATTTGAAAGCTTTTATGAACAGTATTTGAAATAAATTTAAAAAAGCGAAATAGCAAAGTATATTTGTTATTTTGCTTTTTTATTGTAAATAGATTTATTATAAAAATTTCATTTTACCTGTCACATTTAAATAACGTGTTATGTAAATAACTTATTATTTGAATAATTTATTATTTAAATATACGTAAAATGAACTAACTCAAGAGGAACCAGGGGAGAGTATATGTCAGAAAATAATTATAGTGCCGAGCAGATTTCCATATTGGAAGGTCTTGAAGCTGTTCGTAAAAGACCCGGAATGTATATCGGAAGTACCGGTATCAGAGGTCTTAATCATTTAATATATGAAATCGTGGATAATGCCGTAGATGAACATCTTGAAGGCTTTTGTTCAGAAATAAATGTTACTTTGGAATCTGACGGTTCAGTAACTGTTGAGGACAACGGACGTGGTGTGCCTATCGAAATTCATCCAACTGCAAAGATTCCGGCTGTTGAAGTTGTATTTACAATGCTTCATGCGGGCGGTAAGTTTGAGAATTCAGGCTATAAAATATCAGGTGGTCTACACGGTGTAGGTGCCGCTGTAGTTAATGCCCTTTCAAAGTGGCTTGTTGTTACTGTTAAGAGAGACGGTATCGTATATCAGCAGAAATTCGAAAGAGGTGTTACAAAGACTCCACTTACTCAGATTGGTAAATGTTTAAAGAAGGAGACAGGTACAACTGTTTCATTTTTACCTGATGATGAGATATTTGAAAAAACAATATTCAAAGAAGATGCTGTTAAATCACGTCTTCATGAGACTGCATACTTAAATCCTGAATTAACAATTATCTTTAGCGATAAGAGATCAGGAAAGGATGAAACAATTACATTCCACGAGCCAAAGGGTATCGAGAGCTATGTTGCCGACATTAACAAGAATAAAGAGGCAGTTTCATCAATTATTCATTTTAAGGATACTTATGAAGGTATCGAAGTTGAGGTTGCGTTCCAGTATGTAAATGTATTCGAAGAAAATATCTTCGGATTCTGTAACAACATTTACACACAGGAAGGTGGAACTCACATTACAGGCTTTAAGCAGAAGTTCACTACAATAATCAACCAGTATGCAAGAGAGCTTGGTATTTTAAAGGAAAAAGATACTAACTTTACGGGTCTCGATGTTCGTAACGGAATGACTGCAGTAGTTGCAATCAAACATCCAGCTCCAAGATTTGAAGGTCAGACTAAGACTAAGCTTGATAACCCTGATGCGGGTGTTGCTGTTTCAAATATTGTTGGTGATGAGGTTACTCTTTACTTTGATAAGCACCAGGAAGAGTTAAAGTCAGTTATCGACTGTGCCGTTGCATCTGCAAAGATCAGAAAAGCGGAAGAAAAGGCAAAGAATAATGTTTTAAAGAAAACAAAGTATTCATTTGACAGTAACGGAAAGCTTGCAAACTGTGAAAGCAAAAATCCTGAAGAGTGCGAAGTATTTATCGTAGAGGGTGACTCTGCGGGCGGATCTGCAAAAACTGCACGTAACAGAGCTACTCAGGCAATTCTTCCTATCAGAGGTAAGATTTTAAATGTTGAGAAGGCATCTATTGATAAAGTTCTTGCAAACGCAGAAATTCAGTCCATGATTTTAACATTTGGCTGTGGTTTCTCAGAAGGTTATGGCAATGACTTTGATATCAGTAAGCTCCGCTACAATAAGATTATTCTTATGACTGATGCGGACGTTGACGGTGCTCATATCGATACACTTCTTTTAACATTCTTCTACAGATTTATGCCAGAGCTTATTACAAACGGTCACATTTACATTGCAACACCTCCTCTTTACAAGGTTATCCAGAAGAACGGTAAGGGCGAGTATCTCTATGACGATAAGGCTCTTGATGATTATAGAAAGAAGCACCATGGTAAATCATTTACTCTTCAGAGATATAAAGGTCTTGGTGAAATGGATCCTGAACAGTTATGGGAAACAACTCTTAATCCTGAGACAAGAATTCTTAAGCAGGTTGAAATAGAGGATATCCGTCTTGCAAATGAGGTAACTGAAATGCTTATGGGTAGTGATGTACCTCCAAGACGAAACTTTATCCGAGAACATGCTAATGAAGCGGAAATTGATGCATAAACACATATAGGAGAGAACTATGTCTGAAAAAATTATTAAAACCGAATATTCTGATGTAATGCAGAAATCATACATAGATTATTCTATGAGTGTTATTACTGCCAGAGCACTTCCTGATATAAGAGACGGTCTTAAGCCTGTTCAAAGACGAGTGCTCTATGCAATGGATCAGCTTGGATTAAATTATGACAAGCCTCACAGAAAGTCAGCACGTATTGTCGGTGATGCAATGGGTAAATATCACCCACACGGTGACAGCTCAATCTATGAGACTCTTGTAGTGCTCAGTCAGGACTTTAAAAAGGGAATGGCACTTGTAGACGGTCACGGTAACTTCGGTTCCATCGAAGGTGACGGCGCTGCCGCAATGCGATATACAGAAGCCAAGCTTAAGAAGTTTACAAAGGATGTATTTTTATCTGATCTTGATAAAAACGTAATTGATTTCATTCCTAACTTCGACGGAACTGAAACTGAGCCTGAAGTTTTACCTGTAAGAGTACCTAACATTCTTGTAAATGGTGCAGACGGTATTGCTGTAGGTATGGCAACAAATATTCCTACACACAACCTTTCAGAAGTAATTGATGCAATCATTTACTATTTTGACAATACGATTTTGAAAAATGGTACAGCCGAGCTTTCTGACATTTTAAATATCCTTCCTGGTCCTGATTTTCCAACAGGTGGTATTGTAATAAACAAGTCTGATTTATATGAGATTTACAATACCGGAATGGGAAAGATTAAGCTCCGTGGTAAGATTCAGTTTGAACAGGGTAAGGGAAGAGAAAAGGACAGACTTATCATCACTGAAATCCCTTATACAATGATTGGAAATAATATCACTAAGTTCATGTCTGACGTTGCAGATCTTATTGACAGTAAGCAGGCAAGTGAAATTACTGATATTTCAAATGAATCTTCCAAGGATGGAATCAGAATCGTTCTTGAGCTTAAGAAGAATGCTGATATTGACTATCTTACTAACCTTCTTTACAAGAAGACAAAGCTTGAGGATACATTTGGCGTAAATATGCTCGCCACTGTAAATGGAAGACCTGAAACACTTTCATTACTTGAGATATTTAAGCATTTTACTGATTTCCAGATTGATATTAATAAGAGAAAATATACAACTCTTCTTGAAAAAGAGCTTATCAATAAGGAAATCAAGGAAGGTCTTATTAAGGCTGTAGACTGTATTGATTTAATTATTGAGATTCTCCGTGGCTCAAAGAAGCTTGAGGACGCCAAGCAGTGCTTAATCAACGGTGTAGTTGACAATATTACTTTCAAGACAAAGAAATCCATGGAAGCTGCCAAAACTCTTTTATTTACAGAGAAGCAGGCTGATGCAATCCTCTCAATGAGATTATACAGACTTATCGGATTAGAGCTTGAACAGCTCCATAAAGAATACGATAAGTGCTTAAAAGATATTGCCACATATGAGAAGATTCTCTCAGGTACAAAAGAGATAATTAATGTTATCAAAAAAGACCTTGAGAAAATCAAAAAAGAATACGGATATGAGAGAAGAACACTTATTACTGATGCTAAGGAAGCAGTAGTTCCTGAAAGAGAAATCCCTACAGTCCGCATGTATTTCCTTATGGACAGACTGGGATATGTAAGAATGATAGACGGTGCAATTTACGATAAAAATGCAGATACTGTCATTTCTGAAAATAAATTTATCTATGAATGTCTTAACACTGATACATTAGTGATATTTACAGATAAGGGAAATGCTCACAGAGTTGCAGTAAATGACATTCCATTTACTAAGTTAAAGGAAAAGGGTGTTCCAATCGATAACATTTCCAGACTGGTAACTGCAGAAGAAGATATAGTCTACATCACGACTGCAAGAGAGCTGGAAGCAGATCCAAACGGACTTTTATTATTTATTACAGCAAATGGTCTTGGTAAAAAGGTAGAGAAAACCGAATTTATTGTTACAAAGAAATTAACAACTGCAACAAAGTTAAATGCCGAAGATAAGCTTGTAAGCATTATTGATATAAGTAACGGCAACGGAGCAGAAGCCGGAACAGCCACTGCTGAAAACAAGGCCACATCTGATACACAGCTTACAATTGATATAGCCATTTCCGGCAACAAAGCCGATGCAGGCTCTAACGCTACGAATCCTACAAATGCAAGAGTTGTAACACTTAAGGGAAGTAACAAAAAGAGAATCAACTTCAATCTCTCAGAAATCCCTGTTAACAAAAAGGGTGCAGCCGGCGTAATCTGCGTTAAATTAACAGCAGGCAATACAGTAGTAGAAGCAGAAGTAAAAGAACCCGATGCAAGATTAAAGATCGTAAAACGCGGCGGAAATTTAACATAAGGATTGTTATAGTCCGTACGAATTAAATCATTTAAAGCTATCTTACTGACCTAATTTTAAAGGCTAATCCTGAAAAACTGTAAAGAAGTAACAACTGTAAAAAGTAAGTGCCATACCAGACATTTTTAGTCTGGTATGGCACTTACTTTTTACATATAATATTTTATCGTAATTTCTAATTCACCTTAAAATTACTCAGCAAGATACTTCTCGTACTCTGCTATAGCTTCCTTCATTCTTGCAGGTCCCGGAGCACCCTTTGTAAGTCTTGCATCAACACATGTTTCAAGACTGATTGCATCGTAAATATCCTCATCAAAGATTTCAGAGAAGTTCTTGAACTCTTCAAGAGTAAGATCTAAAAGTGAGATATTACGGTCAAGGCAGAAGAGAACCATTTCACCGATAACTCTGTGAGCATCTCTGAATGGCATTCCGTGCTTTACAAGGTAATCAGCAGCATCAGTAGCATTTGTGAATCCCTTCATGGCACTGTCTTCCATTCTTTCGTTGTTGAACTTCATTGTTGCAATCATACCTGTAAATAAGATAATTGAGTTATTTACTGTATCCATAGCATCAAATGATAATTCCTTATCTTCCTGCATATCCTTGTTGTATGCAAGTGGAAGACCCTTCATAACTGTAAGTAATGATGTTAAAGCTCCATAAACTCGACCAGTCTTACCACGAACAAGCTCTGCAATATCAGGGTTCTTCTTCTGAGGCATGATAGAACTACCTGTTGAATATGCATCATCGATTTCTGTAAATCCATATTCATTTGAGTTCCAGATACAGATTTCCTCAGATAATCTGCTAAGGTGCATCATAATGATTGAAAGATCTGATAAGTACTCGATTAAGTAATCTCTGTCAGAAACTGAATCTAAGCTGTTTCTTGTAGGACCTTCAAAGCCTAAAAGTTTAGCTGTCTGATCTCTGTCAAGTGGGTATGTTGTGCCTGCAAGAGCGCCTGCTCCAAGAGGGCAGTAGTTCATTCTCTTGTAGTTGTCTTCAAGTCTGCTTCTGTCTCTTACGAACATTTCGAAGTATGCACCGAGATGATGTGCAAGTGTAATAGGCTGAGCCTTCTGTAAATGTGTAAATCCAGGCATGAATGTATCAATATTTTCCTTCATAACCTTTAAGATTGCCTCTAAGAGCTCCTTAAGAAGGATATTAGTATGCTCGATCATTGAACGTGTATATAATCTCATGTCGAGAGCAACCTGGTCATTTCTTGAACGTCCTGTATGAAGTTTCTTACCTACATCGCCGATTCTTGTAATAAGAGTAGCCTCTACAAATGTATGGATATCTTCATATTCATCATCAATAACAAGCTTACCTGCTTCAATGTCAGCTAAGATATTCTTAAGCTCTGAAACGATAAGTTCTGAATCTTCCTTAGGAATAATGTTGCAGTCGCCAAGCATAGTAGCATGTGCAATACTTCCTTCGATATCCTGCTTGTACAATCTCTTATCAAAACCGATAGAAGCGTTAAAATCATTTACAAGCTTGTCTGTTTCTTTTGTAAATCTTCCACCCCAAAGTTTCATATATGTCCTCCAAAATTTAATAGTGTTCGTACATATAATAAAGCCATAAGTTCTATATTCTTATGGCTTTATACAATCATCTTATAATAACATATCGAACAGATATATTCACTTTTTATTTTTATATTTAACAATCATTATTGCTGCAAGCAGTGCAACACTTGATAAAGTAACAATAAGACCCACATTAAAGCCTGTAGGTTTATATTCCATGAAGATATGGTGAGTTCCGTCAGATACGTCTGCACCTGTAAATGCACCCATTACCTGATATGTTTCAGTCTTAACTCCGTCAACATAGAGAGTCCAGCCCGGGTCATAAGCAAATGTAAATAAAACACTTCCGCCTGAGGCATTTATATCACCTTCAATAGAGGTATCAGTGTAATTTGAAAGTGATATTGAATTGTTATTTAGCTTGCTTATTCCCTCTGAGAGCTTATTGTAATCCATTACAAATACTTCAGCAGTCATTTCCAGTTCAGCATCAATATTTATGGATTCTCCTTCTTTAAGATATCCTAAGTCAACAATGTGATTGTGCTTATTCAATCCTGAAAATGTCTTTGTAAATGTATCATTTTCTTTTGTAAGATTTAAATCTTCAGGAGCATTTCCTGTTACTGTCATATAGTAATGGCCTGTCTGCCCGGCAGTAACTGTCTTTGTTTTCTCATATTTTATTGTATCCACACTTGTATATAAATCATCAATTCCTGTGAGCTTTTTAAATATATCATTCTGATAATCTAAAGAACTTGCAATGGTTGTCTTTGATACAAAAACTTCCTTCGCAAATATCTCAGGAATTGAATATGCTATTGGCAGTGCATCTTTTAATTTATATATGGTATAGCTTTCATTTTCCTCATATTTAGTCATGAATGGATCTTCATAATCGGAATATTTACTATAGAAATACTGAACGCCAAAGAGAGCATACACAAGCTGAGTTGCTCCAAGGCCGTTATATGAATTCATTGAGGATTTCATACCAAGATTTTTATAAAGCTCTGAAAGGCCCTTAGGAGATGAGGATGAAAATGTACTCATTGAATGATATGCATACCAGTCCCCGTCATTATTTGTTCTTGGTTCCTGCTGTTCAAGTCTGAAGAATCCGTTGTTTTCATCAGCAGAAATACGGGAAAGTGTATTTGCCATTTTCTCATCATTTTTAATATATGCGCTGTATGAAAGAGTGGAAAGCCCTGTAATCCCCATATTTAGAGCGCATTCAACAATCATTGCTCCTGACAATATAAATGTAAACCAGGCATTCATGGATACTTTTTTCTTTCTTCCTACACCGGAATAAGGGTTTTCTGCTTTTTTATACAGAATGTATTTATCCCAGATTAAGATACAGTAATAAATCCATATGAGAATTATTGTTCCGATTACGGCCCAGCTGCTGTAAATGTAGTTATTATCATCTACAAGAGTGGTATTTCCCGCATACATAAAATACACATAGGCAAGAAATGCATTTGATATGGATGCACTGATGATAATATGAATCATGCTTATGCCTTTTCGGTATTTAACTGTCATATACATAACAGTAATCATAAAGAAAATGTACATAAATGACTGTCTTGCAGGAAGTGAATTTGGAAAATGTAACCCGTGCCAGATGTAGTCCGGAATATTTGTCATAAAACTGAGTAAAAATATGGCAAGCAGACTTCCATATACAATCTTAGTTTTAAGCTTTATTTCCTTATTCATTGCAAACAGTGGAAGCAGTACAAATATAAATGCTCCGCAGTATATATTCGGATAGTGCTTTGTCCACATATATGTATCAAGATTTGCTATGTGTCTTGAAAACATAAGTCCGAAGTCAAAGTAGAAGGTCCACGCACCCGGAAATGAGCTGTCAGATGAGGCCGACAGTTTAAATGCATTATATTCAGGTATCAGCAATATACACGATATTCCTAAAGCAATCAGTCCGTATATTATAAACTTAGCCGTCCTTGAAAAATAAAAACGTAATTTATTTTCCCTTGGATCTGCAAGTATAAGCAGCACAACAAAGTAAATCACAAGTGTAACAATAAGAATTATTGCAATGTAGTAATTAAAAAGTATGCTTAAAGCCGATGTTATGCAGAACATAACAGGCTTATTTTTATTTACAAGTCTTTCAAGGCCAAGAATAATAAGCGGCGCAATTGCTATACAATCAAGCCACATAACATTCCATTTGTAGGCAGCCAGATATCCTGATAATGCATAAAAGATTGCCAGTACAGTCGTAAATGAGCTCTTTGTATTGAAATGTTTAGACAGGTAAATGGTCATTGTAAGTGAAGCAATGGCACATTTAAAAACAATCAGCCAGTCCAGCACAACAGGAATCATGTCATGCGAGAAAAGTGCAATTATCCAATTGGTAGGACTTGATAAATAATAGGCATATGCTGCCATGAAGTTACTACCCAGGCCATTGTTCCATGTGTAAAACAGGCTTTCCCCATTTCGAATTTTGTACCACAGTTCAGAATAAAATGGTGTGTACTGATGATACATGTCAGATGGCATATACAATCTGTTACCAAATGGCGCAATGCCCTTAATAATAAACAGGACAATAAATATAAGAACGGGAATGGCAAATGCCAGGATATAACGTATATTTCCCGATAAAAGAAATTCATTTGTGTCCTTTGTAAATATATTCTTGAAAAAGAGCCTGAATTTACTCTTTTTCTTTATATCTGTATTCGTACCTGAATTAGTCATAATAATCTCCATTTATGTTTATCGCTTAAGTTTAGCATATAATGACATCCCCTTAAATCTAAACATAAACTTAATTAATATTAAAAGTTGGTTT
This sequence comes from uncultured Eubacteriales bacterium, assembly GCA_900545225.1. Lineage (GTDB taxonomy): Bacteria > Bacillota > Clostridia > Lachnospirales > Lachnospiraceae > UBA4285. The sequence goes on from UQXZ01000009.1 coordinate 59,268, forward strand.
ATATTCTCATATACCTGTAGGAAATATTGTACAATTACAAGTACATGTTTGGTGAAATGACTGATGTTTCACAGATACATTTTTTATATTTTTCCTTGTAAAGAGCCTGTTTCTTAGCTATTATTAAAATAATATGCGATAGGAAATCCTTAATTTAAAATTAAGGAGCATAACTTGAAAAAGAATGTTTTTAAAAGATATAAAAATGCAAAAAACATAATTATTTTTTCAATTGTTTTTATTTGTGGAATTATATCTCTGATATATTTTCAAAGTAATAAAAAGGATTCTTCCGATGATTTTGCTGTGGCAGAAGTCACAGACACAGATAAAGACAATATAAAGGAAAATGACAATATTACCGATACATCCGCTGAGGAAAAAGTTATCGTATATGTCTGCGGCAGAGTACGTTCTCCCGGCGTATATGAGCTTAAGTACGGAGACAGGATAATTGATGCCGTTAATATGGCGGGAGGAACTCTGGAAGATGCGGATTTAACAAGCATAAATATGGCAGAGCTTGTTGAAGACTCATCAAAAATAGAGATTTACCAGGTGGAAGCAGAGATTGCTGACAATGGTGACAATACTACCGGGGGAACAGGTAAATCTTCAGGTTCTTCTACCGACAGTTCAGGTAAGGTCAATATTAATAAGGCAGATCAGACGGAACTTATGACTCTTCCGGGCATTGGAGAGTCCAGGGCCGGTTCTATTATTGCTTATCGCAAGGAACATGGTAATTTTAAAACAATAGAGGATATTATGAATGTATCCGGAATAAAGGAATCAGCATTTTCCAAAATAAAGGATTTAATTAAGGTTTAAGTTGTAATAGAGGTGGGTTATGGCTACAAAGGTTTTAGCTGTTGATGATGAAAAAATTATTATCAAGGGACTAAAGTTTAGTCTTGAAAGAGACGGATTTGAGGTTATATGTGCATATGATGCAGATGAAGCTCTTGCATTTGCCGAGAGTGAAAATCCGGACATCATTTTACTTGATGTTATGCTTCCGGGACTTAGCGGTTATGAAGTATGTGAAAGAATAAGAGAATATTCTGACGTGCCTATCATTATGCTTTCTGCCAAGGGCGAAGATATGGATAAGATTATGGGACTTGAATATGGTGCAGATGACTATATTACAAAGCCTTATAACATTCTCGAAGTAAAAGCACGTATAAAGGCAGTTCTTCGTAGAAGAACTGCTAACAGCAAGGCGGAAGAAGCTTCTAACGAAATCGTTTACGGACTTCTCCGTCTTAACTTAGACAGCAGAACTCTTTACATTGACGGAAGAGATGCAGATCTTACAGTTATCGAGTTTAATCTTCTTGAGGCAATGGCAAAACATCCTAACAAGGTATTCTCAAGACAGGATTTACTTAAGATTGTCAGAGGTGAAGTTGATAAGGCCGATGCAAGATCTATTGATGTTCATATCAGAAGATTACGTGAAAAGATTGAAAAAAATCCAAGTAGTCCAAAATATGTACATACAAAATGGGGAGTAGGTTATTATTTCCATGCCTAATAAATCATTTTCCAACAAAGGTAAAAAAAGCTTTTCCGAAAAAGCAAAAAACGTATTTAACAGTATTTTCTTTAAAACCGCTGCTATGTTTGTCGCTTTTTGCATAATACCTATTAATATCTTTAATTACTTTAACGGATATTACTATCGTTCGGTAATCATTAACTCGGAAATCACCGACAACATGCTTAGAAGTAATGTTATCTCTGACCGAATCAGTAAGGTTGGTTCATATTCTGAGGCCGAATCACTTGGAATTGTAAGCACAATGTCTGATTATGCGAAGTTAAATGATGTTCGACTCCGTATTATTGACGACAACTTTACTGTTATTATGGATTCCTATTCCTTAGATAAGGGTAAAACCATTTCCAAGTCTATTATTTATCAGGCATTTGACACCGGAGAAGTAGCCAATATTTATAATAAAAATATCCGAAGTGTAGAAAGTGCTTCACCTATTTTTGACAGTGATAAGAATATTGTAGGCGTAGCACTTATCAGTTCGGATATTTCGGGTATAGATGAAATGTTCATCTATGAAAAGGAACGATTCCAGATTATATCTGTATCACTTTCATTTATTCTGATTCTTATTATTCTTCTCTTCTTATATATCGAAAGAAGAAAATATATGCAGCTTAATAAGTCAATCAGCTCAATAGCAGACGGTAATACAGAAATAAGACTTCCGGAAAAGGCAGGATCATTTGAATATAAGGCAACCGCTGCATCATTTAACAGGATTCTTGATAATTCTGCAGAAGTTGATAAGGCTCTTAATGCCTTCGTTTCCAATGCTTCTCATGAGTTAAAGACACCGATGACATCCATGAAGCTTATTGCTGACTCTCTTCTTCAGGAGGAAGATGTTCCGGCTGAAATCTATAGAGATTTCTTAAAGGATATTGCTTCTGAAATCGACAGAGAGAAGGAAATCATCGATGACCTTCTTATGCTTACAAGAATGGATAATTCCGTTTCCACATTAAATATCTCACTTGTAAATATAAATACGCTTGTTGAGCGAATGCTTAAAAAGCTTACTCCTCTTGCAGATGAGAAGAATATTGAGATTGTTTATGAGAGTATGAGAGATATTGAAGCGGAAGTAGACGATATTAAGCTTACACAAGTTGTTACAAACCTGGTTGAAAATGCCATTAAATACAATGTTCCCGGTGGAAAGGTTATTGTTACTTTAAATGCGGATATTGACTCATTCTTCTTAAGAATTCAGGATACTGGAATCGGTATTCCGGAAGAACATCAGAAAAACATTTTCCAGCGTTTCTACAGAGTAGATAAGGCGAGATCAAGAGAGACAGGTGGTACTGGACTTGGATTGTCTATTGTTGATTCCATTATTTCCAGCCACGGTGGTCAGATTAAGGTTGTAAGTAAGCCTGTAGCGGATGGTGAGAAGTTCGGTGAAACAGTGTTCACTATTAAAATTCCGTTAAAACACAAAAAGTAATTATTATGATGAAAATATTTAATAAAGTTTTTTTAAAGAAACATGCAATAAAGGTGTGTGGTATTGCAGCGACAGTATCAGCTCTTACACTTAGTGCATGCTCACCTGGTCCCACAGACAGCAGTACGGGAGATTATTATATCTACTATACTGATGGACAGGGATACAAATTAACAACTAAGTTATACCATACTGAAAAGCACGATATCGTTGCTCTTGCCAATGAACTTATGTCAGAAATGAATTACAGCAAGGCAACAAATGAAGCAATGCCAATAAAGCCTTCAGATGTTGAGATTGAGCAGGTGATTTATAACAATGACAACAGAGAATTACAGATTACATTTTCTGATGAATATCTGAGTATGAATAATATAACCGAAGCCTTATACAGAACGGCAATGGTCAGAACTCTTTCTCAGATTCAGAATGTATCTTACATCTCATTTTATGTTGGAGATAAGCCTGTTACATTATCAAGTGGTGTTGTATTAAATAACATGACAAGCTCACAATATGTTACAACTGACAGTGATAAAATGTATGAGTACAGCATGATAACAACTACATTATATTTTGCTGATAAAAAATCCAACAAGCTGGTACGTTACAGTGACGATATAGCTTATACCAAGGAAAAATCCATGGAAGAGCTTATCGTTAATAAATTAATCGAAGGTACTGACAATAGTGAACTGCGAAATACGATACCTTCAAATGCAAAGCTTCTCGGTATATCCCAAAACGGAGATGTGTGCTTTGTAGCCATTGAAAATCTCTTTGGTAACGAGCTCAAAACACCTGAAGACTTAACCATTTACTCAATAGTAAACTCACTTTGTGAGCTTGAAGATACGAATAAGGTTCGTTTCGTAATTGTGGGAAATGAACCTGTTAACAATATTAACTATGTGGACTTTACATATAATGCAGACATAGTTAAATAAACTGACATTAGCTAAATTAATTTTAGGAGCAATATAATTGAAACGACCTCTTATTCTCGTTGCAATTATAGCGGTAATAATAGCTGCCGTACGCTGTATGTTTTTTACAGATGCTTCGGCAGCTTTTAAATTTATAGAACATAATAATAGTTTAAACGTATTAACTTATGGGGAAATCTATAAGAAAACAGACTACGAAGCCATTACTTCCGTGTATCTTAAAAACTGCAAGATTACATATGACGGCGTGGATTACTCCTCCGGTAATATTTCGGCCACTTTAAAAAAGGACATGGCAGCGGATTTACGCATAGGAGACATAATACAGGGTGAATCTGTTGTTTCCATTCCTGAAGGAAGTCGTAATGATGGCGGATTCGATGAGAAAATGTATCTGTTCTCCAATGGAATCGAATTAAAATCCAAGATTACATCTATCAAAAATATTAATAAATCTGATATTCCAATCTATATTTTTTCTGATTATATCAATCAATTATTATAACAATCATATTCCAATATATCTCCGGACCATTCAGACATTTTAAATACAATCATATTGGGAAATAAAGCAGAGTTAAATAAAGACACCAAACAGATATATCGCAATGCCGGCATGTCACATTTGCTCTCAATAAGCGGACTTCATGTTTCACTTATCGGCATGATGATATTTAACATGTTTAAAAAGTTAAATGTAAATATCATTTTAAATACCATTCTTTCTCTTTTATTTATTTTTACATATATAGTTATAAGTGGAAGCAGTATATCAGCTGTCCGATCTGCAGTTATGTTCTCCATTTTCCTTTTATCAGTCCTATTGGGGCGTAAATACTGCATAATATCCGCACTCAGTCTGCAGATTATTATTTCCCTGACTATTTCACCTTATCTATTATTTAATCAGAGCTTTTTATTGAGTTATACCGCTATAATTGCAATATTTGTTGGCAACAAACTGACAAAACGATTTATTAATAACATTTCAAATGATTACTTTTTTATCAAACACTTTCTAAAAGGCCTGTTTATATCGATATTTGTAACCATATGGCTTTTGCCGCTTCAGATATTTTTCTTCTATCAGATATCTCTGTACAGTATCTTTGTAAATATAATCGCCATACCTCTTGCAGGTGTCTTAATCCCCATAACATTAATTGCAGGCATTCTTGGCTGTATATATGAACCATTAGGAATATTTTTCGTAGGAACTTCAGATTTGATCCTGAATATCTATGATATCATCTGCAATTTCTTCCTGTCTTTGCCATTTTCCGTAGTAATTGTAGGGCATATTGATATGATGATAATGATATTTATGTATGTAATTATCTTTATTTCATCGTTGTATTTTTATGCACATGTACAGCTGAAGTTTAAGAAGTACTATGTACGCCGACTGAAAGCTGTAACCAAACAGACTGTCAGTGCAGCGGAATACAGGGAATTTTTAAATGAATATATCATTATAAAGAACAACAAAATACTTATTCCTGCGGCATTGCTTATTGCTCTTTTTACCTCTATTGAATATGGTCTTATTTATCAGTATAAAACAAGAGTAAGCATGCTGGACATAAGGCAGGGTGACAACGCCATTATCACTACAGAATCCGGGAAACATATTATGTTCGACTGTGGAAGCTCAAGTTCTAAAAATGTATATAGCAGTATAACTGAGAAATATCTGCTGTATAACAGAATAGATACGCTGGATGCCATATTTGTAAGTCATTCTGATATGGATCACATAAATGGCGTTATAGAAATGCTTGAGGGTATGTATAACCATAAGACATTTATTAAGGTGAAAAGCCTGATTATGCCTGATATTCCGGATAGCTGTAAGGATGAAAACTATAATCAGTTAGTGGAACTGACACATAAGAATAATATAAAAATAACATATGTTTCAAAGGGAAATACATTTAACGGAGCTAACTATAAAATAGATGTGTTGTGGCCTTTGGAGAACAGTAATAAAGCATATGCAGCGGATAGAAATATTGATGATGCCAATTATCTGAGTACTGTATGCAATGTAAAATTAAAGAGTGGCAGTGATGTTTTATCCATTATGATGACGGGAGATGCTACTATTGAAACAGAAAATAACATCATAAAATATTCCGAAAGTACAGATGTGCTTAAAGTCGGCCATCACGGTTCCAAATATTCATCCGGAGAGAAGTATCTAAAGAAGATTCATCCAATGTATTCCATTATTTCCTGTTCCATTAATAACAGATACAATCATCCGAATCCTGAAACAATAGAGAGGCTTAAAGCAGTTAATTCTGATATATATTTCACCATGAATGGCGGACAGATTGATGTATATAAGGACGACGGCAGGGTAGAGGTAGTGGATCATATACCAAATTAACAGAAATGCTCAAAGGGATAAGATTGATTTGCAATTGTCATGACTAAAAAGCTTTTATTCGATTATTTTTGCATTAAACACAAAATATAGTATATAATTGTTCATACTAATGGGAGATAAAGATATATAAATTTATTGTGGGGAACGTGTATGAATAATAACTTTAATAAAGAGATATATACCAAAATAAATGAATTATTTTATCATGACAAAAAGAGACTTGCCCATGTATTAGGAGTAGCAGATCTTACATTTGCACTTGCTGCACGATACAATGTAAATCTTGATGATGCATACGTTGCCGGATTGCTTCATGATTGTGCCAAGAATTACTCATGGGAGGAATTAATTTCCATTTCTGAATCAAATAATATTCCAATTACAGAAAGCGAATACAGAAGTCCATATCTTCTTCACGCAAAGGTTGGAGCATTATTTGCAAAGAAAAAATACAATGTTGATAACGAAGACATTTGCGAAGCAATTGAGTGTCATACAACAGGCAAAGTCGGTATGAACAGATTATCTGAAATATTATTTATTGCAGACTATCTGGAACCAAACAGAAAACATTCTGAATTGCTTGATGAGTTAAGATATATGGCATTTGAAGATCTAGAAATGACAATGTATATCATACTCAGAGAATCATTGAATCATTTAAAAAGTAAACATTTACCTATAGATCCAATGACAGAGGATACATTTGCATATTATGATAAGATAATAAAAAACAGAGAACAGAGAGTAGAATAAGGAGAATATAATGGCAGACAGAGATACAACAATGATGGAAAACCTTAAGGTTATCGTTAAGGCTATGGAAGATAAGAAGGCATATAACATTGAAATTCTTGATATTAAGGATATAAGTCCGATTGCGGATTATTTTGTAATATGTTCAGCTTCAAATTTAAGACAGACAAGAACAATTGCAGACGAAGTTGATGAAAAGATGGCTGAGCATAACGTAAAGGCTGTTAAGGTTGATGATGAGGATTTATTTGGCAATCCTTTAAGAGAAGGATATGACACAGGAAAATGGATCCTTCTTGATTTCAACGGCATTGTTGTTCATATATTCTCAGAAGACGAGAGAGACTATTATAATCTTGATAAAATCTGGTCTGATGCAAAGGCTCTTGATCTTAAAGCATTACAGGAAATGTAATTTCTTCTATGTTTTTCTCACCGTTAGTGTGTTGGTTAACATATAGGATTTATGATTAGCTGTTAAACACAAATTAATATTAATAATATAGAGGAAACTAAATCAGATACTTATAAATAGAAGTAAAATAAAAGCCATATATCACATGTATTTTGAACCGACCCCCAAAAGTTAGACCAAAAATCTAACGATTGGAGGTCGGTTTATT
>UQXZ01000010.1 GCA_900545225.1 uncultured Eubacteriales bacterium
ACAATTCATCCACCACCTATAGAGGTGGGGGATTTCTTGCTCACGGCATGTTAAATTCATGGTGCAGCATAGCACAGTCATTTACAGAAAAAAATCAAACACTAAAAATTTTAATACATACTCCGACTCACAATTGTGAGATTTAAACATCATTATAAAAATAAAAATCTGACGGGCAGTAATACCACCCGTCAGATTTCTTCTATATATAGTTAATTATTATTTTAAAAATACATTTCAAAAAATACGATCTTTTAACTATATCTCATTTAACATTTAGGATTAAAATATAACATTAAGTTTTACACATGATCTTTGTGCTTGTGTTCAGCAGGATTGCATGTCTTTGCACTTGAACAATCGCATCCTGAACATCCGCTACACATAGACTGCTTTGATAACTTAGCTTTAACAACTCTGTACACCAGGAACGCAATAAAAGCAAATACAATTATGGATATTATTATTGTAGAGAGATTATTCATAAACCATTCCATATTATTACCCTCCTTATGTAACTATCTGTAAAATCTAAATTTCTACGAAATTTGGATTTTTCACAATTTAATTTTCATTTTAATTGCATTTTTTACTTATGCAACTTTTTTTGAAATATTTACATCTTTTTCAAATGTCTGTGGTTCTCTGTATTTTTTAATAAATAACATATAAACGATAACAGCAAGGAAGAACAATGCAAAGATAAATCCTACAATGTTAATATGTCCTGTGAAGGCCATACCAAGCTGATATACGATTAATGATACAACATACGCAAATCCACATTCATAAGCAATAGCAAATGCTGTCCATTTTCCATTATTCATTTCTCTTCTGATTGCACCGATTGCTGCGAAACAAGGAGCACAAAGAAGGTTGAAGATAAGGAAGCTGTACGCAGCAAGACCACCAAGGTTTTCGAAGTCAAGAACACCGAATACACCAACGATTTCTTCCTTAGCAACTAATCCCATGATTGTAGCAATAGAAGCTGCAGGATCTGCGAATCCTAGAGGTGCAAATATCCATGAGATGCCATTTCCGATTACACCAATAACAGAATCATTAAGTTCAATGTCCGTGTAGAAGCCAAATGCTCCATCAACAGTTCCGAAGTGTGAACCAGCCCAGATAATAAGTGTAGCTAAAAGAATTATTGTACCGGCCTTCTTAATGAACGACCATAATCTTTCCCACACGCTTCTTGCAATATTTCCTACAGTTGGCCAGTGGTATGCCGGAAGTTCCATAACGAATGGAGCAGGTTCTCCGGCAAACATCTTAGTCTTTCTAAGCATAATACCTGAAACAATTATTGCTGCTATACCGATAAAGTATGCACTTGGAGCAACCCACCATGCGTTTCTGAATACAGATCCGGCAATAAGAGCTATAATAGGGAGCTTTGCACTACATGGAATAAATGTAGTTGTCATGATAGTCATTCTTCTATCACGCTCATTTTCAATTGTTCTTGACGCCATTACACCAGGAACACCACATCCTGTACCTATAAGCATAGGTACGAATGACTTACCTGATAATCCGAATCTACGGAATACTCTGTCAAGGATAAATGCAATTCTTGACATGTAACCACATGCTTCAAGGAATGCAAGTAAAACAAATAATACAGCCATCTGTGGAAGGAAACCAAGAACAGCACCAATACCGGCTATAATACCATCTACAATAAGACTTGAAAGCCATGGAGCAGCATTTACAGAATCAAGAGCGTTACCTACGATAGTTGGAAGACCTGGAACCCAAACGCCATAATCTTCTGTAGCCGGAACGCCTTCTACATCCTCACCAAGAGCCGCATCATACATTTCAGATAAGTCATATCCTGACTCCGTAAGAGCATCTGAATACGAAGCATACGCCTCATCAAATGCACCATAATCTTCATCAGCAATTGCAGCCTGAATTTCATCAGCTCCAACTACGCCTGCCTCAGCAGCCTTATCTACTGTATTTACGAAGTCTGTAGTCCATACATTTTCTTTAGCATAATCTGTTATTGCTTCTTCATACTGTGCAGTACCAATACCGAATAAATGGTAACCGTCACCGAATACACCATCATTTACCCAGTCTGTTGCTGTTGTACCTACTGTTACAATAGAAACAAAATATACAGCAAACATTACAACTGCGAAAATAGGAAGAGCAAGCCATCTGTTAGTTACAACTCTGTCAATTTTATCTGAGATAGTATTTTTCTTCTTATTTTTCTTAATATAACATCCCTTGATAATACTTGATATGTATTCATATCTTTCGCTGATAATGATACTTTCAGCATCGTCATCGTATTCTTCTTCAATTTCTTTTATATAATTTTCTATTTTAGATTTAACGTTGTCAGAAATATTTAATGTCTCTAATACTTTCTTATCACGTTCAAATACCTTAATAGAATACCATCTTGAAGATTCTGAAAGATTTTCAGGAAGATTATCCTCAATATGTGCTAAAGTATGTTCAATAGAAGCACTATATTTGTGCTTTGCTGCAAAGCCTGTATTTTGAGCAGCTTCAACTGCTTTAGCTGATACTTCCTTAATACCTTCGCCCTTAAGTGCTGAGATTTCAATTACATCACAGCCAATTTCCTCTGAAAGCTGTTTGATGTTAATTTTATCTCCGCTCTTTCTTACAACGTCCATCATGTTGATGGCAATAACCATAGGTATATCAAGCTCTGCAAGCTGTGTTGTAAGATATAAGCTTCTTTCAAGGTTTGTACCATCTATAATATTGAGAATGGCATCAGGCTTTTCACCTAAGAGATAATTTCTTGCAACTACTTCTTCAAGTGTATATGGTGCAAGAGAATATATACCCGGCAAGTCTGTTATTGTAATATTCTCATATTTTTTTAATTTTCCTTCTTTTTTCTCTACGGTAACTCCAGGCCAGTTTCCAACATACTGATTTGAACCGGTAAGTTCATTGAACAATGTTGTTTTACCACAGTTAGGATTACCAACGAGAGCAATTCTTTTATTCATTTTTACCTCGATAAATTATTATAATTAATTACATTCTTCTACTTCTATATTTTCTGCATCAGCTTTACGAAGTGAAAGTTCATATCCTCTTATGGTAACTTCTATTGGATCACCAAGTGGAGCAAGCTTTCTGATATAGACCTCTACTCCTTTTGTAATCCCCATATCCATAATTCTTCTTTTTATTGCGCCCTCACCTCGGATTTTGAGGACTTTAACCGTTGTTCCTACGGCAGCTTCTTTAAGTGTTGCCATTATAACCCCCTCATTACATTACCAATATTTTTTTAGCAGCTTCTTTATTTATTGCCACATTTGCATCCTTTATTCTAAGGATTAGATTACCTGCAAATTCATTAACGATTGTTACGCTTGTTCCTGATATCAAACCAAGATCATTAAGATGCTTTACAACTTCCTTAGATCCTCCGACACGCTGAACAATAACCGTATCACCTACATTACATAATGTTATTGGCACATATATCACCCCCTTAAAATATTTGTTTTATGATTTAATCTCCACCCATAACCTGTGAAAACGTTACATTATATTGCTATCTTAATAAGCATGTACTTATTAGCATATGCTTATTAGCCTTAGCTAACTTTTTGCAATATTAACATTGACTAATTGAATTGTCAATTATTTTTTATCATTTGATTATATTTTTACCAAATATTCAAAATCTGAACTGATATACCATATGTTTAATATAGAAAGCAATATTAAACATAAATGTATTTTTGTATATTTGTTATTTTTATTAGTTAATATAGGCTAATTGATAGTTGAAAATTTTTTATATAAGAATTAATATTATATAAATATACAAATTAAGGGAGGATTTTCACATGAGTCTACACGAATCCGGAGAGATGTATCTTGAAACGATTTATGTACTTTCAAAAAATAGTAGCACAGTTCGTTCTCTTGACGTAGCTGAAGAAATGAATTTTTCAAAGCCAAGCGTAAGTCGTGCTATTAAAATACTTAAAGATGGCGGTTTTGTTACTGTTGATGAAAATGGATATTTATCCCTTACTGAAGACGGTCAAAATATCGCAAAGAAAATATATGAGAGACACAGAGTTCTTACTCAGTTCTTAATTAATATCGGAGTAACTAAGGAAACAGCTGTTGAAGATGCATGCAGAGTTGAGCATTACATCAGTGATGAGACATTTGATGCATTAAAGAATTACTTTAAAATTTCTGCAGAAGTTTAATTCATCTTATTTAAACATTTTTGGCGATTACATATGTTGTAATCGCCTATTTTAAAACATTTTTTAAAAAACTTTTTACCTATTATATATGACGATTATATATGACGAGAGGAGGTTATTATGAGTAAAATTGATTTGCACGTTCATTCTATGTATTCAGACGGAACCAACTCTCCAAAAGAATTAGTTGATATGGCTGTTTCAATCGGTCTTAGAGCTATGGCACTTACTGATCATGACACAATTGACGGTGTACCACACGCTATAGAAGCTGCCAGAGATTATGACATTACTATTATTCCGGGTGTAGAAATCAGTACATTTTACCAGGAAGGCGAAATTCACATAATCGGTTTATTTGTTGATTATAACAATAAGGAATTTGTTGCTGAGCTTGATCAGATGAGAATTGAGCGAGAAGACCGTAACAGACTTATGTGCAGTAGATTGAGAAAATATGGTGTTGATATTGATTACGATAAGCTCGTGGACATTTATAAGAGTCATGCCATAACAAGAGCTCACTTTGCCGACTTCCTCTATAAGAACGGATATGTATCAGGAAGAAAAGAAGCATTTGAGCGTTATATTGGAAGTGACTGCCCTGCTTTCGTTCAAAGAAAAGGTATTTCACCTGAAAAAGGTATTAAGCTTATTCAGCAGGCACAGGGCATTCCAATCCTTGCGCATCCATATGCATACAGATTAAGCGAGAAACATCTGGATGTATTAATCTCCAACTTAAAGGATCACGGTCTTGCAGGAATTGAAGCATTTTATTCAACTCACGGAATGTCAGAAACTGATAAAGTTCGTAATTATGCAAAGAAATATGATTTAATGCTTTCAGGCGGTTCTGATTACCACGGAAAGAATAAGCCTCTTATCTCACTTGGATCAGGTATGGGCGGACTTAAGGTTGATTCTTCTCTCCTCGTACCTATGCAGGAATATCTTAAGAAGGAATATGATAAAGAGATTTCAATAATCTGATTATTGATGCATTTATGAAATCAATATGTTGATTTCATAAATATACCCCCGGTACATAAGGCTGTTTTCAGTCTTATATACCGGGGGTGTTTTAATTTATTTTGTTTTCGGTTTTATGTTTTATGGTTTTGTGTATTTTAAAATTGTTTTGTTTATTTTGTTTGTCTTAGTTTTGTTTTATGGTTTTATGTATTTTAATTCGTTCTGTCTTGTTGTGTTTCTTTGTCTTTTATTATATCTTAATTATAGAGCATTAAAATCACGCATAATTTTTCAAAAAATTATTTAGTAATCTGTTTCGCTTTAATACAATCACACAAATATCGAATTAATAATATTTTGTGTATATTCGTTTTTAGGATTATTAAGTATATCGTAAGCAGGGCCTTCTTCGATAAATTCACCCTGATTCATAACCACGATTCTGTCACACATACTGCCGGCGAGCACTAAATCATGTGTGATAAATAATACGCTGAAGCCCTTCTCTTCTTTTAATTCCAATAACTTGTTCATTATTTCGGCCTGAACGGACACATCCAGAGAACTTGTCATCTCGTCGCAGATTAAAACATCAGGCTCAATAAGCAGTGCTCTTGCAATGGCTACTCTCTGGCACTCACCACCAGACAGTTGCATAGGGTATTTACTCATATATTCCACAGGAAGCTCCATCATAGTTAAATACTCCTCAGCCTTTGCCGCTGCCTCTTGTCTTGAAAGCTTTGGATTAAAGTTTCTCTGAACTTCAATCAGTGTCTTCCCAATGGTGAGTTTAGGATTAAATGAATCCTTAGGCATCTGGAAAATCATTTGAATTTTCTTAAAAAGCTTTTTCGGATATCGGTAATCTGCAACCTCACCATCTATCTTAACCTTTCCGGCATCAGCCGGTGTTAACCCAAAGATTACTTTGGCAACTGTTGATTTTCCACACCCGGATTCACCTACAAGGCCGACAATCTCACCTTTTTTGATTTGTAAATTTATACCCTTTAAAACATCATGGAATCCCTTTTCTTTTGCTATCCAGTATGATTTATACAGATTGTCAATTTCTAATATATATGACATATTATTACCTTTTCTGTTTCTTTAATATCTGGTGTAAAGCAGGTATAATGCACTTTTAGTTGCTCATTTACAAAGTTACAACTCAATATAACCCTGTATTTACACCTCATGGCATCTTACAAAATGTCCCGGTTCAATTTCTCTTAATTCAGGCATATTTGTTTTACATTCACTGCATGCCATTGAACAGCCTTCGTGATAAGGACATCCTTCGGTATATCTGTCCGGCAAAGTTGCTTTTACATTTTTTGAAACCATAACATTCATTTTGGGAATTGCTTCATAGAGCTTCTTTGTATATTCGTGAACAGGATTATTCACAATATTATCCCTTGAACCGTATTCCATAACCATACCGCCATACATAACTGCTATTTCATCAGCTAAATATGATATTACTCCCATGTTATGGGAAACAAAAAATATAGAAGTCTGAAATTCATTCTTTATCTTTTCAAACTGCTTTACAACTTCTCTTTGAACAACTACATCAAGGGCACTTGTAACTTCATCGGCTAAAAGCACTTTTGGATTAAGCAGCATTGCCATGGCTATGGACACTCTCTGAGCCATTCCACCACTTAATTCATATGAATAGCTGTTTAGTACTCTCTTAGGATTACTTAACTTAAAAAGTTCAAGAAGTTCCAGCATTCTTGCGGTAACTTTTTCAGGATTTTCATTGTGGGCTTTTGCAAACTCATTAACCTGTGTACCGATTTTTCTTACGGGATGGAATGCCTGCGACGGATCCTGAGAAATAAGAGCAATATCCTTGCCTCTTATTTTTCTAAGTTCTTCCTTAGGTAATTCAATAATATCTCTGTCCTGAAATATTATCATTCCATCTTTAACCCATCCGTTATCACCAAGAATGCCTAAAACAGTTTTAATAATTGTACTCTTACCGCTTCCGGATTCTCCTACAACACCGAGTATATGCCCCTTTTTAATATTTAAGCTAACATCTCTTAATACAGGTTTTTCGGCATAATTTACATATATGTCTTTAATACTCAGTATATTATCCATATTTATATGTTCCTTCTTAAAAGCCTCACATGACTGCAAGTATGTGATAACCGTCATATGAGGCTGTCTTTAAATATTTCTATATCTATAACAATGCAGCTTACATTACGTTACACTGTTAAATTTCTTTTAATCAGAAGAACTGCTTATCTAATTAATCAATATAGAATGTGCGGTGATTAGTTAGTCTTTCCAATTTTGTAAAGGATAGAGTTATCGCCATTGTCACTTAAGAAAGATCCTGTCATGTTTGTGATGTTCTTTCTTGAAATCTTATAACTTAAGATATGGCAGAGATAGATATGAGTATCGTCATTCTTATAAATTTCTTTCTGAATTTCCTTTATCTTAGCCACTCTCTCATTTGCATTAGTTGTTGAAGTAAGTTCTGTTAATAACTTATCAACTGCAACATTTGAATATGAATTGAAGTTAGATGTACCATCTGACTTAAATACAGGCTGTAAGTAGTTATAAGCGTCTCCATCAGTCTGTGTGCTATATGCATATGTTCCAATATTGTAATTATCTGACTTAAGGGTATCCATAATTGTTCCTGATGTCTCAAGATCTGAATCTACACCAATTTCCTTAAGCTGTGACTGTAATACTTCTGATAATGTTGGGAATCCGTTTGATGCATAATTAACAATGTGAAGCTTTAAGTTAACTCCGTCCTTATCAACAAATCCGTCATTATTTGTATCTGTATATCCTGCTTCACTAAGTAAACTCTTAGCCTTTTCAACATTAAATGATACGGCATTTTCATTTTCCTGATGGAATCTTGAATCCTTAGGAAATATAGAAGTTGTAGTTAATGCTCTTCCACCATATACACCGCTTACAATAGCATCTCTGTCAAATGCATACTGAAGTGCTTCACGAACCTTTGCATCCTGTGTTCCTGCTGCATCCGGATTAACATAGAGATAAAATAATCTGCCCTGATCAAACTGCTGAATGTCAAACTTATCAGACTGAGCTTCAAATCTTGAAATATCTGCTCCCTGTGTTCCGGAAAGCTGAACAAAATCAATTTCGTCATTTAACATGGCATTAACCTGAGCTGTAGTATCAAGACCCGACTTAGTATGAACTGCAGCTGCTGCTGGTTTACCTGCCCAGTATGTCTCATTTCTTATAAGATCCATATTTCCATCAGCATCCTTCTTCTGAAGTACATATGGTCCTGTACCTATAAGACCTTTGTTGTAATCGTCACTGTTCTCATTTACATCGAACATTATCATATTGACATCAGCCAAAACATTAGGCACTACGGCGTTAATACCGTCGGTATGAATGGTAAGTGTCAAACCGTCTGCATCAATAGATGAAACTTTTAATAATCCGCGCAATCTCTTATTGTTGCCGTCCTTTATTATATATTCTATGGCTGCTTTTGCCGCAGCAGCATCAAATTCTTTGCCGTTGCTGAATTTAATGCCGTCTTTTATTTTTATAACCCAAGTTGTGTTATCGGTCTGCTTTATACTTTCCGCAAGCCACGGCGTAACTTCATGTGTATTATCATCCACATAGAATAATGCTTCTGTTATTCCGGCGTTCACTGACTTCTGACCACTGAAGTCAACTGCAGGATCGAGAATAAGTGTTGTCTGTGTATTTGCATGTGTAACAATATAATTTAATTCTGCAGCAGCATCTTCAAGAGCTGAACCGGAATCTGAACCTGATCCTCCACCACATCCGGCTAAAACTCCGCCTAATACAGTCATTGTTGATAAAACGCCTGCAAATTTTAATAATCCCTTTTTCTTCATAATATAACTCCCTTTTAATCTTCTTTTGAACTTAAATATTCATTTACGCTGTCACCAAATATACCCACAATTACAACAACTATAAGTATGGCAATTCCCGGTACCAATGCTGTATGAGGTACTATCATAAATGATGTCTGAGCATCATTTAACATTGATCCCCATTCAGGATATGGTCTTGCTGTTCCAAGTCCAAGGAATGAAAGTCCCGCGAACTCAAGTATTACACGGCCAACGTCCATACTCGCTTCTACTATCAATGGTGTAAGAGCATTAGGTAATATTGTTTTAAATAACACTGCCGGTCTTGACTGACCTGTGACTCTTGCCGCATTGACAAATGTTCTCTCTTTTAAGGAAAGTGCCTGTGCTCTTGCAAGTCTTGCATATGGTGTCCAGCCAACTGTACAGATGGCAAGTACACTCCATCCGAGACCTCCGCCAAGCATTGCTGCTATTGCAATTGTAAATACAAGTCTTGGAAATGCCTGGAACATATCAGTAATTCTCATTACAATTAAATCTGCCTTACCACCTACATATCCGCTTATTATTCCTATTAGCGTCCCCACAGTAGCATTTATAATAACAACCAGTATGGCTGTAAAAACACTTCTTGTCCCACCTACCATAAGTCGTGATAACAAGTCACGCCCCAGGTAGTCAGTACCCAGCAAATGCTCCGCTGACGGTCCGCTCATAATATTTTTTACGTCAATCTGATATGGATCATATGGTGGAAAAAAATGCATAAAAAATATGACACCAAGCATAGATAACGTGATAATCAGCCATATTTTAAAATTTCTTGCAGCTTTCTTTTTACCACTGCTCCCTTTATTAAATGTCTTTCTTATTGAGCCGATACCACGGCTGACATTTAAATCATTAAAATTAAATTTACTCACCATTTATGCCCGCACTGTTGCATGCATTTTTACATGCACCCTTTGCTTCTTTTTCTTCTCTTTCTTCTTTCTTTTTAAGCTCCAACTGCCTTGCATGAATCTTTCTTTTGCCCTTGTCGCCTTCTGCTATATATCTCTCTTTAACTCTTGGATCAGCATATGCATGTAAAATATCTACTAAAAGATTAACAAGTACATATATGCCTCCCATAACCAGAATATATCCCTGCATAAGAGGATAATCTCTGTTTGTAATAGACTGTACAGCCAGACGACCTATTCCCGGATATGATGTCACAAGTTCTATAATGGCTGTTCCACCCAGCTGCTGACCAAAATTCAAACCTGCTATAGTCAGTATTGAAGGTAATGAACTTTTTAGTGCGCCGGCAAAAAGTATCATATATTCCTTTATTCCTCTGGCGCGTTCCATTTGTATATATTCTTTGTTAAGTTCATTTATCACTGCAGCTCTTACCTGTCTGACATACGGCCCTGACATGGTTACTACAAGAGTAATTATAGGAAGCCATATTCCGGTAGGATTACCTGATGCAGAAGTCGGTAACATTTTCCAGGTCAGACTGAATAAAATGATAACTAACATTGCTGCAAAGAAACCCGGTAAAGAACCGGAAACAAATGAAAGGACTCTGATAAGACCGTCCAGCCATTTATTTTTCCAGACTGCTGCAATTATTCCCAAAGGAATGGAAATAAGAATTGTTAAACCAACAGAAATACATGCAAGCAAAAGTGTATTTGGAAAATATGACAATATTTCCTGTGCTACCGGTCTGTGGGTATAGTATGAAATACCCATGTCTCCGGTAAATACGCCTCCGAGCCAGCTGAAGTACTGAATAAACATTGGTCTGTTAAGTCCCATCTGTTCTCTCATTGCTTCTATTTCAGCCAGTGACGGTGAATTACCTTCCTGCCTTAAATACATTTCCGCGGGATCACCTGGCGACAGATACATCAGAAAGAAAGCGACGAGTGATACGGCAATCATAATTGGAATCAGCCATATCAGTCTCTTAATAATATATTTGCCCATTTTAAAACCTTTTTTACTATAATTTTATTTTTAATCTTCTTTGCAGTTAATTGCAGAAATGAGGAAATTTGTATAATATCCACCGTTTGGCTTATATTTTCCATATGGTATGAGACTCTGAGGCATTCTGATGATTTCCTGAGTAATTGCAAAATTATACTGTGGAAGAACTATGTCATCCCATTCAGCCGGTCTGTTAAGTTTTGATAATGGAAGATCATATGCAGTCTCATCACATTTTGAATAATCCACTTTCTTCTTATCTTCTTCGCTGTGTCCGTGGATATCTCCAAGATGCTCAATCAAAATATTTCTATTTTTTCTTGTTTCTTCATCAAATAAATATCTGTAATGATTACCGTCATAATATAAAAGTAAACCGCCCGGTTTAAGAACTCGTCTCCACTGTCTGAGAACCTTTTCCGGATCAAGAAAAGCCCAGATAAGATTTCTTGAGCAGATTACATCAAATGTATTATCAAGGAATGGCAGTTCATCAGAGTTTGTACATACAAATTCCGCCTTAAGATTAAGGCTGTAAAGATTTTCCTTCGCCTTCTCTATCATGTTTTCAGCAATATCAACGGCAGTTACTTCATGACCTAAGCTTGACATTACAGCAGCCATAATACCTGTTCCTGTACCTACATCGAGAACCTTACATTTTTCCCTTGGAAGAATATGAGCAACCTCATGTCTGATATCATCCATTTCAGCATATGGGAAACCGAAAGTTTTACTTCTTTCGTTCCAGTAATCTTTCATGTTCTTCTGCACTTCATCTGAGGAAAGCTTTACTGCAGCTATTTCGAACATAGGAGATTCACGATAAAGATCTTTTTCCCAGTCCTCGTATACATGCTCTCCAATGTTATATTCAACGGATACACTCATGTTCATTTCTTTAAGAACATCTATATCCCAAGCCGGTCTGTCTTCCTTTGTTAAAGGAGCTGTTTCGTAATACTCGTGATCAGCACTTGTTACTTTTCTTTCAACACCATACTTCTCAAAATGGTCTTTTTCGTACTGCTCTACTTTTTTCTTTAACTCTTCGTCAAACTCATGCTTAAACCAGTTTGCATCGTATATGAGAATGATGCCTCCCGGTCTGAGAAGATTTTTCATCTTGTTATAAACTTCTTTAGGATTTTCAAGAGTCCATGTAACATTTCTTGAAATAATTACATCAAATGATTCTCTTGGAAATCTTGTATCTATTTCATTAACATCCACTCTGATAAATTTAGGATGAACGTTTAATCTTTCTGCATTTTCTTCTGCACACTCAAGCATGCCGGGTGACTGGTCAATGCCAGTCACATTATGTCCTTCTTCAGACAAAATGCACGAAAAAAAGCCCGGACCTGTTCCTATATCAAGAATGTCAAGCCCGCTGCCTTTAAAAGTAATTCTTTTATTTATCTGGTCTTTCCACGCCTGTTTTCTAAATGAATTGAATTCACCCTGAATATATTCATTATAGTTACTTCCATTCGCCCAACGTGATGCTCTTTCCTCAGCCTCCATCTAAAACCTCATTTCAAATATAATAGTTAATAGGTTGCCTTTGAGTATAAAGATGGTTTTTTGACAATTTAACCCCCATGTAGGGATATTTCTTGCGTAAGACAAAAAATTCCTAAACTTAAGTTCAAAACTTAAGTTTAGGAATTTTTAAAATATCATTTATTTAAATGTAAATTAATTACATCATTCCAGGCATTCCACCTGCAGGCATCTCTGGAGCTGGCTCAGGGATAATACCTACAGCTGCTTCTGTTGTAAGAAGTGTTGAAGCTACACTTGTAGCATTCTGAAGAGCACTTCTTGTAACCTTAGCGGGATCAAGGATACCAGCTTCAATCATATCGATGTAATCATCTCTGAGAACATCATAACCGATACCAACTTCTGAGTTCTTAACCTTGTTAACGATTACAGCACCTTCAAGACCTGCATTTGTTGCAATCTGGAATAATGGAGCTTCAAGAGCCTTAAGAACGATTAAAGCACCTGTCTTCTCATCACCTTCAAGAGTTTCAGCAAACTTAAGAACTTCCTTAGATGCGTGGATGTAAGCACTACCACCACCTGAGATAATACCTTCTTCAACAGCTGCCTTTGTAGCTGCAAGAGCATCTTCCATACGAAGCTTGCTTTCCTTCATTTCTGTCTCTGTTGCAGCACCAACACGAATAACAGCAACACCACCAGATAACTTAGCAAGTCTTTCCTGAAGCTTTTCTCTGTCAAAATCAGATGTTGTCTCTTCAATCTGCTGCTTAATCTGAGCAACTCTTGACTTGATGTCGTCAGCATTGCCTTCGCCGTCAACGATGATTGTCTCATCCCTTCTAACCTTAACAGACTTAGCACGACCAAGCATTTCGATTGTTGCGTCCTTAAGCTCGTTACCAAGGTCACTTGAAATAACCTCTCCGCCTGTAAGTGTTGCGATATCTACGAGCATTTCTTTTCTTCTGTCACCGTATCCAGGAGCCTTAACACCTACTACGTTAAATGTTCCTCTGAGCTTATTAACGATAAGTGTTGTAAGAGCTTCACCATCGATATCCTCAGCGATAATAAGAAGAGTTGCTCCAGCCTGAACAATCTGCTCAAGAACAGGAAGGATATCCTGGATGTTTGAGATCTTCTTATCTGTGATAAGGATGTATGGGTTATCAAGGTTAGCTTCCATCTTATCCATGTCTGTTGCCATGTAAGCTGATACATAACCTCTGTCGAACTGCATACCTTCAACAAGGTCGAGCTCTGTCTTCATTGTCTTAGACTCTTCGATTGTGATAACACCGTCGCTTGTAACCTTTTCCATAGCGTCAGATACAAGTACACCAACCTCTTCGTTTGCAGCTGAGATTGAAGCAACCTTAGCAATCTGATCCTTACCTGTTACCTTACGGCTCATCTTCTGGATTGCATCTACAGCAACTTCTGTAGCTGCCTTCATACCCTTCCTGAGGATGATTGGGTTAGCACCTGCAGCGATGTTCTTCATACCTGCTGTAATCATAGCCTGTGCGAGAACTGTAGCTGTTGTTGTACCGTCACCTGCTACATCATTTGTCTTTGTAGCAACTTCACGAACGAGCTGTGCACCCATGTTTTCGAACTTATCTTCAAGCTCGATTTCCTTTGCGATTGAAACACCGTCATTTGTAATAAGAGGAGCACCGTATGACTTCTCTAAAATAACATTTCTTCCCTTAGGACCGATTGTAACCTTAACTGCATCTGCAAGCTTGTTAACACCGGCTTCAAGAGACTTTCTTGCGTCTATTCCGTACTGAACTTCCTTTGCCATTATATTTCTCCTTACATTATTAAATGTTATAAATCACGATTAAGTGATTATAGAAGTTAACCAAGCAAATAATTGACTTAGCAAACCACTGGCTGGCTTGTCAGCCATTGGTTTATTCAACAATTGCTAAAATGTCTGACTGAGATACGATGATGAAATTCTCATCTTCAAGTGTTACTTCTGTACCTGAATATTTTGAGTAGATTACTGTATCGCCAACCTTAACCTGCATCTTAACTTCTTCACCGTCAACGATTCCGCCAGGACCTACAGCAATAACTTCTGCCTGCTGTGGCTTTTCCTTAGCTTCACCAGTTAATATAATTCCAGATTTTGTCTTTTCTTCTTCTTTAATAGCTTTTAAAACAACTTTATCTCCAAGTGGTGTAAGTTTCATAATAAGCCTCCCTATTCGATTATTAGCACTCTATAAAACTGAGTGCTATTGATTTATTAGTGAATTTATCACTTATAATATGTCATGTCAAGAAAATTATAAAATGTCCCATAATTATAAGATTATTTATATATATTTTATAAATCCATCTTGAATCCCCAGTTATCAACAGGCTGTCCTTCCCATTCTACCTCGTTGTTGAATACCTGGATAAATCCGTTTTTGTCATAAAATCTTCTATTGATTTCTTTATTTGTAATAAGTGTAAGACACTTGGCATTCTTTCTTCTTAAAAATGGAAGAACTGCCTGCTGCATCATTTTACTTCCCACACTCTGTCCCTGCATTGATGGCGAAACTGCGAACTGGTCAAGATGCCAGTGCTCTTCGTCCACTGTATATTCAAATGCCTCTGTACTCGCGTCGAGGAATTTATTAAATGCAAGAGCCTTTCTTATTCCAAGTATGCTTACAATCTTAATGGCACCATATAAGAAATCCTTTAATACTGAAGATCTCTTATGGTCTGGTGGGAAAAGTAATGCAAATGCTGCAATTTTTCCGTGCACTTCTCTTACAATATAAGTTGCCTTACCGAAATTTGATCTTATATATACGTTCATAAATGCATATATAAGATTTTCGTATGTTTTCTCTGACTCACAGTCCGCTCTTAACACAGTAAATAATGGATAGTTTAAAAACGATTCATAGTTAAGTCTTACAATTTCATCTAAGTCCGATTTTTCTGCCTTTCTGTACATAAGCACACCTCCTGTCAGTTTTAATCGTTTATATTATAGCCTCAGCCTACCTTATACCTCTGGCAAATGCAAATAGATATTGCTGGGCATATCCTCCCAGATCTCCAAATT
The DNA here is from genome assembly GCA_900545225.1 of uncultured Eubacteriales bacterium. GTDB lineage: Bacteria > Bacillota > Clostridia > Lachnospirales > Lachnospiraceae > UBA4285. Next base: position 15,702 of record UQXZ01000010.1, read on the forward strand.
TATCCTTTGAAAACTCAAAGAGATATTCCTTTGATTTGTTTTCCCCGTTAAAGTAAACCTGTTCAAGAACTCTCTTCATCCATACATCAATAGGAAATGAATCTCTTTTACCAAGAGAGAAAAGCATTACACAGTTGGCAACTTTATTACCAACACCCTTGATAATACAGAGTTCCTTTTCACATTCTGCAGTATCTATTGTTCTAAGTTCCTCTTCGTTTATTTCACCGCTGTTAAACTTAGTTATTGCATCCACAATATAAGGAGCTCTGAATCCTGTTTTTAATTCTCTTAAATCTTCCTCTGTTGCCACTGATAATGTTCTGGCATCAGGGAAATTGTAAAGAGTATCAAAATCTGCAAATGACTTGCTTCCCCATTTTTCGGAAATATCATTTACAAGCTTCTTAATTCTTGGAATCTGATTATTCTGGGAAATAATAAAAGATATAAGTGTTTCAAAGAAATCCTGATTGAGAAGTCGTATACCATTATTTTCTTCAATAATGTCCCTAAGCTCCGGACTTGCATCTCCGATTTCTTTCTTAATACTCTTATAATCCCTGTCTAAATCGAAATATCCCTTCCAGATATTGTTATATTCATCAAGGGTTGTATCATGAAAAATCAGATTACCATTTTTCTGTTCTATCTTTAATCCCTTATTAAATGATGAAAGTAGATATGTATAATTATTATTTTCAGATTCCTCTATATTTAAAAAATGGAAACACTGTCCGCATTCCAATGTTTCCTTTAAATCAAAATCTTCTATATTTTTAATAATTATATTGTTATCTAATGACACCACTTTAGGACTGTATCCTTTGTTGCTCATTGAATATCTCCGATTACCAGCTTATGATTTCACAACCGTCTTCTGTAACAAGAACCTGAACTTCCCACTGTGCAGAATCCTTGCCGTCTTCAGTATGAACTTCCCAGCCGTTTCTCTTATCTGTGTATACACCTGCCATACCTGCGTTGATCATTGGCTCAATTGTAAACATAAGTCCAGGAACAAGCATCATGCCTGTTCCCTTTCTTATTACATATGAAACAAATGGATCTTCGTGGAATTCAAGACCTACTCCGTGTCCACCGATTTCTCTTACGATTGAAAATCCGTTGGCATATGCATGCTTCTGAATAACATCAGCAATGTCGCCTAAGAATCCCCATGGTTTAACAGCCTTGATACCAAGTTCAACACATTCCTTAGTTACTTCAACAAGCTTCCTTCTTTCCTCAGAAACTTCACCAATCATGAACATTCTTGAAGAATCACTGAAATAACCGTCAAGTATTGTAGAACAGTCAACATTAATAATGTCTCCATCTTTTAATACCTGGCTGCTTGTTGGAATACCGTGGCATACAACATCGTTAATTGATGTACATACAGACTTTGGAAATCCTTCGTAATTAAGAGGAGCAGGGATTGCCCCTCTTTTTACTGTTTCCTGATATACCATCTGGTCGATATCTTCTGTAGTCATACCGGCTTTAATATGTTCTGCGACATAATCAAGAACTGCCACATTTACTTCAGCACTCTTCTTAATCATCTCAACCTGAGCAGGTGTTTTAAGTAAATTGTGTCCCGGTACTCTGATATGCTTTTTTCTAAATCCGTCTAACTTTCTGTCAAATACAGCATGGCAGTCTTTATAAGCTAAACCGCTGCCACACCAGCACTCTTCTGTCGGTTTTAATCTTCTCATTATTTAAATGCCCCCATAATTGCAGGAACCATCTGTTTCTTTCTTGAAACAACACCAGGAAGGTAAACAGCATCTCCATCAGCTTTAACTTCAAAACCATTTGTCATAAGCTCGATTGCACCTTCACCGGCACAAACTACTGTTGAGCTTTCGTTAATGATATCTGTGATCATAAGGAATGCCATATCTGCATCAACACCCTTAATGAACTCTGAAATCTTATTGTGAATGTCATCAATTTCATCTGAGTTGATTGTGCTTACCTGAGCAACAGTGATTACCTTATTACCCATTTCAAAATTCTTGCAGTCAATGTTGAAGATTTCCTCAGCTGTCTTCTCAGCAAGGTTACTTCCTGCCTTAAACATTTCCTTAGCATATACTTCAGGATCGATACCTGCGATAGCCGCTAATTCCATACCTGCAGCCTTATCAGACTCAGTACATGTAGGTGAACGGAATAATAAAGTATCTGAAAGGATTGCAGATACCATAAGACCTGCCATTTCCTTTGTAATTTCGATACCATTTTCCTTGTACATCTGATATATGATTGTTCCTGTACAACCTACAGGCTGAACTCTCATGAAAAGTGGTGTAGCTGTAACAAGACCGCCAAGTCTATGGTGATCAATGATCTCTAAAATTTCAGCATTTTCAATACCGTCAACTGTCTGTGACTTTTCGTTGTGGTCTACAAGAATAACCTTGTCACCTTCTTCAAGTGGAGCTTCGATTAATGTTGGCTCAGCTACGTTGAAGTAATCAAGAACATATCTTGTCTCGTCACTTACATTACCAAGTCTCATAGCTACATACTTATCTGTACCTTCAAGCTTGTTCTTGAAGTTAGAATATGTAATTGCTGATGTCATTGAATCTGTATCCGGATTCTTATGTCCTGTTACTAAAATCTTATCACTGTACTGTCCCATATCTTTCAACCCTCTCATCACTTTTCGCATCCTCTATATTCCCTACAATATTATTTGTGGATGCAATTTTCTTTTTAGTAGTAAATCTCTCAGTTTTAATTGGATAATGTATCTTATTCTTCTTTTTAAGCTTAAGCTCTGCAGGCTTGGCACCTCTGTCAAGAGCTTTCTGAATAAGCTTTCTTCTGGCCTTAATTCTCTTCTGCTCCTGCTTTTTAAGCTTTTTAGCGTATTTTAAAATCTTATTTCTTGCGTCCTCATTTTCTCCGAAATAATCTTCTTCAACAAATGTGCCGTTAAGAATACTAAGTAAAATACCTTTATTTTTATTGGCACCAAATCTGTTATATACCCAGAAAGCTGCGTCAACCATTCTTTTAATAGGTCTGCTCTTATCCTTAATGTACTTATCAACTGTGCTTCCACCTGTTATGGTGTCAACATTGCCTTTAATGGCTGCGATAAGGTCATTATTACATTTTATAGAAACTCCTTCAGGGAACTGTGTAAAGCCCCTTCCAACTGATTCAGTAATATGTGCATCCGAACCACCTGTGGCAAGCTTACCATACTGAGATGCAAATGCTTCTGCCTGCAGATTGTAAATCGGATTAATTGTACTGTTATATGTCTCTATAAAATCAAATTTCTTTGGAAAGTTCTTATGGTCCTTTCCGAAAAATGTATTGCCATATGCCCATGGTCCCGGCATGAATGGATGTGCACATCCTATGATACCGCCTCTGCTGTGAACCGCTTTTTCAAGCTGATCAATGGTAAGACCCTTAATCTGTAAAAAGTCTGATTTCACACCGTCGGGCATGATTACAAGAATATGACCGGCATTTCTTGTGTCATACTCTATACCCTTTAAAATCACAAAATCATCAGGTATTGGAAATATATCTTTATTATCAGCATAATGATAATAACCCTGATAAGAGTCATGGTCTGTTACGACCATCCCCGTAAATCCCTTTTCTTTAAGAATTGATGCATATTGTGATAAAGGTACATGCGCATCGAAAGAGCCTTCTCTCGTATGGCAATGCATATCAAACATTTCTCTCGACATAACAAAATCTCCATCAATATCTTAAAAACAAAATAATGGGTTATGTAAATATAACTCAACAACCATAATTGTAAAAATCATCCATAACCCATTTATTTTAATATATTTAATTAATTTAGTAAATTGAATGTTGTATCCAATATATGCTTATGCACTCTGAACTTCACTCTCAATTGATTTGTGAAGTTTTTTACTAAGTGACTTCATAAATATGAAGCTTATAAATAATGCAAATGTTTCAGAGATCGGTAATGCACACCACACTAAAACAATATTTCCTGTAAATGCAAATATTATTGAAAGTGGAATAAGTATTGCAAACTGTCTGAGTATAATACAGACAAGACTGTGCATTGGATTACCAATAGACTGGAACATAGTTGCATTAATTGTATCAATACCGGCCATTATAAATCCAATGGACATTACTCTGATTGCAGGTATTCCAAGGGCAGTTACTTCAGGTGTTGCACTGAATATAGAATATAACTGAGCCGGGAATAACTGGCACACTATTGTACAGATAATAGTAACAACCGCTACAAATATAATACTTACTTTATATACCTGTTTAATTCTGTCATATTTTTTAGCTCCATAGTTGTAGCTTAAAATTGGCACGATTCCGGCATTTAAACCGAAAATAGGCATATACACAATACTAACAAGCTTGAAGTAAACTCCGTATGCCGTAATGGCATCTTCCGAGAAGCGGATAAGGATCTGGTTCATTATAAGTACAACAATTGATGTAATTGCGTTAAGAATGATTGATGAAACACCTATCTTAAGGATTTCTCCCATTTCCTTAAACTTAAATGCAAATATCTCTTTAAAGCTGAGCATAATCTCTTTGTTAAATGCAAGATTTAAAATAAGCGCAATAACTGCAGATGCAATCTGACCAATAACTGTGGCAAGAGCCGCACCTATAACACCCATCTCAGGGAAAGGTCCAATGCCGAAAATCATTAAAGGATCTAAAACGATATTGATAATCGCGCCTGATGCCTGAGACACCATGCTAAGCTTTGTCTTTCCGGTTGCCATAAGTAATCTTTCAAGGATAATTTCCATGAAAATGGCAATACTACCAATCATTACAATAGAAAGATACTCAACACCGTAATTAACTACTTCTTTAAATTCTGTCTGGAACGCAAAGAATGGTTCGCAGATAAAGAATGACAAAATAAGGAATACTAAATATCCGAGTATTGATAACATGATTCCTGTATTAGCAATACTGCTTGCCTTTTGTCTGTTTCTTTTTCCTAAATATCTTGCAACAAGTGCATTGGTACCTACACCGAAACCAACTGCACATGCTATAAATAAATTCTGTACCGGGAAAGCAAGTGACAATGCACGCAGCGGCATATCACCATAGCTTCCTACGAATGCAGAATCGACTATGTTATACATCGCCTGGACTAACATTGATATAATAACCGGAAGCGAAATGCTAAACACCAGTTTATTAACCGGCATTACACCAAGCCTATCCGACGCATTATTTTCCCTAGCCAATTGTTTCCTCCATTTTTTCTAACTTTTTTTACAAATGCATTCATAAGTTTTTCTTCTAACTTATAGAATATCTGATATAAGAATACTGCACCTACCGCAAGGGCTATTACCCAGATAATCTGCCATCCTTCAATAGGATGAATTTCAAATAATCCAGGTAAGATTATCATTCCGCCGATAGAGCAGAATATTGTGAGACACCATATGAATAATCTGTATTTACTAAATGGTGTACATATTTTGTAAAGCATTAAAACTCCAACAAACAGGAGCAGCAATATTGACATTGTTGAGCTCTGATTGAAGTTAATGTTTGTCACCTTGGCAACTATGGTAACTATGGAAACTATAACGAAATTGGTGAAGCCCGCAGGCATCGCTCTTCGTAAAATAGTCTTTAAGAAGTTACCCTTAATAAGTTCATTGTTAGGTTCCATTGAAAGGAAGAATCCCGGAATGCCTATTGTAACAAGACTTAAGTATGACATCTGTGTAGGGTAAATAGGTGTTACACTACCGATAATCATAACGAGAATAGCTGTTAAGAATGAATAAATATTTTTATTCAGGAACAGCGATGCTGAACGCTGAATGTTATTAACTACCTGTCGGCCCTCTGAAACTACAGATTCCATTCTTGAGAAGTCCGCATCAAGTAATACGATCTGAGATACCTTACTTACTACGTCAGAACCTTCTCCGATGGCAATAGAACAGTCGGCTTTCTTAAGAGCCAGTACGTCATTTACACCGTCACCTGTCATGGCTACAACCTTTTCATCAAGCTGTAACGCCTCAACAATCTTTCGCTTCTGTGAAGGAGCTACTCGGCCGAAAACAGTATATTTTCTTACGGCACGGTAAATGTCTGTATCTGTCTGCAATGTGGATGCATCAACATATTCATCCGCATTCTTTATTCCTACCTTCTTTGCTACAGCAGCTACTGTTGCTGGGTTATCACCTGAAATAACCTTTACTTCAACGCCCTGCTCCTGGAAGAACTTAATAGTCTTCTTAGCTGTCTTTCTTACAGGGTTTGTAAGAAGTACAAGACCTAAAGGAACAACAGGCTTTGAAAGAGGCTTTCCGTCTTTTACAACGCCATCCTCTTCAGGGATGTAACCGAAAAGAAGAACTCTGTTGCCAACATTCATATATCCCTTAATCTGATCATCATATTCAGGATATCTGTCAAGTAATAATTTCTCAGGTGCACCTAATACATATGTGCCCTCAGCAAACTGCACTGCTGAATACTTAACAAGCGATGAGAATGGGAACAGTCTTACTGCCTTGCTGTGTCCCTGATGTCTGCCAAATGTCTTCTTTAATGTTGCCATAGTAACATTATCATTTGACATTTCACCTACGAAATTCTCTAACATATCTGTAAGAGTAGCCTGATCTGCATTTGTTTCATCATATCCGTCAAGTGGAATAAGTGCTTCAAATGCCATTTCATTTTCAGTAAGAGTACCTGTTTTATCGAGACAGAGTACATTTACACGGGCAAGTGTCTCAACACTGGCCATTTCCTGTACAAGTACCTTCTGTACACCAAGCTTTGCAACACTGGCTGTAAGAGCAATACTTGTAAGAAGGTATAAACCTTCAGGAATCATACCTACGAGGGAAGCAACAACACTGTTGATTGTTCCAACGTAGCCGATATTAAGAACGAACATATCAAGTAAGAACATTACTACGCCGATAGGTACCATAAAGATACTTATGAGCTTAATAAGCTTTGAAAGAGAGTTCATCATTTCTGTGCTGCTCTTTCCCTTACTTGCCTTAGCTTCCTTAGTCAGTCTGTTAACATATGAATGTTCACCGACATCAGTAAGCTCTGCTCTGCATGTTCCGGAAATAACGAAACTTCCAGAAAGAAGCTTATCTCCCGGTTTCTTAACTATTTCATCGGATTCACCGGTTACAAGGGCTTCATTTACCTTCATTTCACCGGCGACAACCACCGCATCGGCACTTATCTGATCACCGGTTGTAAATTCACAGATATCTCCCTTAACAAGAGATTCCGTCTCCACCCGTTGCAGTTTACCATCTCGTATTACATTGGAATGTGGAGCTGTTAACACCGCCAGATTATCCAATACTCTCTTGGAATTAAGCTCCTGCAAAATTCCGATTACGGTATTAACAATAACAACGATGATAAATGTAAGGTTATTAAACGAACCTGTTGTGATTACTAATATCGCAAAGAAGAAAAAGAGTATATTGAATGCGGTTAAGGTATTACTTCTGATTATCTGTCCAACTGTTTTAGAAGTGTGTTTCTCCGTCGCATTGGACATTCCGGCAGTCGCTCTCCTATTGGCTTCCGCAGTTGTTAATCCTATATTATGGTCTGTCATATTTATTACACCTCTAATAGTAAAATAAAGAGTAACTGTCCTAAAAACAGCTACTCCCCATAATTTCAGCAAACAACATATAAATCCCGGACATATTTACAGGTTTATAAATATGTCCCAAAACTTCTACATTAATACTAATTTATAATACCGTCGTACTATAAAGTAGCCAAATTTATATTTAAACATCTTAACATAGAAGAAACTATTATGCAATTAAAACGCCCTTCATATAAAAATAAAATGTACACACCAGAACCGGCATGTACATTTTATTTATCATATACTTTCTGATTTCAAATTATAAATAATTATAATTTAAATGAGCTCTTAAGTGATACGATTCTGTTAAATACAGGCTTGCCCTCTTCTGAATCTTTAAGGTCACATACAAAATATCCGTTTCTTACGAATTGGAATCTGTCCTCAGGCTTTGCATTCATAAGATCAGGCTCAAGCATTGCGTTGTTAAGAACTACAAGTGAATTCTTATTTACGTTAATGCTTCCGTCTTCAGCAAATACACCCTTCTCTTCATCAATTATATTGTCATATAATCTGATTTCTGCAGTCTTTGCGCGCTTTGCACTTACCCAGTGAATTGTACCCTTAACTTTTCTTCCGTCAGGTGAGTTACCACCCTTTGATTCAGGATCATATGTACAGTGGATAACAGTTACATTGCCATTTTCATCCTTTTCAATATCTGTGCATGTAACGAAATATGCACTCATAAGTCTTACTTCGTTACCAGGGAATAATCTGAAGTATTTCTTAGGAGGTTCTTCCATGAAATCTTCTCTTTCGATATATAACTCTCTTGAAAATGGTACTGTTCTCTCACCTAATTCTTCATTTTCAATATTATTAGGAATTGTAAGCATTTCTTCCTGGTCTTCAGGATAGTTATCAATAACAACCTTAACCGGATCAAGAATCGCCATCATACGGTTACATTTAGGCTTAAGATCCTCTCTGATACAGAACTCAAGCATTGGAAGCTCAACTTCACCCTCAACCTTTGTAACACCTGCAAGCTTAGTAAATTCTCTGATTGATTCAGGTGTGTAACCACGTCTTCTAAGAGCACTGATTGAAATAAGTCTTGGATCATCCCATCCGTCAACATCGCCATTTTCAACGAGTCTCTTAATATATCTCTTACCTGTTACAACATTCTTTAATCTGAGCTTTGCAAATTCAATCTGCTGTGGCTTCTTCTCAAAACCTACTTCATTTACACACCAGTCATATAAAGGTCTGTGGTCTTCAAATTCCAATGTACAGAGTGAATGTGTAATCCCTTCAAATGCATCCTCAAGTGGATGAGCGAAGTCATACATTGGATAAATGCACCAGTCATCACCTGTTCTGTGATGTGTAAGATGAGCTACTCTGTAGATAACAGGATCTCTCATGTTGATGTTAGGTGATGCCATGTCAATCTTTGCACGAAGCACCTTTTCACCATCAGCAAATTCACCATTTTTCATTCTTTCGAATAAATCAAGGTTCTCTTCAACAGATCTGTTTCTGTATGGACTTTCCTTACCAGGCTCTGTAAGTGTACCTCTGTACTCTCTGATTTCATCAGCTGTAAGGTCACAAACATATGCCTTGCCCTTCTTAATAAGAGTAACCGCTGCCTCGTACATTTTCTCGAAGTAATTAGAAGCATACTTAATATCTCCGTCAAATTTAGCACCAAGCCAGTTAAGATCACTTAAAATAGCGTCAACATACTCATCCTTTTCTTTTCCCGGATTAGTATCGTCAAATCTGAAGTTAAATGTACCGTTATATTCCTTTGCAATACCGTAGTTTAAGAATATTGACTTTGCATGACCTATATGGAGATATCCGTTAGGCTCAGGAGGGAATCTTGTGATAATCTTATCTACTTTCCCTTCCTCAAGATCCTTATCTATAATCTGTTCAATAAAATTCTTGTATGTTGATTCTTCTTTTTCCATACCGTTCCTTTCATTTAGCCGTCAAGCAAGTCTTTACATATCTCATATACATGTCTTGCCGAATTGTAACTTTCATCTTTATTCATATCAATAGTTATCTCTGCATACTTTTCATAGAGCGCCTGTCTCTCAGCAAATATTTCCTCTATTGTCTCTTTGCCATTTGATACAACTCCTCTTACTGAAAGGTCACCAAGTCTTCCATTAAGAAGCTCTACATCTGTCTTAAGATAAACTATATATCCGATTTCCTTAAAATGAGCCATTGCTGCAGCACCATATACAGCACTGCCGCCTGTCGCAATTACTGTTCTCTCAGTATTAATTGAGCAGTTTGTTTCATCTTCAAATTCAATAAAACTCTTATCTCCAAGCTCAGCAAGAATATCACCTAAAGGCTTATTCTTAATCTCCTGCATTACAAGGTCAGAATCAAGAAACTTATATCCCAACCATTTTGCAAGCTGAACACCTATTGTACTTTTGCCGCTTCCCGGCATTCCGATAAGTATGATATTGTTTTTTGATTTAATTTCCTTATTCAAATCAGTTTTCTTCCTTTTCGTCAGATTCTTCAGATTTTTCTTCTTCCGCTGCAGTCTTCTTAGACTTTCTGAGCTGTTCCTTAACTCTCATTGCCTGTTCCATAACTGCAAGTTCGTCAAGACCGAATTCATATCTCTCGCCACAGAACTGACATGTAGTTTCTACAGGCTTTCCTTCTTCAATAAGGCTCTTAAGCTCATCTGCACCGAGGCTTAAAAGTGCATCTGTAACTTTCTTTCTTGAACAGTCACATTTGAACTGAGTAGGCAACTCTTCAACAATCTTGTAGTCAAGATCCTTAAAAATTATTGCAAGAATATCTTCAAGTGTCTTACCTTCTTCAATAAGTCCTGATACAGATGTAATATTTGCGATATTTACTTCGATTGTACCGATAGTCTCATCAGTAGCATTTGGCATCATCTGGATGATAAATCCGCCTGAAGCCTTAACTGTGTTATCACTGTTAAGAGTTGTTCCAAGTCCTACTGCTGAAGGTGTCTGCTCACTTGTTGCGAAATAATATGTAAGGTCATCACCAATTTCACTTGTTACAAGAATACAGTCGCCGATGTAAGGCTCCTTAAGTCCCATGTCCTTTGTTACACTTAAAACACCGATACCTACAGCCTTGGCTACGTCAATCTTTCCATCTTCTCTAAGTGGGACGAATGTCTGAGGGTTAGTAACATATCCCTTTACATCACCATTTGGTCTTGCTGTTACGAGCATATCTCCAATAGGACCATTACCCTTAATTCTGATTGTTAAGATATCCTGCTCGTTCTTCATCATAGTGCCCATCATGGCACCTGCAGTAATAAGTCTTCCCATGGCAACACCTGCTACAGGACTCATGTTGTGTCTCTTCATTACTTCATCCACAACTTCTTTTGTTTCAGCCAGATAAACTCTTGCTTCACCGTTGGCTGTTACTGCTTTTATAATTCTACTCATTACACGTACCTCTTTTAGTTATTTGGCACAGACATTTAATAAATTCACGCGTCTATATACCATGCTTATCGTTATAGTATAGCATAGAAAGAAAATATTTTAATATTTATATTTGGTATAATTAAATAAATTCGTTTTCTCCATTTACAGACCTTTTTTTTCATTGTAAAATGGTAAAAAATTACAGGAGGGGTACTATGAGACATTTATTAAGTCCGGAAGATTTTTCTACAGAAGAAATTGACGACCTTCTATCACTTGCACACGATATACAAGTTGATCCAAAGAAGTATTCACATCTTTGTGATGGTCTTAAGATTGCAACACTTTTCTATGAGCCGAGTACAAGGACTCGTTTGAGTTTTGAATCCGCTATGATGAATATGGGCGGTAATGTGCTTGGCTTTTCTTCTGCCCAATCAAGCTCAGCTTCAAAGGGCGAAACTGTAGCTGATACTATCAGAGTTGTATCATGTTATGCTGACATTATTACAATAAGACATCCTAAGGAAGGTGCACCTCTTGTTGCATCGGAAAATGCTACCGTTCCGGTAGTTAATGCCGGTGACGGCGGACATGAACACCCTACTCAGACTTTGGCAGACCTTATGACAATAAAAGAATTGAAGGGAAGCTTATCCGATTTCACAATCGGACTTTGCGGTGATTTAAAATTCGGAAGGACAGTTCACTCTCTTATTAAAGCGCTTTCACATTATAAGAATGTCAAATTTGTTATCATATCACCGGAAGAACTTCGCATTCCGAGTTATATAAAAAGTATTCTCGACGAAAAAAATATTGAATATAAAGAAGTTACAAAACTTGAAGATGTAATCGGAGAATTGGATATTCTTTATATGACGCGTGTTCAAAAAGAAAGATTCTTTTCCGAAGACGAATACTTAAGAATGAAAGATTACTATATATTGGATAAAGAGAAGCTAAAACTTGCAAAACCTGATATGTACGTACTTCATCCGCTTCCTCGTGTAAACGAAATTGCCACCGATGTTGATAACGACCCGCGCGCTAAGTATTTTGAGCAGGTTCAGAATGCCGTATATGTCAGACAGGCAGTAATATTAACGCTTTTGAATCTGATTCCCGAAGAATAATCAACACATGAATAACTGTTCACGAAAGGATATTATATGTTAAGCATAGGAGCCCTGAATAACGGTATCGTTCTTGATCATATAGAAGCCGGCAAGGCAATGGAAATATACAGATATCTGGATCTTGATAATCTTGATTGCGGAATAGCCATAATAAAAAATGCTCAATCCAACAAGATGGAGAGAAAAGATATTATAAAAATTGACGGCGGACTGGATCTTGTAGACCTTGATGTTTTAGGATATATAGACTGCAATATAACCGTTAATATCATAAAGGATGGGGAAATTATTGAAAAAATGCCTCTTTCTTTACCTAAGAAGTTAACAAATATCATAAAATGCAGCAACCCACGTTGTATTACTTCATCTGAAACTAATCTTGACCAGATATTTTACCTGGCAGATGCTTCTCACCATACATACAGATGCAAGTACTGTGATGAAAAAGCGAAATGATTATAACCTCATCCGAAAATCAGGTATACAATAAAACAATGCCGCAGGTACTAAACGCCTGCGGCATTGTTTTATTGTATATTAACAGTCATATGTACAGTGTCAAAAGACGACCGTCGCCAATGCATGTGGCAGCGTCATTACTGACAGACACTGAATGCATCATATTAATCAATAATTCTCTGCATGTAATTCAAAGTAGCTCTGTGGATGCTTACATACCGGACATACCTCAGGAGCTTTGGTTCCTACAACAATATGACCGCAGTTACGGCATTCCCATACCTTAACTTCGCTCTTCTCAAATACCTGCTGCGTTTCAACATTGTTAAGAAGTGCTCTGTATCTCTCTTCATGAGCCTTTTCGATTGCTGCTACGCCTCTGAACTGCTCAGCAAGCTCATGGAAGCCTTCTTCGTCAGCATCCTTAGCCATCTGAACATACATATCTGTCCATTCGTAATTTTCACCTTCGGCAGCCGAAAGTAAGTTTTCTGCAGTATCGCCTATACAGCCGAGAGCCTTAAACCAAAGCTTAGCGTGCTCTTTTTCATTTTCGGCCGTTTTTAAAAACAATGCTGCAATCTGCTCAAATCCCTGCTTTTTGGCAACAGAAGCAAAATACGTATACTTATTTCTTGCCTGAGATTCACCTGCAAATGCAGTCCATAAATTCTTCTCAGTCTTTGTTCCCGCATAGATATTCTTTGTAGATGTTTCCTCTACCTTTTCAAACTCACTTGCTGGAGCGCCACATACCGGGCACTTGAAATCATCTGTTAATTCGCCTTCATGAACGTAACCGCATACTTTACAAACATACTTTGCCATAAAAACACCTCCATATTATAAAAACGCCTATAAACAACCGGTCATTCGCCTGTTTATACTAACAATTATATATCTATAAAAACATTTTGCAATGAATTATGTATACAATCAGATACTCTGGCCGAGCTTATATGCCTGCTCACGATAATCTGTGCCATCAAGAGATTCTACCTTCCAGAGTCCGATTCCGTTGAGGATTCCTGCATTTTCCCAGCCTAAGCCTACGCTTGATATTGATATGGCAGAGTTCCGCCATATGAGAAATCTAATGATAAAAGTACAGGATAAGGCGGTAAAAATCAAAAACTTGCAGGATAAAGTTCTGCCGCAGTTGAAACAGCAGCTTGCCGATACAAAGGGGCTTTTCAAAGGTAAAGAACGAAAAGCGTTGGAGGTAGGAATCAAAGAAACCGAAACGGAGATTGCCGACAGGTTGGATAAAATCCCCGATACACTCAAAGCGGACGGTTATCCCGATGTACAAGTTTTTATGAGGACTTTCCGAGAAATGGAAAGTGTTGTAGAACAGTACAACCGTGGCCTTGCCGAGTGGGAATATCAAGTCAGCAGGAAACCGACAACCTCCACTAAAAAACAGCACAGATCTCCCGAAAAGCAGAGCGTGTTAAAACATCTGCGTGAGATACAGGAACGCAACAAGCAGAAACCGCCGCAAAGACAGCATAAAAAATCCATTGGCAGAGATAGCCGATAGACATTGAAAAACCGCCGTTATGGAGTTACCCATAGCGGCGGCATACATAATCATTTGCAGCTACAAAATTAACAGTTATATTTTTTTGATTTGTTTAACAAAATATAAATTCCAATCAATACCAAAATAGTGATTCCAAGTATCATATACATCGTTCCGATATTTACTTGACTTCCGAAAAAATAAAGATTGCAATCAAGGGAATCTTTTAGTTTTTCAATAACCTCTGTTGGAATACCTTGATTTTGCATTTCGGCAAGTGCCCCTTGCATTGTATGATTTCGGATAAGTGATGTACCATAAGTACCCGGCAAAAATGAGATTATTTTTTGCATTCCTTCTCCAAATGAAGAAATAGGCATATATGCACCACAAATGAAACCATATCCAGCACTGATGATTGTGCCTACCGCTGAAATTTGTCCTTGTGTTGATAAGAAAAAATTAATAATCGAAGATAATGCTGTTCCAAACAAAACAAGGAGTAAAATATCAAGAAATAAAAAGAATATATCTGCGAGCGACATATACCAACCGACAATAGCTACATAAGTAAGACAGATACCCGTTGCAGCAAAGCAAATAATAAGTGTTGAAAGCAAGGTTGCAACATAATAACTCAGCGAAAGTGTAGTTGACTTCACAGGAGATATTCTTAAATCTCTTATCGTACCATTTGCTTTATCTTGCACCATTATAAAATTAGAACAAAAAGCAACCGTTACACACGAAACAGCAAGAATAGAGGAGATAAGTTGACCGCCTACCAGTCCCTCTATTATGCTTTCTGATAGTTTTAATGAATTAGGTAAATTAGATGTAAAACTATCCCGATACACATTCCCAAGAAAAGTCACATAAAGTACAAGCAATATAGCAGGCGTTATTAAAGATGTAAAGAACATTCCCTTATCTTTGAAAAACAATTTGATATTTCTTTTGATAAGAATGAAAGCCATACTCATTTTTCTGCACCTCCCACCAATGTTTTGCCCGTAACAGCAAGAAAAACATCGTCCATTTTTCCTTTTGTTATTTCGTAATCATTAAACAACTGCGGATTACGAATAATCAATTCAGTTGCAGCCTTTGTATTCGGTATAGAAAGGCGATAACCGTTTCGAATTTGCTCATATTCCACATCAAGTGTTTTAATATCTTTTTCATCTACATCATAAATTGTGATGTAATCCCCCGTATAAATATTTTTTAATTCAAGCGGAGTACCCTCTGCGGATATTTTCCCATCATCAATGATTACAACATAATCAGCTTCCGCAGCTTCTTCCATATAGTGTGTAGTTAAAAATACAGTCATATTTTCATCTTTGCGAAAACTTGATATAACATTCCAAATAAGTCGGCGTGCCTGTGGATCAAGCCCTGTTGTCGGCTCATCAAGAATAAGGATTTTAGGCTTATGAAACAAAGCCCTTGCAATATCAATTCTTCGGCGTTGTCCCCCTGATAATTTACCAACGGTGCGTTTCAATAAGTTTTCAAAATCTAATATTTTCGCCAATTCCTCAAGTCGTTTCTTAAACTCCATTCCAGTAATGCCATATAAAGCGGCACGACTTTCCAAATTATCATAAACAGAAAGGGCAGAATCCAAGACAGATGATTGAAAAACTACACCCAGTTCACGCTTAATATAGTCCATATCCTTATCTAAATCGTGTTTATCAATAAAAACGCTTCCACTGTCTTTCGATAGTTGTCCACACATAATATTTATTGTAGTTGATTTTCCTGCCCCATTGCTACCAAGAAAGGCAAACAACTCACCTTTTTTTACACGAAAACTCAAATTCTGAACAGCGTTTACACTCCCAAAACTTTTATTAAGATTATTGATTTGAATAATATTGCTCATTCAATTTCCTCCTGTATAATCGGCTTATATCTCGCATAGAGAGAAATCAATATAATCTTTTCCTGTTCTAATCGAACTCCAAATTAGTAGATGCAGTGCGATACCGTAAATTAAATTTATTATAGCATTATGAATTACAAAAGTCGTTATGAAAGAGAACATATCGAATCATAATTGTGGCAGGCAAAGTTTTAATTTTTGACTGCCACAATTTTAATATTCTATATATTACATTTTTTACTTATAGATAATATCGGCATATACAATTTCTCGTGCTCTTGCCTGTATCTCATTCATTCGACCAACCCACAACATCGGTTTTTCTACTTTAAGTTGTTCGGTCACGCCCTCCTTGTCAGCCATTTGCTTGACCAATCGAAATATCATTTTCATTGCCTGTTCGTCAATATTAGTAAGGTAACAGTTCAATTTTCCGCTTGTGAGAAGTGTGATGTAAACTGCCCGTTTATGTTCCTGTAAATAGCGTTTGTGTCGCTGCCCCCATAAGCCGATAGGCTTGCGGTTGGTAAAATAAGGCAAGGAATATAATAATCCTCCTGCAATTCATATCAAAGACCATTGCTTTCATCATAAATATACTTATCCATTAAAAATCCTCCGTTATAATATATTCGCACATATGTCATAGTTCTCCGATTGCCACACTCTGTTATATCTTGTTATGAGATTTTCTTGCCATTGATTTTGCCCTTATAAGTAGGAAGGGAAAGAGTAAACTTGTGTGAAATTATATAAAATGATAAGGCGAACACATTGCGATAAATCCTTTATTTTCAAGGCTTTTGGATGATTTTATTGATAATCTATGAATAGCAATAATCACTCATAATTTTATGGTTTTCAAATTCGGATTTATTTAAAAATTTAAATTTATTTAAAATACTACCATTACATACGGAATGTTCAAACCTGAATATATTCACTCTTCCTTCCACTCTATGGAATCCTTATCCACATTGCACTGAAGATTTATAACCTTTACACCGGCTGCCACTGCTCTTTTGAGAGATTCTGCATATTTAGGATCTGTTGTCTCATTTGGAAATACCTCTTTTATTCCATTCATGGCAATGCAGTAAACAAGATATGCCTCATATCCCTCATCTATGGCAGAAGCAAGCTCCATTAAATGCTTACTTCCTCTTTCAGTTGGAGCGTCCGGAAAATATCCTTTTCCATCAACTTCCAGAGTACACCCCTTTACCTCTAAAAGTATTTTTCTGTCTCCATCTTCAATATAAAAGTCCACTCTCGAATTGCTATATTTGTATTCTGGCTTGATAAATGTAACATTTTTAAATTCCTGATTTTCTTCCTTAAGCCATTCACCTACGACTTTATTTGGCACCTGGCTGTCAATATTTATCCAGCCAAGATTTGCCTTTTCTACCCCTATAAGGTCCCATTTTGTTTTTCTTCCAGGCTTGTCAAAATGCTGAACACTTACATTTACACCGGGAATAAGTAATTCTCTGCATCTTCCCGTGTTCTTAACGTGAACAGTCTCTACATTTCCATTTATTTCTACATGTGCAATAAATCGGTTTGGTCTTTCTATGAATTTTCCTGTATAGATATCGCTATATCTGATCATTTATTTAACCTTCACCGCATTTTTTCAATGCATCACCTGTAAGTCTGTATGTTGTCCATTCAGACATTGGGATTGCTCCGTGAGATAAATAGAAATCGATACTTGGCTGATTCCAGTCTAAGCAGCACCATTCCATTCTTCCGCAGTTTCTCTCAACTGCTATTGAAGCAACCTTTTTAAATAATGCCTTGCCGTATCCCTTTTTTCTGTGCTCAGGTAAAAGATAAATATCTTCAAGATAGAGACCTGATCTGCCTAAGAATGTTGAGAAGTTGTGGAAAAATAAGGCAAATCCGATTTCCTTGCCGTCAACTACTGCAAATATTACTTCTGCTCTCTTTTTGTCAAATATTTCCTCTTCCAGAACTGCAGGGTCTGCAACAACATCATCTGACAGTTTTTCATATTCTGCTATGCCCTTAATAAATGAAAGGATTAAATCTGTATCCTTTCTTTCGGCATATCTGAATTCTAAACCCATATAAACTCTCCTTTTGAAAATTACAACTTAATATCTGTCTCCGCCAGAACATTTCCATCAAAATCATATACCGTAAATACACTGTCATCCAGAATGGCATAGCTCTCCGGATTGCCACCCTTTGGAATTGATGTTGAGCCCGGATTGAGAATGAAAAATGTCTTTCCATCCTTTTCCATTTTATCCGCTCTTAAAATATGTGTATGACCATGCATTATGGCATCTCCATTTGTAATTGGAGGCAGATTATCTTCATTGAACTTATGACCGTGAGTTGCGAAAATATTCTGGCCGTGAATGTCAAATATGGCATATTCTGCCATAACAGGGAATTCCAGTACCATCTGGTCTACTTCTGATTCACAGTTTCCACGTACCGCAAATATTCTGTCCTTATATTTGTTGAGCATTTCAATAACCTTTTTTGGATTGTAGTCCTTTGGAAGGTCATTTCTTGGTCCATGGTAAAGTATATCTCCAAGTAAAATAGTCTTTTCCGCTTCAGATGCTTCAAATTTTTCAAGCACCTTTTCGCACCAGTATGCTGAGCCATGTAAATCGCTCGCCACTAAATATTTCATATGATCATCCTCACTCCTTTGTCAGTTTATTACTATATTTTAATACATTTAGGTCTA
This sequence comes from uncultured Eubacteriales bacterium, assembly GCA_900545225.1. Lineage (GTDB taxonomy): Bacteria > Bacillota > Clostridia > Lachnospirales > Lachnospiraceae > UBA4285. The sequence continues at coordinate 34,556 of UQXZ01000010.1, forward strand.
TTAATGAAATGAAAATACAATTCAAAATAAACAAAAAGACCACCCCGCAAATACCTGCGAAGGCGGCCTTTTTATAACCGTTTATATATATTTTTCGCTATGAAGAATGTATTACCACTTAAAATTCATTATATAAAATAACAGGAATATATTCATTACCAGCATAAATGGAATGCCCAGAACGAAATACATTTTTCTTATCTTATGTCGGAATGCAATCATTCCGCACAATGCTCCGATACTTCCACCGATTAATGCCATAAAGAACAGAGTTGCCTCCCTGACCCTCTGTCTGCTTTTTATAGCCTGAAGCTTGTCAATTCCATATATGGCAAATGCAAATGCATTTATCAGGATGACATATACCATGAGAATTTTATGCTGACCGAAGTAGTCAATCACCATAAAATTAATATTTTCATTGATATGCCCTGTACAGATGAAAACTATAATTCCTGCAATTACAGTGGCACATGCTAAAAATATCCAAATCATTTAAGATATTCCCATTCTTCTTCCTTGAAACCTACAAGAACCTTGTCATTATCAACAACAATGGGTCTCTTCACCAACATTCCGTCGGATGCCAAAAGTTCGTATTGTTCCTCTTCGCTCATTCCCAGAAGCCTATCTTTAAGGTTTAATTCCTTGTATAATTTGCCGTTTGTATTAAAAAATTTCTTAAGGGGTAAACCGCTTTTAACGTGCCATTCCCTTAATTCTTTCACCGTTGGATTATCCTCAACTATATGTCTGTCCGTATATTCTATTCTGTTGTCATTAAGCCACTTTTTCGCTTTTTTACATGTGGAACAGGACGGATATTCAATAAATAACATAATTTCCTCCTTGATAATTACTCAAGCCTTATTGCCATATATAACTTTAATGCATCCTTAAATACTCTCGGATCATATCCTGTTATGTTTTTTATTTTATTTAACTTATATTGTAATGTATTTTTGTGAATAAACAATTTATCAGATGTATCCTTTAGTGATAAATTGTTATCAAAATAAATTTTAAGTATCTTTCTGTCTTCACGGTCAAGCTTACTTATGGTTTTTGAAATATATTCGTTTTTTACATTTTCATTTATGCATCCCAAAATAATTTCCAAGTCCAATTTATCAAAAACCGAATAGTTCTCACCGTTTTCAAGACTTTCTATTGCAATTTCGGCGCATTGATACGATTCAAACTGGCGCCATATTGATAAACTGTTTCCCACGCCCATGCTTATTATATTCTTATATTCGGAAGCAAGACCTTCCAATGCATCACTGCAGTTAACATACTGATGTTCCGGCAATAACGCAACATATTCATTCGGAAATTGAAATGTAAATAATCTTGCCGATATTTTTTCAAATGTACGATATATATCATTTTCCACGGACGAGATATTGGAAATGTTATCCTTTATGTTTATCCTTACAACCACGGTTCTGTAATTCCAATTAATGTTGAGTTTCAATTCGTTAAAATACGGCTGTAATTCATTATATTCGAATTCTCTTCCTTCAATAAGACTCCTTGTAATATAATTCAGCCAACTTTTTCTGTTGTAATTGAGAGAGTCTATTTCATGCTCTTTTAGAATCAATGACGTAATTCTTTGAGCAAGAAGAGCATATTTCCTAACTTCGTCGGGTTTTCCGCTTATTCCTATTACGGCTATTATTTCCTTATTATATCTGTATGGTATATTAACGCCTTTGTGTGTTCCCATGAAAAGATCATCCGATTCAACTTCTATGGTTTCTCCCATATCTATCGCTTTTTTACCTATTTCATGGAAATTGCCTATTCTTGATTCATCCGTGCTGGCAAAGATTATTCCTCTGTTGTTGATAAAGTTAATGTCGTACCCGCATACCTCCTTTACCGCATCAACAATTTTCTGTGCCGTTTGTCTTGACAGTGATAAAAGCATTTCAGTCTCCGTTACAATATGCAAAATTAGGATAATAATTTATGTCAATATGTTATATATACTATAGATTTTAATTATTTACAATCTTTTATGTTATTTGTAATATGTTCTAATTTGTATGTGACTTGTATGATACTAAATATTAAATATTGTACTTTCGTTAATACAATTTTTCAAAAATTTTATCTTTCGAAAATACAGGAAAGGAGAATACCATGAATATAGTTGTGGCAATAGATTCCTTAAAGGGAAGTCTTACTTCTTTGGAAGCCGGCGTCGCAATTAAGCAGGGAATTGAAAAAGTTTATCCTAATGCGGGCGTTACCATAAGACCGTTGGCCGACGGCGGCGAGGGAACAGTTGAAGCATTAACGCTGGGAATGGGCGGAAGACTGGAAAATGTTCTTGTTACGGGTCCTCTCGGTAAACCGGTAAATGCCGTATACGGTATTTTGGAGCCGTTGACTTCAAATGATAAAAAAACGGCCATTATTGAAATGTCTGCAGCGGCAGGAATTACCTTAGTCGATGAAAAAGACAGAAATCCTCTAAATACCACTACTTACGGTGTGGGTGAAATTATAAAAGATGCCATTTTCAAAGGATGCAGACATTTTATTGTGGGTATCGGCGGCAGTGCCACCAATGACGGCGGTATAGGAATGCTTCAAGCGCTCGGATACGGTTTTCATAATAAAAACGGTATGCCTGTTTTATTCGGTGCAAACGGATTAAAAGAACTCAAAAGCATTACGGACGAAGAAGTTATTCCGGAACTTAAAGAGTGTACGTTTCGTATCGCATGCGATGTAAATAACACTCTTTGCGGTGCATTGGGATGCAGCGCCGTTTTCGGTCCTCAAAAGGGAGCTACTCCGACAATGATAATGCGTATGGACAGATGGCTGTCAAATTATGCAGCTCTCTGTAAGGAAAAATATCCCAATGCGGATAAGGACTTTCCGGGAACAGGTGCCGCAGGCGGTCTGGGCTTTGCATTTCTGACATTTACCAACGCCGTATTGGAATCAGGTATTAAAATAGTGCTTGAAGAAACAAGGCTTGAAGAATATATAAAAGATGCCGATATAGTAATAACAGGCGAAGGCAGACTCGACAGCCAGACAGCCATGGGAAAAGCCCCTATAGGCGTTGCCGAAATTGCAAAAAAACACAACAAAAAAGTCCTGGCGTTTTCGGGTTCGGTCTCCGAAGATTCGTATTTATGTAACGAGAACGGAATTGATGCATTTTTCCCTATTCTCAGAAATATTGTTACTCTTCAGGAAGCAATGGATCACGATAATGCCGAAAAAAATATGATTGCAACCGTTGAACAGGTATTTAGAACTATTAAGACCTTTTCTTAATAGAAAGGAGAATGTATGGATTACACATTTTCTACCGCCGGAGCACTTATCGGACTCGGAATTTCAATTTTCCTTATAATCCGTAAGGTTCATCCGGCATACAGTCTCATTGCCGGCGCTCTTATCGGCGGACTTATCGGCAGCGGAGATCTTGTACAGACAGTAAGCACGATGGTCAGCGGTGCATCAAGTATGATGTCGTCAGTACTTCGTATTCTTACATCAGGTATTCTCGCCGGCGCCCTTATTAAAACGGGATCTGCCGAAAAAATAGCCGAAGCAATAGTAAATAAATTGGGACAAAAGCGAGCCATAATCGCTCTTTCGATCTCAACCATGATCATATGTGCCGTAGGCGTATTTATTGATATTGCAGTTATTACGGTTGCTCCTATAGCAATCGCTATAGGCAGGAAAGCAAAGCTTTCAAAACCGGGTATTCTTCTTGCCATGATCGGCGGAGGCAAGGCCGGCAACATTATATCGCCTAACCCTAACACCATTGCGGCTGCCGAAGGTTTCGGTGTTGACATGACATCGCTTATGATTCAGAACATTGTACCTGCAATTTGTGCGGTTGTAGTTACAATATTGATTTCAAATGTTCTGTCTAAAAAGGGAATTGCGGCATTTGAGGGCGTTGAAGAAGATTCAGCCGTATCTAAAGACCTTCCGAACTTCTTTACCGCAATACTCGGTCCTTTAGCTGTAATCATATTACTTGCATTAAGACCTCTTTTCGGAATCACGGTGGATCCTTTAATTGCACTTCCGATAGGCGGATTTGTAACCATACTTGTTACGGGAAATGCAAGACATACGGTTTCATTTACGGAATTCGGTATCAGTAAAGTTATAGGCGTATCCATTCTTTTGATCGGTACGGGTACAATCGCGGGTATTATTAAGGCTTCCGCACTTCAGTTCGATCTTATAAATATCCTTAACTTTATGAATATGCCTGCATTCCTGCTTGCTCCTCTTTCAGGTATTCTTATGGCAGGTGCTACCGCTTCCACAACCGCGGGTTCAACGATTGCGGCACAGACATTCGCCACACCTCTTATTAACGCAGGTGTACCGGCAATATCTGCCGCAGCAATGACGCATGCAGGCGCAACAGTTATCGACTCGCTTCCTCACGGTTCATTTTTCCACGCAACAGGCGGTTCGGTATTTATGGAAGTCAAGGAAAGAATGAAACTCATTCCTTACGAAGCAATTATCGGTCTTACAAGCACCGTGGCTTCAGTGATTATTTATCTTATTTTCGGATAAGTAAATAAAATCATATCGTAATACTAAAACATATAATTAAAACCAAACTAAAACAATTATAACAAACAGATAAAATTAATCATAAAACAGTAAAACAAACAAATATAATTAATCATAAAACAGTAAAACATAACTGAAACATGTTTCTCCGATTAACATGGAAATATTGCAAAAACATTAAACACTTAATATTAATTTTCTAAATAAAACTGCCGAGAAGAAATTTTGATTTTTTCTCGGCAGTTTTCGAATTTACTTCATATAGACCTTTTTATTATTCAATATATGTAAAGGATCGAGAGCATCCTTTATCTCGTTCATCATTTCTATATTTGCCGGATTGCTTCCTTTTAGAAAATATCTCTGTTTGCTTATGCCTATTCCGTGTTCTCCCGACGTTAAACCGCCAAGCTCATAGGCCTTGGAATAGAGAATATCCATATTTTCATGAAGTTCCCTGTCCCATGTTTCCTCATCCCTGTCTTCTCTTAAAACACAAAGATGAACATTTCCGTCACCGGCATGTCCGAAGCCAATCATCTTCATTTTAGTTTCGGCAGATAACTTATTAACAAACGCCATTATATCCGTGATTTTGTTAATAGGAACAACAATGTCTACGGGTTCCTGTTTTGATACCGCATCAACGGCCTTAACAAGACATCCACGAACCTTCCAGATATCTGCAAGAAGCTGTGGATCGTCAAGAATGATGTAATCCATTGCACCGTGCTCAAGTGTAAGCTTTCTGACCTTTTCTGCATTTTCTCTTACAGATGATTCATTTCCGTCAAATGTAAGAATAATGTATGAACCTGCTTCAGGGCATGGATACTTTAAATTACAGAACTTCTCGCCCAATTCAATAACATTTCTCTCCACAAATTCAACTGCGGTAGGATCTGTATTTGACTTTAAGATTCTAAGTACATTTGCAATACCATCCTGGAGATTTTTAAATGGAACAAGTACTGAAAGGCTGTATACAGGTGCAGGAACTAACTTTAAGATACATTTTGTAATAATACCAAGAGTTCCCTCTGAACCGATAAATAAATGCTTAAGTGATAAACCACTGGCATCCTTTACATTTTTTCCACCAAGATGAAGAACCGTTCCGTCGGCTTTAACAACTTCAAGGCCTCTTACATAATCTCTTGTAACACCATATTTAACAGCTCTCATACCACCAGCATTTGTCGCGATGTTTCCACCGATTGATGATGCCTTTTCACCCGGATCAGGAGGATAAAACAGACCCGTATTTCCGTTTTTAAGATATTCCTGAAAATCACACAACAATATTCCCGCTTCCACGGTTGCAGTCATAGTCTCTTCATCAATTTCAAGAATATTATTCATCTTTGACATATCAACTATAATACCCTTATCTAAAGGAACTGTTGAACCAACAAGGTTTGTTCCAGCACCTCTCGGTGTAACAGGAATCTTATGCTCATGGGCAAATTTTAAAATTGAACTTACTTCTTCAGTTGATAAAGGAAATACCAATGCGTCAGCTTCAGTTCTGAATCTGCCAAATGTATCTGCTAAATATTCTTCAGGAATCTGACTTCCAAAAAATATTCTGTCTTCGTCCTTAATTATATTTTTTAATTCATTTATATCCATTGTTAATCTCCAATTTTCAATACACTAATCCCTGCCGTTTATTAACAGCAGGGATTAGTAATGTTATGTTTTATATAGATTGGTAATCTGATTATTTGTTAATTAAATCGATGTTCCAACCTTCTTTGATGAAGTATCCGCCGAACTGCTCGTTGAATACCTTTTCTGTCTCTTCTGACTGGAACGCCTTAATAACCTTTGTGAAGATTTCCTTCTTTGATTCATCCTGTAAGTCGCTTGTACGAGCTGCAACTAAGTTCCAGTATTTTTCTTCATTTACAGATGTATCCTTGAAGATAGCATCATCTGTCTTTAAGCCGAAATCAAGAGCATAGTTACCGTTAATGATACCAGCTGTTACGTCATCAAGTGTTGAAGGGATTGTATTAGCCTTTAACTCCTTGATTGTAATCTGCTTGTTGTACTTTGCGATATCATCTAATGTAGGGCTGAAGCTTGCATCTGACTTAAGCTCGATAAGACCTGCAGCTGCAAGAACCTTTAATGCTCTACCACCATTTGTTAAATCGTCTGGAATTGCGATTGTATCGCCATCCTTGATTTCATCTACAGACTTAACTTTGTTTGAGTAAAGGTTAAGTGGAATAATGAATGTGTATCCAGCTGGCTCAATAGCATAGTTATACTGCTGAACTTCTGTATTAAGATAAATTTCATGCTGGAATGCGTTTAAATCAATATCACCGTTGTTAAGTGCATTGTTAGGTGTTACATAGTCTGAAAACTGAACGATCTCAAGGTTGATACCCTCATCCTTAAGCTTATCCTGTGCTGGCTTCCAAAGATCTTCATAAACCGCGCCTACAACACCAAGCTTAACTGTAACTTCGTCACCCTTATCTCCGCCTGAACCACAACCTGCAAATGTAACAGCTGATGCTGCAACTACTCCACCAATGGCTAATGCTTTCTTAAATCCCATTTTGTTCATACCTCCAAAACAAACTAAATAATATTTTTATAATGTTATTGCTAATTCAAAGTTTTCTCTCATTGTCTTACAGGATGCATTGAACTGCTCCTGCTCAACTTCATTCAGATCAAGTGGAATGATATCTGCAATTCCCTTGCTGTTAACTACAGCAGGTACACTTGCATAAACACCTGTCTGACCATATTCTCCGTTAAGTTTTACGGATACAGGGAGTATTTTGTTCTCATCGCCGAAGATTGCTCTTACAACCTCCGCAATGGAAGCTCCTATGCCGAATTCCGTATAACCCTTTCCGTGTAAGATTGTCCATCCGCCGCCTCTTCCGAGATCTGCAAGCTTCTGAAGATCAAGCTTACCATAAGTATCAGGTCTCTCTTCCATAAGCTTGAAAAGAGGCTTTCCTGCTATAGAAACAGTTGACCACGGAACCATCTGGCTTTCTCCATGCTCACCAAGCGCATATGCAATGATTGATTTCTGGTTGATGCCAATCTCCTCTGCAATTGCTCTTTTCAATCTTGCTGAATCAAGAGTTGTACTTGTTGAGAATATTTTCTTTTCATCCCAACCAAGCTCATGCTGTAAATAATGTGTTACAACATCTGCAGGATTAGATATGTTAAGAATTAAACCATCATAACTTGTAGTTTTGATATTCTTTACAATATCCTTTATTATCGCAACTGTCTTTGATAATGTATCCATTCTTGTTTCGCCTGTTGTGAGATCCGGAAGCGGACCCGCTGAAATAATTACAAGGCTTGCATCTTCAAGATCTGAATAATCTCCAGCCTTAACTCTGGCACCCTTGTGAAGGTACAATGTACTATCGTATAAATCTAACGCCTGTGCTAATGCCTTCTTCTCATCTACATCGATATAGACTATTTCTTCAACAAGATTATGTGAAACAAGAGCATATCCTGCATGTGAGCCTACATGACCCGCACCAATAATTACGACTTTTCTGTTAGTAGTATTGTTGTTCATCATTTCTCCTTCCGTTTCTGTGATTCATATATTAACATTCTATAAAAATATATTCTAATACTATATACATATCACTGGCTATAGTTCTAAACTATATAATTAAATATTTTTATAAAAACACTTTAATGAGCAATGTTTTGATAAAAAACATAAAATGCCTATATATTACAGATTATGAGATCTAATTTTGATAATTATCTCATTTTCTATAATATATAGACATTTATATATTTAATATCTTTTATCTTATTAAATTCTTGTCTTCTTTCTCATGCACTGGCAATTCTACTGCAATAGTTGTGCCATTTTCCGAACTTTTCTCGACCCATACAGAGCCTCCATGCAGCTTTGCAATCTCCCAAACTAAAGAAAGTCCTAACCCTACACCTCCGTATTCCCTACTGCGGGACTTGTCTACACGGAAGAATTGCTGGAAGATGCTACGCTGAAATTCTTCCGGAATACCATATCCTGTGTCGGAAACACGAATTATGATTTTTTCTTGCTCCTGTACAACAGAAATTCGCACCAAACCGCCCGGACGGTTATAATTAACGGCATTTTCCGTGAGATTAAAGAGTAGACGGTAAATAAGTGTATCACTACCGGTCATGATACCATCACCCTCCGCTTCCAATGAAACGCTCTTTTTCTCAGCTAACAATTCCAAATCCGTAAAAATCTCATCTATCATGGGTGCTAATTGAAGTCTCTCATTTCGCTCCACTTGCTGTACATTACTCATTTCTAATAATGTTTTTGTCATTTGTGTCAACCGCTCCGTCTGTTCCTGTAATAAGGAAAGAAATTTTGCTGTCTCTGGTAACACATCTGGATGCTCAGCAGAAAATAATTCCAATTGTGCCTGCATCAGTGCCAACGGCGTACGCAGCTCATGTGCTGCATTGCCTGTGAACTGCCGTTGTGCAGCAAAAGCATTGTTAAGTCGCTCCAACATTTGGTTAAAAGAACGACTGAGTTGTTGGAATTCCTTTATAACATTCTCATTAATCTTCATATCAGACAAATTATTCAGCTGCACCTTCTCCACTTGAGATGTGAAGTTTCGCAAAGGCTTAAGAGCATGTTTAGTAACAAAATAGGCAAGTACACCACTCAATGCTGTTACTGCAGCCGTAATATACCAATTGGTTATGTAGAATTTCTCCTGTGCACCATCAATGACAATGGTAAAATCACCATTTTCTCCTGCTGCCTCTGGATTAAAAAAGTCAGGTGAACCTCCAATAGTATTGCTCTGAATGGATTCTCCAATGGCATCCATATAATGAACACCAGAAAAACAGAGTAACAGATTCATGGAAACGCAAGCTACACCAATGAGCAGGACGGTCATTAATGTAATACGCCATTGTAGGGACAGCCTCTTCATACTTCTTTACCTCCCATCAGATAACCTTCTCCAATACGGTTGCGGATGGGATCGTAACCAAGTATGGTGCGTAGTTTCTTGCGCAGAGCTGAAATATGCACTCGAATAGAGTTGCTGAAATTATCCACGCTATTGTCCCAAACATGATCCATCAATTCTTCTTGGCTTACCGGTCTACCTTGATGTACCATTAGATATTCTAAAATTCCAGTTTCCTTGCGAGTAAGTGTCATGGGTTGGTCGCTAACAGAGGCCGTACGGGAACGGGTATCAAATATCAAATCTCCACAAGTCAATAATACATCTTGCTGAGTAAACTGTCTCAAAGTAAGACTGCGTATGCGAGCCTCAAGCTCTGCCAGATGAAATGGTTTTGCCAAATAATCATTGGCTCCTGCATCCAACCCCTCTACCTTGTCCTCTACTTCACTGCGAGCGGAGAGAATCAGCACTTTGGTTTCACGGTCGCTCTGACGCAAGGTACGCAACACCGTCATGCCATCTTTCCCCGGCAGATTCAAATCAAGAAGCACTAGGTCGTAGCTCTCCACGTCTAAAAGCTCTAATGCCTTTTCGCCGTTATAACAATAGTCCACACTATATGCCAGACGCCGCAGGCTACGTACGATAGTTTCACATAGGGCACGTTCGTCTTCAATTACTAAAAGGTGCATGAAAGCCCTCCTTATTTTTATATTTTTTTAAATTATAGCAAAAACATATAATTTTTGTGTTAACTTTTCTTTCTTAACATGAACTTTAACTCCCCCATGTTATGATAATGTCAAAATTAAGAAAGGATGATGAAATTGATGGAATTAAGCCATGTTAAAAAGTCTACACTGCAAGTTGTATTGCTGATTGCTGGAGTGGTCATGGTCTGCTTCGGCGTCTGGAGAGGCGAAACAATGACGGTACTAAGCAAAGCAATTAAATTATGTCTGGAGTGTGTAGGAATTGGATAAGAATTTTACGGGCGTATCACATTTTTTATCTCGATTTAGAGGTTGGATTCAAGCTGGAGCAACTTTATTAACTAACTTTCACTTACCGAATTTTTTTAAAGGCAGTCTTTATCAAGGTGCAGGGAAAAATGTCTGTGTACCTGGATTGAATTGCTATTCTTGCCCAGCTGCATCCGGTGCCTGCCCCATCGGTGCATTTCAGGCTGTAGTAGGTTCTTCAAGATTTAGCTTCTCTTATTATATTACGGGATTTTTAATTCTATTGGGTATATTTCTTGGACGCTTCATTTGTGGTTTTCTATGCCCTTTCGGATGGTTTCAGGAACTTCTACATAAGATACCATCGAAAAAGTTTTCTACAAAGAAACTTAAGTTCCTACGGTATCTCAAATACGCCATTTTGTTAGTAATGGTATTCCTTATACCGGCGTTTTTTGTAAATGATGTAGGGATGGGGGATCCATTCTTTTGTAAGTATCTCTGCCCACAAGGTGTATTAGAGGGAGCTATCCCACTATCCATTGTCAATTCTGGCATTAGGGCAGCATTAGGTAGCTTATTTACATGGAAGTTTAGCATTCTATTGGCACTTGTAGTACTTAGTGTGCTATTTTATCGCCCATTCTGTAAGTGGCTTTGCCCGCTGGGTGCTTTCTATGCCTTATTAAATAAAGTATCATTCTTCCAAATGATAGTAGACAAAAATAAATGTGTCTCCTGTGGAAAATGTGCAAAGGCATGCAAAATGGATGTAGACGTAACGAAAACACCAAACCATACTGAATGCATCCGATGTGGAATGTGTGTCCGTGCCTGTCCAACTGATGCTGTGCACTTCCGCTATGGCTTTGGAAATGGTAAATACAAAATAACTGTGGCAGAAACGCCACTTAAAATCAACAATCTCAAGGAGGAAAAAAAGGGATGAATTTAAAGAAAATGAAAAAAATGGGTAAAGTTGGTAAATTAACATCACTAATGCTTATTGGAACGGTGGCTCTATCTTTGGCAGCCTGTGGTGCGAATGGTACAAAAACCACAAATAATACAACGGAAACAAGTAAAATGGATGGAATGAGCAACGAGCCCAAAAACCTCGAAGAAGCAACCTCCATGTACAAGGAATATTTAGAACAGGAAAATGCAATCCTTGCAGAGAACAAGGATTTATGGGAAAAAGTATTTATGTCAGCTGACAAAGGTATGACTTTACAGGAGGATGGCAAAAACTATGGCGACTTTCTTCTTAAGACCATCGAATCAGCTAAAGATAAATTTACAGAAGATGAGCTAAAAACACTCAAGAGCGGAGCAGAGAAAATTCGTGAAATTGAAAACAAGTTAACTAAGATTGAGGAAAAATATCCTGATGCTGTACAAAAATCCAAGGATGGAAATACGAGTGTACCGGCAACTAGCGATATGACAGCATCAACTAATAACGATAACAAGCAGAAGTTTCCTTCATTTGAGGGAAAAGATTTGGATGGAAATGATGTAAAGAGTAACGAGCTTTTCTCATCCAATGCTGTCACTGTTGTGAATTTTTGGTTCACTACTTGCGGTCCTTGTGTAGCTGAACTATCAGAATTAGATGCATTAAATAAGGAGCTTTCAAGCAAGGGAGGAACTCTAATTGGTGTTAATACCTTTACATTAGGTGGCGATCAGGGTGCAATTGCCGATGCAAAGGATGTTCTTTCCAAAAAGGGTGCAAGCTATAGAAACGTATATTTCGCTTCTGATAGCGAGGCAGGAAAGTTCTCATCCAACATTTATGCATACCCTACAACATATGTAGTTGATCGCAATGGCAAAATTGTGGGCGAGCCAATCGTAGGTGCAATTACTGAAAAGAAGCAGTCAGAAACATTAAAAAAACTCATCGATCAAGCCATTGCTGCTGATAAACACTAATCCGCAAACATTTTCACCCCTTTAAAAGGAGAAAAACACCATGTATCGGATGGTATTGCCGCTTCTTTTAACTGTGGCCCTTACATTCGGCGGTTGTGCCGCCGGACAGAATATGTCACAGAAAACAGAAATAACCGGTCAATCCTCTGATATGCCCGGTAAGAAGAACATGTATAAGGTTATGGATATCTTCGATATTTATTCGATAAATAATCCCATATATGCATAATTCGAAGATTATCTCTATAAAGAAAACCTGCTGTCAAGTGACAGCAGGTTTTTAAAACTTGTTATATGGCATTAAGCGTTTTTTGTTTTAAATTATCTAAATTAAATTCTTATAATATCTAATAAATATACTGTTCTAAAGCATAATTCTGATATGATTTCTTTATATATTATCAGTGTTTATTCTTCTTAACTACAATATTTCCAATAACCTGAATAATACTTACAAGAATAAATACAGCAATAACTGTTACCCAGGTTACGTCCATCATGTTTCTGTCGTGGCCGTATCTGATAGCGAAGTCACCAAGACCACCTGAACCTACGGCACCGGCCATAGCTGTAAGACCAACTAAGCTGATCATTGTAATTGTTGTTCCTCTTGCGATGGCTGCAATTCCTTCACGAAGGTATACTCTGAAAATGATGCCCATTTTGCTGATACCCATAGATGTTGCAGCTTCAATCATACCCTTGTCAGTTTCAGCAAGAGCTGATTCAATCTGACGTGATAAGAAAGGTACTGTACCAACAATAAGGGGAATAATAGCACCTTCGATATTGATAGCTGTTCCCATAATCGCTCTTGAAATAGGAATTAACCATGTAAGGAGAATTACGAATGGAATAGATCTGAAGAAGTTGATTACCTTATCAAGAATCTGATATACAACCTTATTCTCCATAATTCCGCCCGGCTTAGTTACTGTTAACATAACACCGAATAACATACCCAGTCCGAATGCAATAGATCCGGACCAGATTACCATTATGATAGTATCCCAAATAGCCTGTAAAAATGTTGGAAATCTTTCAACAACATTAGGCATAATATTATTGAAGAACTCTTGCATCTTTAATCACCTCCACTCCAACATTTTTATCTCTAAGATAATCGAGGGCTGCATCGATATCTTCTGACTTACCGCTCATTATGGCAACTGTTCCACCAATAGGAGCATCCTGAATAATTTCAATATTAGCAAATATAATATTTAAAATAACATTGAACTTATATGTCATTGCAGAAATCAATGGCTCTGAAATATTCTTTTCAATATATGAAAGTCTTACTATTAATTCTCCCGGTTTAAGATCTACAACAGAAGAACCTTCATTTACAAGATCTTCAATCTTTCTTAAGTTAGATGTTGTCTTAATGAAGTTCTGAGTAAGAGCTTCCTGTGGATTAGCAAAGATAGAGAATACATCTCCTTCTTCAACTACTCTACCCTTTTCCATCACGGCTACCTTGTTACAGATTTCCTTAACAACGGCCATCTCATGAGTGATAACAACAATAGTAATTCCAAGCTTCTTATTAAGATCCTTAAGAAGATCAAGGATAGCCTTCGTTGTCTGAGGGTCAAGAGCACTTGTAGCCTCATCACATAATAAGATATCAGGATCATTTGCAAGAGCTCTCGCAATGGCAACTCTCTGCTTCTGTCCACCAGATAACTGGCTTGGGTAAGCATTTTCTTTTTCAGAAATTCCTACAAGCTCAAGAAGGTTTCTAACCTTTGCTGCGATTTCTTCTTTAGATAAGCCGCTTCCCTGAAGTGGAAATGCTACATTTCCAAAAATTGTTCTTGATGGGAAAAGATTGAAGTGTTGGAAAATCATTCCAATCTTCTTTCTTGATTCTCTAAGCTCTTTTTCAGAAAGCTTTGTGAGGTCCTTACCGTCAACCTCTACTGTACCGGATGTAGGTCTTTCAAGAAGATTTATACATCTTACTAATGTAGACTTTCCTGCTCCGGAAAATCCGATAATGCCGAAAATATCTCCATCATTGATTGTGAGAGATACATCATTTACCGCATGTACTTCTTTTTTATTATCATCAATGAATGTTTTGCATATATTCTTTAGGTAAATCACTTAAACATTCCTCCTTTTTACATACAAATATCTTAACACATATGTTTAAATAGTTACTTATAGTATATATATGTCACAAGCTATAGCCCTAAGCTATAACCATGCTTAATGTTTAAATAAACTTATATATAAGGATTACTTTAAAATTTTTTAAATGGTATAATATTCAAATATTTATTGTGAAAGGAATTAGTATCATGATTAATAAAGACAGACTTACATCTCTTTTTGTAGAACTTGTTTCTATTGATAATCCATCAAGACATGAAAGAGAAATGTGTGACCGTCTCAAAAAAGAATTAGATGAATTAAATATTTCATATGAAGAGGATAATGCCGGTGAACTTATTGACGGTAACTGCGGTAACCTCTATGCATATGTTGACGGAGATTTAGATGCAAAGCCAATTATTCTTTCAGCACACATGGATTCAGTTGATCCTGCCGTAGGCAAGAAGGCAATCATTCATCCTGACGGACTTATTACATCTGCAGGTGATACAGTACTTGGCGCTGACGACTTATCAGGTGTCGTTGCTATCTTAGAGGCAGTAAGAGCCGTTAAGGAATCAGGCAAACCACACAGACCATTTGAATTATTATTTGACGTTGGCGAAGAAATCTACTGCCAGGGAATCAAGAAATTTGATTTCAGCAAGCTTAAGTCTGATGAGGCATATGTATTTGACCTTACAGAGAGTATCGGTACTGCTGCTGTTCAGGCTGCATGTATTATTGCATTTGAAGCACATATTAAAGGAAAGGCTGCACATGCTGCATTTAATCCTAACTCAGGTATTCACGCAATCAAGGTTGCATCAGAAGCCATAAGCAGATGTAACTTAGGTAAGGTTGGCGATACTACAATCAATATCGGATTAATCTCAGGTGGTACAGCAACAAATGTTGTTCCTGAAGAATGTGTAATCAAGGGTGAGGCAAGAGGTTTCAAGAACGAATACGCCCTTGATCAGATTGAGCTTGTAAGAAAAGAAATCGAAAAGGCTTGTAAGAATAACGGCGCTGAATTTACATTTGATATTGATATCCTTTTCTCAGCTGTTGATACTCCAAGAGATGGAATTATAGTTAAGAGATTTGAAAAGGCATGTAAGGAACATAACCTTCCTGTAAATCTCATTTCAACATACGGCGGTAGTGACAATAACTACTTCGTAGAAGAAAATGTTAAGGGCCTTGTTATTGCATGTGGTATGAGCACAGTTCATTCATGCAAGGAAACTTCACATGTAAATGATTTAGAAAATACAGCAAAGATTATTGAGTCATTATTATTAACAGATGTGTAATATTTAGATATAAAAAATAACCCCACCATGGTTTTGCATAAGCAATAACCGCGATGGGGTTTTATTTATCCCTGATTATAATTCAGTGAATCAATGTTGATTCGTTAAACTAATTATTCCTCTTCGAATAATTCAGGATGTTTCTTTTTATTTCTGTTTCTCATAATTATTAAGAATACAATTGTGATTGCTACACATACAGGAAGTGAAATCCAGATGTTTCTTGTAAATCCGAGAATGACATAACCGATTGCTGAGATTACGGCAACTGTCATAACATAAGGCATCTGTGTATTTACATGATTGATGTGATTGCACTTCGCCCCGGCCGAGGCCATGATGGTGGTATCGGAAATAGGTGAGCAATGGTCACCACAAACAGCACCTGCCATACATGCTGACATTGAAATAATCATAAGGTTAGGATCAGTATCCTGGAATGATGCAACTACGATTGGAATAAGAATTCCGAATGTTCCCCAGCTTGTACCTGTTGCAAATGCAAGGAATACAGCAATAACAAATATTATTACAGGGAGGAAGTTAACAAATTCTGAAGCTGAACCACTGATGATAGAAGCAACGAATTCCTTTGCTCCTAAACTGTCTGTCATAGCCTTGATAGACCATGCAAATGTAAGGATAAGAATTGGTGGAATCATTGAAGAGAATCCCTTAGGTATACATTCCATGAATTCCTTAAATGAAACTACTCTTCTTGCCATATAGTAACCAAGAGTGATAAGAAGAGCAAATATAGAACCTACACCAAGTCCTACGGAAGCATCACTGGCAGAAAATGCTGTAACAAAGTCACTGCCTTCAAATATTCCACCACTCCAAAGCATTCCTACAACGCAGCATCCGATTAATGAGAAGATAGGAACAAGCATGTCTGAGACACCGCCCTTTGAAGAAATCTCTTCATCTGTTTCATCATAATCTCTGTCTTCTGTTGTATAGAGGTCACCCTTTTTGATTGCATTTAATTCATGGCGGAGCATTGAGCCGTAATCAGCCTTAAGTGCTACTACCATAAACATAAATACGATTGTGAGAAGAGCGTATAAGTTGTAAGGAATTGTGCTTACAAATAATGCAATACCGCTCTCTTCTCCAGGTACGAAACCTGAAACCGCTGCTGCCCATGATGAGATAGGAGCAATGATACAAATTGGTGCTGCAGTAGCATCAATAAGATAAGATAACTTAGATCTTGATACCTTATGAGAATCTGTAACAGGTCTCATAACACTACCAACTGTAAGACAGTTGAAGTAGTCATCGATGAAGATAAGGATTCCTAAGCCGATTGTAGAAATCTGAGCACCCTTTCTGCCCCTTATCTTCTTAAGTGCCCATTTACCAAATGCCGCTGAACCACCGGCTCTGTTCATAAGGGACACTATAATTCCTAAAACTACAAGGAATACTAAAATACCAACATTATATGGATCAGAAAGAACTGATACTATACCCTCCGAATAAACATGGACCACCATGTCCTGGAAATTAAATCCTGCATATAATAAACCGCCTACAATAATTCCCACAAACAGAGAACTGTAAACTTCCTTGGTAACAAGAGCCAGACCAATGGCTACAATAGGTGGAACTAATGCCCAGAATGTATTTGTTACAGTTTCTGAGTTAGTTGTACAGGCAGCAATAATCATAAGAACAACTATGGCTGCTATGGCAATAGCTCCTCCTATCATTCTGCCATTTTTACTTTTTCTTTCAAGAGACTGACTTTCGTTGAGAGCTTCTTCGTAAGCACTGTCGAACTCTTTGTCAACGCTGCTCTTGTTTTTTTCATCTTCCGTATTATTTAAGCCCAAATATACTCTCCTTTAATGAAATAAACACCGTCTAATTACAAAACAAACTAAAGTTACATACACATAACAATTAAAATCATTTTAATATATTATTTATACTTTTACAAAGAAATTTTATATTTACTCAAATACTCTTTCTATACGCTTAATTACGTCATCAATTCGCTCAGGATTGATACCTGCGTAGTTAATAACAAGAGTCATACTTTTATCCGAGTCCGTATCATCCTTTATGTAGTCTGCGTATGTTAAAATGTGAAGATCATTTTCAAGACACTTTTCATTAATCTCTTCCTCAGATAAATCTGTTTTTACTTTTAATAAAAAGTGAGTTCCTGAATGATGCTCTACAATCTCAGATATTTCCCCAATGGATGACTCCCTGATTGCATTAATAATCTGAACTCGCAATTTCTTATAGTAATTCTTTATTCTGTTAATATGTCTTTCGAAATATCCTCCTGAAATAAATCTTGCAAGAGCATACTGCTCGAAACTGGATACAGTACATGAATAGAAACTCATGGTTTCCTTATATCTTTCAAGGATATCAACAGGCAGAACCATGTAGCTGATTCTCAGAGAAGGAACCATTGTCTTTGAAAATGTATTCATATATATAACTTTATTGTTTACATCTTCAGTATATATAGGAGCTATGTATTTACCCTTATATCGGAATTCACTGTCATAATCATCTTCAATTATGTATCTGTTGTCAGATTCATATGCCCATTCCATAAGCTCAAGTCTTCTCTTAATAGGCATAACAATACCTGTTGGGAAATGATTAGACGGTGACACATGTACTATATCAGTGGCACTCTTCTTTAATTCATCAACAATAAGTCCGCTCTCATCAATAGGAATGAAGTTATATGGGTTACCATAGGCCGTACATATTGTTGAGAGCTTGTCGAAACTGGATTCCTCAAATCCAAATGTACTCTTTCTACCAAACAACTGAATAAGACGACTGTATAAGTACTCTGTTCCGGCACCGATGATTACCTGTGATGGAGAAACTGTCATTCCTCTGTTTTTATGAAGATAATCTGCTATGGCCTCTCGAAGTTCATATATTCCGTTATATGGAATTGTCTTAAATAATGTATCACTGTTGTCATAGAGAGCCTGTCTTAACATCTGATTCCATATGGAGATTGGAAATAATTTAAGACTTATTCTGTTGGCCATAAAATCCGCAAAATATTCATGCTCCGGCTCTTCTTTTGTTACTTCATTTTTTTCCTGATTTTTTTTGATAAAATCTTCAGGCAGTTCCTGAACAAAATATCCGACTCTTTCCTTCGCAACAATATATCCTTCAGTAATAAGCTGTTCATAAGCATTTGCAACCGTAATAAGTCCGATACTTAAATGGTTTGCAAGCGCTCTTTTTGATGGCAGCTGCTCGTTACTCTTTATTTTTCCTGAGATTATATCGTCTCTTATACACTGATATAAATAATCATACTTTGGCAGTTTGCCTGATTTGTTTAAATCGTAAGTGAGCATATATATAACCTTTCTATGTTATTTTTAAAATAAATTAGCATGTCATTTTATTTAAAACTCTGATATTCATCTCCGACTTTAATAAAAGCACAATGTAATTATACTCCAATAAACAGACAAATAGAGGCTTTACGCCTCTATTTGTCTGTTTATTTAAATGCTGTTTACAGTGTCACTGATACTGCTTTTTTCCTGAATTAACTCTGAATTCAATTCTGCAGTTAGGACATTTAACCTGTAATAAGCCTTTCCCCTTAGGAATTCTTATTTTCTGTCCACAATTAGGACATTTAACAACCTTATTAATCTTCTTGTCGTTATGGATATCCTTTCTGTTGTTCCAGTTTCTTTTCATACCGCTGATAAGGTTTAAGTATGCCTGATTTTCAGTATGTCTTGCAGAAATATTTCTTGAAAGAGCCCTGGAATATGCATAAATAAACAAAATAATTGCGATTATACTTAACACTAATCCAAAAATACCTAAATGAAATATTCTAAATACAATTGAAGCCACAAGGATTATAAGTCCGACAATTGTTAAAAATCTGGACAATGAATCAAATCCGTTTCTTCCATTGTTATATCCATTAGTATTATATCTCATAATATTATCCTCTTATTAAATATAATTTTAATGAAATCGTAAGCTGTTTTTCTATTTTGAATTCATGCTCTCTCTTCTGAGTTCGCTTTCAGCTTTAGAAAATACACAACCGCAATAATCCTGACGATATAAATTATATTCTTTAGACAGTTCTGTAGAACATTTAAATCCGTTTTTCTTTTTGAAATCGGAATTAAGAAATACGCTACCTGCTTTCGCTGCTTCTTCCTCACCAATCTGATTGAGAAGCTTTGTATTCTTCATAGGGCTTATTGTAAGAGTTGTTGTGAAATAGTCCATGTTAAGCTCTTTTGCAAGGCTGGCTGCTTCCTTTAATCTCATTCGGAAGCATACCTCACATCTGTCTCCGCCCTCGGGACATTTTTCCATTCCTCTTACAGCCTCAAAAAACATTTTATCATCATATCCCCCATCAATAAATGAAACGGGATATTTTGTTTTATATTCGCTGATAAATCTCTTCTGTTCTTCAGCTCTTCTCATATATTCATCACGTTCTGTGATATTTGGATTATAGTAAAATACCGTAATTTTAAAATAATTCGAAAGATATGAGATACAGTAGCTGGAACATGGAGCACAACAGCTATGGAGAAGCAATGTGGGAACAGATGCACCTGATTCAACAGATTTCACTATAGTATCAAGCTTCTTCTCTAATTCTTTCTGATAATTAACGTTGTCCATATGTTACCACATTCCTGTTACCAAATTTCAAAATTATGAATTGATGATGGAATCAATTACCTCAAGGAATTGCATCATCTCTTCCTCAGTACCTATTGTAATTCTAAGGTAGTTATCTATTCTTGGTTTCTTGAAATATCTTACATAAATATTTCTCTTCTTAAGTTCTTCAAATATGAATTCAGCAGACTTTTCTCCGTGCTTTGCAAAAATGAAGTTAGCTGAAGAAGGAAGAATCTCAAAACCTCTGCTCTCAAGTTCTCTTGTAATGTCTTCTCTTGTATATATAATCTTTGCCACAGTTTCTCTGAAGTATGACTCATCTTCAATAGACTCGCTTGCACAGATAAGTGTAGGTGCATTGATTGTATATGAATTGATTGAGAACTTAACATCAAGCATTGCTGAAATAAGTTCTTTACTTCCCAATGCATAACCTAAACGAAGACCTGCAAGAGATCTTGATTTAGAGAATGTTCTTGTAACAAGAACATTCTCGTATTTATCAATAAGACTGATTGCTGAATCACCACCGAAGTCAATATATGCCTCATCAACTATTACAACAACATCACTGTTGTTTTTTATAATAGTTTCAATATCATCTAATGACATTACAATACCTGTAGGCGCATTAGGATTGGCAATTACTATACCGCCACATTCCCTGTTGTAGTCTGCAACATTTATAGTGAAATCTTCACTTAAAGGAATTTCCTCATATGGGATTCTGTAAACGTCAGCCCAGACTTTATAAAATGAGTATGTGATATCAGGAAAGATAATAGGTTTATCGAAGTTAAAGAATGTTAAAAATGCTGTAGCAAGTACATCATCAGAGCCAACACCAACAAAAACATTTTCCTTGTTTACGCCATGATATTCAGCAAGACTTTCAACAATGTCAGTTGCATCCGGATCAGGATATTTTCTGAGTATGTCTCCGTTCATATCTGATAAGTCCTTAAGAGCATTAACTACTCCAAGGGCAGGTGTGTATGGGTTCTCATTAGTGTTAAGCTTAATTATATTCTCACCCTTCGGCTGTTCTCCGGGCACATATGGCTCAACCCTTCTTATATTGTCTTTCCAATTATCCATTTAAATTCAATTATCCTCTGTTTATAAAATCCGATTGAAAATATACCTTATCGTACTGTACGGTTTAACAATCTGATAAGACCACTAAACCGTACTGCACTAATGTTAGTTTTTTAAAGTTTTTCAGTAAGCCTGATTAATAACACAAAACTGCTTATTAGCCAGGCTTGCTTATAAAGTAAAATTATTTTGTAAGACCGTAGAACTCTGCAAGCTTCTTGAATGCAGGAAGTGATCTTTCAATTGTGTCATATGATACACAGTATGCAATTCTTACATAGCCCTTTCCACCGAAATCGCTACATGGAACTACCAAAATGTTATATTCTCTTGCCTTGTCTGTGAATTCTCTTTCATCCTCTGTAGGAGTCTTCATGAAAAGATAGAATGCACCGTCAGGCTTTACACATTCAAAGCCGTACTCTGTAAGTGCGTTATATAATGCTAATCTGTTCTTGTTGTAAACTTCAACATCAACTTCGGCGTCGATATTTTCCTTAACAACCTTCTGCATAATAGCTGGAGCATTAACGAATCCCATGATTCTTGTTGCTACGCCACATGCAGCCTTAACTGTCTCAGAATCTGCAAGCTCATCAGGAATTACAAGGTAACCGATTCTTTCACCAGGAAGTGATAATGACTTACTGTATGAGTAGCTTACTACTGTATTGTCATAGTACTTTGTGATGTAAGGTACTTCGATATCACCGTAAACTAATTCTCTGTATGGCTCATCTGATATGATAATAATCTCATGACCGTATTTTGCTGATTCTTCTCTTAAGCAGTCAGCAATTTCCTTGATAACACTTTCAGGATATACAACACCTGTTGGATTGTTAGGAGTATTAAGGATAAGAACCTTTGTCTTTTCGTTGATTGCTGCTCTGAGAGCCTCAACGTCAGGCATAAATGTCTTAGGGTCTGATAATACTTCTACTAATACACCATCGTAGTTAGTTACATAGTTTCTGTACTCACTGAAGAATGGTGAAAATGTAATAACTTCGTCTCCAGGATTAAGGAGAACCTTGAACATTACATTCATACCGCCTGCAGCACCTACAGTCATAACGATGTTTGAACCGTTGAAGTTTGTACCAAATCTTCTGTTGATTGAATCTGCAACTGTTTCTCTAACATCTGGGAAACCTGCATTAAGCATGTATCCGTGAAGCTGAACTGAATCTGTTGTATCTACTATTTTCTTAATGGACTCGTTAACAGATGCAGGTGCCGGAACGTTAGGGTTACCGAGTGTGAAGTCATAAACATTTTCTCTGCCAACCTTCTCTGCAAGCTTAGTTGCAAGTCCGTAACATTCTCTGATAGCTGATCTCTGATTAAGCTGATCCTGCATTTTATTTGAAATCATATTCTACACCTCTTCTGTCTAACTGCATTAATATGGATCTCTACGTAAAATCTCATACAAAATATATTTGCGTTTCAATGTGCCGCTTCTATATACAATCGAACGATTCCTTGAAATTCATACAATGTGATAATAAAAATTAATATATTCTCAATATACTACGATATATATTACTACTTTTTTTCATAAATACCATTAAATAATAATTAAAAATTGGGTATTCCCAAAATAATATCCATTTTTTTGCCATTATTATTAATATTCTTCGTAATTTTTGATAAATGTCATAATTTGTTCACAATAATTTTCATTACTTCATTTGCAAATATTACATTTTAAATATTTTAATTTTAAATTATGAGCTTTAACTAATATCTTTATTACATTGAATAAATTTTATAATATTCCAGCAGCTTTTTTAGCGAGCATATCTGCCTCTTCATTTCCATCCACGCCGGTATGGGCACGCACCTTTTTAAATATGATATTTATTTTTTTAGATGCCTTATCAATAAACTCTTTATATTTTTTAGTTCCCGGCTTATTTGTTTTCCAGTCACCTGTTGCCCATGATTTAATTCCCATATAGTCAAAATAAACAACCAGTGTGTCTAATCCCATATCAATGGCCATGTCAATTGCCGCCATGGAACCCTTTATTTCACCTGCGACATTTCTCATGTCTGCATATTCAGGCTCTGAACCGCTGCCGGAAAATATTGTCTTCTTACCGTTTACACTTATATATCCGCCATAGCTATACACATTTGTTTTTATATTGTAGGAACCGTCCACAAATGCAACAGGTGTCTTATTATCTATTTCTGCTGACTCATTATGATTTCCATTGATTTCCTCATAATCGTCTGATTTACCCATATATTCATTGGCTTCATCAAGCGTCTTAAAACTTTTGTAAATCGCTCCGGGATATCCGTATACCTGAGATTTACACTCTTCCCAGGTATTATATATTCCGGGCTTTTTGCCATTTTTTACCACATAAAATTTACCCAAAATATACCTACTCTTTCCATGCAATCTCAGACTGCAATATTCTTTTGTATGTTTTATCACATTTTTAACAGAACATACAAAATTACAAACAAAACATTAAAAACCGCTAAATAATAATCTCTTAAGGCGGTCAGTAAAACATTAATCTAAGCTTTTACAATTAGTAAAAATTTTAAATATATTAAACAAAAACATTATAGGTATGTATTACACACCTATAATGTTTAAAAATTTATTTACTTAACTCTGATAATACTTGAAATTTCCTTAACTGAATCAAGCTCTTTAATAGCCTTAACTGATGCCATAAATTTATTTTCTTCAACTGTGTCAGTGATGAATACAAGATCTGCTACACCGTCTCTTGCATTCTTCTGAACTACCTTCTTAACACTTACACCATTTTCAGCCATATCTCCTGCAATAAGAGCAAGAACACCAGGCTTGTCATCAACAACTGTCTTAAGGAAGAACTTGCTTTCAACATTGTCGATAGGCATAATTTCATAATTGTTGTAGTAATCTACAGGTACTCTGTTTGTACAGTTATTCATGATATTTCTCATTACATCAAGAACATCACCAAGAACTGCACTTGCTGTAGGAAGGTCACCTGCGCCTCTGCCCATGAACATTGCAGCATCAAGAGCATCACCTAATACATATACAGCGTTAAATGAATCACGAACGCTTGCAAGTGGGTGCTTCTCGTCAATAAGTAGTGGATGAACTCTCGCTTCAATCTTGCCATCTGTCATCTTAGATGTGCCAACAAGCTTGATAACATAACCGAAATCCTTAGCATAGCTGATATCATCGCTTGTAATCTTGCTGATACCTTCTTTGTAAACATCATCAAGAGTTACATTTGTATGGAAGATAAGCTGTGAAATGATTGCTACCTTTCTTGCAGCATCAATACCTTCAACATCAGCTGTAGGATCAGCCTCTGCATAACCTAACTCTGTGGCATCTGCAAGTGCCTTTTCGTAGCTTAAGCCCTCTTCGCTCATCTTTGTTAAGATGTAGTTAGTTGTTCCATTTACAATACCCATTACTTCTGTAATGTTGTCACCATCCATATTCTGCATGATAGGACGGATAATAGGAATTGCACCTGCAACAGCAGCTTCAAACTGAACGTCTAATCCCTTTTCCTGAGCCTTTTCAAAGATTTCTTCACCGTGCTCAGCAATTAAATCCTTGTTAGCTGTTACTACGTTCTTACCTGCCTCTAAAGCTTCTAAGATTCTCTCTCTTGCAAGAGTTGTTCCACCCATAAGCTCGATAACAATCTGAATTTCATGGTCGTTTATAATCTCATTCCAGTCAGTTGTCATAACTGATGGGTCGATACCCTCTCTCTTCTTGCTTGCATCTCTTACAAGTACTTTCTTAATGTTGAGCTTAGCGCCAACTCTCTTTTCTATTTCTTCACTCATTGTTTCCTGAAGTCTGTAAAGACCGCCACCTACAGTACCTGCTCCGATGAGTGCTGCATTTATAACTGTGCTCATTTATCCTCCTAAACTTTAAGTGTAAATGTACCTTTAATTAAAAATAAATGATAATAAAATCTTTTTTATTATACATTATATGGACATTTTCACAAAATAAATCTTTTATTCGCAATATTGCCTGTGTTAATAATGTTTCCGGTTTCAATGAATGAAATCTTATTACTCAGGCATTATTCATTTTCACTGCTTGCAAGTTTCTTTGCCCTATCATCAGCTATTAAGGCATTGATAATTTCGTCAAGATCGCCGTCCATAACCTGATCTATTTTGTAAAGAGTCAGTTTAATTCTGTGATCTGTAACTCGTCCCTGTGGAAAATTATATGTTCTGATTTTTTCGGATCTGTCGCCTGTACCAACCTGTGACTTTCTCTCGCTGGCTTCCTTTTCATGAGCCTCAGCAATTGCAAGAGCATTTAACTTTGCATAGAGAAGAGCAAATGCCTTTGCCTTGTTCTGTATCTGTGATTTCTCAGTCTGAGAATAAATTACAATACCTGTTGGGTAATGTGTAAGACGTACTGCAGAGTCAGTTGTATTTACACACTGTCCACCATTTCCTGAGGCACGCATAACATCAATACGGTAATCCTTTTCATTGAGGACTACATCTTCAGGTTCTGCTTCCGGCATAATTGCAACTGTTGCAGTTGAAGTGTGGATACGCCCGCCTGTTTCAGTTTCAGGAACTCTCTGTACACGGTGAACGCCACTTTCATATTTTAAAAATGAATAAGCCCCCTTACCCTTTACCATAAACTCAACTTCCTTCATTCCACCGATTCCCGTATCGTCAAATGAAAGAAGTTCAGTCTGCCATCCCTTTTTTTCAGCAAAATGGGAATACATTCTGTAAAGACTGTTGGCAAATAATGCAGCTTCCTCGCCACCGGCTCCCGCTCTGATTTCAACGATAATATTCTTATCGTCGTTAGGGTCCTTTGGTATAAGGAGAATTTTTAACTCATTTTCAAGCTCTGTCATGTTTGCTCTTGCAGTAGAAAGTTCTTCCTTCGCCATAGCAATCATGTCAGGATCCTTTTCAGTCGAAAGAATTTCAAGGCTTTCAGCTTCCAGGTCCTTGTTCTGCTTGTATTTACTGTATGTGCTTACTATAGGCTCCAGCTCGCCCTGTCTTTTGCAAAGCTCTGTAAATCTCTTTGTATCATTTGCCGCCCCTTCCAGGGATAACTCATGCACAATATCTTCATATTTATGTTCAAGATCCGATAATTTACTATATATATCCATCTTATTCTCCTTCTATATGACGAGATGATTTATATGCTTTTACTACTCTGTCCATCCCTGCAAGATCTTTTATAATCTCAACATTTACATAACCGCATTCATTTAAAATGTCGGATACACTGTCGCCTTCGTCATATCCCACTTCAAACATAATGCAACCATTTTCTTTTATTCTATTATACCCTTCCTGTGCAATGATTCTATAGAAAAATAGCCCGTCCTCTCCACCATATAAAGCCTTAAATGGTTCGTGATTCTTCACTTCAGGCTCAAGAGTATTTATTACCTCTTCAGTAATGTATGGCGGATTTGATACAAGAATGTCTATTCCATTTTCTTTATTATTAAAGAAATCTGATTTAAACATATCACTTTCTATAAATGTTACATCAGCGCCGAGGTTTTTTGCATTTTCATGAGCTACTTTTAGTGTATTTGGATCAATGTCTGTGGCGAAGAAATGCATATTAGATGCCGGTTCTGATTCATTTGCATTACCAGGCTTTTCACAATCATCAGATTTCTTTGGCTTTTTTAAGTTTTCCTCAAGCTCTTTTGCCAGTGTAATTATAATACAGCCTGTACCCGTGCACATATCTAAGATATTAATTGAGGTATTATTGAAGTTGTTATCGGCACAGTTAATATCGTCATCAACATTGTCATTAGCGGCCTTATCGAAATTGTTGCCAGTATTATCACCGAAATGACTTTCCTTTATATACGCCTCAATTACCTCTGCTGCATTTTCCACCAGTACCTCAGTATCAAATCTCGGAATAAGTGTGTCAGGAGTTACCTTGAATTCTCTTCCGTAAAATGGTGCATGGCCAAATATATACTGCAGCGGAACTCTCTCTTTTCTTTTACTGAGCACGTCTGTTATCCGACTTTTCTCTTCATCACTGAGCATGTCATCCGGATTAAATACGATATCCGTCTTTTTGCAGTTATGAATCTCGCACAAAATAATTGCGGCTTCCGATGATGCTTCGTAATTATCAGATACAACGCCTTCCGATAAAAGGAACTGCTCTATACTTTTCTTTGCATTCTTTAATGTGTTTAAAGTTATGTCTTCCATAAAATTACCTGATTATGTTTTTATACAAAATAAATTAAAAATATATTTTTAATTTATAATTTTAGTCATTTACATATAATTATTCTTAACATGTAACCAATTATATTTTCAAAATCTCCATCTTTAATAATAACCCTGCAAAGTTATACTTTACAGGGTTATTATCTAAGTTAAACGAACTTTTAATTCAATTGATTATATCATAATAGTATAAATCAGTTAACAGATTCCAAGCTTCTCATATCTGTTGTAATTAAATCCCATAAGAGAATGTAGTAAATAATGGTCGAAATAGCCTGCTCCGGCACGTTCAAGACTTGTATAGAACTGCTGCTTTGCCATTTTCTTTGTCTGGGATATATCCGTACTAAATACTTTTCTTTGAAGTCTCATAAGACCAAATCCAAGCTTACCCGTTTCTTTATTTTCTGATTCTGACATAATCAACCCTTTTGCTGTGTTGTTCTTTGCATTTTTACACGTTCTTAAGTAAATTAATTTCTTCTTCCGTCAGTCTTCTACATTCTCCCACATGAAGAGAATCATCAAGGACTATCGGCCCCATGGAAATTCTTTTAAGATACTGAACTTCCTTGCCTACCGCTGCAAACATTCTCTTAACCTGGTGGAATTTGCCCTCCTGAATGGTAATAAATGCTTCTTTATTATCTTTCAGGATTTCAAGCTTTGATGGCATTGCAGTAAGTTCTTCGTCAACCTTAAAGCCATTTGCAAATAATTCCACATCTTCCTGAGTAACCGGATTATCGAGACGGGCAAAATACATTTTATTCACATGATGCTTAGGAGATAAGAGCCTGTGTGCCAGATCTCCATCATTTGTAATTATAAGCAAGCCTTCTGTGTCTATATCAAGACGGCCTACAGGAAATAAATCCTTTCTTACGGTTACATGAGCATTATCAGTTGACTCCTCATATTCGTAAATTAAATCTATAACCGTCTTATGTACTCTGTCCTCTGTGGCAGAAACAGTACCCGTAGGCTTGTTTAACATATAATACACGGAAGATTCATATGCTACAGGCTCACCATACCAAAGTATATGATCCTCAGATGATACTGAGGCTCCCGGGTCCTTTTCCACAACACCATTAATCTGAGCTACTCCGCCTCTGATGGCTTTTTTCAGCTCACTACGTGTACCAAGCCCCATATCCGCTAGGTATTTATCTAAACGCATAACAATCTCCCGTGTATTAAAAATTTTTATTTAATTTGTAATCTGTATCTGATTTCCGAAGTGAACTACTCCGACTTATAGAAGTCGGAGCTTCTTGCTTCAACCACTACTGCTT
>UQXZ01000011.1 GCA_900545225.1 uncultured Eubacteriales bacterium
TCTGTCTGTCTGTCTGTCTGTCTGTCTGTCTGTCTGTCTGTCTGTCTGTCTGTCTGAGAGTGTAGCTGTGTCCAAACATGGCTGTCAACCCCTTTTTCCGTAAATTTCAAGATTTCAGATGATATTTACACCTTCCCTCTATGAGCAAATTATAAAGGAATGGGCAAGCAACGTCTACTGATTTTTTTCTGAAATCTCCAATATCTCCGCATAAGTCGTTATACAAGGCTCTTTCATTTGTTGTAATATCGTTGTAAATTTCTTGTTTTTCTTTCACTGATGTTACTTATAAATGCAGTATTTATGCGGATATTTTGGATTTTTGTACTGTTTTTATACATAATAAAGAATAAAGGAAAACCGGACACATGTGTCCGGTTTTCCAAATAACCAATTAATTGGTTATTTAATTATTGTGCGCCTCGTTTATGAATAACAGAGCTGAATGTGTGCATTAAAATGTGGAAGTCAAACATAAGGCTGTGGTGATCCACATAATACATTTCCATGTGCTGTCTCTGTCCTGTTTCGTATGTTGCCCTGTTACGTGCATATGCCTGCCAGTAACCTGTAAGTCCTGGTTTAACAGAGAGAAGCTTCGCTATATTGTCGCCATATATTTCAAGCTCTTCTTCAACAAGTGGTCTTGGGCCCACTAGTGACAAATCCCCAATAAGAATGTTAAAGAGCTGAGGAAGCTCATCTAAACTAGTTTTTCTTAAGAATTCACCAATGTCAGTAATTCGTGGATCATTGTCTATTTTAAATTCAGTTTTTAACTGTCTCTCCTGTTCCTTTGTTAAATGAACCTTTTCAGTTTTCATGGAACGGAATTTAAGAATCTGTATTCGCTTTCCGAACTGACCTATTCGTTCATGGGCAAATAAAGGGTGACCGCCATCCTCATGGTGAATAAGAAGAGCAATTGTAGCCATTACAGGAGCGGTAAGTATAATACCCACAGTGGCGCCTGTAATATCAACAATTCGCTTATTGACTAAGTAAGCAACATCCTTAGCAGTTTTCTTTTTATGGTAGTTCTGCTTATATTGGAAAACATCTTTTCTTCTTTTTTTTGATTTACGAATAAAATCAAAAAAGTTCATTGTTCAATACCTCTTAAAATACCGTAATTACCTATAAATATGCATAAAAACTAACTATAGATTATATATGTTAAATGTTAATATCTCAATAAAGATTTTACGAAAATATAATATTTTCGTAAGATTAACGTAAAAAAATAAAACCGACGCTTATGCATCGGTTTTATTTTATTTGAAATTATTTTTTATCGCTTTTATCTTTGTCAATATCATCATCTGAATCGCCAGATAAATTGTTTGCCTCTTCAAATAAATCATCGTCAAATGTATCTTTTCTCTTCTTAGCTTTTTCGAATGATATGGCATCATCACCGTCTTCATCAGCATCAAAGATTGTATGAATAATAATGTCATCAGATTCTTCATCACCTGTTTCAGGTGGGAGAGCAGCTTCTGCAGCTATGGCAGCACCATTTTCCAATGCAGGATTATCTGATGTTTCTTCGATTGCATTTTCTGCATTGTCAGTTTCAGGAGCTTTTTTCTTTTTAAGCTTACCTTTTATGAAGCCAAATAACTCATGTACAAGAGGATCCTTGATAAGAATCAGTATACCTAAGTAAACAGCTGCATAGATTATTCCGGCAATAACAAGACGGAAAATTGAGAAAGGAATACCCCAGTACTGTACGAAGTAAATAGGAACACCTGCAACTATACCTAATATAATGTATTTATATAAATGTATAGATTTCTTCACCTGTTTTAGCAGTTTTATTGCAAAGAATACCTGGACTGCAAGTACTGCGAATTCACATACAAGAGTTGAAAGAGCAGCGCCTGTTGCACCATATGCAGGAATCCAGAAGAAGTTGAGAACAAAGTCTACAACTGCTCCGACCATTACGGAAATCAATACGAATTTATCCTTGTTTAAAGGAGTGAGTACCTGCATTCCGATAATATTGGTAAGTCCTATGGCAACTACTGAAAGTGAAAGATAAACCATACTTCCTGCAGCTCCTAAATATCCGTTACCTGCAATGAATGTTATTATGTCACTCGCCATTACAGATATGTAAATGGCAAGAGGAATAGAAATGAATGCTGAATAGTTAATGGCCTTTCCCATGAGGGCCAAGAACTTATTTGATTCCTTATTTTTTACATAATATGACATTCTTGGAAGGAGAACCGTACCAAGTGATGCAACAAAGCTGGATATTATGTTCTGTAATCGAAGTGAAGCGTTGTAGAAACCTACTTCTTCATATGTACTCATAAATCCCAGCATGATTGTATCCAGATTTGTATATATGGATATGGCCACACTCTGTGAGAATAAGAGAAGTAAAGGCTTTATATGTCGCTTCAGGTTGTAATGTTTAAAAGGTTTAAATGTAATAAACTTACGGGCTCGCGCAAAGTTTATTACATAAGAACCTATCTGTGCAATTAAAATTGTAATCGCATACATTATGTAATCAGAAGGGCTGTGTACAAATGCAAACATGAGGCCGATGCTGATTAACTTAAATATAAGTGATCTTATTGTAATGTAGTCATACTGTTCTATGGCTCTATACAACCACTCCATACCAAATGAATTCATTATAATTGTTGATGAATAAATAAGGAGAAGTGTTCTGTTTTCTGCAAGTTCAGGTATCAGAAAGATTGATAAGATATATGCCGCAAGAACCAGTATGGACATTATTATGTTAATAATAAATATTTCCTGTGCCGTTTTGGAAAGCTTTTCTTTATCATCTCTGACTCTGGCACAAGCTCGAACGCCATATGTAGGGACTCCTAATTGTGCAACCATTAAAAAGTATGCAGAATAGGATGCTACAAAGGAAACGATACCATTGGATGTAGCTCCAAGAACAACAGATACATACGGGAATGTAATAAGTGGGAAAATGAATCCCGACGCCGTAAGTATGAAGTTCATTATAAAATTATATTTAACTGAATGTACTTTTAATTTAGCCAATTTAAGTCTCCAAGATTACGTAATTTTTACTGAACGACGGTAAATATAAGACACATTGCTATAACAGCCTGAATAATGGCAAATCTGTTTACTACATGTGTATCAGACCAATGCCAGTTCTTTCTGAAATGGTCATGTATAGGTGTTCGTACACCTGTCATTACAGGTCTTTTTAATATTCTTGTAAATGTAAGCTTTACAAGTCCAAGACCACCGTCTACTACAAGAATAAATGCAATAAGTAAGAATAGTATAGGGTGTCCAAGCTTAATACATGAAACCGCAAGCAGGAATCCCAAAGCTCTGGATCCGGCATCACCCATAAGAATGGAACTTGGGCTTGAGTTGAACCACATATATGCACCGAGTACGGCTAAAAGCATAACAAGCATATGTGAGAAGTTAGTTGCAACGCCGTATTTATGCATAATTGCAATAATAGTACCGAATGCAATTATGCACTGGGAACCGCAAAGCCCGTCAACGCCGTCAGCGCAGTTTGTTACATTTATACTTACAAACACTAATATGATGATAAGGATTGCATATAAAATAGGATGAATATGCACTGTAACATCAATGAATGAAAGATTAAATGTGGATGGGTTATATGCCAGATATGTTATGGCGAATATAACTGCAACTCCAAGGTCAAGCAGTGCTTTTTTTCTCTCACCCCATGAAACGGAAGCTGAATCATCTAAAAATCCCGCAATCATTTCAGCAGTAAGCAAAAGCAGATATATCAATATTTCGGGACTAAAGTCTACAAATAAAAGAACGGAACCGATAAAGGTAAGTACAAGTACTAAACCGGCACCTCTTGCCTTGCCTTTTGACTTAGCACCGTTGATAGCATATTCTCTTCCGGCATCTCTTGGAAGGAAGCGTTTTGCATTGGCAAAAAGTAAAAATGCTGCGATAAATGTTACGGCAATACCGACAAATAATAATATGTTCTGGTATTGTTCCGAAATGAGAAAAGCAAACATATTTTTTCCCCTTCTGTATAATGATTTAATTTAAAATTATAGCACAATTAAAACATATATTAAAGTTGTGAAAGGACAATGAACTTCTTGAATATATACATAAAAAGTGATACATTTATTGAATATATTGATTGATAATATGGACAGGTATGTATGAAAGTTTTCATTATATTTAGTTCATAAAATTTATTTGCGGGAGAAGATGAATGGAATATTCAATGGATAAAATTGTGTCTTTAGCAAAGGCTAGAGGATTTGTATACCCTGGTTCTGAAATTTATGGCGGTCTTGCCAATTCATGGGATTATGGAAACTTAGGTGTTGAACTTAAAAATAACATTAAGAAAGCTTGGTGGGATAAGTTCATTAAGCAGTCAAGATACAATGTTGGTATTGATGCAGCTATTCTTATGAACCCAAGAACTTGGGAAGCTTCAGGTCATATCGGCGGATTCTCAGATCCACTTATGGACTGTAAGGAATGTCATGAGCGTTTCAGAGCTGATAAGCTTATTGAAGAGTGGGCTGAGGAGAACAACTACGAACTCACATCTTCAGTTGACGGCTGGACAAAGGAAGCAATGAAGGAATTCGTTGACGAGCACAATATTAAGTGTCCTTCATGTGGAGCTCATAACTTTACAGATATCAGACAGTTCAACCTTATGTTCAAGACATTCCAGGGTGTAACTGAGGATGCTAAGAACACTGTATATCTCAGACCTGAGACAGCACAGGGTATCTTCGTTAACTTTAAGAATGTTGCAAGAACATCAAGAAAGAAGCTTCCTTTCGGTATCGGACAGATCGGTAAGTCATTCAGAAATGAAATTACACCTGGTAACTTCATTTTCAGAATCAGAGAGTTTGAGCAGATGGAGCTTGAATTCTTCTGCAAGCCTGGTACAGACCTTGAGTGGTTCGAGTACTGGAGATCATTCTGCTATAACTGGTTAATCAACCTCGGTATTAAAGAGGAAGATATCAGAGCAAGGGATCATGATAAGGAAGAGTTATCATTCTATTCAAAGGCTACAACTGACCTTGAGTTCAAATTCCCATTCGGATGGGGCGAGCTCTGGGGTATTGCTGACAGAACAGATTATGACTTAACACAGCATCAGGAATTCAGTGGTCAAGATATGACATACTTCGATGATGAAACAGGCGAAAAGTACATTCCTTATGTTATTGAGCCATCACTTGGTGCAGACCGAGTTACTCTTGCATTCCTTTGTGCAGCATATGATGAAGAAGAAATCGGCGAGGGAGATGTAAGAACAGTTATGCATTTCCATCCTGCAATTGCACCTGTTAAGATCGGTGTTCTTCCACTTTCTAAGAAACTCAACGATAAAGCTCTTGAGATTTATGATGAGTTATCTAAGAAGTATTATTGTGAATTTGATGACAGAGGAAATATCGGTAAGAGATATAGAAGACAGGACGAGATTGGTACACCATTCTGCGTTACTATTGACTTCGAAACTGAAGAAGACGGTAAGGTTACTGTCAGAGACAGAGACACAATGGAACAGGTAAGAATAGATATTAGCGAACTTAATAATTACTTTGACGGTAAGTTTGATTTCTAATTACTAAAAATACATAGATAAGTAAGATTAAGAGCCAATATTGGCTCTTAATCTTGTATATATGAGATTTTTTATTTTACCCTGATTCAGTGCAATTAACAGACTATAAGCAATCAATCGGTGACAATATGGATATTTATGACCTATTAAAAGAACAGAATAAAAATGATATATCACCTCTTGCGGACAGAATGAGACCTGAGTCTATAGATGAGATTGTAGGCCAGAAAGATATCATATCTCCGGGTAAGCTTCTGTATAGAGCCATAAAAGCAGATAAGCTCAGCTCTATTATTTTCTGGGGGCCTCCTGGAACAGGTAAGACATCCATAGCTCATGTAATTGCAATGACAAGCAAATCGGAATTTAAAAAATTAAATGCCGTATCTTCAGGTAAGAAGGATATGGAAGAGATTGTTTCCGATGCAGAGAGAACATTTGCCATGTATGGACGTAAGACCATATTGTTTGTGGACGAGATTCACAGATTCAATAAGGGACAGCAGGACTTTTTGCTTCCATATGTGGAAAATGGAACAATCATTTTAATAGGTGCAACAACAGAAAATCCATATTTTGAGGTTAACGGTGCTCTTATATCCAGATCACTTCTTTTTGAACTGAAACCATTAAATGCAGAGGATATAAAAGAGTTACTTCTCCGTGCAATATCAGATAAGAAAAAGGGCTTAGGCGATTTTGATGTTCATATTGATGATGATGCACTGGGTTTCCTGTCTGAGTATTCTAACGGAGATGCAAGAGTTGCCTTAAATGCCATAGAGCTGGCAGTTCTTACAACTAAGCCGGCCAGAGACGGCAGTGTTCATGTTGATTTAGATGTGGCAGAAGACTGTATACAGAAGAGACCTCTCAATTACGATAAGGATGGTGATAACCACTATGACACCATTTCTGCATTTATAAAGAGTATGAGAGGTTCTGATCCGGATGCGGCAGTATTTTACCTTGCTAAAATGCTTGAATCAGGTGAGGACATTAAGTTTATTGCAAGAAGAATAATGATATGTGCCTCTGAGGATGTTGGGAATGCTGATCCTCAGGCACTTATTCTTGCAGTAAATGCTTCACTTGCAGTGGAGAGACTTGGACTGCCGGAGGCCAGAATCATTCTTTCACAGGCAGCCATTTATGTGGCATGTGCACCGAAAAGTAATGCTTCTTATATGGCCATTGATAAGGCATTAAATCTGGTAAGAACAAAGGGAGCAGGTCATGTTCCGCCATATCTTAAGGATGCCCACTACAGCGGCGCTAAGAAAATCGGACATGGAATCGGATATAAGTATGCTCATTCATATCCTAATCACTACGTAAAACAGCAATATTTACCGGATGAATATAAGGACGAAAAGTTTTATGAACCGGACGGTCAGGGATATGAGAAAAATATCGGTGAGTATCTGAGATCTTTGGAGGGCGATAATGAATAAATATTTAAATAGGCTTAGTACAGGCGAATTCGATCTGGATATTCCTAAGATTTTATCGAATGCCCGTGAGATTAACAGATCTGTAGTTGCGGGAGAAACAATAAAAGACAGCATAACAATTTCTGCTGATGGCGAAATATGCGGTTTTGTTGAAAGTACAAACAGAGCTGTTGTACCTGAGGAAAATTCTTTCGCAGGCAAAGACTGTATTATCGAATTCCAGGTGGATGCGTCACATTCTAAACCAGGTGAATCTATAGAAGGCAAGCTTATCGCATATACAAATGCCGGTAAGGTTGAAATAAAATATTTTTTTGATGTAATGAGAAAAACTATCGAAACACCTGCAGGTATTATTGAGGATATCAATACATTTGCAGATGTTTATGACAGCGATCCTGAAGCTGCAAAACATCTCTTTATGTCTGATGAATTTGAAAATGTTGTATTACATTCAAATGAAATGGACATAGCTTTATACAGAGAACTTCGTAAGCAGAGTAATGTAAATGTTGCAATACAGGCCATTCTCTCAGCAAAGGGCGCGCGAGAAATCCACAGAGAAAAGGATGATGATTCTGTGCTCGTATGTCATAAAAGTGATGAAGAAGTAATCAGAACATTTTCATATGTCTGGAGAAAGAAGGAGAAGGAAGTAGAGCAGCTTTATCTTGATTTCAGAACAAAGGTAAAGAGCTTTAACGATTTTATCGCTGAATCTAAGGCAATTCTTGAAGATGGTGAGCTTGAAAATCTCTACGACAATTCAGAAGAGCAGGGCAGATTATTTATCGAGTATCAGGTTACAAGAGCAATGCTCTATGGTCTTAACGGAGAGGGCGGAATGGCACAGAGCATCATCACATCTAACGAAGAGCTTTTAAAAGCTGAAAAGGAAAGAAAATCTCCTGCTTACTTTACTGCCATTTTCATCTATTCACTTATAGATGATTCAAAGGATGTAAGAGATACTGTATTTAATGAATTTAATTATGTATTAAATGACATCGACCATACACCTTGGCAGGTACTCTATTACGAATATCAGTTGGATGAAAAAAGAAATGATAACGGAAGTATGTGGCTTGCAAGATTTAAGGATGCATATTCTGAGGGATGTACTTCTCCTATCATTTACATAGAGGCCATTCAGATTCTTAACAGACAGCCTGTTCTTCTCCGTATGCTTAACAGTTTCGAGATTCAGGTGCTCAACTACGCATTCAGATATGATCTTTTAGAGACAAAGCTTGTTGAACGATTTATGAATGTAATTCATGAAGACGGAAGAGCAAGTGATGAAGTAATTAACTTCCTCATCAGAGAGTGCGACAGACTTGAGAGAAAGATTGCGGCGGAAGAGGCGGATGAAAATATTGTTGAAGAACTCAAGCAGTTAAAAATTGAAAGATGGACAAAACTAAAAGATGCCGTAATTACAGCCTTAGCTACAAAGCTTATCAGAGCCGGTAAGGTAAATGAGAAATATGTTCCATATTACGAAAAGGCCATAGAAAGCGGCCACAATATTACATTATTGTACGAATACTATCTTATGAGTCACGACTTCAATAAGGAAGTTGTATTCCCTGAAGTAGTTCTTCGATATTTCGTATTTGAAAGCAGAATTGACTATCATACAAAGGCATTTTTATATGCAAATGTATTAAGGGACAGAGATAATATTCCGGAAATATTCCGGGATTATGAAGTGCAGATTAAGATGTTTGCAAAAATACAGTTAAAGGAAATGCACATTGATAAAAACCTCAAATATCTCTACGAATGGATATGGAACGACTCTC
The DNA here is from genome assembly GCA_900545225.1 of uncultured Eubacteriales bacterium. GTDB lineage: Bacteria > Bacillota > Clostridia > Lachnospirales > Lachnospiraceae > UBA4285. The sequence goes on from UQXZ01000011.1 coordinate 8,892, forward strand.
TTACAACAGATGAAACAACTGCACTTTCAGCATTTAAGCTCCAGTTTATGTGGGAAATTGCCATAGACTGCGATAATATTGCATATCTTTATATTAAGAATAAAGAATTTACAGACTGGAAAAAGGTTCCATTCAGAGACAGAAGTGCATTTGCATGTGTCATAACTGAAGGTTCTTCATTTGACGAAGAGGCAGTATATTTTATTGAAGATATGCTTGGCAACCGTCTTGCCTTAAATGAGGTGGGATATGAAATCCGTAAGGGACTCAGTATTGATGAGTTAAACCATACAGCTGCTCCATGCGCTTCAGAACCACAGTATCTTTTATACAGATATATGCAGGATAAATTATCAGAAGATGGTGATGGCGGAGCGGCATTTGCAAAGACACTTCTTTTAAGAGGTGGAATTACAGAAGAATTTGAGGCGGAACTTCATGATGTTATAAGAAAGAACGGTGTTGGTATTCCTGAACACTACAATGAAGTGGCAGAGGAATTAAATGCCGAGCTTGAACTTAAGAGAAAGGAAGAACTTTTCTCAAGACTTTTATATGCCAAGGCTTCATATAAGGAGACTGAAAAGCTCTTTAAGGAATTAACTGATGCAGGCGTAAGAGGATTGTCAATCGATGCCTATATTGCGTATCAGTCATTCTTATATTTTGTGAAAAATGAGTTATGTGATACATATGTATTTAACTTTATCGGCAATGCATTAAAGCAGAATAAAGACCTTCTTATGGTTGAAAAGCTGGCATTCCTTAAATATGTGGGAACAAAAGCGGCGGACCCACTTGATAAGGAATATATTCTGGCTTGCAACAGAATCATAGATGAGTGCGTAATGAAGAGATATTACTTCAACTTCTTAAGTAATCTTCAGGACTGCTTAAATACACCTTCCATGTTATTTGATAAGACAATTATTGAGTATCACGGCAGTACCGCAAGTCATGTCTTAATAAATGATGAAATAAATATGCAGGAAACTATTTACGGAATATTTATTTATCCTTTAGTTATCTTTGCAGAGGATAAATTTGACTACAAAATAGTTGAGCATACTGTTAATGGCAACAGAAGAAAATATATGTCTTCCATCGAAATGCACAGAGATGAATATAGCGATAACACATCAATCGAAAATGCATATGATTTACTTAATGACATAAGTGAATTACAGGTTATGGAAGACAATGAAGATTTAGAAGACAGATTGTCTGAATATAATAAGAGAGAAATGATAAACAACAGATTTTTCACATTATAAAGAAAGGAGGTAAATATGGATAAGCAGGGTCTCATATTGGGATTGGACATAGAAGATAAGAGAACTCAGATAGCTTATTTTCATGAACAATCAGGAAAAGTATCTCCAATAAATGACGATGACGGAAAGGCTGTATTTGACAACCAGGTTTCACTTAACAAAATCCTTTCGGAAAAATCTTCCGATGGGCTCGCTGAGCTCATTGAGAGAATGTTAAATGAAGCAAAGGTAAGAACAGAATCTGAATATATTGAAAAAGTATGTTTTGTAATTCACAGATATACTGAAGAAAACAGACAGCTCTTCAGGGAAGCTCTGGAAAAAGCAGGACTCAGAAAAGATCAGTATATATTTGCAGGCGATGAAGAAGCATTTGCATATTATACATATGATATTCCTGAAGCCGTTTTATATGGTACACGACTGATAAATTACACGGAATTCGGAATAGAGTCCACAACACTCAGAACTGTATTTTTCAAGGGCTACAATATTATAGGAAATGAAATCCGTCTTCTTGATGATAAGGACATTTGTGCCGTAGCAAGAGAAGAACTGGATATTTCTGTAGTTGAAGACAAGATAGTGGATTTCTTCAGGGGATTTGAAAAGGAACAGAAAGTTTCAAGTATTTATCTTACAGGACCGGGATTTGACAGAGAAAATATTTCAGAAAATATTGTTAAGTCAATAAACAGCAGAGGCGTAAGAATATTTGCAGGTCAGAACCTTTTTGTTAAGGGGGCATGTATTATGGCAACAGCCTGTATACTGCCTGCATATAATCCTTTTAGCAGATCCGGTAACATAAAGAATATGAATTCTCCTATTGGAAAGAATTCTGTATATGGAACTGTTCTTGCATGTAAAAACAGAACAACTACTTCAGTTGCCCTCAGTGTTCTGAGAGACAATGAAAAAGAAAATATAGAAATAGTTTCTCTTGGGAAAAATATAGATGAACAGGAAAGATCATTTGAATGCATTCTTACAGACAGAAATGCATTTCAGATTTATATTACTCCGATCGGAAAAACATCAAGAAGAGTAGTTATTGATTTAAATGAATTTCCTGTAAGAGAGAACAAGACTACAAGAGTAAGAGTTTCAATCTCATTTGCAAATGAAGATGTATGTACATTATCAGTACAGGACTTAGGTTTTGGAGAATTGTTTAAGTCTTCAGGAAAAACAGTTACACGTACATTTGATTTCAACGATGAAGAAAATACTGAAACAAGCATGCCTTGTTATGTACTTTCAACAAATGGTGTAAGAAGTGAAGTGGGATTTTCTCTTGCAGATACGGGAGTAAGGGTACACTCTGTAGAGGAACTCTGTTACTATATTTACAGCAACATTTTCCTGGTTCAGAAGTCATTCTTTAATTCTGAATTGCTGGAATTTATTGCAAATGATTTGAAGCTGAAAGATCTGGCGGATAAGTTATACAGACAGATTAAAAATGATGCTTCCCTTAACTTTATATTATTATCGCTGTTTAAGCTTGTTGATTATTATTCAGAAGATGATATAAAGAAAATAGAACCTGTCCTGGATTCCATGGAAACTGCGGATCCGAGACTGAGATTATATTCTATAGCAAAGGCTTTTATTGCCAACGGCATGTATGGAAGAGCCATTCCTATATTAAATAATCTTACAAGGGAACAAAATGATTCCACACTTCCAATCAGCTTTATACCTGATGTATATAATGTCTTAGGTATTGCATATGCAAACCTTTTTATGTACAGACAGGCAGCTGAGTGCTTTGAAGAATCATATAAAGGAAGCAGAGATGATACGCTGATACATAAAATTATCATTTCAAGAGAGATGTCAGATACTAAGAGTAATTTAGATATCCCACCGGCTGAATATGAGCAGATTAAAAATATGCTTGATGAATTTGATGATTTAAGTAAAAAGGATATTGATGAAGCATCTGATAACGGTGCTGCACTTATATCTAAGTTTAAGCGTGAATATAAGAAAAAGACTACAATCTAACCTGTTATGGAGAAGAGTATGAGTACAATAGAAAGTAAATTAAAAGAAATCCGCGACAAAGTTACGGAAGCAGTAAAAAATGCCGGAACTCTTGAAATCATCAACGATTTAAGAGTAAAAGTAATCGGTAAAAAGGGTGAGTTAACAGAGATTATGAAGTCCATGAAGGACATTCCAAAGGAAGAAAAGCCTAAGTTCGGTCAGCTTGTTAACGAGCTCAGAAATGAAGTAGAAGAGCTCCTTTCTTCAACAACAAACCGTATTAGGAGAGAACTCAGACAGAAGCAGCTTGAGGAAGAGACTATCGACGTTACACTTCCTGCAAAGAAAACTGAAAGAGGACACAAGCATCCTAACCAGGTTGCATTAGAAGAAATCGAAAGAATCTTCACAGGAATGGGATACAAGGTTGTATTCGGACCTGAAGTAGAATATGACTACTATAACTTTGAAGCTCTTAACATTCCTGCAGATCACCCTGCAAAGGACGAACAGGATACATTCTATATTAATGACAAGATTGTTCTTAGAACACAGACATCACCTGTTCAGGTTCGTGAGATGGAAAAGGGTAAAATTCCTATCAGAATGATTGCTCCGGGAAGAGTATTCAGATCTGACGAAGTTGATGCAACACATTCACCATGCTTCCACCAGGTTGAGGGTATGGTAATTGATGAGGGAATTACATTTGCTGACCTTAAGGGAACACTTGAAGCATTTGCCAAGAAGATGTTCGGTGAGGATACAAAGGTTAAGTTCAGACCTCATCATTTCCCATTTACAGAGCCTAGTGCAGAGATGGATGTCACATGCTTCAAATGCGGCGGCAAGGGCTGCAGAATGTGCAAGGGTGAAGGCTGGATTGAAATTCTTGGTTGTGGAATGATTCATCCTAACGTTCTTGACAGATGTAATGTGGACAGATCAAAATATTCAGGTTTTGCATTTGGTATCGGTCTTGAGAGAATTGCACTTTTAAAATATGAAATTGACGATATGAGATTACTTTACGAAAACGACGTAAGATTCTTAAAGCAGTTTTAATTGACCGTAAATGATTACATTTTGTAATCGTTGATTTAGTAATAAATGCAGAATTAAGAGGAATATATATGGATACTTCAAAGAGATGGTTAAGCGCTTTAGTTCCAGGATTAGAGAATGTATCAGATAAGGATTATACTGATGCAATGACTCTTTCAGGTACTAAGGTAGAGAATTATAAGAGATTAGATAAAAATCTTGAAAATATTGTAGTTGGTGAAATCGTAAGCATTGAAAAGCATCCTGATGCAGATAAGCTTAAGATTTGCCAGGTAAATATCGGAACAGAGACTACACAGATTGTAACAGGCGCAACAAATGTAGAAGTTGGTCAGCTTGTACCTGTTGTACTCAGCGGTGGTAAGGTTGCAGCAGCTCACGGCGATCCTAATACATATGAAGATGGAATCAAGATCAAGAAGGGTAAGCTTCGTGGTATTGAATCTAACGGTATGATGTGTGGAATCGAAGAGCTCGGTGCAAGCAGAGATCAGTATTCAGAAGCTCCTGAAGACGGAATTTATGTATTTAACTGCCCGGGTTCAGTAAGAGACGCAAGGCCTGGAGATGACGCAGTTGAAAAGCTCGGTTTAAGAGATACAATCACAGAATATGAGATTACAAATAACAGAGTAGACTGCTATAGCGTTCTCGGTGTTGCAAGAGAGGCAGCAGCTACATTTAACCTTAAGTTTGTTCCTCCTGTTATTCCTGAAACAGGAAATAATGAGGACGTTAATGACTACATCAAGGTTACTGTAAAGGATGCAGACCTCTGCTCAAGATATGTATCAAGAGCCATTAAGAATATTAAGATTGCTCCATCACCTTTATGGATGCAGGACAGACTTATTGCAAGTGGTATCAGACCTATTAATAACATCGTAGATATTACAAACTATGTAATGATTGAAACAGGTCAGCCTATGCACGCATTTGACTACAGCACAATCCGTGGTAAGGAAATTATTGTTGCAAGAGCAAATGATGGCGAAGTATTTACAACTCTCGACGAAGCAGAGAGAAAGCTTGATAAGGATATCCTTATGATAAATGATGCTGAAGGTGCCATTGGTATCGCAGGTATCATGGGTGGTGAGAATTCAAAAATTACTGATGATGTACAGACAGTTATCTTCGAGTCAGCTACATTTAACGGTACAAATATCAGAAAGTCAGCTAAGAGACTTTCAATGAGAACAGATGCATCAGGTAAGTTTGAAAAGGGTCTTGATCCTGAACTTGCTCTTTATGCAATGAACAGAGCCTGTGCTCTTATTGAAGAATTAGGCGCAGGTGAGGTTGTTGGAGGATGTATTGATGTATATCCAAAGCCTGTAGTTAAGAAGGAAATCGAATTCGAGCCTGAAAGCTACAACAAGCTTCTTGGCACAAATGTATCAAGAGAGGATATGCTCGGATACCTTCACAATATCGAAATTGAATATGATGAGAAGACTAACAAGCTTATCATTCCAACATTCAGACAGGATTTAAATAACAGTGCTGATATTGCTGAAGAGGTAGCAAGATTCTTCGGATATAAGAACATTCCTACAACTATTCCGAAGGGAAGCAATGCAGACCTTGAAATTGGCGGCATTTCAGTTGAGGAAAGAATTAAAAATACTGCAATGGACAGCTTGCTTTCAAGCGGATATTCACAGATTATGACATATTCATTTGAAAGTCCTAAGGTATTTGATAAGTTAAAGTTCTTAAATGTTGCTGCAGCAAGAAGAACAATTGAGATTTCTAACCCACTTGGTGAAGATTACTCAATCATGCGTACATTACCTATAAACGGTATGCTTACAAGTATTGCAACTAACTACAACAGAAATAATGCAATCGCAAAGTTATTCGAGTATGCAAAGGTTTATATCCCTACAGAGGACAAGGATGCTCTTCCTGTAGAGCTTGAGAAGCTTACAATGGCATTCTATGGAGACGGAGATTTTTATACATTAAAGGGTGATATTGAAAATGTATTTGAATCTCTCAGAATGACAAAGAGAGTTACATACAAGGCAACATCAAGAAGACCATTTATGCATCCTGGTCGTCAGGCTGATATCTACTATGGTGATAAATATATCGGTTACCTTGGACAGGTTCATCCTGATGTAGCAGATAACTACAATATCGACACAGAGGTTTATATTGCAGTTCTTGATACAGAGACAATGTATGACTATGCTACATTTGATGTAAAATATGCAGGTATCGCTAACTTCCCAGCAGTTAAGAGAGACTTAAGCTTAACTGTTGAAAGAACAGTTCCTGTTGGTGGAATTGAATCTATTATCATCGAAGCAGGCGGAGCTCTTCTTGAAGACATTAAACTCTTCGACGTATACGAGGGAGATAGAATCGAAGCAGGCCTTAAGTCTGTTGCATTCTCAATCACTCTCAGAGCTAAGGACAGAACTCTTTCAGATGAAGAAATCAACAACACAATGGATAAGATCATTGCTAAGCTTGAAGAGTCAGGTGCAGAACTCAGAAAGTAATCAGTTGATATAAAATAAAAAAACGCTTAGACCTGATGGCTTAAGCGTTTTTTATTTGTCAAAACTTTATTCAGCGGATCTTTTATGTTGTTCAGAACTCATATTACTGTCAGCATCGAGCTGATTGCCCTTACAGGCTTCTTTTTTATTTTCCTGATTATATCTGTTATTAACATCTGTCTTGGAAGAAATAATATACCTAGGTCTTCCTTTTACTTCTTCATAGATCTTTGCGATATAATATCCGATTACACCCACGCTGAGCATAATTACACTGCTTGTGAAGCAGATAAGAATAATTACGGTTGTAAATCCGCCTATGGAGCTGCCGGTAAACTTCTGTACAAGAGTGATAATGCTTAGCACAATGCCCATAATAAGCACCGCAATACCACAATATAATATTAAATGCATGGGTCTTGTTGTAAATGATGTGATATTTGAAATGGCATACTTAATAAGAGACATTCTGCTCCATTTGGATTCCCCATCCTCGCGTTTTGCAACCTCATAATATACAGAAGCCTTTTTAAATCCGACCCAGGATGACAGTGCCCTGAAAAATGTATTTTTCTCAGGCATATTGAGCAGTGCATTAATGACCTTTCTGTCTAAAAGCTTATAGTCTGAGGAGTTGGACATATCAGTGCCTGTTTCCTTGCTCATAATCTTGTAGAAGTGTTTTGCACCAAATGCGTGGGTTATATTTTCTTCTCCTCTGTAGGATTTAATACCTTCGATGATTTCATATCCATCCTGCCAGAGTTTATACATTTCAGGAATTTTTTCAGGAGGCTGCTGAAGGTCACAGTCAATTACAACGCAGGCATCGCCAATACATTCAGCAAGTCCTGCAAATATGGCAGATTCCTTTCCAAAATTTCTTGAAAAACAAATGCCTTTAATATTTGCATTACATGCTGAAAGTTCCTCTATAATCAACCATGTATTATCTGAGGATCCGTCATTTACAAATATAATCTCATATTCAATTTTGTTATCATGAAGAATTGCAGTAATTGTCTCTGCAGTTTTTCTTATTGCTTTTTCCTCGTTATATGATGGAATAATGACAGATAACATTGTTAAATCCTTTCCGAACAAATTAGGTGAGTTCTATTTTACACTATTGGAAGGGGAAAATGTTGTATCTGTCATTAAATAAAGTGAAATAAAATGTAAATTGTGATTACTTCATTTGAAAATGTGAGCGGGAAATATGGAATCGGCATAACTTGTGTGAAATAAGAAGTTAAAAGACATCAGAACATATAGAATTAATGTGCAGTAAGAATCGTAAAGTCAGCAGAATATGCAGAACCCAGATATATGCTGACTCATAAAATCAGTTAAACATATAAAATACAGGCGTAATAAGAAATATAAGTACTGTAAAAAAATAAGATTATGACTTATACTGATAGAATTGAATTAATGAAGAGAGGCTATTATGGATAAGTTAAATGTAAGTGATTATGATTATTTTCTTCCTGAAGAGCAGATCGCACAGGATCCTCTTGCGGACAGATCATCATCAAAGCTTTTAGTATTAGATAAAAATACAGGCGAAACAAGTCATCACGTATTTAAGGAAATAATTGATTATTTAAATCCCGGAGACTGCCTTTGCATAAATAATACAAAGGTAATACCTGCCAGATTAATAGGCCGTAAAAAGACAGGTGGTGTAGTTGAGGTTCTACTTCTTAAAAGACTTGAAGATGAGAAGTCAAAGTGGGAAGTTCTCACACGTCCGGGCAAAAAAGCCAGAGTTGGGGATGAAATTATTTTCGGAGGAGAAGGTCCGGAAGATTTCGATCTTCTCTGCAGAGTTACGGAAGTAAAAGAGGACGGTAACAGAATTGTTGAATTTGAATATGATGGAATATTTGAAGAGATTCTTGATAAGTTAGGTCAGATGCCTCTTCCTCCATATATTACACACAGACTTGAGGACAAGAACAGATACCAGACTGTATACGCTAAGATTGAGGGATCTGCAGCGGCACCTACAGCAGGGCTTCATTTTACAAATGAGCTTTTAGAGCAGATTAAGGAAAAGGGCGTAAAGGTAGTATCAGTTACTCTCCATGTTGGCCTTGGTACATTCAGACCTGTACAGGTGGAAAATATCTTAGATCATAAAATGCATTCTGAGTACTACGAAGTAAGTGAGGAAACTGCAAAGATCCTCAATGAAACAAAGGCAAATGGCGGAAGAATAATTTCTGTTGGTACAACATCCACAAGAACTCTTGAGTCAGTTACTGATGAAAATGGCATTGTTCATGCTGGAAGTGGGGAAACACAGATATTTATCTATCCGGGATATAAATTTAAGGCTATTGACGGTCTTATAACTAATTTTCATCTTCCAAAGTCAACTCTTATTATGCTTGTTTCAGCTCTTGCGGGCAGAAAAAATGTATTAAATGCATATAAGGAAGCTGTAGAGAAGAAGTATAGATTTTTCAGTTTCGGTGATGCAATGTTTATAAAGTAAGTTATAGTTTTTACTTATATATGGTGATTGCTTTAATGTATTATTACATAAAAATCAAAGGTGTTATCATATACATATCAAAGAGATAGGTATTAACAGCTACAGGTTGGAGGATAAATTATGAGAGACGAAACAAAATGCTTACATGCCGGATACACACCAAAGAACGGAGAGCCAAGAGTAGTTCCTATCGTTCAGAGTACAACATACGTATACGATTCAACAGATGAAGTAGCATCAGTTTTCGATGAGCCTACAAAGTCACTTATTTATTCAAGATTTGCAAATCCTACAGTAATGGCTGTGGAAGAGAAGATTGCAGCACTTGAGGGTGGTGTAGGTGCTATGTGTACATCATCAGGTCAGGCGGCATCTCTCCTTTCAATCCTTAACTTATGTAATGCGGGAGACAGCTTTTTAGCAACAGCAGAAATTTATGGTGGAACAGTTAACTTATTCACACATACACTTAAAAAACTCGGTATTGAGTGTATCTATATTGAGAAGGGTATGACTGACGAAGAAATTGATGCATTATTCAAGCCAAATACAAAGGCTGTATTTGGTGAGACAATTGCCAACCCTGCTCTTACAGTTCTTGATATTGAGAGATATGCCAATATTGCTCACAGACACGGAGTGCCTCTTATTGTAGATAATACATTTGCAACTCCTGTACTCTGCAAGCCATTTGATTTTGGTGCAGATATTGTTATCCACTCAACAACAAAGTACATGGACGGCCATGCAGTTCAGGGTGGTGGTATAATCGTTGACAGCGGTAAGTTTGACTGGACAAACGGTAACTTCCCTGACTTCACAGAGCCTGATGTTACATACCACGGAATCTCATATACAGAGACATATGGTAAGGCTGCATATATTATTAAGGCAAGAATGCAGCTCATGAGAGACTTCGGAGCTTATCCTGCTGCACATTCAGCATTCCTTCTTAATCTTGGTCTTGAGACTCTTGCATTACGTATGGAAAGATACTGCGAAAATGCATTAAAGGTTGCTAAGTATTTTGAGCAGTCAGATAAGATTGAATCAGTTACATATCCTGGATTAGAGTCTGATGAAAACCATGCACTTGCAGAGAAATACCTTAAGGGATCAAGTGGTGTTATTTCAATCGTTATCAAGGGTGGAAGAGACAATGCCGTTAAGTTCATGGATTCATTAAAGCTTGCTTCAAATGAAGTTCACGTTGCTGATATCCGTACATGCGTACTTCATCCTGCAAGTGAGACACACAGACAGCTTTCAGATGAGCAGCTTGTACTCGCAGGTATCGAACCTGGAATGGTTAGATTCTCTGTTGGACTTGAAAATGTTGATGATATTATCGAAGATATTGAGCAGGCACTTGCTAATATCTGATAGATAACAGAATTAAGAATATATCGAAAAGTGATTGATTTATTAATATCTTTTATCAGTTAATATAATTCAGTCAGATAAGATATAACTAGTAAAGTATAATAAGTTAAAATAAAAAAGGATTGCATCTCCGGTTATTGAAACCGAAATGCAATCCTTTTTATATCTGACTTTAATTAGAAAATAGAGCCAAAAACATTTGTGATATATGCAACTTTAATTGCAGAAAGTACAAGATAAAGGTTAGCAACAAAAGAAGCAATACCAATTGAAAATCCAATGATAGCTGGTGCTGACCACTTATGTTTTGAACCGATTGCAGCTGAAATTGATAATCCAATTAAGCTGAAAATCATACCAACAAGTAAAATTGGTAATGGGATAAGTGTAAATGAACCTACCTGAGTTGTTATTGTTCCTACAAAACCAATGATGCAGAAGATTAAACCTGTTGCTGACATTGCGTTTGCGAAAACTTTTTCACCTCTGTGATTTGTGTTTAAAATCATGTCATATTCCTCCTCAATATAATATCTATAATTATAGGGATTAGATTTCAAGTGAAGCTGGTGAGTATGCACGAGCTTTTAATTCACTGTTGAGCATGTAAAGTGCTCTTGAATCATCACCGAATAATTCCATTTTAGTAACGAGATCAGAAGCATTCTTTTCTTCTTCACCCTGTTCTTTAACGAACCAGTCAAGAAGCTGCATTGTTCTGTAATCGTTGTCGCTGTTAGCAGCTGCATAGATGTTGTTAATGCATGCTGTTATGAACTTCTCATGACGAAGAGCTTCCTGAAGTGGAGACATGTTGTCATCGAACTTGCACTCAGGCTTCTTGATAGCTTCAAACGTTACCTTCTGGCCATTGTTCTGAAGATACTTGTATAAAAGAAGTGCATGATCGAGTTCTTCCTTTGCCTGGATTTCGAACCAGTTAGCAAATCCGTCAAGTCCCTTTGACTCATAGTAATTTGCAATATCAAGATAAACATATGATGAGAAAAGTTCATTGTTAATCTGATCGTTAATTAAAGATGATACATTTGAATGCATAGTAATAACCTCTCTTAAAATATAAATTTGCACACTAATTATAAATTATTATTATGTGTTGGTCAAAAGTAATTTAAGAAAATTTTAATTTTTTTTAAAGAATCTATAAAAAATCTCTACGCTGCTAAATTCAACAGCGTAGAGATTTTTAAATGTATATTTATCTGTTTATATTGTAATTATTTTACAAGTTCAGTCTTTTCATTACAGAGGTCTGCGGCTGTTTTGCTCACAGTATGTTTGATTGGTCTCCATGTAACCTTTGTGAAGAGTGCAAAGAAGGCCATTGGTAAATATGTGAACATAAAGAATGGATATGTAAACAGATATAATATTTTCTTACTGTTTGGCGCAATGATCTTGTCCCATTCTGTTATTATGGTGAATAATCCCCAGATAAATGTTACAAGATAGAACTGAACAATACCTGTAATTATTGCTGTAATAGTTTCAGGTACCATGGCCATTGCCGCATCCATGTCCTTAATATTAAGTCCTACAGATACACACATGATTCCAGCACTTATTAATGTAAATATTGTAGATGGTGCAAGAGTCATAAATGCATCGTACTTTGAAAGCATCATAGATGGCTTTGAGAAAAAATTTCTGAATAACTTATATCCATAATGCCACTGAACCTGGTAGAAGCCCTTAGTCCAGCGCATACGCTGATGCCATGACTGCATAAATGTTGTAGGCTGTTCATCATAGAACATGGCATCCTTTGCATATCCAATCTTTTCATTGTTAGAAATGAGATGAGCAGATAATTGGATATCCTCTGTCATAAGGTTGAAATGCCATCCCTTATTTTCTTCTATAATTTCACTGCTTACTAAGTATCCTGTACCTGAAACCATGGTACTTGATTTGAGAAGCTTACGTGAATTATTGAGGTACTTTGCTTCACGCATAAATGCGATTGAGTAACCTGCAGTTATCCAGTTTGTACCGAAGTTCTTAGAGTTTCTGTAACCTGTTACAACTCTGTATCCCTTGCAGAACTCGTTATTCATTGCACGTGTAAAGTCCTTACCTACAATATTATCTGCATCGAAAATAAAGTATCCGTCATAAGCTCTGTATGAACCATAATCGGCATTTATTTTATTGAAAAGATAATTAAGAGCATATGATTTACCTACCTGCTCGTCATTAAATCTTTCATATACAACGGCGCCGGCTTCTCTGGCAACATCTGCAGTTTTATCAGTGCAGTTATCAGCAACAACGAAAACATCTATCATATCTGAAGGATAATTCTGCTGTCTGATACTTTCTATTAAGTTGGCGATAACATTTTCCTCATTACGGGCAGCTATTACAAAACCAAATCTGTGGGGCTCGCCGTCTTTCTCGATGAAATCTTCGGCCTTGGCAACACCGTTAAGAATGTCTTTATACTGGTTGTTTTTCTGTATTCTTGTTTTTATTTCATCAATAAGTGAAACAAGAATATAGAAGAACTGATAACCAAACATAGCAATTACCATTATGGTAAGTATGAGGCTGATTACGTTTATAACATCCATATTGATTAACCTCTATTTGTACACAATTTATTTACATTTAATTATTAATTCGGTTACAAGTATAACATTATATGCTTTACTGTCAATTATAATTCAAAATTTGTACATAATTTGTTTACAATTTCATTTATTCGATTACAGAAAATGGCTTATATAAACATTTATTCGAATTTATGCTATAATAACCGGAATACAAATTAAACAATATCTTATTCCTATAAGTATCTTATTTCCATAGGGATCTTATTCCTATAAGTGTAAATTAAGGAGATATATCATATGTATAATTTAACATCTCAGTTTATTATGTATAACCAGGTGGCATCTGAGGGAACACTTTTAGACAGATTATCCTGTGTATATGAGAAGTACGAAAAATATAAAAAGAATAAAGACGACGATAAGAAGTCTAAGAAATCAGAACTTGTAAGAGAAGTTTATGATGTAATCAACAATCTTTTAAAGATTGCCACAACAAATGGATTTGACGGTAATTTATGGCAGAACTATTTAACATATCTCATTATTACAGATGAGAACTCATTTAGTATTGTAAGTGAAAAGCAGGGAGCAAAGGATGGAACTGTAAATGATTTTGCCATGAATGATTTTGGCATATTCAGAGAGCTTTTCGCATTTAATTTTTCAGGTCTTGAAGAATACTTAGGTATTAACTGTTTCACAAAAATCTGTAACTACAAGTCAATAAAGAAGCACGAGCTTATGTACAACAGAGATATAAGTGAATGTGTTCAGGTGTTAAGCAACACACTTGCAGGTGCAGAGTCAGACGAAGACTTCTTTAATATAGTTACTGAGTTCTATAAGAATGTGGGTGTTGGCCTCTTTGGTCTTAATAAGGCATTCAGAATCAGTGAGAAGAGAGATAATGACTTTGATTTCCTTTCTGTAAGCAATATGGAAAAGGTTATGTTATGCGATCTCGTTGGTTATCACAGACAAAAAGAAATGCTTATGGAAAATACAGAGAGCTTCTTAAATGGAAAGAAAGCCAACAATGTTCTTCTCTATGGAGACAGTGGTACAGGAAAGTCAACTTCTATTAAGGCCATTGTAAATGAATATTACAGCCAGGGCTTAAGAATGATTGAAATATATAAGCACCAGTTTAAATATATTTCAGGTATCATAAGCAGAATTAAAAACAGAGGATATAAGTTCATTATATATATGGATGATTTATCATTTGAAGATAATGAAACGGAATACAAGTACTTAAAGGCTGTTATGGAAGGTGGCGTGGAAACAAAGCCGGATAACATTCTTATTTATGCAACATCCAACAGAAGACATTTAATTAAGGAAACATGGAATGACAAGAATGACATGGAACATTCACAGGATCTCCACCGTTCAGATACTGTAGAAGAGAAAATGTCACTCGTTAACAGATTTGGTGTAAAGATTAACTACGGTAAGCCAACACCACCTGAGTATCTTGAGATTGTAGATTATCTTGCCAAGTTAAATGGTATAAATGAGGACCCTGAAGAGCTTCATAGAAAAGCCAATGCATGGGGAATCAGAAACGGCGGTATTTCAGGAAGAACTGCAGAACAGTTTATCCACCACATTATTGGAAGTAAGAATTAATATATAAAGACTTATATTAAGAGTTAAATATAAGAATTGATTATAAAACATATAGGAATATATTTTTATAAGAAGAATACTTATAAAAGTATACTTATATAGGAAGGGTTTAGATTTTGATAGCATATGTAAAGGGTGTCCTTGCCGTTGTCGGACAGGATTCAATTATCATAGATAAGGGCGGAATTGGAATTAATATAAATGTTCCGGTAAGTATAATATCTACACTTCCTTCAATTGGAAGCGAGGTTAAGGTATTTACATATACATATGTAAGGGAAGATGCCATTGCACTCTACGGATTGATGACAATGGACGACCTGGATGTTTTCAAGCTTCTGATAAATGTAAATGGCGTAGGAACTAAAACTGCTCTCGGTATACTCTCTGCCATAACTCCGAATGAACTGAGACTTGCCGTTATTTCAGCGGATTATAAAACAATTACAAAGGCGCCGGGAATCGGGAAGAAATCAGCCGAGAGAATTGTGCTTGAGCTCAGAGATAAAGTTAAAATGGTAATCGAGGACGATTCATATATAGCTGTCGATAGTGGAGATGTAGCTAAGTCAGACAGTGTAAATATCGCCCTTGAAGCTCTTGTATCTCTCGGATTCAACTATGGCGAGGCGGCAAAGGCCGTTAAGCAGGTGGATAATTACGAGGAAATGGATGATGAGTCACTTATAAAGGCGGCATTGAAACATTTATCATAATATGAGTTTTTTCATATTATATAAGGAGAGAAAAATGGATAATAGAATAATTTCAACAGAGATTATTCCGGAAGATGAAAACAGCGAAACTCTTCTCAGACCTAAAAAGCTTAAAGACTATATAGGACAGAAGAAGGTCAGAGATAATCTTGCCGTATATATGGAAGCTGCAAAACTCCGTAAGGAACCATTAGACCATGTACTCTTATATGGTCCGCCGGGATTGGGAAAAACCACATTGTCGGGAATTATTGCTGAGGAAATGGGAACCAACATGAAAATCACAAGTGGCCCTGCAATAGAAAAACCTGGAGAGCTTGCGGCAATACTTAACGGACTGTCAGAGGGCGATGTCCTCTTTATTGATGAGATACACCGTTTAAACAGACAGGTGGAAGAAGTTCTCTATCCGGCCATGGAAGATTTCTGTATAGATATTATTATCGGTAAGGGCGGAGCTGCCCGTTCCATAAGAATAGATTTACCGAAGTTTACTCTTGTGGGAGCTACAACAAGAGCAGGTCTTCTTTCAGCTCCGCTCAGAGACAGATTTGGAATAATTGACAGACTTGAATATTACTCAGTGGATGAATTGAAGGACATTATCGTTCGTTCAGCATCTGTATTGGGAATAGATATTGATGATGAAGGGGCATTTGAGCTTGCCAGAAGATCAAGAGGAACTCCAAGACTTGCCAACAGACTTCTTAAGAGAATAAGAGATTATGCACAAGTTAAGTTTGACGGTAAGATTACAAAAGAGGCAGCGGATTACGGATTAAATCTCCTCGAAGTTGATTCCAACGGACTGGATAAGAGTGACAGAAAGATTTTAGAGAAAATAATCACTCAGTTTTCAGGTGGTCCGGTGGGGATTGAAGCACTGGCTGCAGCCCTTGGAGAAGATTCCGGGACACTGGAAGACGTATATGAACCATATCTTGTGCAAAATGAATACATAAGCAGAACAAGAACGGGACGAATCGCCACTGACAAGGCATACAGGGCCGTTGGAATAGATAAAACGGAAGATTAAGCAGTTAAGCTATTAATGCGCATATAGCTTTTAGCGCATATAGCTTATTGCGCATATAATATAGTAGATATTCAAATAAATACTACATATAGAAGACAGTCGTACACATACGGCTGTCTTTTTTGTTGTTTTGCCACAAAATCCGATATTTAAGCACATAAAACCACCACAATAATATAAATAAAAATTTAATAATTAGGCTGAAAATGCATACTAAATACATATTGACACAACATACAGTGTTATATATCGTTAAATACAACAAGATATGACAAAAACATAGGCTTTTCCCATATAAATCTGCGAATGATGCTCAAATTAAAACTTGTAATTTCTGCCATATGATATAAAATAAATAGAAAAGTGGTAAAAAGTAGTAGATTGTGGTGGACTGTGGTGGAACATGGCCAGGAAGTTTTAGGAGGGTATGCTTTATGTTTATGGGTGAATTCATACATTCCATAGATGCAAAAGGGCGTATAATTATGCCTTCCAAGTTCCGTGATGAAGTGCCGGAGGGGAGCTTCGTCATCACCAGAGGGTTAGATGGATGTCTGTTTGTGTATACTGAAGAGGAATGGGCTGCATTTGACAGCAAGTTACAGAGTTTACCGCTTATTAACAAAGGAACCAGACAGCTTAACAGATTCTTCCATGCAGGTGTAACTGTAGTTGAACCTGATAAGCAAGGACGAGTGCTTATACCTGCAACTCTTAGAGAATATGCTGCATTAGACAAAGACGTATGTCTTGTGGGCATGGGTAATAAGATTGAAGTATGGAGTAAGGAACGTTGGGAGACAAATGTTAACTCTATCGGAGATGACATTGATTCGGTTCTTAGCGATATGGAAGAGTTGGGTTTCACTATTTAATGTGAAATCCGTAATGTTTTGGAGGTTGTAATGGAGTTTTCTCATATTCCTGTGTTGAGAGATGAGACAATCAACAGTTTAAATATTAATCCGGACGGGATATATGTTGATGGAACACTGGGCGGCGCAGGTCATTCAATGGAGATTCTCAAGAGACTCAGTCCAAAGGGGCAGTTAATCTGCTTTGATCAGGATATAGAAGCTATTGAGAGTTCATCAAAGAAACTCAATGATTACAGACCCGGAACAATTTTCATACACAGTAACTTTGAATATATGCCTGAGAAACTCAGTGAACACGGTATAGTGCACGTTGATGGTATTATGCTGGATTTAGGAGTTTCTTCACATCAGTTAGACGTTCCTGAGAGAGGCTTTTCATACAGATTTGATGCACCTCTCGATATGAGAATGGACAACAGAGTTCAGAGAACAGCCGCTGATATTGTCAATGACGAATCTGTTGAAACATTGACAAAGATAATCAAAGACTACGGCGAAGAAAAGTATGCACGTAAAATAGCATATAACATTGATTTAGCAAGACAAAAGAAAAGAATAGAAACCACATTTGAATTAAATGACATTATAAGGAAGTCTATGCCGGCAAAAAGTCTGGCAACAGGGGGACATCCTTCAAAAAGAACATTTCAGGCACTTAGAATTGCACTTAATGATGAATTAGCCAGACTCGAGGGCGTTATACCTAAGATGATTGATTTGCTTAACGATAAGGGCAGATTAAGTATAATCACATTTCATTCACTGGAAGACAGAATTGTTAAGAATGCATTCAGAACCGCACAGGATCCATGTACATGTCCAAGTAATTTCCCGGTATGTGTATGTGGAAAGAAATCAAAGGGTAAAGTTATTACTAAGAAGGCAATTCTGCCAAGTGAAGAAGAGTTAGAGTATAACAGCAGAGCAAAGAGTGCCAAACTTAGGGTATTTGAGAGAGTTATTGATAATTAAGGAGAGGGAAAATGGCTAACAATACAAACAATTATGGTGGAGGATATAATACGTACGTACGTGGATCAGAAGCTCCGGCAATTGAAGTGGAGAGAGCTCCGAGAAGAAGTCGAATTCCTATTTCTCCAAGAAAAAGAGCAGCAAGAGCTAATAGAAGAAGCCTTGCTTTATTTGGCGTGGTTACAGCGATAACTGCAGCAGCCATTGCATTAGGTGTTAATTATCTTAATCTCCGTTCCGATCTTATTACAACTACATCAGAAATTAATACTCTCCAGGAAGAGCTTAATACATTAACAACTAATAATAATGAAAAACAGGTTGATGTAGAATCTAATATCAACTATCAGGAAATATATGACAAAGCTGTTAATGAGTATGGTATGACATATCCTGATGCAAATAATATTGTAGAATACGATGGCGGCACATTGGGATATATCAGACAGTATGAAAATATTCCAAACAACTAATTCTGATTCGGATATATAGGTATAAAATGAAAAAGCGTGACGATTATTCACAATATAGTAAGGCGATGCTTGGAAGGATAAAAACCAAATCAGGCATTGCCTTTTTGATTGCAATGGTACTTATTTTAGTATTAATTGTGAGAGTTATAATTATTAATGTTGCCGATGGTGAAGAATATTCAAGAATAGTACTTAACCATCAGGCATATTCATCCCGTACTATCGCCAGTAAGAGAGGATCTATTGTAGATAGAAACGGAACTGTTCTTGCATACAGTAAGAAAGTATATAATTTAGTATTAGATCCATTTGTTATTAATTCTGATGAGAAAAAGAAGGACGCTACTGTTGATGCTGTAAGTGAATACTTCGGAATTGATAAAAATGAGATAGAAGATGTTCTTACAAATCAGAAAGACAGCAGATACAGAAAAATGAAATCGGAACTGGAAGAAGATTTCGTTAATAAGTTCAAAGCCCAGATGGAAGAAAATGAAAATATAGATGGCGTATGGTTCGAGGACGACTATAAGAGAGTTTATCCATTTGGAACACTTGCAGCTGATGTTATAGGCTTCTATAACAAGAATAATGGCGGTGAGCTTGGCCTTGAAAAGAAGTACGATTCTAACCTTACAGGTACAGACGGACTTGCATACACATATGTGGATGATTCCATGGAGCGTACAGAGGATCTTAAATCTGCCGTAGATGGTAATAATGTTGTAACTACTCTTGATTACGGTGCTCAGAATATCATCGACAAGTACATTGCCAACTACAATTCATCAAAGCCGTCTGCCAATACAGGTGCGATTCTGATGGATCCAAATTCAGGTGAAGTACTTGCAATGAGCAGTTATCCATTCTTCGATCTTAATAATCCGAGAGATTTAACAGCTGTTTATACTGATGAACAGATTGCAGCAATGAGTGAAGAAGAAAAGGCTGAAAATCTTGCCAAGCTTTGGAGAAACTACTGTGTATCAGATGTATATGAGCCGGGTTCAACATTTAAATCCATCACTGTTGCAGGCTGCCTTGAAGAAGGGGTTGTAAAAGATGGTGATCAATTCTATTGTGGCGGTTCTCTCTCCATCGGTGGTTATACAATTAACTGCTGGAGACATATTTACGGTGGTCACGGTCAGTTATCACTTGATAAGGCCCTGGGTGACTCATGTAACGTAGCCATGATGGAAATTGCGGCAAACTTAGGTACTGACAACATGATTAAGTATCAGTCCTTATTTGGCTTCGGTTCCAAGACAGGAATCGACCTTCCAAGTGAGGAGCGAGGTATTTTACAGGATGCTGAGAAAATGTCTGTAACTGACCTTGCCACAAACTCATTCGGTCAGAACTTTGACGTTACAATGATCCAGATGGCGGCTGCATATTGTTCTCTTATAAATGGTGGAACATATTATCAGCCACACATTGTAAAATCAATTGAGAATGAAAAGGGTGAGAAGATAAAGAGTGTTACACCTACATCGGTAAGACAGACTGTAACAGCCGATACTTCAAACGTTATTAAGAGAATTCTTAAAGAAGCTGTAGAACAGTACGGTGTTACATATGTTAAGGTAGATGGATATTCCATAGGTGGTAAAACAGGTACAGCCCAGAAATTACCTCGTTCTGAAAAGAAATGGTTAATTTCTGTTGCTGCATTTGCACCGGCAGAAAATCCGCAGTATGTATTATATGTTGTAATTGATGAGCCGCAGGGAACTACAGGAACCAGTGGTTCAGGTATGGATGTTCAGGAGCTTACACATGATATGCTTGCAGAATTACTTCCATATCTTGGAGTTCCTAAGGACACTACAGCTACAACTGAAAATGGAAATTCAGAGTCAGGATCTGAAGGTGAAGGTGGAATTGAAGTACCGGAAGGAACTACTTTAGAATCAACTTCTTCATCAGATGAGTAATAAATCGATATAAATAATAAATCGGGTAATTAATTATGAGTTATAAAGCATTAGTAATAGGAGCAGGTAAAAGTGGTATAAATGCCGCTAAGCTTCTTATGGCACATGGATATGAAGTTGCTGTTTTTGATGGCAATGTATCAGCGAACAAATCAAAAATACAGGAAAGCATTGGAAATGTAGAAGTTTTCCTTGGAGATATGAGTGAAGAGGTAATTGCTGCATTTGATATGGCTGTGGTAAGTCCGGGTGTACCTTTAGACAATCCTATAGTTAAGAAGATAAATGATGCAAATGTAAAGCTTATCGGAGAGATTGAGCTTGGTTATATTTACGAAAAGGGTAGCGTTGTTGCAATTACAGGAACTAACGGTAAAACTACAACTACAACACTTGTTGGTGATATAATTAAGAGATGGAAAAGTAATACAATTGTGGCCGGAAATATTGGATTTCCTTACACTAATGAAGTTATAAAGTCAGAAAATGATTCTATTTCAATTATAGAAATCAGCAGCTTCCAGCTTGAAACAATTGATACATTTCATGCAAAGGTAGCGGCAATACTTAATATCACACCGGATCATTTAGACAGACATAAGACAATGGAGGCATATGCCGAAGCTAAGTTTAATGTCACAAAGAATCAGACAGCGGATGATTTCGTAATTCTTAATTTCGATGATGAGAGATTAAGAGAATTTGCCAAGAGATGTACTTCTCATGTTTTATGGTTCGGAAGAGTTAATAAGCCTGACACAGGATATTATTACAAGGACAGAGTAATATACAGAATATATGAGGATAGAGAAGAAGAGATATTAAATGTTGATGATATCAACCTCATTGGTGACCACAACTATGAAAATGTAATGGCAGCTCTTGCCATTGCAGAAGCAGCGGGCGTTCCTTCTGATATTACAATCGACGTTACAAAGAATTTCCATGCTGTTGAGCATAGAATTGAAAAGGTGGATACAATTGACGGTGTTGTATATTACAACGACTCAAAGGGTACTAATACAGATGCATCAATAAAGGCCATAAAGGCTATGTCACGCCCTACATTATTGATAGCAGGCGGATATGACAAGAATTCACCATATGATGATTTCATTGAAAGCTTCGATGGAAAGATTAAGGAACTTGTTCTTATTGGTGCAACTGCAGAAAAAATAAAAGCGTGCGCTTTAGAACATGGATTTACAAATATTAAAATGGCAGATTCTCTTGAAGAGGCTGTTTCTATTTGTAAGGCTGATTCTGAAAATGGAGATGCCATATTATTATCTCCTGCATGTGCAAGCTGGGATATGTTTAAATCCTACGAACAAAGAGGCAGGTTGTTTAAAGATTTAGTCAAATGGTAAATAGACTAAATAATCAGTTAGAAGTTTATTAGAGGCAATTATGCAAAAGAGAACTGTTACGGATAGTAAAATTGTTAAAAGAAAAAAACTTAAAAGAATATTTCATTTTGACTATACATTAGTATTTTGTCTCTTCCTCATTATCGGATTTGGACTGATTATGATATATAGTTCAAGTTCATATACTGCCAATTTAGAATACGGAGATCCAAGCTACTTCTTTAACAGACAGTTAATATTCGTCTTAATCGGATTGGTATTAATGGTAGCCGGCTTTATGATTAATTATAAATGGCTGATGCAGAGGCACTGGATTATTCTGGTAGCTTCCATAGTCATGCTGTTTATGCTTATTCCGATGGGACACAGCGTTAATGGTGCTACCCGTTGGATCAGACTGGGATTCTTTAATTTCCAGCCTGCCGAGTTTGTTAAGCTGGCGGTTATAATATCTATCGTTGCAATGATAATGACTGCCGGGCGAGGTATTAATAATTTAAAGGGCAGATTATTCATCATAGGAGCAATCGGAATTATACCTGCAGGGCTGGTATATGTAATAAGTTCAAACTTAAGCAGTTCTATAATCATTTTTTTAATTGTATTTTTTATGATGTTTATAGTATCTCCAAAGCCTAAGAACTATTTAATAGCTTTGGGAATTGCAGCGGTAATCGGTATCATAATGGTTCTTATAATCTCAAATATGCCTGCCGATTCATCAAGTTTCCGATTTAACAGAATTGCAGTCTGGCTTCATCCTGAAGAATATGAGCTTTCTACAGGTTATCAGACAGTTCAGTCGCTTTACGCAATCGGATCGGGTGGTTTCTTAGGTAAGGGACTTGGTAAAGGTCTTCAGAAGTTAGGTTATATACCTGAGTCACAGAATGATATGATATTTGCCGTAATATGCGAAGAAGTAGGTATATTTGGAGCTATAATTCTCTTATCTATATTTGCACTTTTATTATGGAGAATATATGTTATAGCAATGAAGGCCCCTACAAAGACAGACATGTTATTGTGTATGGCAATTTTCTTCCATATTGCAATTCAGTTAATTCTTAATGTGGCCGTTGTTACTAATCTCATGCCTAATACGGGTGTAACACTACCGTTTATAAGTTATGGTGGATCTTCGATATTCTTCTTACTATTTGAAATGGGATTGGTATTAAATGTCTCAAAGAAGATAGATATTGAGGAAAAGGTATAAGCGTATGGGTTCAGTAAAGATTGATATAGGACGGAAACGTAAAAAAAGAAATAAAAAGCTTTTCAGATTTACACTTATCACTTCTATAATAGCTGCCGTAGTCTTATTCATTTTCTTCGTATTCAGAACTACAGAGATTACATATGAAGGTAATAAAAAGGCAAATGAAGAAGATCTGAACGAATACATTTTCAGTGGTAGTAATCCTAATACACTTATGTATTCCATATTCGGAAACAAGAATAAGAATATACCTTTTATATCAAGCTATGATGTAAATATTTTATGGCCTAACAAAATTCACGTTGTGGTTCATGAAAAGGAATTACTCGCCTGCTTTTACTATGCAGGTGTGTATGAATACGTAGACGAATCAGGAAATGTTGTAGACAGTTCAGGTAACTTATATGACAGTTCACCGATTATAGAAGGTATAACATTTGATAATCTTATACTTGGATCAAAACCACATGTAAGTGATGATAAGGCATATGATGCTCTTATTCAGTATGCACATTATGCCCGCACATATTCTTTGAAGTTTGACAAGATAATCTACAAAGATGGTGCCATATATTATCAGGTGAAGGATGTATTTGTTAATATGGGTACTCTTGAAAATGCTGAAGAGAAGGTGTTCAGGTTAAGTAAGCTCTACAGCAATATTGAAGGTCTGAAGGGAATTCTTCATCTGGAAGATTATAGTGGTGGTAATAAAAACATCATATTTGAGCAGACAGTAGAAGAGTCAAAGCCGGCTGAAGAATCAAATGAGCAGTCATCTGAAGAGACAGGTGGTGAATCAACGGAAAACTCCAATGAGGAGACTACAGAGGAAACAGAGTCATCTGAGGCAGAAAACACTTCAGAAGATGAAACTGAAGAAGACGAAGAGTAAGTGTTATATTTTTTGCAAAGATTATATTTTTGCAAAGATGCATATATAGTTTTATAATAGATGGTACATGGTAGTTAATATCTATATACCATCTATTTGTATATAACGAAGTGCATATAACGAAGTGCATATAACGAAGTGCATATAACGAAGTGCATATAACAGTGTATATATATGTGTGTGTGTATATCAGATGTTGCCATATAGCAGGAATATTGTTTTTATTCGACAGTACATTCACGCAAATTATAAAAAATTGATAAATATAATAATTTTTGCTGAATATATGACATAAAATATTGAATTATTTATCCATTAATTATATCATTAGTTTATTATGGTCAAATGGATGTGATATTGAAGGAGGGTTAAAACCTTGTTTGAACTAAGTAGTAATGAGAAAGAACAGGTTGCTAATATAAAAGTTGTAGGTATCGGCGGATGTGGTAATAATGCTGTATCAAGAATGGTAGAGTCAGGTATTACAAGTGCTGAGCTTATCGGAATTAACACAGATATCCAGGATATCAAGAAGTGTAAAGCCGGTGTAACAATTCCTATCGGTGCTAAGACAACTAACGGACTTGGAGCCGGAGCTAAGAGCGAAGTAGGTGAGAGAGCAGCTGAAGAAAGCGCAGACGAAATTGCAAAGGCACTTGAAGGCGCTGACATGGTATTCGTTACTTGCGGTATGGGCGGTGGAACAGGTACTGGTGCCGCTCCTGTAGTTGCATCTATTGCTAAGAAGCAGGGCGCTCTTACAGTAGGCGTTGTTACAACACCATTTAAGTTCGAGGGAAGACCTCGTATGAGAAACGCTCTTGCAGGTATCGAAAGACTTAAGGAAAATGTTGATACAATCATCGTAATTCCTAACCAGAAGATTTTCGAAATCTATGACAAGGGTATTTCATTTGAAGAAGCTATGGCAAGAGCAGATGAAGTTCTTCATCAGTCAGTTGTAGGCATTGCTGACCTTATCAACAAGCCAGCTACAATGAACTTAGACTTCGCAGATGTTCAGACAACAATGAAGGATCAGGGATACGCTCATATCGGTATCGGTGAAGCTTCAGATGACAATAAGGCTCTTACAGCTGTTAAGAATGCTGTATCAAGCCCACTTCTTGAGACATCTATCGAAGGTGCTAAGAATATTATCCTTAACATTTCAGGTAACGCTACTCTTGCAGATGTTGAAGAAGCAACAGATTACATCTATGAAGAAGTTGGCGATGAAGTTAATGTTATCTTCGGTATCGATTCAGATGAGACTGCAGACAGCATTAAGATTACAATTATTGCTACAGGTATGGAAAATGACAGCCTTGAAGCTGAGAGCCAGAAGTCTAACATGAAGTCTGCATCAGCAGCTGCAGCTCCTCAGGTGCATCATACAATGGCACCGCAGGCTCATACAGTGGTATCATCAACAGATGCACAGGTTCAGGCAGAAGCTCCTGTAGAAGAGACTCCTGTAGTTGATCCTGAAGCTGAAGCAAGAGAAAAAGCAATAAAAGAAGCAGAAGAACTTAAGAAGGCATCAGAGGAAGCTCAGAAAAAGTTAAATGCAATGGTACAGCAGAGAGCTGCTAAGCCATCAAATAACAGCAAGTTTGATGTTCCGGGATTCCTTCAGAACAATAAAAACGACTAATTGATTTAGTTGTATATATACTTTAGAAAGGAGTCGCTCATTTTTTCAGGCGGCTCTTTTCTGTTGTAAATTAACTACAAGCATTTAAATCAATTATTAACATGGAGATAATAAATGGCAGATATACAAGAAAGAATTAGAAATTTTTGCATAATTGCTCACATTGATCACGGTAAATCAACACTTGCCGACAGACTTATAGAGGCTACTCAGACTCTTTCTGACAGAGAAATGCAGGAACAGGTTCTTGATAACATGGATCTTGAAAGAGAAAGAGGAATTACAATTAAAGCTCAGACAGCAAGATTAAAGTACACAGCTTCTGACGGTAACGAATATACATTTAACCTTATTGATACACCGGGACACGTTGACTTTAACTATGAAGTATCACGTTCTCTTGCAGCCTGCGAAGGTGCTCTCCTTATCGTAGATGCTGCACAGGGTATTGAAGCTCAGACACTTGCAAATGTTTATTTGGCATTAGATCACGATCTTGAAGTTCTTCCTGTAATTAATAAGATTGATCTTCCAAGTGCAGATCCTGACAGAGTTAAGGAAGAGATTGAAGATGTAATAGGAATTGAAGCTGACGAAGCTCCTATGATTTCTGCAAAGAACGGAATTAACATCGATCAGGTTCTTGAAATGATCGTAAAGAAGATTCCTGCTCCAACAGGTGATAAAAATGAACCTTTAAAGGCTCTTATATTTGATTCATATTATGACCAGTACAAGGGTGCCGTAATATTTGCACGTATCATGGAAGGTACTGTTAAGAAGGGTACAAAGATTAAGCTTATGGCTTCGGGCGCCGTTGAAGAGGTCGTTGAAGTAGGTTACTTCGAGCCGGGCCAGTTAGTTCCTTGTGACGAATTAACAGCCGGAATGGTAGGTTACATTACAGCTGCAATCAAAACAGTTAAGGATGTAAATGTCGGTGATACAGTTACTGAGAATACAAGACCATGTGCAGAGGCTCTTCCGGGTTACAAGAAGACAAATCCAATGGTTTACTGTGGATTATATCCTGCAGATGGTGCCAAGTATCAGGATTTAAGAGATGCTCTTGAAAAGTTACAGCTTAATGATGCGGCTTTATCATATGAGCCTGAGACATCAGCGGCTCTTGGATTTGGTTTCAGATGTGGTTTCTTAGGACTTCTTCATCTGGATGTTGTTCAGGAGCGTCTTGAAAGAGAGTATGGTCTTGATCTTATTACAACAGCTCCTGGTGTTGTATATAAGGTACATTTAACAGATGGAACTGAATTTGACCTTACAAACCCATCTAACCTTCCTGATGTATCTTCTATTGCATATATGGAAGAGCCAATCGTTAAGGCTGAAATAATGACAACAAGTGAATATGTTGGAACAATTATGGAGCTTTGCCAGGAACGTCGAGGAATATATGAAGGTGTTGACTATATTGAGCAGACAAGAGCTCTCGTTAAATATGAGCTTCCGCTTAATGAAATCATTTACGATTTCTTTGATGCATTAAAGTCACGTTCAAGAGGTTATGCTTCATTTGACTATGAATTAGCAGGATATAAGAAATCCAAGCTCTGCAAGCTCGACATTCTTATCAATAAAGAAGAAGTTGATGCTCTTTCATTTATCGTATTCGAGGGAAGTGCTGTTGAGAGAGGCCGTAAAATGTGTGAAAAGCTTAAGGGTGAAATCCCAAGACAGCTTTTCGAGGTACCTATTCAGGCAGCAATCGGAAATAAGGTTATAGCCAGAGAAACAGT
The DNA here is from genome assembly GCA_900545225.1 of uncultured Eubacteriales bacterium. Taxonomy (GTDB): domain Bacteria; phylum Bacillota; class Clostridia; order Lachnospirales; family Lachnospiraceae; genus UBA4285. The sequence continues at coordinate 36,749 of UQXZ01000011.1, forward strand.
AAAGGCTATGCGTAAGGACGTTCTTGCCAAGTGTTACGGTGGTGATATTTCCCGTAAGAAGAAGCTTCTTGAAAAGCAGAAAGAAGGAAAGAAGCGTATGAGACAGATTGGTAAGGTACAGATTCCTCAGAAGGCATTCATGAGTGTTCTTAAGCTTGAAGAAGAATAATATTTTATCGACATAATATAGATATTATATTGGTACATTATATTTAACATTTATAACGGATATAACGGGGAAAAAGTGTTATGAAGAAAATATTTTTAATTGGCGGAATTCTTGCTGCATCTGCAGTGACATTGACAGGATGTAATAAGAATACGGGCGAGGAAGAAAACAGAATCAAGGAGTATTTCACAGCTAACAGTACTTCAGAGTCAGCTCAGAGATCTATCGCTGGAACAATTCAGTTTGAGGGAACTCAGGGTGGAGAGTCAAAGAATGTTGATATTTCAATTTCCGGTGACTACTATCTTTACTACGATGATTCTATTCAGGAAAGCAGAATTAAAAGCTCAGATCATGTAGAAGATAAGATCAATAATACTAATACATATACAGAAACATATATTGTTGGAAATGCTGATGATGCAGAAAAGATTGATGTATATGAAGGAACAGGAAGTACAGCTGACAACTTAAGCTTCGTAAGAAGAATATATAAGACAACAGACTACTTCCAGACATCAACCAAGACAAAGACCGGAGACTTATTACTTAAGGATAATAAGGAAAAGTTCAATGAAGCATCATGTGAACTTGTTGAAAGATATATGACTGTATCAGAAATGGATCCTTCTGTTAAGAAGTACATTGTAGATGCAACAAAGAATTTATCAGGCGTAGATATTGATAATGTATCAGTTAAAATAACATATTACTTCAATATGGATACAAAGAAGCTTGAGGGAACAATTCTTGATCTTAAGGAAGGTCTTAAGGCAAAGGTTAACGAGTACAACAGCAAGAATTCAAACACAAATAAGATTGAAGACTTCGATGTTGATAAGTTCGAAATTTCAAATACTCTTGTAAGCAATCAGGTTAATAAAATCAAAATCAGCGACGAGCTTAAAGCAGCTCCTGTTGTTGACGAGACAAAGGAAGAGTAAGATTCTGAAAGCAATAATTGATTGAGATAATGTGTTGACTACATATTTCATATATGTTATTATACTGAAGTTGTTAAACAATAAGCAGGGTTACCACTCTCACCTAAGGCGTTTCGTCGGCTTGGGTAATGAATAAGATAATTAGTACTGACGGTGTTCCGTCATATATATAAGATCTTAGACAAGTGGAACCCTTAATGGGTTCCATTTTTTTGCCCATTGAGGAATACCATTTGTGAGAGAATGCTCTAACTTTTTGCATAATTATAGGAGGTATAATTATCAGCGACTTATTTATTAATGAACAGATACGAGACAAAGAAGTTCGTGTTATCGGTGCAGATGGCGAACAGCTTGGTATCATGTCAGTAAAAGAAGCTCTCGAGCTTGCAAGAGAAGCAGATGTTGATCTTGTTAAAGTCGCTCCTTCAGCTAAGCCACCGGTTTGTAAGCTTATCGACTACGGTAAGTACAGATACGAGCTTGCAAGAAAAGAAAAGGAAGCGCGAAAGAAACAGAAAGTCATTGACATTAAGGAGATCAGATTTTCTCCTAATATCGATACTAACGACCTTAATACTAAGATTAACGCAGCAAGAAAGTTTATCGAAAAGGGTAGCAAGGTTAAGGTTTCGATGAGATTCCGAGGCAGAGAGATAGCTCATACAGAAGGAAGTATGCATGTGCTTACAGACTTCGCCAAGGAGCTTGAAGATATTGCCGTTATCGAAAAGGCGCCTAAGATGGAAGGCAGAACAATGTCAATGTTCTTAACAGAAAAAAAATAATCGTTTAAAAGGAGATTTGTATCATGCCAAAGATGAAAACAAACAGAGCAGCAGCAAAGCGTTTTAAAGTTACTGGAACAGGAAAGCTTAAGAGAATGAAGGCTAACAAGAGCCATATCCTTACTAAGAAGAGCTCAAAGAGAAAGAGAGATCTTAGAACAGCAACAATGACAGATAAGACAAACGAACAGGTAATGAAGAAGATTTTACCATATCTTTAATTTACAGTTTTAAAAAGAGATCGTATAAGAGTTATAGTTTAGGAGGAATATTAAAATGGCAAGAATTAAGGGTGGACTTAATGCTAAGAAGAAGCACAGAAGAATTTTAAAGCTCGCTAAGGGTTACATGGGCGCAAGATCTAAGCAGTACAGAATTGCTAAGCAGTCTGTAAAGAGAGCTCTTGCAGAAAGCTACAAGGGTAGAAAGCAGAGAAAGAGAGACTTCAGAAAGCTTTGGATCGTAAGAATCAACGCTGCTGCAAGAATCAATGGTCTTTCATACAGCAATCTTATGCACGGTCTTAAGGTTGCAGGTATCGACCTTAACAGAAAGGTTCTTTCAGAGATGGCTGTTAACGATGCAGCTGGTTTCACTAAGGTTGCTGAGGCAGCTAAGGCAGCTCTTGCAAAGTAATCTAAATAAAATAATTTAAATAATTATTATATTTAATTATTACCAATAATAAACACGGGTATGAAATGCCCCCTGTCAGTTTAGGGGCTTCATATCCGTGTTTTATTTTTCCTTAATTAAGTTAATTGTTATTTTATATATAAATTAGCACTCAACAATTGACAGTGCTAATAACTAAGAGTATTATATAGTCAAGTTAAGGAAAGCGGAGGATACAGTCTATGAATATTAATAAATTTACACAGAAATCAATAGAGGCTGTTAACGGATGTGAGAAGATCGCTTACGATTATGGCAATCAGGAAATTGATCAGGAACATTTCCTGTACAGTCTTTTAACAATTGACGAAAGTTTAATTGCAAATCTTTTTGAAAATATGGGAATTTCAAAGGATGATATTAAAGCAGAAATCGAAAGAATGCTTAATTCAAAACCTAAGGTTTCCGGTTCAAATGTTCAGCTCAGAGTGAGCAACCCACTTAATAAGGTATTTAACGATGCTGAAGATGAGTCAAAGGCAATGGGCGACTCATATGTATCAGTTGAGCATTTAATGCTTGCAATGATTAAGGCTCCAAACGAGAGCATGGCTTCTCTCTTTAAGAAGTACAACATTACAAGAGAGACATTTTTAAAGGCATTATCAGAAGTAAGAGGAAGCCAGGTAGTTGATTCTGACAACCCTGAAGCTAAGTATGATGTACTTAAAAAATATGGTCAGGACCTTGTTGAAAGAGCTAAGGAAGGCAAGCTTGATCCTGTTATCGGAAGAGACAGCGAGATTAGAAATGTAATCAGAATCCTTTCAAGAAAAACAAAGAATAACCCTGTTCTTATCGGTGAGCCTGGTGTTGGTAAAACAGCAGTTGTTGAAGGTCTCGCTCAGAGAATTGTAAATGGCGATGTACCTGAGGCATTAAAGGACAAGAAGGTATTTGCCCTTGATATGGGTGCTCTTGTTGCCGGTGCTAAGTACAGAGGTGAATTCGAAGAGAGATTAAAGGCAGTTCTTAACGAAGTAAAGAATTCTAACGGTGAGATTATTCTCTTCATCGATGAAATTCATACTATCGTTGGTGCAGGTAAGACAGAAGGTGCTATGGATGCCGGTAACTTACTTAAGCCTATGCTTGCAAGAGGTGAGTTACACTGTATCGGTGCTACAACTCTTAATGAGCACAGACAGTACATTGAGAAGGATGCAGCCCTTGAAAGAAGATTCCAGCCTGTAATGGTTAACGAGCCTACTGTAGAGGATACAATTTCTATCCTCAGAGGTTTAAAGAACAGATATGAAGTTTACCACGGTGTAAAAATCACTGACGGTGCATTAGTATCTGCTGCAACATTATCTGACAGATATATTACAGACAGATTCTTACCTGATAAGGCTATCGACCTTGTGGATGAAGCATGCGCAATGATCAAGACAGATCTTGATTCTATGCCGGCAGAGCTTGATGAAACAAGAAGAAGAATCATGCAGTTAGAAATTGAAGAAGCTGCATTAAAGAAAGAAACTGACAACTTAAGCAAGGATCGTCTTGCTGAATTACAGAAAGAACTTGCTGAAGAAAAGTCAGGTTTTGATGAAAGAGTTGCTAAATGGAACAACGAAAAAGCAAGCGTTGATAAAGTAAGTAAGTTAAAGGAAGAAATCGAACAGCTTAACAACAAGATTGAGCAGGCTAAGAGAAATTATGACCTTGAACTTGCAGGAAGACTTCAGTATGCAGAACTTCCTAAGCTTGAAGCTGAGTTAAAAGAGTCAGAAGACAACATTAAGGGTAAGGATATGCAGCTTGTACACGAAAGTGTAACTGAGGATGAGATTGCTAAGATCGTATCAAGATGGACAGGTATTCCTGTAATGAAGCTCTCAGAAACTGAAAGACAGAAAACACTCGGTCTTGCAGACATTTTACACAAGAGAGTTATCGGTCAAGATGAGGCTGTTACAAAGGTTACAGAGGCTATCATCAGATCTAAGGCAGGTATCAAGGATCCTAAGAGACCTATCGGTTCTTTCCTCTTCCTTGGACCTACAGGTGTTGGTAAGACAGAGCTTGCCAAGTCTCTTGCAGAGAGCTTATTCGACGATGAGAACAACATTGTAAGAATTGACATGTCTGAATACATGGAGAAATATTCAGTGTCAAGACTTATCGGAGCTCCTCCGGGATATGTGGGTTATGAGGAAGGTGGTCAGCTTACAGAGGCTGTAAGAAGAAAGCCATACTCAGTAGTATTATTTGATGAAATTGAAAAAGCTCATCCTGATGTATTCAACGTGCTCTTACAGGTGCTTGATGACGGTAGAATCACAGATTCTCAGGGTAGAACAGTAGACTTCAAAAATACTATCATCATTCTTACAAGTAACATCGGTTCTATGTATCTTCTTGAAGGTATTGATGAGAACGGTGAAATTAAGGAAGACGCTAAGGATATGGTAATGAATGACTTAAGAGCTCATTTCAGACCGGAATTCCTTAACAGAATAGATGAAATTATCATGTTCAAACCATTGAACAAGGATAACTTAAGCTACATTGTTGACCTTCTTATCGGTGGCGTTAACAAGATGCTTGAAGATAAGGAAGTAAGCATCAGACTTACAGATGCAGCTAAGACATTTGTTATTGACAATGGTTATGATCCTAACTTCGGTGCAAGACCACTTAAGAGATATATCCAGAGAACAGTTGAAACACTTGCTGCGAGAATCATCTTAGAGGGTGATATCGATACAGGCAGCGTTATTGAGATCGACGTAAAAGACGGTAAGTTAGACGCTAAAGTAGTTAAATAATATAGTGTGTAAAATGTCACACATCGTGTATATGTCACACATCGTGTATATGTCACACATTGTGTGACGCACAATATATGAAAATAACAACTCCATAAAACATCCAACCAAAACATATACAACCTCCCGATTGTCAGTCAGATGACAGTCGGGAGGTTATTTATGTAACTTGACATATATAAAAAAAAAGAATATTCTCTAATTTGCAAATCATTCGCAAATTGGAATTTATATAAGGAGATTGTTATGCCTAAGTATCAGACAAAACAGCGAACACTTCTTTTAGATTTTCTTAATCAGCATCCTGATGAGCTGTTGTCTGCAAAGGAGATAGCAGAAAATTTAAAGGCAGATAATATCAGTGTTAGCTCAGTATATAGAAATCTTGCGGATTTAGAAGAAGACGGAATGGTAGTAAAACATATTCCTAATGGTACAAGAGAGGTCTACTACAGATATATTGGTGCCGAAAAATGTAAGGGACATATACATGTGTCATGTGTGAAATGTGGAAAGACATTTCATATAAAGAAGGACTATGTTGCGGCGCTATCTGATTCTCTTAAGAAAGATGAAAACTTTATCTTAAGTACTGAGGAGACAATTTTGTACGGAATATGTGGAGACTGCCAGGGAGCTTAAACAGAATAACAATAATTAAAATATTAAATATTAAATTATTTTAATTATTGTTATTTTGTTATTTTGCTATTTAACATCTGGAATGTGGATATGTTATCTGCCGGACAAGTGTTTTAATGTAAATGATTGTGTCGGATTTTAACGGCGTATTTGAAAAAGGGATTGAATATGAAATTAAATAAAAAATTATTGGGAGTAGCAAGTGCAGGCTTAATGGCAGCGGGATTATTTGCAGGCTGTGCAGGCGGAGCTTCCCAGAATACAAATACAATAGGCGACAATGGTGATAAGCTTAAGGTCGTTACAACAATTTACCCTGAATATGACTGGGTAAAAAATGTCGCAGGTGACAATGCCAATGTAGAGTTATTACTTAAGAACGGTATTGATATGCATAACTACAGCCCAAGCGTTGAAGATATGGCAAAGATTTCCGACTGTGATTTATTTGTATATGTTGGCGGCCCATCTGACAGCTGGGTAGAGGGTGCTCTTAAAAATGCTTCTAATAAGGATATGAAGGTTGTTAAACTCCTTGATGTTGTGGCAGACAGCTTAAAGGAAGAGGAAACTGTTGAGGGTATGCAGGTTACAGACCATGATCACGATCACGATGATGAAGACCATGATACTTCAGAATATGATGAGCATGTATGGTTATCATTAAAGAATGCAGAGAGATTTGTAAATGAAATCTCAGAGAGTCTCGTATCATTAGATTCAGCAAATGCAGATGCATATTCAGCAAATGCAAAGGCCTACAATACTGAATTGGAAGCTCTTGATAAAGAATATTCAGAGGCTGTCAGTTCATCTACAGTAAAGACACTTCTTTTTGCAGACAGATTTCCATTCAGATATATGGTAGCGGACTACGGTCTTTCATACTATGCAGCATTTGACGGATGTGCAGCAGATACAAATGCAAGCTTTGAGACAGTTACATTCTTAGCTAAGAAAGTTGATGAATTAGGTTTAAAGCATGTTTTAAAAATAGATGGAAGTGATGGCAAAATTGCCAAGACAGTAGTTGAGAATACAAATGATAAAAACCAGGATATTCTCGAACTTGATTCAATGCAGTCTGTAAATGACGATGAAATCAACAGCGGTACAACATACTTAAGCATTATGAAAAGTAATCTTGAGGTTTTAAAGAAGGCTTTAAGTTAAATTAAGCCAGGTTATGTTGAACTGAGTGAAGTTAAGCTAATCTAAGCTAGCTTAACTTAGATTAGCTTACTTTAAGTTAGTCTAAGTTGAGTTAACTTAGTTCAGGTTAAGTACAGAACACTATGGAGGGAGAAAAATGGCACAGCTTACCTGTGAAAATGTATCACTTGGATACGATAATAAAACTATATTGAGCAATCTCTCCTTTTCTGTTAACAGTGGAGATTATTTATGTATCGTCGGAGAAAATGGTTCCGGTAAAAGTACACTTATGAGGACTATGCTTGGACTTCAGAAGCCAATGAGCGGGGAAATATCTTTAGGTGATGGTTTAAAAAAAGGTGAAATCGGTTATCTTCCACAGCAGACTGATGTTCAAAAGAACTTCCCGGCTTCCGTAAAAGAAATCGTTTTATCAGGATGTCAGGCAAGAGCGGGACTCAGACCATTCTATAATAATCAGGAAAAAGAAATGGCAGCAAATGCCATGAAGAAAATGAGAATAGAAGAATTTTCAAAGAGATGTTATAGAGAACTTTCAGGTGGACAGCAACAGAGAGTTCTTCTTGCAAGAGCACTCTGCGCAACTCAGAAAATTCTTCTTCTTGATGAGCCTGTATCAGGCCTTGATCCAAAGGTAACGGCAGAAATGTATGAGCTTATATCGGGGCTCAACAAAGAAGGCATAACAATAATCATGATTTCTCATGACATCGATGTTGCCATAAGTGAGGCCAGCCACATTTTACATATTTGCGATAAACCGTTTTTTGGAACTAAAGAGGAATATCTTAAGAGCGAGTTAGGCAGTAAGTTTATTGAACAGGGGGAGAAATGATAGAAGTATTTGAAAAAATAGCATTTTACATGCAATATCCCTTTGTAAGATATGCACTGATTGTAGGCGTGCTTATTGCACTTTGTTCCGGATTATTTGGTGTAACTCTTGTACTTAAGAAATTTTCATTTATCGGTGACGGCTTGTCACATATTGCATTTGGTGCCATTGCCATAGCAACTGTTATGAAAATGACCAACAACATGCCCCTTGTAATTGCAGTCACTGTTGTATGTGCAATTCTTATGCTTCGTACAAGTCAGAATTCCAAGATAAATGGTGATGCGGTCATTGCAATGATATCCGTAGGGTCTCTGGCAATAGGTTATCTGATTATGAACATTTTCCCTACATCAAGTAACATTGCAGGAGATATAGACAGTGTATTATTTGGATCAACATCAATACTTACACTTTCAGCTTCAGATGCCATCTGGTGTGGTGTACTGGCAACAATCGTAATAGGTGTGTTTATATTCTTTTTCAATAAGATTTTTGCTGTTACATTTGACGAGAATTTCGCAAAAGCCACAGGAACAAGAGCCAGTGCATATAATTTACTCATTGCAGTTGTTATAGCAGTAGTAATTGTAGTTGCAATGAATCTTGTAGGTTCACTACTTATATCAGCTCTTGTTGTATTCCCTGCAATTTCAGCCATGAGAATATTCAAAAGCTTTTTAAGCGTAACAATATGCTCAGGTGTGCTTGCAGCATGTACATCGGCAGCGGGTATTTTAATATCAATCGTTGCCGGAACTCCGGTAGGTGCAACAATAGTAGTAGTTGATATTGCTGTATTTATTGCATTTTTCATTATTGGAAAAATATGCAGAAGATAATGCGGATTCGGAAAATTAAAATTTAGATTTCAGAATTCAGGTTGAAGATTAATAATAAAATTTCATAATAAAAAAGGTCACAGGTTTTAACGCCTGTGACCTTTTTCAATATTAAATATAATCCAAAATTAAATTTACATTGTTATATATACAACGATGTTATATATAACAATCCATTCGGATTAATTTATCTCAGATTACTTGTTAGCTCTGTAACGCTTCTTTGAATCAAGAATCTTCTTACGAAGTCTTAAATGCTCAGGTGTAATCTCGAGAAGCTCGTCTGTGTCGATGTAATCGAGAGCTTGCTCAAGGCTGAGGATTTTAGGTGGAACAAGACGAAGAGCATCGTCAGCACTTGCTGCACGAGTATTTGTAAGGTGCTTTGTCTTACAAACGTTTACTTCGATATCTTCTGTTCTTGGGTTTTCACCAACGATCATACCGGCATAAACTTCTTCACCAGGAGAGATGAATAATGAACCACGATCCTGAGCGTTAAATAAACCGTAAGCTACGGCAATACCACTTTCGTAAGCGATAAGTGATCCGTTCTTTCTGTATGAAATATCACCCTTGTATTCTTCATATCCGTCAAATGAAGAATTGATTATACCGTTACCTCTTGTCTCTGTAAGGAACTGACCTCTGTATCCGATAAGACCTCTTGAAGGAATTCTGAATGTAAGTCTTGTACTGCTGTCAGCGATAGGTGCCATACCAAGGAGCTCACCCTTTCTCTGTGAAAGAGACTGGATTACTGCACCTGAGTATTCTTCAGGAACGTCGATGATAGCATTTTCCATTGGTTCCATCTTCTTGCCGTTTTCTTCTTTATAAAGAACTTCTGCCTTACTAACAGCGAATTCATATCCTTCACGACGCATGTTCTCAATAAGAACTGAAAGGTGAAGCTCACCTCTACCTGAAACCTTAAATGAGTTCTCTACGCCAGGAGTTTCTTCGACACGGAGACTTACGTCAGTGTTAAGCTCGTTGTAAAGTCTGTCTCTAAGGTGTCTTGATGTAACATACTTACCTTCTCTACCAGCAAGTGGGCTGTCATTTACCATGAAGTCCATAGAGATTGTAGGCTCAGAAATCTTCTGGAATGGAATTGCATCAGGAGCATTTACATCACAGATTGTATCTCCAATCTTAAGATCTGTGATACCTGATACTGCATAAATGTCTCCGCATGTTGCTATATCAACGTCTACCTTATTTAAACCTTCAAATGTATAAAGCTTTGTAATTCTTACTCTCTTACTTCTTGATTCATCATGGTGGTTAACAATAACAACTTCCTGGTTAACCTTGAGAGTACCCTGATCTAACTTACCTACACCGATACGACCTGTGAATTCGTTGTAATCGATTGTAGAAATTAACATCTGAGCAGGAGCTTCTTCATCACCGCCTGGAGCAGGAATGTGATTTACAATAGCCTCGAAGAGAGGAGTAAGATCCTTAGGTTCGTCATCAAGCTCGTTAAGAGCGAACCCTGACTTAGCTGATGCATAGATAAATGGGCAGTCAAGCTGTTCGTCATTTGCACCGAGCTCGATGAAGAGTTCAAGGATTTCATCGATAACTTCCTGAGGTCTTCCGTCAGGTCTGTCAATCTTGTTGATACAAACGATAACTGAAAGATCAAGTGAAAGAGCCTTGTCTAAAACGAACTTAGTCTGAGGCATAACACCCTCAAATGAGTCAACGATTAATACTACACCGTTAACCATTTTAAGAACTCGCTCAACCTCACCACCGAAGTCAGCATGTCCCGGAGTATCAATGATGTTGATCTTTGTGTCCTTGTAGAATACAGATGTATTCTTTGAAAGGATTGTGATTCCTCTTTCCTTTTCAAGATCGTTAGAGTCCATAACTCTGTCTTCTACTGTCTGGTTTGAACGGAATGTACCACTCTGCTTAAGAAGCTCGTTAACCATAGATGTCTTACCGTGGTCAACGTGTGCAATAATGGCAATGTTTCTGATATCCTGTGCTTTACTCATTGTTTCGTTCCTTTCGTTTTAATCAAATTTGTTTATAGATTATTCCTTATAATAAGTAATTATTACGGTTCAAAAATTTATAACTTTTATATTCTATCACATCAAATGTATATGTGCTATTA
>UQXZ01000012.1 GCA_900545225.1 uncultured Eubacteriales bacterium
CGAGCAGACCGCGCAGCCCCAGGAGGCCGCGGACGACTCCCAGGAGGAGGCCCCCGCGACGACGACGAAGTGGGTCTCCGACGACGTCAACGTCCGCACCGGGCCCGGCACCGACTACGAGGTCGTCGACATTCTGGACCAGGGGGACACCATCGAGGCCACCGGCGTCACCAACGGCGACTGGACCGAGATCATCCTCGACGGCGTTTCCCGCTGGGTGAACAGCGCCTTCGTCTCCGACACCGAGGTCGCCCCCGGTGACGAGGAGGAGGCCGACGACGAGGGCGGCGGGAACTCCCCGCAGCCGGTGACCGTCGCCTACGACAGCGCCACGGCGGCCCGGACCGCGATCGACTTCGCCTACTCCAAGCTCGGCGGCCCCTACGTGTGGGGCGGCACCGGCCCTGTCGGCTACGACTGCTCGGGGCTCATGCAGGCCGCGTACGCCGCGGCCGGCGTCTCGCTCCCGCGCACGACCTGGGACCAGGTGAACTCCGGTGCACCGGTCTCCTCGACCGATGACCTGCAGCCCGGTGACCTGGTGTTCTACTACGACGACGGCCACGTCGGCATGTACGTCGGCGACGGTCTCGTGCTCAACGCCCAGAACGAGGACACCGGCATCGTCATCTCGGGCCTGTACGACATGGCCCCGATCTCCGCCATGGTCCGCGTCGTCTGAGCGCGGCCCCAGCGGCTCGGGCGTTGGCGGACTTCCGTCCCGGACGCCCGAGCCGCTACCATGTTCGTCGCGGGTCCCCATCGTCTAGCGGCCCAGGACCCCACCCTTTCAAGGTGGTAACACGGATTCGAATTCCGTTGGGGATACGCCCGCCGGGGCGGCGCCGACCGGTGCCGCCCCGGCGCACCGCTCCCGTCGGGCCGCTCCGCCCGATCGTCGCGCGGGGTGCACGGGCGGTTTTGCTTTCCCCCGGAAGCACGCTATTGTTGTGGAGCCCGCTCGCGCGGGTGACAAGTGAATCGAGGCCCTGTGGCGCAGTTGGTCAGCGCGCCGCCCTGTCACGGCGGAGGTCGTGGGTTCGAATCCCATCCGGGTCGTTTAAACAGAATATTTCGTATGTGGGATCTTAGCTCAGCTGGGAGAGCATCTGCCTTACAAGCAGAGGGTCACAGGTTCGAGCCCTGTAGGTCCCATTCATTATGTAAAGTCCGAATGAGTAATTCGCCGATGTGGCTCAATTGGCAGAGCAGCTGATTTGTAATCAGCAGGTTATCGGTTCGAGTCCGATCATCGGCTTTGTAACAACTAAATAGTAATCAGATTACAATATTTAGGACCTTTAGCTCAGTTGGTTAGAGCAACCGGCTCATAACCGGTCGGTCCTGGGTTCGAGTCCCCGAAGTTCCATTTACATACTTGATATGTATTTCATAATATGGCCCGGTGGCTCAGTTGGTTAGAGCACCGCCCTGTCACGGCGGGGGTCAAGGGTTCGAGTCCCTTTCGGGTCGCTTTCTTGTACAAGTTACAAGAGTGATTATTTTCATATTGAAATTTATTGATTATGCCGGCGTGGCGGAATTGGCAGACGCCCAGGACTTAAAATCCTGTGGGTAGTAATACCCGTATCGGTTCGACCCCGATCGCCGGCATGTTTTTATGTACGTATAGCTCAGCTGGATAGAGCGTCTGGCTACGGACCAGAAGGTCGCGAGTTCGAATCTTGCTACGTACATTTCTCGTCCGACTTTTTAAGTCGGTTTTTTTTTGCAAATTTAGTTTAATTATATGAAAGAACACTTTATTAAGTATTTACAAAGGAAAATATGATGAATAATTTATACGAGCTTGTTTGTCCATGTCATTTCGGTTTAGAGGCTGTTCTTAAGAGAGAAATCTATGACTTGGGATATGATATTTCAAAGGTAGATAACGGAAGAGTTTACTTCGAAGGAGACGATGAAGCTATTGCAAGAGCAAATGTTAATCTTAGAACTGCTGAAAGAGTAATGATTTGTGTTGGAGAATTTCAGGCTGTAACATTTACAGAATTATTCGATCAGGTTGCTGAGTTGGAATGGGAAAGATTTATTCCTAAGGACGGTAAATTCTGGGTTACAAAGGCAAGCTCCGTAAACAGTAAGTTATTTTCCGGTAGTGATATCCAGTCTATCGTTAAGAAGGCAATTGTCAGCCGTTTAAGTAAGAAATATAACATCAGCTGGTTTGAAGAAACAGGAAATGAATATCCAATTAAAATTATGATTTTAAAGGATAAGGTTTCTGTATGTATTGATACTACAGGTGTAGCACTTCATAAGAGAGGTTACAGAATTGCCAGTGGTGATGCTCCTATTTCAGAAACACTTGCAGCATCTATTATTAAGCTTACTCCATGGAGACCTGACAGAATCTTGGTTGATCCATTTGTAGGTAGTGGAACTATTATTATTGAGGCAGCCATGATGGCGGCAAATATTGCGCCTGGTGTGCATAGAAGCTTTACTTCTAATACATGGTCTAATTTAGTTCCAAAATCAATATGGAATGATGTAATTGAAGAAGCAAATGATGTAATTGATACTGATGTAGAAACTCATTTACAGGGATATGATATCGATGACAAGGTTTTAAAGATTGCAAGAGATAATGCAGCAAGAGCAGGTGTTGCTGATTTAGTTCATTTTCAAAACAGAGATGTTGCGGATCTTAGCCATGCAAAGAAATATGGTTTCATTATTACTAATCCTCCATACGGTGAGAGACTTGAAGAGAAGGAAGCATTACCTCAGATTTATACAGCACTTGGAAATGCATTTAACAAGCTTGATGACTGGTCAGCATATGTAATCACTCCATATGAAGAAATCGAAAAGGACTTCAATAAGAAGGCAACAAAGAAGAGAAAATTATACAATGGTATGATTAAGACTTACTTATATTCATTTGAGGGTAAGAAGCCACCTAAGAGAAATAGAGAAGCTAACTAAGAAAATAAATACGCCAAAGCAAAAGGAGTTATCACATGGATAATATAATAATATTGGCAACTAATAATAAATCAAAGGTAAAAGAAATTTCTGAAATGATGTCAGGTAGTGACATTACATTTGTATCATTGGCTGATGCAGGAATTAATGTAGAAGTTGAAGAAACAGGAACTACATTTGAGGAAAATGCATTACTTAAGGCGAGAGAGATTTGCAAATTGTCAGGCAAGCCTACTATTTCAGATGATTCAGGACTTGAGATTGATGCGTTAGACGGTGCACCTGGAATTTATTCTTCAAGATTTATGGGTGAAGATACATCATATGACATTAAAAATAATGCGTTAATCGAGAAACTTGAAAATGTTGCTGATCCAGACAGAACTGCGAGATTCAGATGTTGTATGGCGTTAGTTCTCCCAGACGGTAGAGAATTTGTTACTGAAGGTACAATGGAAGGTATTATTGCAAGAGAGCCAAAGGGAATCAATGGATTTGGTTATGATCCGATTTTATTTATTCCTGAATACAACAGAACAAGCGCGGAGCTTTCATCGGAAGAGAAGAATAATATCAGCCATAGAGGCGAAGCACTCCGTAAGATGATCGAAGTAATTAAGAAAGAACTTAACTGATTAGATTTGCAACTTTTCATATATGGAGGAAATATGATTAAAATAACATATTGGTCCGATTATGTTTGTCCATTTTGCTATATTGGCGAGATAAGATTATTAAAGGCCATTGAGAAGCTCGGAATAGCTGATCAGGTTGAGCTTGATATGAGAAGTTTTGAATTATATCCTGATGCAGAAAAGGACGTATATTATAAAGGTGTAGAAAAGATTGCCACTACATATGGAATAACAGAAGAGCAGGCAAATGCACAGCTTGAGGCAATTCAGCAAATGGGAATGTCTGAGGGTATTGATTTTTTCCTTAAGACAGCGAAATTTACTAATACATTTGATGTACACAGACTTACAAAGCTTGCATATTCAAAGGGCGATAAGAGACTTGCTAACAGAATGATACTTTCATTATTTGCTGCATTTTTCGGGGACAATTTAGAGTTAAACAATCGAGATGTTCTTGTAAAGATTGCAGTTGAAGCAGGTTTAGATAAGGATGAGGTTGAAAATGTTCTTGCAGGGGATGCATTTGCTGATGAAGTAAAGAGAGATGAGGCGGATGCACAGGCATTTTGCATTAAGAGCGTACCTTTCTTTGTAATTAATAATAAGTACAGCATTTCCGGTGCCCAGCAGGAGGAATTCTTTGTTGGTGCATTGGGCAAGGTTCTTGCAGAATTAAATGCTGAAAAGAAAGAAGATGGCGAAGTTTAATTTTCATGAAGTGATAGAATAATATTGAAGAATTATTTTATTTTGTTTGTAGAGAATTATTAGTGAATCTGACATTCGGGAAAGTAATGTTATCTATTATATTTACTTGATGCAGAAAATCGTCATGACATATAATCGTTAAATTTATAAAAAGCTTAAGCATTGAAAAAGAGAAAATCATGCTTAAGCTTTATTAGAGTAAGCATGTGAGAAGTAAATTCATGCATAGCTTTACAAAAGAAGTCGTGTAAAAAGCAAAATCATGCTTAAACTTTACAAAAGTAAGAAAAGTATAGTCTAATTTGACTTTTTTTAAAGATATAACTATTATCTATTAAGTAATTTTATTTTGATGTAACAACCTGAATCTCAGGTGCCTATTGGAGTCATCACTTCAATAGTTTTCCGTATAAGATTGAATAGGAGATTATATAATGCGCAATAGAGAGCGTTTTGAGCAATTATCCATTTTAGAGTTAAAACAGATTGCTAAAGAAAACGGAATAAAAGGTGTGTCATCTCTTAGAAAAGATGATCTTATTGATGTGCTTTGCAATCATGAACCGGATATTGAAAAGCATGAGGAATCAAACAAATATGAGGATCGTGCATCATCAGAAAGATACGAAGATCGTACAGCATCTGATCGATATGAAAATCGCACATCTTCAGACAGATACGATGGTCGTGGCACATCAGGCAGATACTCAGATAACGGTAATTCCAACGGAAGAAATTCTGACAATGATGGCTCAAACGGCAGATATTCAGATAACGGAAACTCCAATGGAAGATATTCAGACGATGATAGTTCAAACGGCAGATACCAGGATAATAGTAGCTCCAACGGTAGATATTCAGATGATGATAAATCCCACGGCAGATACTCCGACAATGGTAACTCAAACGGAAGATATTCTGACTCCGACAATCGTTACAACAAGAATAAATATGATGATTCGAGATATGGAAACAGAAATAATAACCGCGTTTCCGAGAACACAGATCCATATTCAGGAGAAGGAACAGAGCCTGAGAAGGTAGTTGGAATTCTTGAAGTTGTTGAAAATGAAAATGGCTATGGTTTCTTAAGATGTGAAAACTTTTTACCGGGACCAAATGACGTTTATGTTTCGCCTACTCACATCACTAGATTTAATCTTAAGACAGGTGACCAGATAGAGGGACTTAAGAGAAGAAATAAGCCGGAAGATAAATATATGGCTCTCATTTATATCGATAAGATAAATGATGTTGAGATTGGTCAGCTTGAAAAGAGAAGAACATTTAATAATCTTACTCCGATTTATCCTGAAGAGAGAATTACTCTCGAAAGTGAAAATAATGAGGATATGGCCACAAGAATCATAGATTTACTTGCTCCGATCGGAAAGGGTCAGCGTGGAATGATTGTGGCACCTCCTAAGGTAGGTAAGACAACATTAATTAAGAAAATAGCAAATGCAATCACACATAAATATCCGGACATTTATCTTATGATTCTTCTTATTGATGAACGTCCTGAGGAAGTTACTGATATTAAGGAGTCTATAGTAGGAGAAAGAGTGGATGTCATTTATTCCACATTTGATGAACAGCCTGATCACCATAAGAGAGCGGCTGATATGACAATCGAGAGAGCCAAGCGCCTCGTTGAGTCAGGCAAGGATGTTGTAATATTGCTTGATAGTATTACGAGACTTACAAGAGCAAGCAATCAGACTGTTCAGGTCAGTGGTAGAACTCTTTCAGGTGGTCTTGATCCTGCAGCATTATATATGCCTAAGAGATTTTTCGGTGCTGCCAGAAATATAAGAGAGGGAGGAAGTCTTACAATCCTTGGAACTGCACTTGTTGATACAGGCAGTAAAATGGATGAAGTTATTTTCGAGGAATTCAAGGGAACAGGTAACATGGAACTTATCCTTGATAGAAAGCTTCAGGAGAAGAGAGTATTCCCTGCAATAGACGTTTGCAAATCAGGTACAAGAAGAGATGATCTCTTACTGGATGAAGATGAATTTGCCGCGGTAGATATTATTCATAAGGCGTTAAATGGTCTTAAAAGAGAAGAAGTTACAGAGAGATTACTGGATTTATTCTCTGAAACTAAAAATAATAAAGAACTTGTTCAGAAAATTTTGAATAAGAGATATATTTAAAAATAAAATATAACCCCTTTCAGGAATGTCAAAAGGAGAAATGACTCCATAATCTGACGGATCTGAGAGGGGTTGTTTTTAAGTTAATTTTTGAAATTGGAAGTACTATCTAATATGTAAATTCTTGTATATGATAGAGCTTTTTCACATCGAAATTAAGGTAATTTTTTATAATATTGTAACGTTGACCGACATCTGAATCATAGTGTAATATTCAAATCAGATAGAAACTATTAGCACGAAATGAAAGGAATAAACCGGCACTGAAACAACACTAGACATAGTTATATGGAGGTATTGTTATGAGTATTTTTGATAAGTTAAAGAATACGGCAAAGCAGGCAGTAAATGATACATTAGGTGCAGTAGGTAAGAAGAAAGAGACATTTGTTTTCAATGCATTACCTGAAAGTTTAGGGGAAATGCAGGCATTGCCGGAAGCAAGTCTCGATACTCCTTTTAAAACAGCAGCATTAACCGTACTTGCTCTATGTGCATATGCAGCGGATAGAGACATTGGCACAGAAATGCTTAACTTCCTAAGAGGACCAAGACCTCTTAACGGACATGATATTTCATTTTTGAATGACAGATTCTGTGATGGTAAAACATATTTACCATTTACATATTTTAAAGGTTCTGTTCCGGACAATAATTACACTCCTTCAGAACCATTTACAATTGAAATCGAAAGCAGTCATGTTTCAGATGATGTAGATGGATATATGAAATTATTTATTCCATGTGGAGGAGCAGATACTCCAAGACCAATAATGTTACGTCAGCGTGGAAGTGATGGAAAATGGTTCCTTTGGGAGCATTCTTTACTCGTAGGAGTAAAAACACCAAAAGAATCAGATCCGTGGGCCTGATAAAAATATATTAAATGTACTAAGAACAGCATCAAAAAGATATATAGGAAATTAAAAAAGACAGATTCACATAAATTTTGTGAGTCTGTCTTTTAACATATAATATTTTATTTATCAGCCTATCTGGTCAATTAACTAATCTGAATATTTATTTTATCAATCAAACTATATGATTTTATATTTTTTCAGTCAAGTAATCCAATCAACCAAACCGTACATTAGTCCTCATGCTTATGAGTTAATTTATCGATATATTCTGCAGCGGAAATGGCAGCTGAGTTACCTTCGCCCGCACCCTTAATATACTGATATGGCTCACCTGCAATGTCACCACATGCGAAGATACCTGGGATATTTGTTTCCATTCTTCTTGAAACTTCAACGTGAGGTCCTACTGTCTTAAGACCATCGATAAGCTTTCCTGGAGAAATGGCACTTCTAAGGATAAATACGCCGTCTGTTCTGTGGATACCTTCATTTGTCTTTAAGAAAACAGGATCGAGCTTTGGAGCAAATGGACTTGCGTTAGGATCCACCTTTACTTCAAGAAGTTCAGGATCAATTCCTTCTTCCTTAGATGCCTCATCAAGACTTAATATTGAAACAGGCTTTTCATTTACAATTGAAATATTTTCCCTATTAAAATCAATTGAATCATATTTGTATATAGGCATATATACAACATGATCAGCATATTCAGCTAAGAAATCAACTTCATGTTCAAATTCAGGACTGTATGAAACAACGATAGCTTCCTTATTCTTGTATAATGCAGCATCACATGTAGCACAGTAGCTTACACCCTTACCGAGAAGCTCATCTTCACCAGGGAATGTCTTAGACATTACAACACCTGTTGCAAGGATAACTGTCTTTGTTGTGATCATTTCCTGGCCTACCTGGACTGCAAATTTTTCGCCAACCTGATAGATTTTGGCAACTCTTTCATTTTTAATTTCGATATCAAATTTCTTAAGATGATCAAGGAATGCCTTTGCTAAATCTTCTCCTAAAATAGAAGGAAGACCGAGATAGTTATTTATAACATGAGCTTTGCATACCTTCTGACTTGAATGGTCATCACCAAAAAGTAATATTTTCTTATTTCTGATTGTTGAAGTAATAGCAGCACTGAGTCCGGCAGGACCGGTACCGATAATTATGATGTCATATTCGTTCACTACAGAAACCTCCGTAATTAGTAAATCCCTTTATTAATAATAATATAAACTTAATCAGGCAAATTGGACAACGGTTCAATTAGTCATTAATGTAAATAATATGTACATTTAGCAAAAATGCCCCCACAAAATATGAGTTAATTCTATCATAAAACTATATTTTGCACAACATAATTTTACACATTGCAATGAGAAATATTTTGTAAAAATAGTTTGATTTGACAGGAAGATAAGGAATTGAAGTATCGGATATTATGACAATTAAATAATCAGATGTTAAGTTTAAAATAATAGAGTTTTATGTTGATATAAATTTGTGTAAATAAGAAATTTGCATTATTTATAAAGATAAAATGTGAATAATATTATAAGTTATGATTGATTTATAAATATAAAGATATCTTTAAAAATTTGATTTGGTTCTATTCAAAGAGTATACTATGATTGGTTTCATGCAACATAATTGAAAAAGGAGTATGTATGTCAAAGAAAGCTAAAATAACAACAGGTATTCTTGTGGCAGCAGGAGCTGTTGCTGTAATACTGATATTGGTATTTGCTGTATTTACGGGTAAGAAGGTTAAATTATCAGATTATATATCAGTAAATTACAAAGGCGTTAACAATTATGCAACAGCAGAAATAAGCATCGAAAAGGATGAATTATATAGTGCATTAACAGATGGTGAAGAAGATACTGAATTAAAGGATCTTGCAAAGCAGTATGTAGATAAGATTGAGGCAAAGACAGATTCTACTGATATTGCAAATGGTAATGATTTTGAGATTTACTTTATTCAGCCTGAAGAACTTCTTAATAACAACCAGAAGTTATCAGATTATGTAAATAAAAATGTTGGAACAGATAAATGTTCATACAAGGCTGAAAATATTAAAGAGGGTGAGCAGATTGATATTTTCTCATTCGTAACAGTTGATATTAAGGGAATCAGTCCTGATGCATCATTAACACTTGTAAATAATTCAGATAACGAATTATTTAAACAGCTTCAGTTTACAGCCAGCAAAACAGATAATTTAAGTAACGGTGAGATGATTACAATCACTTGTACATCAGATATTCATTTAATAGCTGATCAGGGATATGTTCCTGCTTCAACAGAGACAAAGGTTGAAATTAATGGTCTTAGTACATATGTATCATATGCTGAGAAGTTAACAAATGAATATAAGAATAAGCTTAATGCAGCAAATATTGAAATGATTACAGATCAGACAGCTGATAAGACATTCAGAATGTTATATACAGCAACAAATAACGCTGACTATTTAACACAGGCAAATGAAGAGACAGCATCTGACATTCAGCTCATTGACACTTATTTCTTAAAGAGAAAGCCTTTACAGAATACTCAGACTGAAACAACTGAAGGGAATCAGGCAGAAACAACAGCTGCAGCTAATTCTACAACAGATAATTTCAACGGACCTGAAAATATAATGTATATGGTTTACAGTGCCACAGTTACAAATGGAACAGGTACAGAGAAAATCTATTTCATAGTAGAATATGACAACATTTATGTTGCAGCAGATGGCTCTCTTGGAAACACAACTACAGATTTAACAAAGAGCTACAAGGCATCATCAGATGGTGAGAAGCTTGTAAATGAAAATGTTAATTCTGCAAATAACATGAAATACTACGATATCATCAAGTTATAATTATCAGATTATAATATTTGAATTGTGTATCAGATAATAAGAAACATCCTATATGGATACTAAGCATGCAATAGGGCAGCGGAAGTATCATATGGGATGTTTTTTGTTTTGGATATCGGGTGTTTTATAGTATCATATAAAGATATGAGTATAAGTGAAATATAACAAACAGGAGCACATATAGCAGATGAAGCGTAAAGAGTTATACAAGGGAATAGTAACAGATCGAATACATTTTCCAGCAAGAGCTGAGGTTGAGGTTATTGAAGCTGAGAATCCGGAAGATAACGGTCAGAGAGTTCTTATAAAAAATGTTATTCCGGGGCAGAAGATTGAATTCAGATTAAAGAAGCAGACTGCAGGTAATCTGGTAAATATTTTAGAAGAGTCTGAGTATGAAACAGAAAAGAGATGTCCTGTATTTGGAGAGTGCGGCGGATGCGTATATCTTCCAATGGACTATGAAGCTCAGCTTGAAATGAAGCGTAAAGAAATTGTTAGAATCATGGGAACTGCTCTCGATGGAATTCATAATGGTGCATATATGGGCGAGGGGGAAGCTCCATATGTGTCCGATGATAGTGAATACTACAAAGTGAGCGATGCAATATTTGATGAAATAGTTCCAAGTCCAAGTGTCCATGAATACAGAAATAAAATGGAATACAGCTTCGGTGATGAAGTTAAGGATGGGGAAATTGTAATCGGAATGCACAGAAGAAATTCAAAGTATGCAATTTCTCCAGCAGATGACTGTCTGATTGTGCATGAAGATTTCAACAAGATTGTAAGAAAAACACGCCAGATGGTAAATGAATCAGGTCTTGATTTCTACCACAACATGGCAAGAGAAGGAGTACTTCGACATTTGCTCCTCAGAAGAAGTGCATTTAACGGTGAAATTATGATTGGCATCGTTACAACAACTCAGGACATGGAGCGCACAGCTGAATTTACTAATAAATATAAGGATGCACTTCTTGAACTTGAAAATGAATTAGAAGGCAAGATTGCAGGAATCATGCATATAGAAAATGATGCTATTGCTGATGCTGTTAAATGCGACAAGCTGAATTTACTTTATGGCAAAGATTTTATAACTGAAAACCTTCTCGGTCTTGAGTTTAAAATTACACCATTTTCATTTTTTCAGACAAATTCTAAGGGTGCGGAAAGACTCTATAGTGTAGTAAGAGATATGGTATTTACTGACAAAATGATTAAGAATGGTGAAAAGCCTGTTATTTACGACTTATACAGCGGAACAGGAACAATAGCACAGATAGTTGCGCCTGTTGCAAAGGAAGTTGTTGGTATTGAGATTGTTGAAGAGGCAGTTGAAGCCGCAAAGATAAATGCACAGCTTAACAACCTTGATAACTGTGGATTCTTGGCGGGTGACGTTCTTACTTCTCTTGACGATGTGGAAGTTAAGCCGGACATTATTATTCTTGATCCACCAAGAGACGGTGTAAATGCAAAGGCGCTTAAGAAGATATTGAGCTACGAAGTAGAGAATATTGTGTATATTTCCTGCAAACCAACTTCACTTGCAAGAGATTTGGCTCTGTTATATGGAGAGGGCTACAGACTTGTACAGGGAAAGGTTGTTGATATGTTCCCTGGTACAGGACACGTTGAGACGGTGGTTCTTTTGTCCCAACTGAAACAAAAGCCAGATGATTACATTAATGTCACAATTGAACTTGATGATGTGGATATAACATCTGCAGAGACTAAGGCAACATATGATGAGATAAAGAAGTATGTGGCTGAACATAATGCCGGCATAAAGGTTTCCAATCTGTATATCTCACAGGTAAAGAGAAAATGCGGAATTGAGGTTGGAAAGAATTATAATTTACCTAAAAATGAAGATAGTAGGCAACCACAGTGCCCAGAAGATAAAGAAAGTGCAATTGTGGAGGCATTGGAGCATTTTAAGATGATTCAGCAGGAATAAAAGGAGTTTGATAAACTTTAATTTGTCGGAGGTGCTATATGCAGATACATTACTTTCAGAGATATCATGAGAAAGAAAACGTCGCTACAGCAAATACGATGTTGCTGTTATCGCATTTATACTCATATTCATCTGACAAGTTTTTTAGGTTTTTGAAATCGGAGTATTTTTCTGATTCGTTTAATCCAGAAATAATCTTCACATTGCAGGAGAAGAGTGTTGACAGCATTCCGGATGCAACCATTACACAAGAGAGCTTTAAGATAGTGGTTGAGACAAAAATGTCTGACTGGTTTTATGAGGATCAGCTACTCCGTCACCTGAATTCATTTAGCGACGAGAAGTATAAGGTTATGATTACTTTAGCTCCGGAGCTTATGGAAGAAGGAAAGAAGACAGCTTTTGAGCAAAAGCTCAAAGAGTACAATGAAAAGCAAATACATCCGGTGATACATATAAATACGACATTTGAAGATATGGCCAATGCGATTAGCGATATTCTGGATGATAGAGATTATGAAATGCAGGATGTATTGAGTGATTATCTTAACTACTGCTATACGGATGGGCTTATCCCGGTATCGGATTCTTGGAAATATCTGAGAATGCAGCTTGCTGGAACAACATTGGATTTCAATGTTTCTGCGGGAGTTTATTATGATAATGCAGAGCGTGGCTTTAGAGCACATGACTTCTTGGGCCTTTATAAGAATAAAAGCGTGCGTGCTGTAGGAAAGGTCGTTGCTCGCATTACAGCGGTTGAGACTGAAGACGGTGTGAAGTACAATATTGAATTTGGTGACCTCACTGATGAGAGAAAAGAAACCATTGTAAAAGCAATGGCAGACGGCGATTCTCATGGTTATGATTTAAGGAGCATTGAACATAGGTACTTTTTTGTTGATAAGTTCTATGAGACGGACTTTAAGAAGATAACACCAAGGGCGCCAATGGGAACCAGAATATTTGATTTGACCCAGGTGTTGGGAACAGAAGTTATTCCTGATACTGAGGAATTGGCTCTCCGGTTGTCGGAAGAGACCTGGACATAATGATAGAGGTGATTTGATGCCACGAGCTATGAGTGTTACAGAAGTTGGCAATGTGTATGAGCTGAGAAGAGACCAGTGGAGAGGAAACGTTGCGAGAATTAGTAAGGAACCAGAACTTCTCAATGAAGTGTGCAAGTATACATGGACATATAGTGAAGGAGTTCATCCATATTTGAGGAGTTCCAAATTAGGTATGAGCCTTCATGAATTTGTTTTGGGTTTCGTATACGGAGCCGAGAATATCGATAAATGCAGGCCGAAGGAAATATTATAGAACATCTAGACAATGACGGCTTGAATTGCACATATGAAAACTTGCATATTCTGTAAGATGATATGAACAAGGCGAAAGCATTTAGCATTGATAAAAAAAGCAAGGACAGTGAAAATGATCCCTTCCCAGCATATATATTGGATGTGTATTATCTTCATGACAAGAAGCAGTTTCAAATGCAAATATTTATGAACGATGATATTTATTTCAGTAGAGCAGGCCATCCAGTAGAGATGTTTATCTGCATGTATAATAGTTTTAACGATTTGTTTGGTGATTGGTTCTATTTGTTGGTAGACAGGAGTAAAAGAGCTTTTGAGATATCAAAATTTCATGCTGCCCAGCTTTTTGTGAAGGAACGACCTGTTTTGCAAAATGTTACTCCTGAAGAAATGAATAGTCCTCTCATTGAAAGGGATGGTGTGTTTTACTTAAACCTCGATGCTAAAACAAATGGGGTTCCTTTATCAATAGTAAGGCATACTGCATTGAGAAGAATCGAAGTCGCAAAGGAAGATTAGTTTAAGGTGGGTGCAAAAATGGAGCAATCGTTAAAGAGTGCGTGGACCAGTTTCTGCGTGAGCCGGCGTCTATATAGTAGACTTCTAGTACTATCGTGCCATGTTGAGACGGTATGTTTGCTGTCAAGGAAAGATAAATAAGAGCTGAAAAGTGGCGTATTTCCGGGCTTTTTGCGAGGTTAGCATCATCAGAGAAGCCTTGCAGAAAGCTCGGTTTTCTTGTATGGAAACATATCTACTTTTCGGTCTGATTAAAGAAAAAGTGGATGACCGGAAAATGCGGTAGGGTTTAGGCTGTGGATTAGATGTCATAGGTTGTGGCACTGGGATTGTTGTCAGCGCCGACCGTAGTTTAAGCCACTCGATACTAAGAGGCAGACTTGGCAGTGGAATGGATGACAGGAGGATTTGGAATATGGATTTTAGTTTGAATCGAATGCCGTCTGCACAGAAAGAAATTGAATGGCAGTGGGAACGGGTTGTAAAAGAAAATATTGATTTTTCTAAAATTAGAGTGAATGGCGCCAGCTGTGATTTTGAGGCTAATTTGGATTATTTTAACTTGACGGATACAAAAGCAGACCAAATTTCGTTTATTGGAAGACGGTATGAGTTTTTTGAACAGGCAGTTGGGTTGCGAGATTTTAGATTAGAAATCTTTGGAGACATTCATCAGGATACACAAATTGGTATGATTTTAAATGGTATTAGCCGATATCGTAAAGAGTCGTCTCCGTATGGTCTGTTTGTTTCATATAGGTATATAGGGGAATCTGTTTACTGTGCTATCACGGTATGTCTTGTTGATAAAGACCGGGGCTCAGAGATGGATGTTGCAGTAATCGAGGTTAGTCAAGATGAGAATGCATATGTTCTTCCAGTAGAAATTTCAGAAGAAGCACTAGACTATTTTTCTTTTGATGACATTATGAGATTAGCATATTGGATTGGAAACTTTTGGGCGGGAGTACAATACGAAATAAATAATCGTCCAGAAGAAATAAGAGTTGTTGAACAGAGAGGACCAATTTCACCAGACGACGATGCATATAAATCACAAGATAGAATCGTGTTAATTAAGAGAATAGTTGCTGTTGATAAAGATGGAAGGCCTATTGAGTATGGTGCAACTGCTTCAGGACGTAAATAAAATCAATGAACTTTTGAAAGCGGCAGTACAGAGCGAAGGTGTCATTAGCTTATTTGACAGCAACAAGAGTGGCGGTGAAAACTTCAGCTTGTTTGATCCAGCAGTCCTGGATGAAATCTCTAGAATGAAGGAAAAAATATAGCTGTCGAGATTTTGAAAAAACTTATGGCTGAGCAAGTGGCTCTCTACAAGAGAACAAATGTGGTACAGTCACAAAAATTCTCGGAGAAGATAGCACAACTGATGAATTCTTATTATAACGGACTGATCACTAATGAAGAGGTTATTAAAGAACTTCTGAAAACTGCAGAAGAGATTGCAAATCTCTATAAAAATGGTCAGGAACTGGGGCTTTCACAAGAAGAACTTGCGTTTTATGATGCTCTTACAAAACCAGAGCATATCAAGGATTTTTATAAGAATGATGAATTGATTGCTTTGACAAGAGAACTTACAGAAATGCTTCGTAAGAATCGCACTATCGATTGGCAGAAGAAAGAAACTGCTAGAGCGCAGATGCGTAAGATGGTTAAGCGACTCCTTAAGAAATATAAGTATCCGCCGGAAGACTATGATTTTGCAATAAGCACAGTAATTAGTCAGTGTGAGCTTTGGACGGATAATGTGGAACCACGAAAAGAGGAAAAAACTCTATAAATATGTATCTGAAATAGAACTAAGCAAGGTGGCAGAGGATACGGTTTATTATGGAGAAAAAAGTAATGGAGGTGCGATATGGATGCACGTAAAGGCAATATTTACGAGATATTGAACGGAAATAAGCAATTCTTGATTCCGGTTTATCAGAGATTCTACAGCTGGGATATAGATCAGTGTAAACGACTTTGGAACGATATTGTAGAGATGCAGAGAAAAGGTAAAGTGGGCCATTTTGTAGGTTCTATTGTTAATATTGCTGAACAGGCAATGCCAACAGGTGTTCAGAAATATATGATTATTGACGGCCAACAGCGAATGACTACCTTAACACTGCTTCTTCTGGCTTTGCGCGATTATGCAATAAAGAATCCGAATGACACAACAATCAATGCTCGTCGTATAGATAATATGCTTCTAAAAAACGAGTATGAAAGTGGTGATGAACGATATAAGTTACTGCTGACTGAAACAGATAGAGATATTCTTATAAGCCTTGTTGAGGAAAAGCCAATTGCAGAAGGCACTAGATCAAGACTGATTGAAAATTACAATTTTTTTGCTGGAAAACTCGCTGATAAAGAAATTCAGCCTGCAGAGGTATATGAGTCAATTGGAAAATTACAAATTGTTAATATCACATTAGATCGTGCTGTTGACGATGCACAGGCAATTTTTGAAAGTTTGAATTCTACTGGTAAGGAACTTTCTGAATCTGATTTGATTCGTAACTATGTTTTGATGGGATTAGAGCCATCTGAACAAACTTATGTATATGAACATCTTTGGCGGCCTATGGAACAGCTGTTTATCTATGAAACGCAAGGAACGGTAATGGATGCTTTCTTCCGCCATTACTTGACCATGAAACTTTCTCGTATTCCAAAGCAAGGACGTGTATATGAAGAATTTAAATTGTATCATTTGAATTGTGAATTTGGAACTATCAGAGAATTATGTCAAGATTTGCTTGAATATGCAAAATATTATACAAATATTGTATTCAAGCGAAATACTGACACGGATTTAAAGAAGTTATATGAGGACATTATCGATTTAAGAATGGAAGTATCTTACCCGTTCTTGCTGAAAATTCATCATGACTGCGTAGAAGGACTAATTACATCAGATGAACTGAAGAAAATTTTAAAGCTCTGTATTAGCTATGTTCTGAGACGTGCAATTTGTGAGATCCCGACCAACTCAATGAACAAAACCTTTGCAACATTGAAGAATTATATTAGACCAGATGATTATCTGAATTCTATTAAGGCATTTTTCGTGATGCAGGATACATATAAGGAATTCCCAGATAACGATAAGTTTGAAGGTGCATTTGTAAGCCGTGATATTTATAATATGCGTGCTAGAAATTATATTCTCAGTCGTTTGGAAAACTTTGAAAACAAAGCTCCAATTATAATAGAGAATTACACCATTGAGCATATTATGCCGCAGAACAAAAATCTTTCTTTAGAGTGGCAAGCTTATCTTGGTACTGAGTGGCAAGAGGTTCAGAAAAAGTATTTACATACAATTGGCAATCTTACTTTGACTGCATATAATTCTGAGATGAGTGACAGACCTTTCTTGGAAAAGATGGATATGCCGGGTGGATTCAAAGAAAGTGCACTTAGGCTTAATAAATATGTGGTTTTGCAAAATAAGTGGAATGAAAAACATATCCAAGAGCGAGCAAACGAATTAGCAAAGAAAGCAGAATCTATTTGGCCATATCCAACTTTAACAGCCGCAGAACTTGCGCCATATCAAGTAGAAGAAAAAGCAGTGCAGAAGTATTCCTTGGAAACGTATGATGTGAATGCTTTTACAAGAATACTGTTCGAGTCTTTAGATAAGCGTATTATGAACTTATCCCCTGGGGTTAAGAAGGAATATAAAAAGTTGTATGTTGCCTATAAACTGGATACTAATTTTGTTGATATTGTTTTTCAAAAACAAAGATTGCGTATCTCGATTAATATGAAGTTTTCAGAGATTAATGATCCTAACGGTATTTGCAAAGATATTACTGGCTTAGGACGTTGGGGAAATGGCGATGTAGAATTGTTTATGGAGCATCAGGATGAATTAGATCAAATCATGGAAATCGTGAAACAATCCTTTGATGCACAGGCAGAATAATGATTTTGGGACGTTAAAGGAGGCCTCTTATTTGAAAAAGAAAAAAGATGAAATAACCATCCGTTCCAGCGCTGCAGAATACCTGACTTATGTTGCCTCAGTTGGTGATCAGCAGGACAGCATTGAGATGCGCTATGAGGATGAGAATATATGGCTGACACAGAAGATGATGGCCACATTATATGACGTTGGTTTGCCAACGATAAATGAACATATTAAAAAGATTTATGCAGATAGTGAATTAGAAGAGTCTGCAACTATTCGGAATTTCCGAATAGTTCAAACCGAAGGTTCCCGTCAGGTGACTCGTGATACAAAGCATTATAATCTTCAAATGATTATTGCGGTTGGATTCAAGGTGAACAATGAGCGAGCGGTGCAGTTCCGCAAGTGGGCCAATGGTATCGTGAAAGACTACACTATTAAAGGCTGGGTCATGGATGACGAACGTCTGAAAAATGGTGGATCTGTGCTTACGGTAGAATACTTCGACCGTTTGCTTGAGCAGATTCGAGAAATCCGTCTCTCTGAACGTAGATTTTATCAGAAGATAACAGACATCTATGCTACAGCTCTTGATTATGACCGAACAGCAAAAACAACAAAGCAGTTCTTTGCAAAGGTTCAAAACAAGATGCATTATGCAGTTCACGGGCATACAGCAGCGGAGTTGATTTATGAGAGGGCCGATGCTGATAAGCCACATATGGGATTAACCACTTGGGCAGCAGCACCGGAAGGTAAGATTGTAAAAAGCGATGTGAGCGTTGCGAAGAATTATCTTTCAGAGAAGGAAATGCGTTCACTTGAGCGTATTGTATCTGCTTATCTGGACTTAGCAGAGGATCGTGCAGAACGTCATATTCCGATGACGATGGAGGACTGGGCAAAGCGTCTGGATTTATTTCTGATGGCTGATGACAGAGAGGTTCTTCAGGATGCAGGTAAGATCACAGCAGAGATTGCCAAGGCAAAGGCCGAAACTGAATTTGAAAAATACCGCGTGATTCAAGATAGACTGTTCATGTCTGACTTTGATAAGTACATGCTGGAACTGGAAGAGAATGCGAAGAAGTAGTAGTGGCGCTATAAAATTTTCTGCTAAGAAAGTGTATAACTCAACGGTTAATGATGTGCTGACGAGGCATTGTAAGGCTTGTGGAATTTCTGAGATTTCAGTGCATGGTCTTAGACATACGCATGCATCACTGTTGCTATTTGCAGGCGTTTCCATTGCAAGTGTGGCAAGAAGACTCGGACATGCCAGTATGACAACTACTCAGAAGACATATCTGCACATTATTCAGGAATTGGAGAATAAAGATGTAGACCTTGTTATGAGAACATTGTCAGGACTTTAATATGTAACTAGAAACAAGTAACGCTTACGCTGATTTTTATTCATTTTTTTTAATTTTATGCTATGCAGTAGGATGCCTCGTTTTGGGCATATTCAGTGTGAAAAGAAAAATAATTAGCAGATAACTGAAAGACCGCCTTGCAGTTGGGAATATAAATATCCCATGGCAGGCGTTCTTTTTTTGAGATATACATACTTCTTTTTATGGGATTCCAGCAGATAGAATTTTTGCAGGATGGTATTGTCAACCATAACATCATTTGCTCCCACAAGCATATCAAGGTCGTGGGAAAGTTTCTCTTTTTCTCCATTGATAAAATCAGCAGCATATTTCATTCCTATCTCAAGAAAGGACTGAATATCATAGTATTCTCCATCAGTAGTGTTCTCAAGATTTTTATATTCTTCTAGTCTCCTGTCAAATGTTGCACCAAGCATAGCCTCATATACATTCAGAGCAGCAAAAGGGTAGAAACTGTAAATGTTCAGCTCAATGTAATACTGCAAAAAAGCACATACTGTCAGGAATAAAAAGAAGTTGTCTTTATAAAGTGGTGCAATGACGGACTTAACTACAGATGCAATAAACTCGTTCATATCTAAAGATACCGCCTCAGAATTATTCTTATCGGAAGGGGCAGTATCGAAACTTTTTTCTTTGATAAACTTTTCTGTTTTGTCAATTAACATATACAGGTTAGCGGTCAGATCCTTTGTATCTCCTACCACAAAATCAAGAATAGAAGAAGCAATGGCAACATTTCATACAGGAGAAGAACAGCTAGAGAGTTTTCAGTCACTGAAGAATATTATCAGGATAAGATTTCGCAGAATAAGGAATGGGTAATGGCAGATATCTATGCTGATGAGGGAATCACTGGAACTAAGGTAGCAGTCAGACAGGGATTTCAGAGAATGATTAGAGATCGTATGGATGGTCAGATTGATATTATCCTTACAAAATCAGTATCCAGATTTTCCAGAAATACAGTGGATACCATTCAGTATGTAAGAATGCTGAAGGAAAATGGGATAGCCGTTATCTTTGAAAAGGAAGGTATCAATACAATGACAGAGCAGGGAGAAATGTTCATTACTCTTATGAGTACACTAGCTCAAAATGAAGTGGAATCTTTATCCCAGAATGTAAAGATGGGAATTCGGATGAAGCTGATGAAAAAGACATTTACCGTTGAACCATATAAATTGACATTCGTAATGAAAGGAAATGGCAATACAGCTATTCCAAATACGAAGAAGAATTTTAAGGAAAGTGCTTCATAAGATTAGAGTTCAGTTGGGATGAGTTCTAAAAATTTTATAACACAAAGGGCAAAGCCGGTGGTATAATAAAAGCTGTTATATCACCGTTGCATATGATGATGGAAATAAGGTAGTGTGTGAATTTGGAGTACCGGCTGATGAATTTGCGGATTGCTTCAAAATCATCATGGAAATTAAGAAAATGTATCTATTCCAATACTATATATACAAATTCAAAGGATGATTCAGATGGGAAAATTAAAGCATAATTTTAAGAAAGGAATAACATTGGTTCTTTCCCTTGCCATGGTGGCAGGACTGGCTCTTGCTATGTCAGGTGGAGCAAATACCGTGCAGGCAGCAGCCGGCACGGGAACAAAGCCAAGTGTGACAGCATATGCCACAAAGGACCAGTTAATGGATGACACATTTAAACCGAAAGATGATGGAACTGCGGATAATTATGGCAAGCTGGTATTTGGTAAGAATAGCAGTGGCTCTGCACAGGAATGGTACATCTTAGGAAAGGATGAGGGCGTGTCAGAAGATAATACTATCATCTTTGCCGCAAGTCGATAGCAAAAGATCAGAAGTTTAATTCAAGCACAAGCGAAAAGACATATGACAGTACAACTGTATACGCAAACCACTACGGAGCAAGTGACCTTCGAGCGGCACTGCAGGGAATGTTAATGGATACGAATGGAAATACGGAAACAAAGTATTTCACCACAACTGAGCAGGGTCTTATGAATGCCACCACAGTGACAACGAAAGACACGAAGAACAGTGCAGACTATACAACCACAGACAAGCTTTATGCACTGGCGGCAGATGGTTATGGTTCTTCCTATAAAACCATAAAAGCAGGAAGTGATAACAAAACAGTACTTGCCATGAGTAGATACTGGAGCAGCGGAAGTCACTTCTTGCTACGCTCGCCTTGCGTTGAAGATGGTAGCTGTGCGATGACCACTAGTCCAGGTTATTTTGTCGTCGGCAACTATGTCGAGCACGGGGTCGATGTTCAGCCCGCTTCCAATCTGAATCTGTCATCTGTTCTCTTCGCATCTGCTGCGAAGGCAGCATCGTCTGATACAGCAGAGTCAGGAACAATCCCATCAGACAAGGCGATGACTTTAAGACTGGATGGAACAGGTAAGAATATTGGTACAGCTATCTATAATTCAGAAGCAGGAACCATCGAAGTCAGAAAGTGCAGTACATCACAAACTGTGGCACTTGTAGTGCAGGGCAAGGACGGAACAGGTGACTGGTATTATAGTAAACAGATTACGGGAACAGAGACTGTCACGACGAATGCTTCAGATATTAAGACAGAACTTTCTTTATCATCAGATATAGATTTATCAGCCTGCAAAATCTGGCTAGAAACAACAGACAGTGACAGTAATCTGACTTATGCGGTAAATGCAACTGAAATAATAAGTATCAAATCAGTAGCAATTACAGATATCAATACTCCGACAGCAAATACTACATTAGATACATCTGCATCCTGTGCAACCATAGGTGTAAAAAGCACCACACCACAGATTACATGGACACCAAGTGATACCACAGCGGGATATAATACGAGATACACAGCAAGCATTACACTTACAGCATTTTCAGCCTATAAATTTGCAGATAATGTGACAGCTACCGTATCAGGCAATAACGCAACGAGCGTTAAAAAGAATGCGGATGGAACACTTACAGTAACCAAAGAATTTACAACAGACAAGAGAAAGATAGACAGTGTAGTAGCGCCGACAGTACCGGCAAATAATACATTTACAACTTACTATGGCTATGACGGATATGCTGCAACTCCTATAAGCGAAACTAACACGGAGCTTGGCAAGACGGCAACAGTAACATTTGAAGGAACAATGTCACCAGCTACAGCAGATATGGATGTGACATGGACCATTGAGAGTGACGAAGGAGTTTATAACAAAACGCCGGGAGCAGAGAACACCTTTAGGTGGACAATCCCTGCATCTGCATTGACGGATTATAATGCTACTGACTGTCTGGGATATGATACAAATACAGGCAATATCACAGGCACGATTACGGTTAAGAATAAAGATGCAACCCCTGTCACCATCACCGGAACAGACAGTAGCACAGCATATACAGGTACGAGCATTGATGTATCACAGTATTTTAGCATCGACACTAATGCAGGAACTGCCGGTTATTCCCTTGTTACAGAAGCAGGCGAAGGAGCCGGAGAAGGTTCGCTTAATGGTTCAATTCTTACGGTAACAAAGACCGGAACCTTTAAGATTAAAGTCAGTACTGTAGCAAACGGAATATATGCGGCAGGAGAGCAAATAGTTACTCTTACGGTAAATAACGGAACCATCCAGTATATGGCAACGGATTGCAGCACAACATATGACGGACAGTCACACAGCATCAGCGTGAACGTGACCAATCCTGAAGGAACAGCCGTAACCTACAGCACCGATGGCGTAGCCTACGGCAGTGATAATCCTTCTTTTAGCAATGAAGGTACGCATACCGTATACTATCGGATTACGAAGGATAACTATACCACCGTTAATGGATCAAAGACAGTAACCATAAATAAGAAGCCTGTTACCATAACAGCACAAGAACAGAATATTGTCTGGGGTAATGATATTAACCAAAGTCTGTATACCGTATCAAATGAAGGACTCCTTACAGGTGACAGCATTAAAGAAATAACCCTTACGCCAAGCACAACAGCTTTAACAGAGAATGGAACTATCTCCGTAAGTGGTGTGAAGATTGAAAATGCTGTAGGTGCGGATGTGACAGCCAACTATGATATTACAATGGCTAATGGTAATTTGAAAATTACCCACGATGCAGCCCTTGCTCCTGAGCGGATTGAAGCATCTAAGATAAAGACCACGTATGCAGCAGGCGATACCCTGAATGTGGATGACCTTACAGTCACTGCGTACTATGCAGACGGATATAGTGAATCTGTGCAGGATTATACAACCAATGTATCAGCAATAGATATGTCAGCGGATGGAGATAAGACACTGACAGTATCATATGCTAAGAATGGCGTAATAAAGACAAAGTATATTACCATAAAGGTAAATGCTGTTCCGGTTACAGAATACACAATCACAGCCACCGCAGGTGCAAATGGAAACATATCCCCTAGTGGAACTGTCAAAGTAGCATCCGGTGGAAATCAGACATTTACAATCACACCTGCTGCGGGATACGAGATTGACACCCTGAAAGTGGACGGTTCAGCAGTTCCATCCGCGACAAGCTATACATTCAGCAATGTGGATAAAGAACACACGATTGAAGCTACATTCAAGAAAAAACAAACACCGGAACCAACACCTTATAAAATTATATCTGGTGCAGACAGTGAGTGGAAGCAGAATACAGACGAAACCATCACTATCATTGGAAATGGAGAATTTTCTAAATTTGAAAGCGTAAAAGTTGATGGAAGCATAATTGATGCAAAGAACTACACCGCAAAAGAAGGTTCAACGATTATTATCTTAAAGGCAGATTACCTGAAAACACTTTCTGTCGGAACACATTCATTTGAAATCGTATGGGCAGATGGATCAGCAGCGACAAGCTTTAAGGTAAGCAAGAATACATCAGATAATGAAGGTAGTAAAGACAACAACGGTAATAAGGACAACAGCAACAATAGCAACAACAGCAATGATAATCCAAATAGTAATCCAGCAGCAGCACCTCAGACTGGCGATAACAGCCATCTAATGCTCTGTGTGACATTATTAGCTGTTTCATTTGCCGGTCTGTTTGTATTGTTAAGTGTACGCAGGAAAAAAGATGATAAATAACATACAGCGTTAAGACTTACGACATATAATTTTATAAAAGGGATAACCGGGTTGTGC
Source organism: uncultured Eubacteriales bacterium (assembly GCA_900545225.1). Taxonomy (GTDB): domain Bacteria; phylum Bacillota; class Clostridia; order Lachnospirales; family Lachnospiraceae; genus UBA4285. The sequence goes on from UQXZ01000012.1 coordinate 24,493, forward strand.
TCGGTTATCCCTTTTATGATGGAAGCATTTCAATCAGTTCACTATGCCGGTTTTATTTTGTGTTATACTGTTTTATAAGATTTTCTTTCCCTTGTTTTTCCCTTATCAGAGTTCGCAAACTCGTATGGGATGATATAACACAAGGGAAAGTCTAAGGGAAAGTACACCTGCGATAAACTTAGTGCTTTCAAGGGCTTGAGAGATATTTGATAACAAAATATAACAGTTATTAAATTCCTTAGAACATATGAAATCTCAATTCAGATTTATGTGGAAACATAGCTGTTATTAGTTTGTTGATAGCAAAGAGCACCTGTCGGGGTTATTTGAATGAAGTACAAAAGTAAAAGTTAAAATTGGAGAGTGAGGAAATTTTATGAGTTCTCCCTTGTTGAAAGAAAATCAGAACATTACGGGTTCCGGCCGTAATCATGGAATCGATCTGTTAAGACTGGTTCTTATGTTTATGGTATGCATGTTGCATACGCTTGGACAAGGCGGAATCCTTAATGCCAGTGCTGAAGGAACTAATGCATATAGAGCATATTGGTTTTTGGAAATTCTGTCTTATTGCGCCGTTGATGGGTTTGCAATTATTAGTGGATATGCTGCAAGCAACAGACCACGAAAATATGACAAGATTGTTAATATGTGGTTCCAGGCCTTTTTCTATTCATTTATCTTAACAGGAGTGCTTACAGTTATTGGTATAAGCGATTCTTGGGCGACTGATGATATGATTAAATGTATTTTTCCAATTACATTTAATAAGTTCTGGTATTTTACGGACTTTTTTGCGCTGTTCTTTGCAATACCAGTTCTTAATAAGTTTTTATTTTCTATTTCAGAAGAAGTTGCAAAGAAGGCATTAATTATTATTTTTGTGCTGTTTTCTGTTTTAGGAATATTTAATGATTCGTTTAGAACCGCTGGTGGTTATTCAGCAATATGGCTTATAGTTTTATATTGCATAGGCGTATTAGCAAAAAGAGTAAAGCTTTTTGAAACTAGAAAAAATACTACACTTATTATTTTGTGGGGATTGTGTATTTTTATAACCTGGCTTGTTCATGACCGTAGTGGAAACATACAATTAATAAGCTATGTTTCACCAACCATCCTGTTGAGTGGAATGATAATGGTGGTGCTTTTTTCGAGATTGCCTATTAAATGTAAATTTGTATCAAAAGTATCTCCTCTGGCATTTGGCATTTACCTGTTTCAATTGAATCAGGTTGTCTGGCATTTTATGCTCAAAGATGCATTTGTAGGAGTTCTTGAGAAGCCACTCTATATTGGAATTCCGATGGCGTTTGGATGTGCATCATTAATTTTCTTCTCGGGATTGTTTGTTGAATTCATAAGAACCATACTTGCAAAAATTTGTAGAATAAACCTGTTAAGTAAATGGATTGTGGAAAAACTCGACTTTGTGTTGAAAAAAATAACCGTTATTTTGAAATAATACGTGAGTTTAATAAGGAAATGCTACAGAATGACTATCGTGGTGATTGTGCTGGCGTGACAAAGGTGAAGTAAATATAGCTTATCAGATGCCACTTTATCCTATGATTGATAATTTTGATACTAAGACATCAAAGAATAATCATAACAAGGTCTGGAATATAAGATGAAACCATCTCGGGTGGAAATTACACATCGAATTAGTAGATGAATAGTTTAGTGTTTCGATTTATATAAAAATTTCATATACAAGCGAAAAGCAAGCTGTTTATTCCATATAAAGAAGAACCCCTCACGGCCATATGGTCAGGAGGGGTTCTTCTATGGTGATAATGTCATATCAGTTTTCAGATTTTGGCATTTTCGGTAGTATGGCCTGCCATAGAGAATATGACATTTGAATAATAATTTTAATGTATGGCTATTCCGATTTTTTTACGGATCATTGGACCAAAAATCATTGCGATGACCATTTTTACAAGGTCAGCAGGAATAAATGGAAATACACAGATAGAAAGTGCAGCGGATACTGTATTTCCAGACTGGAAGCAGAACCATGCAGTTCCGAAAGCATAGCAGATTGCTGTACCGAGAACCATTCCAAGAATCTGGATTACGCGGTTGTTACATTTATCAATGATGATACCTGCAATGATTGCCATTGGAATAAATCCTATAATATATCCACCGGTTGGTCCCGCAAGTTTTCCAACACCTCCGGTAAATCCGGAAAATACAGGAAGACCTACGAGTCCGACTAAAAGATAAATTATGTAACTTAAAGTTCCCATTTTCCAGTTCAGAAGATAGAGTGATAAGTAAATCGCAAAGTTAGTAAGCGAAATAGGTATCGGTCCGATTGGAATGGACAATGGTGCAAGAATACATGTAACGGCTGCCATTAGTGCTGTGATGACCATTGTGTAATTTTTTGATTGTCGAAATGTCTGAGACTTTGCGTTTGACATGATAAAATCTCCTTATGTTTACAAGTGCATACTTATATTAAATGTTTAACAATATGTTGGTTAGTGTTTTATTCTATATTGGTTAGTGTTTTATTCTATATTGGTTTGTATTTTATTCTGCAGATTCAATTTCATATGTGAATCCGGCATCTTCAATTGCCTGAATTGTATCCTTGATTCCCTGTCCACCTGCAGTGAGATAACCTGAGGCGAAAATAGAATCAATAACACGGAGAAGATCTTTTTCCTCACCTTTGAAATAAACTTCACGTCCTGCAGCACAACGAATATCTGACTGAGGAACGAGAAGTCTTGCAAGACAGAGAACTTTCATGCAATAAGCTGTTGTAAGAACTGACAAATCAGCATTTGCAAGAGGAGTTCCCGGAATTGGAAGAAGGAAATTAATAGGAAGTGCTTCAGGCTGAATTTCGCGAAGTTCTAAAAGCATATCTACTACATCTTCTTTGCTTTCACCCATACCGATAATTCCGCCACTGCAAATTTCAAAACCAAGTTCCTGCAACATTTTTATATTTGCAACACGCTGCTCAAATGTGTGAGTAGAGCAGATGTTATGATAGTAATTCTGACTGCTGTTTAAGTTATGATTGATACGGTCAAGTCCGGCTTCTTTTAAAATTAATGCCTGCTTTTCAGTCAGGAAACCAATTGAACAACAGAGATGTGTTCCATCTTCTTTCATTTTTCGGATTTTTTTCGCTAACTCTTCAATTTCTTCATCTGCAAACTGCATTCCGCTTAATCCGATACAGTGTCGTGAAAGGTTATGTTCATTTACGAAATCATTGTCAGCATAGAGTTTTTCATCAGAAACCCATTTATATTCATCGATGTCAGCTTTGGAACGGCTGGATTGTGCGCAGTAGGAACAGTCCTGAGAGCAGTTGCCGCTTCTTGCATTTGTAAGAATGTGAATACTTACATGATTTCCTTTATATTTTCTGCGTAATACTTCAGCACGCTTAATTAATTCCTCCAGTTTATCATCAGGAGTATTTAAAATTTCGATTGCTTCTTCTCTTGTAAGCTGTGGATCTGTAGAAGTGTTAAGTTCTGACATGATTCAATGTCCTCTCTTTTCATTGATTTCGTATGTTCGAATTTTTTATAATGCATACAATAACACGAAGAAAACTAATTGTAAACTAAAAATAAGAAAAAGTTAACAATTAAAAAACTGTTCACGAAATAAAAGATGGAGTTAAATTATGACAGATGAATCAGTACGGCAGGAGAGGGTGTATTGTCCTGTTTGTGGGAATAAGACTAGACTGCGATTACGTAAAGATACAGTCCTTATTAATTTCCCATTATTTTGTCCTAAATGTAAAAAAGAAAGTCTGACAAATGCAAAAGAATATATGATAAGAAAAATAAATTAAGCCAGACGCTAAGACGCAATGCGAATTGTATTACGATTCGCATTGCGTCTTTTATATTAGGAGGAATGAGAAAATGGAAGCAATCATTTATACATCAAATTCAGGAAGTACCGCAAAGTATGCAGAAATGCTGTCGCATGAATTACATTTGCCGACATATAACCTGAAGGGGGCTAAGCAAAAAGTACCGGCTGGAGCAGAGGTTATATATCTGGGATGGATTATGGCAGGTAAGATTAAGGGTTATTCGAAAGCATCCGGAAAATATAACATTAAGGCAGAAAATCTTAACGAAATTATCAGATGGTATAACAGACAGAAATAAGAAAGGAGATGGTGAATATGAAATTGTATTTTGGAAATACAGTGACGATTATTACAACGATTATGATTCTTGTACTGCTTGGATTTATTGTGGAATCTATAGTGTATAGAAATAAAAATCTCGGATATGTAAGAGAGATACAGTATTTTTCGATATAGTGATAAAAATTGTGATATATCCCGTAACTTAGTAGTGCAGTTAATAAAGGGTTTGATATAATAAACAAAACACAATGAAAGAAGGGGTGCATATGAAATATACATTGATAACAGGTGCTTCAGGTGGTCTTGGCAGATCTTTTGCACGAGAATGTGCATCTCATGGCCAGAATCTGATACTCGTTACACGTACAGGAAGTAAATTACATGGATTAAAAGAGAAGTTAGAAAAAACATATGGAGTAGATGTGGAAATATATTCTGCTGATTTGTCAGTTAAAGAAGAACGCCAGAAATTATTTGATTACACAACATCTAATCATATGATTGTGGAAAATTTAATTAACAATGCCGGTTTTGGAAATGCGGACGCATATTTAGATACTCCATGGGAACTTCATAAGAACATGGTCGATATTAATGTTGTTGCCTTGATGCATTTATCTCATTTATACGGCAATGAAATGAAAAAACGCAGAAAGGGAAGAATATTAAATGTAGCTTCTGTTGCTGCATTTTCTGCAGGACCATATATGTCGGTTTATTATGCTTCAAAAGCATTTGTATTTTCACTCAGTCAGGCTATGTATGAAGAATTAAAAGGATATGGTGTATCTGTAACTGCTCTATGTCCAGGTCCTACAGGCACAAATTTTGAAAATACTGCAGGACTTACAAACTCTAAAATGTTTAAAGTATTTGGAGTTGAAAAAGCTGACTCTGTTGTAAAACGTGGATATAAAGGCATGATGAGAGGAAAAGCCATTGTATATCACAGCAAAGTAACATATGGATTCAACATCATTACAAGACTCGTATCCAGAAAATGTGCCCGTAATATAGCAGGCAGAATAAATTAATATAAAATGTGAAATTCAAAAGAAAGGAAAAGGTGATCTCTTAGATTTATAAGAGGTCACCTTATTGCGTACCGGTCAGTATTGACCGTGATGGTATGGAGATGTTCTTCCATTGTGCAAAAGCAGGAAAAAATTGATGCCATGCGTAAAAATCCTCAAATGTTGTTTTAACAACATAAAATGTAATTTATCCATATTAGAATGATAACTAAAGGAGAGGATATTGTAATTCTATCCACTTCCTTTACAGGTTTAAATTAAGAATGGCGATACAAGTTTTTATAAATTTATATAAGGAGGATATTATGAACGAAATGATTAAGGCAGGCGAGGTATTTAAGTTAGGAGATGTGGTTAATTACCAGGAAGGAACTGTTGTAAATAAGTTTCTCGTTAATAATGAACATATGAAGTTTGTTATTAAGGCATTTGATGCGGGAACAGAGCTTCCTGAGCACGCAGCTCCCGGAGATGTGGTTGTATTTGCACTTGAGGGAAAGGGTGTAATCGTATATGAAGGAGAAGAATTTCCTATTAAGGCAGGCGAAAACTTCCATTTTGTAAAGGGAGGACTTCACTATGTAAAGGCTACAACACAGTTCAAGATGGTAGTTGTTGCATCACTGGGATAAAAGAAACGGGATTAGATCAACTAAGCTAAAGCGGCTAAAATTAATCAGCTGCTTTAACTGATTTAAATAAAATAAAAAACGGCGGTTTTGATATTACTTCAGAATCGCCGTTTTTATATTTAAAACTTTATTACACGCACCGGCTCAGTTTCTGAATAATCTCATCAATATCATTTTCATTGATGGATGAATAATTCATAACATACACATTTTCAGGAGCTTCTTCAGAGACATGATAGTACTCGGAAAGTGGCGCAAGTTTTATGCCCTGTGACAGAGCAGTCTGAATAAGCTTATCTTCCTTACGGGATGATTTGATTTCCATAAGAAAATGTACCCCTGCCTCTTCACCTGAAATGGTTACATGGTCATTTAACCTGCTGTTCTGAATAGCATTCAGAAGTGCATCTCGTTTTGAATGATAGTAATTTCTCAATCTGTTAATGTGCTTTTCAAAATAGCCCTCCTGAATAAATTTTGCCAGTGTATACTGCTCAAAGTTAGAAACCGTACAGGAATAAAAAGAGAGCTTTTTATAGAACTGATCCAGAAGATGACCGGGCAGTACCATGTAGCTGATTCGTACGGTAGAGGACAAAGTCTTTGTAAATGTATTCATGTAAATGACTTTATCTGAGACATCAATACTCTGAAGTGTAGGAATTGGCTGACCACTGAGTCGAAGCTCACTATCATAGTCATCCTCAATAATGTATCTGTTTTCACCCTTGGAAGCCCAGCTGAGCAGTTCATATCGTCTGCTTATTGGCATAACGATACCAGTAGGGTAGTGATGAGACGGTGTGATGTGCAAAATGTCAGCTTTCTTTTCTTCAAGTTCGGAAACATTTACGCCATCATCGTCCATGTTTATATATTCGCATTGAACCTGGTGGCTTTTATATATCTGAGGGATTTTTCTATATCCCGGATTTTCTACGGCATAAATTTTATCCTTACCGAAAAGCTGAATAAGAAGTCCGTAGAGATATTCAGTTCCTGCGCCAATTATTATCTGTTCGGGAAGTACTGTCATTCCACGGAATTCTTTTAAATATGTGGCAATGGCTTCGCGGAGGTATAGGATTCCGCCACATGGAGGGTTAGTCATAAGCTGCATCTGGTTTTCATTTAATACTTCACGAACCATTTTCTTCCAGATGGTAAATGGGAAGAGTTCAGACTGCGTCTGGTTACTGGAAAAGTCAGCCAGATATCCTGAGTCACCACTTGTGAGAGGTACCATTTCCTTTGTTATATTTTTCTTTTCAATTTCTATGGCCTTTTTAAAATCTGTCACATAAAAGCCTCTTTTTGGTATGGAATAAATATATCCCTCCGCCGCAAGCTGATCATAGGCATTTTCCACGGTTATTACACTTATACCCAGATTTTTTGCAAATGAGCGTTTGGAGGGCAATTTCTCTCCGGGGATGATATTTCCCTGTAAAATGTCGTTTTTTATACATTTATATAAATATTCGTAAAGGGAATCTGACCCTATATTTGTAAAATTATATGTAATCATTTATAGCATTTTCCTTAATCTGACCTTACTGAATATATCTAAATTGATGATTTTAACATATTCACATTTGCATTATACTCTGCCCATGCTGATTCGTATATAAAAATTAATGTTTAAGTGAAATAAGTCGAAGTAAAAGATTGAAAAATCAGGAATCAGATAATGAACTTATAAGTAATTCCAAAAAGGTATTATAAGTAATTCAGAAAAATGACATAAGCAATTTAAAAGGAGATAAATATGGAAAACAGATATGGATTAAATAAGCAGCTTGCACAGATGTTAAAGGGCGGAGTTATCATGGACGTTACAACTCCGGAGCAGGCAAAAATTGCAGAGGCAGCGGGTGCATGTGCGGTTATGGCACTTGAGCGTATCCCTGCAGACATTCGTGCGGCAGGCGGTGTTTCAAGAATGAGTGATCCGAAAATGATTCAGGGAATCCAGAATGCAGTTTCAATCCCTGTTATGGCTAAGTGCAGAATCGGCCATTTCGTAGAGGCACAGGTGCTTGAAGCAATCGAGATAGATTACATTGATGAAAGTGAAGTATTATCTCCTGCAGATGATGTTTACCATATCAATAAAAGAAATTTTAAGGTTCCATTTGTATGTGGTGCAAAGGATCTTGGTGAGGCATTAAGAAGAATAAATGAAGGTGCTTCAATGATTCGTACAAAGGGAGAGCCGGGAACAGGTGATATCGTTCAGGCAGTTCGCCATATGCGTAAAATGAACAGCGCAATTGCACAGCTTACAAGCATGAGAGAGGATGAGCTTTTTGAGGCTGCAAAGCAGTTCCAGGTACCATATGAACTTGTTGAATATGTTCATGAAAATGGAAAACTTCCTGTTGTAAATTTTGCGGCAGGTGGTGTTGCAACTCCTGCTGATGCTGCACTTATGATGCAGCTTGGTGCAGAAGGTGTATTCGTAGGCTCAGGAATTTTCAAGTCAGGAAATCCTGAAAAGAGAGCAAATGCCATCGTAAAGGCAGTTACAAATTATACAGATGCCAAGATGATTGCTGAATTATCTGAGGATCTCGGAGAAGCCATGGTTGGAATCAATGAAAGTGAAATTGAAATCCTTATGGCAGAAAGAGGAAAATAATGACTATTGCAGTTTTAGCTGTTCAGGGGGCATTTATCGAGCACGAGAAAAAGTTGGAAAAACTTGGTGCAACCTGTATTGAACTCAGGAAAGCAGAAGATTTAAAACAGCACTATGACGGACTGGTGCTTCCCGGAGGTGAAAGCACAGTTCAGGGAAAACTTTTAAAAGAACTTGGGATGTATGATACATTAAAATCCCAGATAGAGTCCGGCATGCCTGTACTTGCTACTTGCGCCGGAATGATTCTGATGGCAGAAAAAATAGAAGGTGGCGAAGCGGGACATTTGCAGACTATGCCTGTGACTGTAAAGCGTAATGCATATGGAAGACAGCTTGGAAGTTTTCATGCAGAGGCAGATGTTGAAGGTATAGGAGAAGTTCCTATGACATTTATCCGCGCGCCATATGTGGCAGATGCCGGAGATGCACAGGTTCTTGCAACCGTAGAAGACAGAATTGTTGCCGTAAAATATAAAAACCAGCTTGCTCTTGCGTTCCATCCGGAACTGGATGATAATGATGATATTCATAAAGCATTTTTAAAAATGTGCGAGAGAAATGACTGATTCATTAAATGAGATTATCTGTAATACAAGTTATTTGGTACGTTCTGATTGCAGAGGTAAGCATATTGGGGAAAAGCTTGTGCTGGGTAGCCTGGAACAGGGCAAAAAGCATGGGTTTAAAATGAAAGATGGGCATTATGAAAATATCTGTCCGTACTATCATGAATTGTAAAAATAATAAATGAAAACTGAATACGACACATATGCGGCGTTTCTATTTTCCCTAACGGGAGAATAGAAATGCCGCTTTTTTTTATGCTTATATAACTGTGATGAATGGAGGAATTGTATATATGAAGACTTATGGATATGTCCGTGTCAGTAGTCGGGAACAGAATGAAGACCGTCAACTAATCGCATTAAAAGAAATTGGATTAACGGGGGAAATGATTTTTCTGGACAAACAATCCGGCAAGGATTTTAACCGACCACAATACATTAAACTGCTGAGAAAAATAAATAGGGGCGATTTGCTCTATGTTAAGAGTATTGACCGTTTGGGCAGAAATTATGAAGAAATTCAACAACAATGGCGTCTTCTGACGAGAGAAAAAGGAGTCGATATAGTGGTGCTGGATATGCCGTTGCTGGATACCCGACGAGGCAAAGACCTTATGGGAACTTTCTTAAGCGATATTGTTTTGCAGGTTCTGTCTTTTGTTGCAGAAAACGAGCGCACTAACATTCGTCAACGACAAGCGGAAGGAATTGCAGTAGCAAAAGCAAAAGGCGTGAAATTCGGAAGACCGCCAAAACCATTGCCTCATAATTTTCACGAAATCCATAGGGCATGGCGTGCGAAGAAAATGACACTTAAACAAGCGGCAAAAGCCTGCAATATGGCTGTTGGAACATTCTATGACAAAGCACGGAAAATTGAAAAAACACTTAAATAAAAATGAATAAATAATTTGGAAAAGTGTACCTTTACAAAAGTCGAAAAGAAGTTGAATTTTGCCTTGGAGTAATTGTGTTCCCACTTGTAAATCCCGAATTTTGGCGTATAATTTGGAGTGTATCGTTGTAATTGAGTCTTCATTAAAATTTGCCAAGGTACACTTTATCAAAATTCAAAAGGAGGTAATGGGGCCGACTCTTATGAAGAATCGGGAGCGTGGGTATGAAGTGGAATTAAAAAGGAAGAAGCAGGCAGTTTAAGATAGAAAAAGATGCTGTGGACAGGTTGTTTTTACTGCATCTGAATGGTATTTTAGTAATAATATTCCTTATTTTTTTGCATGTGATGTAGGTGACTGGTCTATAGAACTGACCAATACAGATGGCAAAGAGTTTTATTTTTGAATTATTATTTAAAGGGGGATTTGGAAATATGGGAGATTTTTCAAAGAAGGGTAAGGCTGTAGTTTTCACTGCAGCAGCGACAGGTGCTACATTTGCAGCTACAATGTTTGCACCTATGTCACTTGTTTTTGCTGACACAACAGCAACAGTAATGACAGCAGAAGACTTAACAGAAGCTCTCGCTAATGGAGTAGATCACATCACTCTTGGTGCTAATATTACAGGATCTTTCACAGTATCAGATACTACAGGAAAGACAACTATTGATCTTGGTGGTTATACACTCTCTTCATTAGGAGAAACTTCACAAGCTCATGCAATTACTGTAAATATTGGAGCAGAGGCTGATATCAGTAACGGTACTATTGTGGCAAATAAAAAGGATGCTGCAATTTATAACAACGGATATACAACTATAAATGCCAATGTTACACATACAGGTATAGCAAAAACTTCATTCTATGCCATCTTAAACCACGGTGATATGGTTATTAACGGTGGTAATATTTCTGGCAGTAAATTATCTGGATCAAGTCTTATTGAAAATGGATATTATAGCTATGCAGCTTCAAGCCCAACTACAGGATATGTTCCTGGTGTAAATAAAGAATTTCCTACTCTTACAATTAACGGTGGTTCATTTGCCGATGGACTTATTACCGTAAAAACAGATGAAGGTGGAATTACAGTCATTAATGACGGTACATTTTCAAATAAAAATATTTGTATAGAATCCTGGAATGACACTACAATTAATGGTGGTCAGTTTACAGGAGCAGGTAACGAGTCGGTTTGTTATGCAGGAAAGTATAATTCACATACAGATGGCACTTTAAAAATTAAAGGTGGAAAGTTCACAGGTAGATCACTTATAGCTTCTGTCGATGCATATACAGAGCAGGCAAATGTAACAATAGAAAGTGCTGATTTTTCAGGAGTTGACAGATTATTCAGCGATTCTACATCAACAAAAAAACCTACAGTAACTATCGCAGAGACAAGTGCACAGCCACAGACTACATCAACAGAATTTATAACAGATATTACATGGGATGACGAGAATTCAGCTAACAGACCTGGCCTTGCTAAGTTTAAGGAAATGTTAACAGTTGTAGATGATAACGGAAATCCTTTAACTGCTAACATTGAATTAGCAGAAGATCCTAATAATGCTAGTGTTACAATTGTTAAGTACACAGTAAATTATGATAAGTACAATGCAGACGGAACAGAGGCAGCTGTTCCTAACGCAAAGCTTACAATCGATAATGATAAGCTTAATGCAGCAGGATATGAGGCAGTAAATCCTGATAGTCCATTTATCTTATCACCAAAGCCACAGGAATCAACAAATCCAACAAATCCAACAGAGCCTTCAAAGCCAGCAGAAGATAATAAGACTGATATTAAGTTAAACTCTGCAGAAGGACAGAAGGCTCCGCAGACAGGTGTTTCATCAAATGCTCCGCTTTACACATTACTTGCAGCAGGTGCAGTAGGTGGTGCTTGTGTAGCAGCCTGGGCAATTAAAAGAAAAACAGCAAAATAATTCAAACTAACAGCTTAGTTATGAAATTATTTTAACTGTAAGAATTATAGTATTTAAGATGTTTTGATTGTTGGAGAAGCAATTAAAACATTTGGTAATAATACACAAAATAAAACGGCAGACTGTGTAAAAGCGGCCTGTCGTTTTTGTTTTTTGAAAGAAATAAATGTGCAAAAATAATGATTGCTTAGAGTAGGGAAGAATGTCGCAAAATTTTATTTAAATCTCCTGAAGAGTTTTTTTTTAAAGTATATATCCCGGGGTGTGGGATAAATTTTAAGAGTTTTTATAAGATAATCTTTATCAAATAGTTCAATAATAAAGGAGAATTAAAAATGGAATTGTCTTATATAAAAGAACTTTGGTCAAAAAATGTAAATACTGACAGAACTCAGGAAAATAATACCTTGGACAGTTATGTAAGGGATTGCGTTAATGACGATTTAGTTAATTTTGAAAACAACTCGTTTTTGAAATTTATCCAGAGTAAGGTTGAACTTACATCTGACATGAGAACTTTGGATATAGGATGTGGTGAAGGTAAATATTCTCTTGCCATTGCGTCTAAGGTGAAAAATGTTTTGGGCGTGGATTCTTCATCGGAAATGATAAAAAAGGCAAAATCATTATCAGAACAGAACGGTGTAAACAATGTAGAGTTTGTTGAGAAGGACTGGTGCAACTGTGATGAAAATGAATTCACAGGACAATATGATCTGGTTTTCGCGCATAATACACATTCCATTGCCGATTTTGACACATTTATGAAAATGATGAACGCTTCAAGAAAATATTGCTTTTTATGTATTCCTGCAAGAAGAAGTGATGAAGTAATGGACAGCTTAAGACTTATTTTGAGAAGAGGAAAAGTGAAAAACAATGATTCAGTAGCGTACATATTTGATACTATCTGGCTTAACGGATGCAATCCGGAAGTTGCATATGAACAGGTGGAATGTAAATCTAAAAGAACATTGGAAGAAGCAATACCATGGTATTTAGAAAAACTGAAAGAGGAAAAAGCCTTAAGTGATGAAGAGGAAGAAAAGGTTGTACGTTTTCTTTCTAATGTAAGTGTCAGTGGGTATGTTTACGAAACAATACGAACTACACTTGTTAATTTTTTCTGGAAATTTAATTAACATAGAATAGAATTGTCTGCTACGGATGAAACCGTGGTAAACAATTCTATTTTTATGTATTTTCTCAATATATATAATACAAAGTATATGACTAAATGATGTATAATATTCACAGTATCAATATGGTTATTTTTTCAGTATTGAACATATGAAAATATAACTTTGTATATATAACTTAGTAATATATCTTCGAAATAAATATAACTTCGTATTATAAATCTTCGAAATATATATATCTTCGAAATATATATCATATAAGAGCAATACGGAAAATATCAGCAGGTTAATCTAGGTAATAATTTAATCTGAATTTGAAAAGAGGTATGTATTGTTGATAGACAGATGTTTTGGAAGAGAGCGATTGATTTTCACGGACATGTATGCGGTGGCATAACAATAGGATACAAAGCCGTTATGTATGCCATTGATTCATATAAATGCGAATGCTGTGGTGAAGTAGCAGGAGTAAACTGGATAAGAATCCAAAATGGAAAGAAAGTATGCTTAGACTGTTATAAAGCATATGACAGATTTAATGTTTAACTCATATGTGTAAAAATTGAATAATAGAAAGTATTTGGAGGAGAATAAACATGGGTCTTTTTGGTTTTTCACAGCCGCCTGATATTAATAAGGGGATAGAGGAATATCAGAGTACTGAAGGAGCTGTGCTTTTAGATGTAAGAAATATAGGTGAGTATGCTCAGGGGCATATCGAGGGAAGTATTAACATACCTTTACCATGTATTATCGATATTAAAGATAAGGTGACAGATCGCAATACACCTATATTTGTATATTGTCTCAGCGGAGGCCGAAGTGCACAGGCTGCAACACTATTAAATAAGATGGGATATACTACCGTAAAAAACATTGGTGGCATCAATATGTACACAGGTAAGGTAGTCTTATAATAATCAATACCACAAAATAAATACTGCCATGAAATTGCATTGAAAAAGTATGCAAATAGTGGTAGTATTTTTGTTGTTGATTTTTAGTAAAAGAGGATGCATATGGAAAGAATTACTGGAACTATTTCACGAGGATTACGTGCGCCAATTATCAAGCAGGGAGATGACTTAAAGCAGATCCTTGTAGATACTGTATTAAAGGCTCAGGAACAGAATGAATTTACTGTCAGAGATAAGGACATTATTGCCCTTACAGAATCTATTCTTGCAAGAAGTCAGGGCAACTACTGTACAGTTGACGATATTGCAGCTGATGTTAAAGAGAAGTTCGGAGATAGTACAATAGGTGTTATTTTCCCTATTTTAAGTAGAAATCGTTTCGCGATTGTTTTAAGAGGCTTCGCAAGAGGCGCAAAGAAGATTGTTCTTCAGTTAGGATACCCATCTGATGAAGTAGGTAACCATTTAGTTGATTACGATGCATTAGATGCAGCAGGCGTAGATCCTTACGAAGATGTACTTACAGAAGAAGAATTTGTAGAAAAGTTCGGCAGACCATGTCATACATTTACAGGTGTTGACTATGTGTCTTATTACAAAAATATTATTCAGTCAGAGGGCTGTGAAGTAGAGATTATTTTCGCTAACAAGCCAAAAGCAGTTCTTGCATATACAGACTCTGTTATAAATTGCGATATCCATACAAGATTCCGTACAAAGCGTTTATTAAAAGCTGCGGGAGCAAAGAAGGTTTATGGTATGGATGACATTATGACAGCTTCAAGAAACGGAAGTGGTTATAATGACAAGTACGGCTTACTTGGTTCTAATAAGGCAACAGAAGAATCTATCAAGTTATTCCCTATTAACTGTATGGAATTTGTAGAATCTGTTCAGAAGCTTATGTTCGAAAAGACAGGTAAGCTTGTTGAAGTAATGGTATATGGTGACGGTGCATTTAAGGATCCAATCGGAAAGATTTGGGAACTTGCAGACCCTGTTGTATCACCTGGATACACAGACGGCTTAGAGGGTGCACCAAACGAGCTTAAGCTTAAGTATCTTGCAGATAACAAGTATGCTGACTTAAAGGGTGATGAGCTTAAGGAAGCAATTAAAAAATCTATTACAGAAAAAGACTCTCAGCTTAAAGGTCAGATGGCTTCAGAGGGAACAACACCTCGTAGATTGGCAGATTTAGTTGGTTCTTTAGCGGATCTTACATCAGGTTCCGGCGATAAGGGTACACCATTTGTATATGTTCAAGGATATTTTGATAACTATACAGACTAATATTTAACAAAATCACTTTTTCGCGTAATTGAACTGTATTAAGCGGAAAGGTGATTTTTTATATTCTACATTTAAGTATGGGAGGAATGTTTAATGACAGTAGCACAGATTATTGTTGTTATTGTGGCATCTGCAGCTGCATTTGTCGGAATAATGCTTAGTATATATGTTAAAAAGCACAATAAGGATTTTGAAGAATTTAAGGTAGAGGACGATGTTCTTTATTTCTCAAAGGGACTCGGTGTGTTCAGAAAAACAAAGAGTGCAAAGAGAGAAGAAGTTTCTGAAGTTAAATTCGAAGTAAAGAGTAACAAGAGAAACAACTACGGTGTTGCATACATTATCAGATATAACGGATTAAAGCCTATCAAATGTACATTCTCAAGCTCAATGTACTACCAGCAGGATAAAATGGTAAACACATATGAGGATATGGTTGCGACTGTTGACATGGTAATGAGATATTTAAGACAGCACAAGTTTATCTGTAGAAGAATTGATTCCTGATTCTATAGAGATAAGATGAGAATTTTGATATAAAACTTTAACACGGAAATCTTACATGGATTTTAATGTGGGGTTTTATCATAAGAATCGGGTTTGGATTTTAACATGCCGTGAGCAAGAAATCCCCCACCTCTATAGGTGGTGGATGAATTGTGATAAACACGGCATTTATTTATATGTAACTTTACGTTATAATGTGATCAGTATTAAATAAACAAAAGGTTACAAACACAATGAATTTTGACACTAATAATCATTCAGTATTTATACTGCATTATCATCTGATCATGTGTATCAAATATCGAAATAATGAGCATAGCTATCGCAATCTACTTTGGTAAGTGGATAAAATCTGTTCTTCCGATAAACCTCATTCTACTGTTACTTCTGGTGCAGGTGATCTATATCGGAATCCGATGTTATGTGAAAGACTGGCGGGAAGAACGGGGATATTATTAAAGAGAAGCGGACTGCCTGTATAGAAGGCTGTCCATTTCTCTTTCATAGTTCTTGAGATTAATGAAAGTAAAAATCACCACAAGATATCGTTTATTTCTTCTGTAAATATTTTCAGTCGGCTTATTCCACTATTGGTGGAATAAAGTTCTCAATTGCATTGCGCAGCTTGGGATGATGGATAATAAAATGTATCGCTGGTGCTTTTGATTTTGATATCATAGCCCATTGCCCCTCATGAACCAATATCTGCAGATTATGAAAAGTAGGAGCTGTACTTATCCTCAATATGTAATTAGAATTTTTTCGGGAAAAAGCCTGCGTATCACTCATGTGCGTCCTGTATTCCTCTTCACTGTATGGAAGATTGGTTTCACAAAAAATCCCGGAAAGATCCAGAACAGGTGGATTTTTGCGGAACTCTTCCGGTGTCAGAGCAGGGACGTCGTCTTTAAGTGTTTCAGACGCAAGAATGGATACAATTCTTTCCTTTTGCGCTTTCACGTGCTTTTTTATCCTCTGTTTTTGGCTGTTGTTCATGCCGTGCCGGATTAGAATCCGTTCGAGAAGTTCTTCACTTATTGTGTATAACGGTAATGTGGACCGGATGCCCCGGCGCTTGCCGGATTTTCTGGTGTCAGAGATTAAAAAAGTGTTCAGCTCAGCTTCCCGTTCACTGCGGTAAATATCCATCAAAGAATCAGCATTTTTTAATAGTTCATTTGCGCGCCTTTGATAGTATTCCACTTCCCGCCTGGACTTTGTCAGATAGTATTTTCCATTTTCATGGTATCCGGTAATTGCTTCGCCTGAAAGTGCAGCAGAACCGGAAACTTTTAACAAGTGCAGGAATGTGTTGCTTTGCGTATTTTTTAAATAGTATGGTGAGATTAGTCCAGTCATATACATCGGAATCCAGCTTTCCAGTCCCAGCATCATTTCATCAAAGGAACGGTCAAGATTATGAATCTGATAGAGGTGCAATCCTTTCTTGAGCATCAGAGCCATACCGAACATCCATTTTTTCGGGAATTCAGGATCTTTTGCCATTTCTTTTATTGGCATATCGCTGTACATGATCACCGGAGCAGTAGATTTGGAAAGCACAGTTGCTTTCAGAAAATCCAATTCGCTTTTCATCATCTCGCTGATGCCCCAATAGGTTCTGGATGTCGGGATCTGAAATGGAATAGAATGGACTTTTAATTTGTCAAAGTGAATCACATTGATATATTCATCCAGATTAAACTCATCGAGCTTTTTTAAAAAAACAGTCATGGAGTCTTTGACAGCTCCTACACCGGCAAGCAGCCAGTCTGTCAGCCGAACCTGAAAATCTGTGTAGTTAGACAATTCTTCCATCGGACAATGGAGCAGGCTGGATATGACAGCTTTCTGTTCTTCGGTCTGACAATGTCTGGCAACAAAAGCAGAGATCTTTCTGGCAAACTCCGCAGGGTTGGCTGGCTGCCTTTGCCCATTCCGGATACGGGAAATATAGGATGGGTCAAAGTTCAGAAAACGTGCTAGGTCGGAAATGTTTATCGGTACAACCGTCAGCAGTGTATGAAAATTTTTCTGGAAATGGGCAACATCCACGCTGTTTCTTATATACGGAGAAAATGAGTCAGAAACAGACTGTTCTGAGATATCAGGGATTCCTTTACTCTCGGCAATAGAAACGATTCCATTTATAAGTCTGGCAAAATTTTCGGATCCATCTTCCGGGGTACGGTCACCGGATCTGTAACGGCTGATGGTAGCGGCAGAAAGACCGGATTTTTCCGCTAAATCTTTGGCAGTACAGTCCAGCTGCTTCATGTAGTCATCTAATAATTTCTTAAAATCCATAAAGATACGTTCTCCTTCCTAATGATACAGGTGCCTTTTTCTGTAGTATATAATATCTTCAGGGAGTTACAATATTGCAATTTCCAAAATGTCACTGACAATCGAGAAAGAAAAAGGGGAAAGCTCAGGATGTATGGTATATTGAAAGCGTTACAAATAGTTTTTGCTATGGATAAAAGCAAGAATGGAGGATGAATGATTATGAAGAAAAAGAAGAAAGAAAAGGTCAGGTGGCTGGCTGTTTTACTTGCAGGCTGCCTGCTGTTGTCTATCGTACCTGCAACAGCATTTGCTGCTGAAGATACAGCTCCAGCAAAAAGTGAGAACTCTGCAGGAGAAGAGGAAGTTGTGGCGCTTGCTCTCGAGCAACCCAAGCCGGATTATCTCCCTCAGGGAGTAACGCACTCCAAGGACAACAAGCACACATATCACACGCAAGTCAATGTAACTGCCAATGTTTCCGTTAAGGATTCCAATGGTGCGGTGGTTGAAACCAAACAGGTTACTGAAAGCTCCGAGTTTCTAAAAGGCGGCGTAGGCACATTGCAGGCCAAACTTGCAGAACTTCAGGCCGAGATCGAAAAACCGTATCAAACCGAAGGAACGATTACAAGAGAAAACGAGACTCAACAACCAATAATCCTTGACCATTTTGAGACTGCGTCTTTATATACTTTCACTCCCACATCCGGCGACCCGATGGATTTTAGCACGGATTTAGAAGCGGCAAAGCAGTATTTCAATGAGAACCCGGATGCAATCGGTACTTTCACCGAAACCTTGGATATGCACGAATATCAGAAATGGAATTATACCTATAACCTGATTGTGCAGGAACCAGATGCTGTGGATGAGGCTATCACCATGGTTGACATTGGTAATATTTGGAAAAATCTTGATGCTTCACAGCCTATTGCATTTACAGCAGAAGTCAATCCTAACTCGGAATGTGCAAACCAGATGACGCTTACGGACGAGTTTTGGATGCAGTGGACTATTGATGGCCCTATAATTGCAAAATCCAATCCCCAAAAGCCGGTTGCAGGGGCAACCTACAGATATGGAGTGAAATTAACAGCGAAAGACGGTTACTACTTCCATGACGGATTCAAAGGTAGCGGAGTTGGATGCACTGTAATATGCGATGACTCTACTATAACGGCATTTTCGGGCACACTCTCCGATGATAGAAAGCAGTTAATCCTCTGGTTTGACGACATAAAGGTGACAGCAACTGACGAAAGCTCTCAGAATAGCATTGGTGACGTAGATATTGAGGGTGTAACCTTTAATTATGAGCCGGGAGATGTTCCAAAAGCAACTGCTTACAAATGTGATCCATGGGATGAACAATATGATATAGAATACGAATATTGGGAAGAAATGGAAACGAATGTAAACGGTGAATCTATACCAGTAAAATACTGGTATTCTGATGAAAGCAAGAATAATGCACTTTCACAAGACAAAAAAATAACGACCTTTGAGGATGGCAAAACTTATATGTATAGTCTTTCTCTTAAAGCAAGAGACGGAAATACATTTGCAGCTAATAGTAAAGTAGTGGTGAATGGTACAAATGTAAATAATGCAAATATAACAAATACTGGAACAGGACTTTTTGTAGTTGCTGTAAGAACAATAAAACCTGAAACTGTTCAGTTACAAAATATTAGTATTGTCGAAATAAATAATGCAACAATCAGCTTTAAGGTCGGAGATAAGCCTGTATTCACTGGAAAAACAGCTGAGAATGTTCCGTATATTTATCAATCTGAATTTTGGAGTACAGATGGAGGTAAAAAATACCATTACTCAGCCGATTTTTGGAACGACAACAATCCAGATGATTTATTTACCGAATTTGAAAGCGGTAAAACTTACACTTATGGAATTTATTTCAAGGCAAAAGAAGGATATTGTTTTACAACTGATACAAAATTAAAAATAAATGGTAAATATTACGATTATGACATTACCGACTATGACCCGATGTTACAATATCCTAATGGCGGATATGCAACGATGTGGGTTGATACAAATTTGACCATGACACCACAGGCATCCGGCACAACCCCTGAATATAAAATCACTTCAAGTACTGACAGTACTGGTAATAATTCGGGTAGCACTTCATCAAAAGTAAACAAACCGGATACAAGTGAAACAACAAGTCCTAAAACCGGCGATACAAACAATATGTTTTTGTGGTTTATCATACTTTTTGTCAGTGGAAGCGTAACTATTGGTACGCTGATGGTACATCGAAAGAAACAGTATAATAGATAACAGAATAGGTTAATTTATGCGGCGACTATCGAGAACGATGGTCGTCGTTATTTTAATTAAGATTCTATTGTAAAATTTTTAGATATCTTAAAGAGGGAGCTTTAGACCCACTGGAGTTCTATAATGTAAACAAGTGCGGTAAGTGCTCCCTTGATTGTGACACTACAAAGAATCTTTAGATTTCAAGAGAATCTTCCGCATCTATCCACATCTGCAAATATCGTTCTCATCGTATCGAATCTCCTTATCATTCAATCAATCATCAGTTACAAAAATCAGAAGCATTTCAATCAGTTCACCATGTCACTTTTATTTTGTGTTATACTGTTTTATATGATTTTCTTGCCCTTGTATTTGCCCTTATCAGAGTTCGTAAACACTGATGGGATGATATAACACAAGGGAAACAATAAGGGAAAGCTCACCTGCGATAAATCCAGTGTTTTCAAGGGTTTTCGGAGAATTTAATAACAAGATATAACAGTTATTAACTCGCTTAAAACAGGTGAAATCTCAATCGGAATTTATAAATGCTTATAAATCAGCTAGTAGTAGACTTATTAAAAAAGAATATCC
>UQXZ01000013.1 GCA_900545225.1 uncultured Eubacteriales bacterium
CGCACGGTGGTGTGAGAGGTCGGGAAATTTAGTTAAATTTCCCTCCTACTCGATTATGGATGTGGTAGAATGTACTGAATGATTAAGCAGAATGAGCTACATTAATTAATTTAAATAAATTAATTTTAATTAACCAATTTAAATCAAATAATATAAATCGGACAAATTATTACAAAAATCAGAGACATTTAATAAAGGATACTGAAATGGCTAAGAAAGATAAAAAAGAAAAAGCAGATAAGACATTGAAGCGTATCATGCTGATAGTTTCTTATAATGGAAAGAATTATTGCGGATGGCAGAGACAGCCAAATATGATAACCGTTGAGGGTGAACTTGAAAGAGCCATTAGTCAGATTGCAGGCAAGAATGTTGAAATTATAGGTGCCAGCAGAACTGACGCGGGAGTTCATGCTTTGGGAAATGTTGCGGTATTTGATACTGATATGACCATTCCGGGAGAGAAGTGGGCATATGCCCTTAATACTGTATTGCCTGATGACATAAGTGTAGTGGGATCAAGCATTATGCCACCTGATTTCCATCCAAGACACTGTGATACAGAAAAGACATATGAATATACACTTATTAACAGCCAGTTCCCTGTTCCAATATATGCCGATTATGCATGGCATGTTCCATACAGACTGGATATTGAGAAAATGAGAAAGGCTGCGTCATATTTAATAGGACCACACGACTTTAAAAGTTTCTGTTCAGTAAATACACAGGCAAAGAGTACAGTTAGAACTATTTTCGCCATAGATATACTGGAAGAGCCTTTAAGAGCTGATTTTTATCCATATGAATATGATGATGAGTATGATGAGGCAAGCTCATCTGATGAACTGAATCAATCTGACAACGGCAGTGGTTCAAATGAGGATAATCTCCCAGACAATCTGGAAGATTATGATGTTTACGAGCTTGCATATAATCACACATTTGAGGGTAAAAAGATTGTAATCAGAATAAATGGTGACGGATTCCTCTATAACATGGTAAGAATTATCACAGGAACACTTGTGGATGTTGGTAAAGGAAGATTTAAGCCTGAAACTGTAGCCAACATGCTCCGTAAGACAGACAGAACATACAGCGGTCCTACAGCACCGCCACAGGGATTATCCCTTATTAATATAGATTTTATGATTTAACAGGAGTATAATATCAGGAGTTATTTTGAAAAAAGGTTTTGACAGGTAAGAAAAATGTCTTTTAAGGATTTTAAAAACAAGTACGGTGAGATCATCAGCTATCTTATTGTAGGCGTTCTCTCCACAGTAGTGAGTATGTCGGTTTATTACGGCCTTGTACTCACTATATTGGATCCAAATGATGCAATTATGCTTCAGGTGGCCAATGTTATTTCATGGGTTGCTTCTGTTACATTTGCATATTTTACAAACAGAAAGTTTGTATTTAAGAGTAAAGAAAAGAATATGGCAAAGGAAGCTGCCAAATTCTATGGATCCAGAGTCGTTACACTTCTTATGGATATGGCCGTGATGTTCATTCTTGTTACACTTCTCAACATGAATGACAAATGGGCAAAGATTCTTGTACAGGTAATCGTTATAGTTGCAAATTATTTCTTAAGTAAATTATTTGTTTTCAATGCAAGAAAAAAGAGAAGACACACAAATTAATTTAAAAAGCTTTAATAAAGTTCAATATCCCGGAGGATTATAAAAACACCATTTAGGTGTGCATTAACATCCTTCGGGATATTCTGTCTGTTACTTAAATATAGCAATATTTTGTATACTTATCCCGCGTGGTAGGTTATACTTAGTTCAGTATTTATGTGATAATTACGGCATAAAAAAAATTAAGGAGTAACACAATGGCTAAGATTAAAGATACTACAGATAAGTTAGTTTACGGACATGAAGGATGGCTTGAAGATTACTTATTCCATTATCATGCAGGTGATACAATCCTCACAAAGTTCAACTGGGGACACGACATGAAGAGAGATGGTCTTCCAAGACTTTATGAGTTAGATATTAAGGCATTTGGCCCTAAGGGAGATGTATATCCTGTAGAAGCAGAAGAAACAGGCGAGGAATACGTTAACCTTACTACAGATACAGACAGAGAAGGTATGTACATTTTCACAGGTATATATGACAACTGCTATGCTGAATATCCTGACAACGTATGGAAGAAGGGTACAAGAGAGAACAACCCTGATGCAATTAATGTAGGAAGATATGTACAGAGCTACACAAACTGTATTTCAGTTGGTCACAGCGGTGATACAAATGTATTTGATGCTCCACTTCCAACATCACTTCTTCCTGTTAACCCTAAGTATGTAGTAGGCAACGAGCTTACATTCGTACTTAAGACAGAGGGTAAGCCACAGAGCACAGATGATGTAATCATCATCTATGACGGTAAAGAAGGTCAGGAGAAGGAAAAGGTTACTATCGGTGAAGACGGAATCTTAAAGTTCACACCTAAGAAGGCAGGAGTATATGACATCATTGCAAGATATACACTTCCGGCAAATGAGTCAGATCCATTCGAAGACATCATTTATACAGCTACACACTGCTTCAGAGTAAAAGAGCACGATGTAGAGCATTGATAAATGCATATTTACAAAATATTTAACTGATTCCGGTCAGCTATATAATAAACCAGCTTTCGGGTATGCGGTTGTGCATATCCGGAAGCCGGTTATTTTAATTATGGAAAGAAAAATGGAGTGTAATCCAATTGAACGTCAATAGAGCCATCGGAATAACCCGATGGCTCTATTAACACATTTACACTTTTTATTAATTCGATAAATCATAATTAAACTTGTTTACATGCGAAACATATTAATATAGACAAGACAAGGTTTGTTTGCATCTGTATGACATTAATATTTGAGACTTTATTAAATGTCGTTTCAAGTTATTTATAATTTATGTTTGTATTATATAATTATGATGGAACATAAAAAAGTGCCAAAATAATTATTTTTAATAGAACCAGTAAAAATATTTAAGACATACGACAAAGAAATATAAGACAAGAGTTCAAAATATATGGGATAATTTCAAAATTTTCATGACATTAGTTCAAATACTAAGTAATTAAAGTGAAAATGTTATATGACATATATCAAAATAGTAAGTAATTAAGATGGGAATATTATGATACATGTGTAAAAAAATATGTGAGAAGTTAAAGACGTTACATGATCTATATTAGATACATTGTATATTCAGGATTAAAACCATAATTGAGAACAGCCACACAGAACGTAGCAATTTCCATATATTATTTGTAATTACCATATATAACCTATATAATATATTATTTAGATATTAGAATTAAAATTATTAAATTATTATAGACAATAATGAGGATTTATATATGAAGATTGCCATAGATGCGAGAACTCTCGGTTCAAAACCAAGTGGTATTGGAATGTATCTTTTCGATTTTCTTAAAGAACTTGTAAAATATAAAGAATTTGATATCTACCTTATAACTGATGTTAAAAAAAGCGAATATATAAAAAGCTGTTCTAAAATGGGGTTAAAGGTAATTTCTTATGGTAAACCTGTCAGAATGCAGGACGTTTTCTCATATTTCGGATTTATTCAGAAGCAGCTGGATATTATAAAGCCGGATGTGTTCTGGGAAATTAACAATCTGATCCCAAAGAAGTTAAAGGGTGATTTCAAAACAGTTGTTACAATACATGATATGTTCCCTATTACACATGCAAAAGAAGTTGGTAGAATATATGGAATTTACTTTAAACATTTTATGAAGAGTACAATTGCCAATGCAGACTATATTATCTATAACTCAAGAGAAACTAAGAAGCAGACATACAGATTCTATCCGGAAGCAAAAACAAAGAAGAGTATGGTAAGTTACATAATACTCGACAGAATGAAGGACGTTCCTGAGACAAGGGATGATGGATATTTCTTATATGTAGGAAATATGGAAAAGCGAAAAGGCGTCGAAATTCTTCTTGCAGCATATGCGTTATATAAAAAGCGTGGTGGAGAAAAAAATCTTGTCCTTGCCGGAAAGCAGAATGATAATTATATCAGACAGCAGATTAACAGAGCCATGCTTCTTACTAAAGATATTGAGTACATGAATTATGTTTCACAGAAGAAAAAAAATGAGCTTTATGCACATTGTTCATGTTTTATATTTCCATCTAAAGCTGAGGGGTTCGGCATGCCTGTAGTTGAGATAATGCAGTTTAACAAGCCTATTATAGTGGGAAATCTTACTATATATGATGAAATAGTTGGCGATTGTGTTAACAGATTTAAAATGTCAGATAACTTTGATGTTGAAGCATTAGCTAATGCCATGGAAAATTATGACAGTAATGTTGATACTGTTGCATATAACAGAGTACTGGACAGCTATGCACCGGAAGTCCTTGGAGAGAAATTAAAGAAATTCTTTTTAAGTATCAGATAAAGTTATCAGGGGCTTGTGATTAATAGAGGAGAGCAGGATGGATTTAAGTAGTACTATTCTTGAAGTTGGACACAAGGTAAGACCTGTGGTCGGTAAAA
Source organism: uncultured Eubacteriales bacterium (assembly GCA_900545225.1). Classification (GTDB taxonomy): domain Bacteria; phylum Bacillota; class Clostridia; order Lachnospirales; family Lachnospiraceae; genus UBA4285. Next base: position 4,554 of record UQXZ01000013.1, read on the forward strand.
TTGTGCCACAATTTATAATAGATAAAATATATGCAAAAGTAACCAGCAACACTGGCAGAATGGCTGTGCATAAGTTTAAGACTGAGCCAAAGAAGAAGTTTAAGCCAAATAAGTTTAAAAGGGGTATTAACTTAGTAGGTGATATAGAATCTGCAACAGGATTAGGACAGAGTATTCGTCTTTTAGCCGGTGTTATGGAAGATCAGAATATTCCATTTGCTACACACCAGTTTACTTTAAATGAAAATGGTTTTTCTCAGGAGAATCCATTTGCAGATAAGAATACTAAGGGATACCCATATGGTATTAATGTATTCCATATTAATACTGCTGATTTCCCAAGTGCATATTTAAAGCTTGGTCCAAAGCCATGGAGTGAGCATTACAATATTGCCCACTGGGTATGGGAGTTAGAGGAATTACCTGAACACTGGATACCATATATGTGTATGGCTAATGAATTCTGGACTCCTTCTGAGTTTGCTTCAAGCGTATTCAGAAAGTATACAAAGAAAAAGGTAGTTACAGTACCTCACAGCGTAACAGCTCCATACGATGAGAAGTATGACAGAAAGTATTTTGGCCTTCCTGAGGATAAGTTCTTATTCCTTACAATGTATGCTTCAGATTCTCTTGTTGAAAGAAAGAATCCACAGGCAGTTGTAAGAGCATTTAAAAAGGCATTTAAGAAAAATGATCCTTCTGTTGGTCTTGTAATTAAGGTTGTACCTTCAAAGCACAGAACAGGTGATATTGATGAGCTTAAGAGAATGACTGCAGGATACAACAATGTTTACTTCTTAACAGGAGAGTACGAGAAGATTGAAGTTAACAGCATGTTAAGAGATGTTGATGCATATGTTTCTCTTCACCGTTCTGAAGGTTTTGGTCTTACTCTTGCAGAGAGCATGATGCTTGGAACTCCTACAATTTCAACTAACTGGTCAGGAAATGTAGAATTCCAGAACGAAGATACGGCATGTATGGTTGATTACAAGCTTGTGGATGTTGGTAAGAACATTCCTCTCTTCCCTGAAGGCTCAAAATGGGCTGAGGCAAGTGCCGATCATGCAGCAGAGTATATGAAGAAACTCTATTCTGATAAGGAGTTCTATAACAGAATTAAGGAAAACGGCCTTAAGAGTATTAATGAGCAACTTTCTAAGGAAAGTGTTGGAAAGATTGTAAACAAGAGAATCAATGCAATCTACAATAAAGCATTGAAAAATCAGTAAATAAACTACGAAATAATTGGAGAAAGTAAAATGAATCCTATTAAAGAGGTTTATAATTACAGAGAAATGATAAAGAGCCTGGTAAGAAAGAACTTAAGAGGCCGATATAAGGGCTCAGTTCTTGGGTTTTTATGGACATTCGTCAATCCATTACTCCAGCTCGTTGTATACACATTAGTTTTCTCTATAATTATGAGAAGTGAACATGAGCAATATTATCTGTTCTTATTTGTTGCTCTTATACCATGGATATTTTTCTCTACCAGCCTTACAGACGGTTCAAGATGTGTTCTGGACGAAAAGGATATGATAAAGAAAATTTATTTCCCGAGAGCTGTACTGCCTATATCCACAGTTACAAGTGCATTTATTAATATGTTACTGTCATTTGTGGTTGTTATTGCGGTTACCCTGTTTTCAGGACGTGGAATAGATCCGGTTGCATTACTGGGACTTCCGATAGTAATGGCAGTAGAATATATTCTGTGTCTTGGATTTGCAATGATAGTATCTGGTGTAACGGTATATTTAAGAGATATGCAGTATATTCTTGGAATCATTACAATGGCATGGCAGTATGTTACTCCTGTAATGTACGATGTAAGCCTTGTACCTGAGAGACTCAGATTTATTTTCTATGCAAATCCTATGACACCAATCATAGAAATATACAGAGACATTCTTTATTATAAACAATTCCCTGATATGACTAACCTTATTTATGCGTTAATCGTCGGAGTTGCCAGCTTTATTATAGGCTGGGCTGTATTTAATAAATTACAAAAGGGCTTTGCAGAAACATTCTAAAGCCTTACCAGATTTTGGGAGAATATTATGGAATCAAGTGAAAATGCTATCGAAGTGAGAAATGTATCGAAGCATTTTAAAGTTTTTTACGACAAAGGAAATGAATTAAAGGAGCGAATGCTCTTCTGGAAACGTAATAAGTTCGAATTAAGAAAAGTTCTGGATAACATTTCATTTTCAATTAAAAAGGGCGAGGCGGTAGGCCTTGTCGGTAAAAACGGATGCGGAAAATCAACAACTCTCAAGCTTCTCACAAAAATTATTTATCCATCATCAGGAAGTATTGAATTAAAGGGGAGAGTATCAAGTCTTATTGAACTTGGTGCGGGTTTCCATCCTGACATGAGCGGAAGAGAAAATATTTACATCAATGCCTCTATTTTCGGTCTTACCAAAAAAGAAATAGATGAGAGAATTGAAGATATTATAGATTTTTCAGAGCTTAGAGATTATATAGACAACCCTGTTAGAACATATTCTTCAGGTATGTATATGAGACTTGCCTTTTCTGTTGCCATCAACGTAAATGCGGATGTACTTCTTATTGACGAAATCCTTGCGGTAGGTGATGCAAACTTCCAGGCAAAGTGCTTCAATAAATTAAGAGAAATCAAGAAGAGTGGAGTTACTATTGTTATAGTGTCCCATTCACTTGGTCAGATTGAGTTATTCTGCGATAAGTCTATCTGGATAAAGGAAGGCCATGTTGAAATGATTGGGGAGCCTAAGGATGTGCATCTTAAGTACCTCGATTATATGAATGAGCTTCAGCAGGCGAAATTAGATGAAGAAAATGTCAACTGGATTCTTGAACAGAACAAGACAGGTGACGAAGAGCTCGATAAATACAAATTCCCACCAAGCATGAAGGGCGATCACAGTGGTGATGCAAGAGCCGTATTTGTGGAAAAAGCTCTTGTAGATGCTGATGGAAATGAGAAATACACATTCGAAACAGGTGAAAGCTTTAAAATGAAGCTTAAATACAGATTGAGACAAAAGATAGAAGATACTGTATTCGGATTTGGAATATTCAGAGCGGACGGATTGTGGGTTCATGGAACCAATACAAGAATAGACAGATTTTCTAACTTTGATATCGATAAAGACGGTGGATATAGCGTTCAGTTTAATGACGTAAATCTTATTCCCGGCAAATACTGGATAGATATTACTATTGAATATGGAGATGGAATACCTGTCGATTATTACAGACACGCTATAGAATTTAATGTTGTTTCCCACCTCACTGATGTAGGTGTTGTGAGATTCGATCACGAGTGGGAATTGGATATCTGATTTCCGCTGTATGGCAATTAAAATATGAATTAATTTTATTGACTAATGGAGAAGGGGTATGGCTGATAAAGTTAAAATTGCCGTTGCAGGAACAGGTTATGTAGGCATGAGCCTGGCTGTTCTTTTAGCACAGCATAACAAGGTTGTTGCAATAGATGTCGTTGAAGAAAAAGTCAATATGATTAACAACAGGATTTCACCTATTGTAGACAAAGAAATAGAAGAATATCTTAAAACTAAAGAATTGGATTTAACAGCTACAATTGATGCAAAAGAAGCATACAGTGATGCTGATTATGTTATAGTGTCTGTTCCTACAAATTATGATTCTGACAAGAACTTCTTTGATACTTCATTTGTAGAAAATGTTTTAGATACTGTGCTTTTATATAATCAGGATGCAACAATTGTAATTAAATCTACAATTCCTGTGGGATACACAAAGAGAATAAAAGAAAAATACAAGGCCAACATTATATTCAGCCCTGAATTTTTAAGGGAAAGTAAGGCGTTATATGATAATTTATATCCAAGCCGAATAATAGTTGGTATTGATAAGGATGATGAGCATCTTAAAGAGAGTGCTCAGAAATTTATTGATCTGCTTACTGAAAGTGCAATAAAGGAAAATATTGATACGTTAATTATGGGAAGTACAGAGGCAGAGGCTGTTAAGCTCTTTGCCAATACTTATCTTGCTCTCAGAGTTTCATTTTTCAACGAGCTTGATACATATGCTGAGATAAAAGGTATAAGTACAGAAGATATAATTAATGGTGTATGCCTCGATCCGAGAATCGGAGGAGGATACAATAATCCTTCATTTGGATATGGCGGTTATTGTCTTCCAAAGGATACTAAGCAGCTTCTTGCAAATTACGATGGAGTTCCTGAACATCTTATGGAAGCAATCGTAATGAGTAACAGAACACGTAAGGATTACATTGCAGATGTGGTTGAGAAAAAGTTAAATCATGACAGAGATAAAACAATTGGTATTTATCGACTTGTTATGAAGACAAATTCTGACAACTTCAGAAACTCTTCTATCCTTGGAGTAATAAAGAGACTTCACGGTGAGGGATATGAATTAACTATTTACGAACCAACATTAAACACAGGAGATAAGATTCTCGGTTGTATTGTTGACAATGACCTTGAAAAGTTCAAGAGCTCATCAGATATTATCTTAACAAATAGATATGACAGCATTTTAGATGATGTAGCTGATAAGGTTTATACACGAGATGTATTTCATAATGAATAAATAAGAAGTGGGGTGGTTTTTCACCCCATTTTTGTTTTTTAAACATAAATAACAAAAACGGAGTGAAATTGAAATTCATTTTTACTCCGTTTTTTATTTTTATAAAAAATCCGTAAATTATTTTACATCCATTTTACACAGACCTGCATATGGATTTTACCATCATGAAATAAACTAAGGCCATAAGTTAAGAATAAATATAAGGTATGTAAAAGGAGTCACAAAATGAAAAAGATTATCAGTACAATCGCATTGGCAACATCTATTGGCGCTGTATTCGCAGGCTGTGGAGCAGGAGCTTCAGACAACAGCACAGGAAATGCAGGCGGAACAGTAACAACAGATGGTTCAACTTCAATGAGTAAGGTAATTGGTGCTTTAAGTGAGGCTTATGAATCAGATACAGGCGTTACAGTAACATACAACGCTACAGGTTCAGGATCAGGTATCCAGGCTGTACAGGAAGGAAGATGTGACATCGGACTTTCAAGCCGTTCATTAAAGGATGAAGAAAAAGCAAAGGGCCTTGAAGAAACAACTCTTGCTCTTGATGGTATTGCATTAGTAGTGAACCCTGAAAACCCTGTATCAGACTTAGATTTAGAAACAATCAGCAAGATTTATACAGGCGAAATCAGCAACTGGAAGGATGTTGGTGGAAATGATTCAGACATCGTTCTTATCGGTCGTGAAGCAGGTAGTGGAACAAGAGATGGTTTCGAATCTATTACATATACAACAGATAAGTGCCAGTATCGTCAGGAGTTAACATCTACAGGTGATGTTATCGCAACAGTAGCAAGCAACCCTAACGCAATCGGTTATGCATCATTATCAGCAGTTAAGGATAGTGTAAAGGCACTTAAGGTTGCAGGTGTAGCTCCATCAGAGGAAACTGTTAAGGATGGCAGCTACGTTGTACAGCGTCCATTCGTACTTGTAACTGTAAAGGACAAAGCTTTATCAGAAAATGCTAAGAAGTTCATGGAATTTGTTACTTCAAAATCCGCCAATGACATTATAAGCGGTGCAGGTGTGGTTCCTGCTAATTAATAACTGCAAGCGGCGGAAGTTAAATTCCGTCGCTTATTAAATTGAGGTCGTATTATGAAGAAAAAGAAATTATTTGAAAATGTCGTACACGGTATTTTTCTTATACTCGGAACAATAACTGTAGGCTTTGTTCTTGTTATAACAATATATCTTATAGTTTCAGGTATTCCTGCAATTGCAGAAATCGGATTATTTAACTTCCTTTTTGGTCAGGAGTGGGCGTCAACTGCTGCAGAACCTAAATTTGGAATCTTACCATTCATATTATCGAGTGTATACGGTATGGGAGGAGCAATCCTTATTGGTGTACCAATAGGATTCTTCACTGCAGTATTCCTTTCAAAGGTAGCCAATAAAAAGGTAAAAGCCGTAGTAGGTGCAGCTGTAAATCTTCTCGCCGGCATTCCTTCCGTTGTATACGGTCTTGTAGGTATGCTTGTTCTTGTACCGGGAATCAGAATTTTATTTAACTTACCGGATGGAGCGAGTCTTCTTGCATCAATTATCGTATTGGCCGTAATGATTCTTCCTAGCATTATTAAAATGTCAATGACAGCACTTGATGCTGTGCCAAGAGAATATGAGGAAGGTTCACTTGCTCTTGGAGCAACTACAACAGAGACATATTTCAAGGTTTCCGTACCTGCTGCCAAGAGTGGTATTGCAGCGGCTGTAGTACTTGGTGTAGGACGAGCAATTGGTGAGACAATGGCGGTTATCATGGTAGCGGGAAATGTTGCTAATATGCCTACATTATTCGGTAGTGTTCGTTTTCTTACAACAGCTGTTGCCAGTGAAATGTCTTATTCAAGTCCGGGAAGCTTACAGAGAAATGCATTATTTTCAATAGCTCTTGTGCTTTTCTTATTTATTATGCTTATTAATGCAACGCTTAATTTTCTTCTGAAGAGAGATAAGGAGAAATAATATGAATAGAAAGAGAAAAACGTATATTGCCTCCATGCGTGGACTGATGATCGTATCAACCATAATTACAGTGGCATTAGCGCTTTTTATACTTATATATGTATTTGCAAAGGGTATTCCTAACATAAACTGGGAATTACTTTCTACAAAACCGAGTTATTCAGCAGATAGAATAGGTATTTTGCCGGATATTCTCAACACAATATACATTTTGCTTGCCACACTTCTTATAGTTATTCCGCTCGGTGTTGGAGCTGCAATTTACCTTACGGAATATGCAAAGAATAAAAAAATAGTTGCCATAATCGAATATGCAGCGGAAACATTATCAGGTATTCCTTCAATCATTTATGGACTTGTTGGTATGCTCCTCTTTTCAAATAACTTTGGTACAAGTCTTATTGCAGGTTCATTAACTCTTGTAATTATGAATCTCCCTACAATAATGAGAACTACTCAGGAAAGTCTTAAGACTGTTCCTCAGAGTTACAGAGAGGGTGCATTTGGACTTGGTGCCGGAAAATGGCGCGTTATCCGTACGGTTGTACTTCCTGGATGCGTTGACGGTGTAATAACAGGATGTATTTTATCAGCAGGTCGTATTATTGGTGAGTCTGCGGCATTGCTTTTCACAGCAGGTTTTGCACATGCCATACATGGTGTGCTTTCTGGACTTGCTTCACCGGGAGCAACATTAACAGTTGCACTTTATGTCTATGCAAAAGAAGAAGGTGAATTCGGAATTGCATTTGCCGTTGCAGCAATACTTATGATCTTAATGTTGCTTATAAACTTATCAGCAAGTTTAGTAGGAAAACATTTCGCCAAAAGGAGAAAAGTATGAGTGATGTAATAACTGTCAAGGATTTATGCCTTTGGTACGGTGAAAACCAGGCTTTAAAAAATATAAATATCAATATACCGGAAAAAAGCATTACTGCATTTATCGGACCTTCAGGATGTGGAAAGTCAACATTTCTTAAGACTCTTAACAGAATGAATGACCTTGTGGGAAATGTTAAAATCACAGGTGAGGTTTGTTACGAGGGTAAGAATATTTACGATAAGGATGTGGATGTTAACGAATTAAGAAAAGACGTAGGTATGGTATTCCAAAGACCTAATCCATTTCCTATGAGTATCTACGACAACATAGCGTATGGTCCAAGAACACACGGAATAACTAACAGAGTAAAGTTAGATGAAATAGTGGAAAAGGCTTTAAGAGACGCTGCCATCTGGGATGAGGTAAAGGACAGGCTTAAGAAAAGTGCCCTTGGACTTTCAGGTGGTCAGCAGCAGAGACTCTGTATTGCACGTGCTCTTGCCGTAGGTCCAAAGGTGCTTCTTATGGATGAACCTACTTCTGCACTTGATCCTATTTCAACTTCAAGAATAGAAGAACTCACATTGCAGCTGAAAAAAGATTACACTATAATTATGGTAACTCATAATATGCAGCAGGCAGTTCGTATTTCAGACTATACTGCATTCTTCCTTCTTGGAGATTTAATCGAATTTGATAGTACTGAAAAATTATTCTCACAGCCAAGTGAGAAGAAAACAGAGGATTATATTACAGGAAGGTTTGGTTAATTATGAGAAGTAGATTTGATGAACAGCTCAGTCTGTTAAATAAAAAAATGATTGAAATGGGCACAGAATGTGAAAGCATTATTAACCTGTCAGTAAAGGCTCTTATTGAAGGAGATACTACATGCGCTGAGACAGCAAAGCACTTAAGGGGCAATATTGATCATATGGAAAGGGATATAGAATCCATCTGCATCAAGCTCCTCCTTCAGCAGCAGCCTGTGGCAAGAGACTTAAGAGTAATATCAGCGGCCCTAAAAATGATTACTGACATGGAAAGAATCGGTGATCAGGCTGAAAATATTACTGACATTGTTGCAAGTCTTAATGGCAGAAATGACATTGGATGTGAAAATATACGTATTATGGCTGAAGCTGCCATGAAGATGGTGACTAAGAGCATTGATGCATATGTAAAGCAGGACATGGAACTTTCCAATGATGTTATCAATTATGATGATGTGGTAGATGATGCATTTGACCGTGTAAAACAGAATCTTATTAAGATGATTTCTGAAAATGTTTCAGACGGTGAATATGCTTTGGATCTTCTTATGATTGCCAAGTACTTTGAGAAAATAGGAGATCATGCCGTAAATATTGCTGAATGGGTTGAATATTCGCTTACTGGTGTCCATAAGGGATAATATTATGATTTGGTGTGTCGACGACGATGATACAATTCGCGAAATAGAAGTTTATACATTAACACAGACAGGTTTTGAGGCAAGGGGATTTGCTGATGGTAACTCCATGCTTGAAACGCTGAAGACAGAAATACCGGAGCTTATTGTGCTTGATATAATGCTTCCGGGTAAGGACGGGGTTGAAGTGCTTAAGGAAATTCGAAGTGATTCCCAGACAGCTAAAATACCTGTAATTATGGCTACCGCAAAGGGTACTGAAATGGATAAGATACATGGGCTGGATACGGGTGCCGATGATTATCTTGTAAAACCATTTGGTATGATGGAAATGGTATCCAGAATAAAAGCGGTTTTAAGACGATGTGAACCTGTAAAAAATGAGGATGATATTGTTTCAATAGGAGATATCGTTCTTAACGATAAGGAACATATCGTTACGGCTAAGGGTGAAAATGTAAATCTTACATTTAAGGAATATAAAATATTAAAGCTGTTTATGAACAACCCTGATATTGTATTTTCAAGAGATAAACTGCTTTCAGAGGTCTGGGGTGTTGATTATCTCGGTGAATCAAGAACAGTGGATATGCACATTAAAACTCTGCGTCAGAAGCTTGGAGAAGCAGGGGCGCAGATAAAGACAGTGATTGGTGTGGGCTATAAATTAGGGAGTTCTAAATGAGTAAAAAGATTTTCCGATCCATAATGGCTGTAACACTAATTGTATTTGTAGCTGTCTTTATTACTGCCATTGTTTTTTTATACAACTATTTTGTGAAACTGCAGGTTTCAAGACTTAAGGATGAATTAACCATCGTCTCAGCCAGTGTAAATGATGAAGGTGTTAAATATTTTGATAAGTTTAATTCATCTGTATTTCGTTTAACTCTCATTTCTTCCGATGGAAATGTAATGTATGACAGTCAGGCAGATCCTGAGAGCATGGGTAATCATCTGGACAGAGAGGAAGTTTCAGAGGCTCTTGCCCACGGCAGGGGCAGTAGTGACAGATACTCATCAACACTGACAGAGAGAACATTTTACGAAGCGCAGAAGTTAGACAATGGAGAAGTGCTCCGTATTTCCGTAGACCAGGCATCTGTAGGAGGCCTGCTGATTGGAATGTCACCAGCAATAATCAGTATAATTGTTATTGCCATTATACTTGCCATCCTGCTTTCCCACAGAATGTCAAAGAATATAGTTAAGCCATTAATTGCAATTGATCTGGATAACCCTGAACAGAATGATACATATGAAGAACTGACACCAATTCTTTCAAGGTTAAGTAAACAGCATAAACAGATTACAGATCAGATACATGAGCTTAAACGTAAATCTGATGAATTTAAACAGATTACGGATTCAATGAATGAAGGACTTATTATACTGGATAAAAATGGCACGGTACTCAGCATCAATAATGCAGCAAAGAACCTTTTTGCAACTGACGACTCCGTTATAGGACGTGATTTCCTTATTGTAGACAGAAGCCAGGAAATGAATGAGGCCGTAAGTAAGGCGCTTAATGGTGGAGGTCATAGTGAATTCCGAAAGGGAATAGGCGGAAATGAGTACCAGTTTATGGTAAACTGCACAGAATCAGAGGGAGAAACAATCGGAGTCGTAATCCTCTGTTTCGATATCACTGAAATAGTATTTGCAGAGCGCAACCGTCAGGAATTTACTGCAAATGTCTCCCATGAATTAAAGACACCGCTACATTCAATTATAGGAAGTGCAGAGCTTCTTGAAAATGATCTTGTAAAGCCGGGGGACACTAAGAAATTTATCGGAAATATTAAGAGAGAGGTCACAAGACTGGTTACTCTTATTAATGATATAATAGAGTTGTCCAAGCTTGATGAGAACAGTGAAATACCTAAGGAGCCTGTTGATATTTATGATGTAGCGGACGAGGTTGTAGATGTCCTTTCTCAATCCGCACAAAAGAAGAATGTGGATCTCATCCTCAACGGGGAGCACTGTGTTATCGACGGCATCAGAAGATACATTTACGAAATAATATACAATCTATGTGACAATGCCGTCCGTTACAATAAGGATGGTGGCAGTGTTACGATAAATATTAATAAAGACATTACCAAGAACGGTGAAAATGTAGTTCTTTCCGTAAGTGATACGGGAATCGGTATTCCGGTTGAACATCAGGGAAGAATATTTGAAAGATTTTATCGTGCAGATAAAAGTCATTCCAGGGAAACCGGTGGAACAGGTTTAGGCCTTTCCATAGTAAAGCATGCAGTGGCATATCATAATGGTACTATTAAGCTTGAAAGCAAACCGGGAAAAGGAACAACAATCACCGTTAAGTTTTGAAAGCAAACTAAGAACAATAAAACTCGTAAAACAAGGTCAGAAAAAACTCTAAAAAGGCTTGAAAAGCAAAATCTAAAACAAATAAAAAACGGAGTGAAATGAATTCATTTCACTCCGTTTTTCTTATTTATACGATTGAGTAATGAAAGTTATACTTATAAGTACTTCTCCATACCGTTTTCTCTCATTTTTGCTAAAAGCTTCTTAATGTCGCCTGCTTTTTCCTTAGGAATAATAAGTAAAGCATCGCCTGAATCTACAACGATTAAATCTTCGATACCGGCAGCGGCAATAAGCTTATCAGAACCTTCGATAATACAGTTCTTAACATCAAGAGAAACAACATTTCCTCTGATGATATTCTCATCTGAATCTGTTTCATTAACTCTGCTTACTGCAAGCCATGAACCAACGTCATCCCAGCCAAAGTTACCAGGGATAATATAAATGTTATCTGACTTCTCCATAACGCCGTAGTCAATTGAAATATTTTCTAAGTCAGGGAAAATGCTGTTAAGAGTTTCATCCTCTGAAGCTGTACCGATTGACTTTTCGATTTCATTTAATGAAGAGTACATTTCAGGAAGGAACTTCTCATAACATTCATTAATAGTTGAAAGCTTCCAGATGAACATACCACTGTTCCAGAGGTAGTTACCGCTTTCAAGATACTTTTTAGCAGTATCAAGATCAGGCTTCTCAACAAATGAATCAACAGTAAATGATTTGCCTTCAGGCTTTTCTTCGTTATATTTAATGTAGCCGTATCCTGTTTCAGGATAGTTAGGAGTGATTCCGATAGTTACGAGGTTAGAACCCTTTTCAGCAATTTCACATGCACTGCTAAGTGTATCTACAAAAACATCGTTGTACTTAACTAAGTGATCTGATGGAAGAACAATCATTGTAACGTCTTCATCAGGATACTTGTGCTTAATGTGTGCTGCACCAAGTCCGATACATGGAGATGTGTTACGTCCGATAGGCTCGCAGATTATATTCTCCATTGGAATACCGGGAATCTGTTCCTTTACAAGATGTTTATAGTCCTTGTTTGTTACAACATAAACATTTTCAACATCAACGATAGGACTGATTCTTTCTACTGTAAGCTGAATCATTGTCTTGTCATCGTCTGTTAATGATAAAAATTGTTTAGGTAAAGACTGTCTGCTTCTAGGCCAAAATCTTTCACCTTTACCTCCGGCCATAATAAGAGCAGTTTTAATCATAATATCCCCCTCTGAAATACGTAATATATGAAACAGAAAATCTGTTAATCCACTTTATATAATAATAAAACTAATAGTGTATTATATATACAGTATATATAAAAGTCAAAAGCAAAAAGACAGGTTAGACTACCCGGAATTACATATTTAAGTAATGCCGTTTTTTCTATGGCAAACTCAATATTTACGGCTTTTTAAGAGAGATTATATCCTTGCATAATACCCCCCTTTTTCTTATAATTAAAGGATAATATTCGGAGGTGCCAATGGTTTTAATTATTGTATACATATCAGTGTTTGCGGCTATTCTTATTGCCATGCTGGTGATTATGTTAAGGATTAAACCTGCAAAAAAGGTTGATAAAAACGAAAAGCACACGGAATCGGGTACACTTGTATCAAAGGATACAAAAGAAGATATAGAGAACGATCAGAAAAGCTGATTGTTAAAAGGTTGAATTATTTAAAAGAAAGTGGTTAATATGCAATACATTGTATTTGACTTAGAATGGAATCAGTCTCCTACAGGTAGAGTTATTGCAAATGAAAACGGCAGTAGAATACCGTTTGAGATCATTGAAATAGGCGCTGTTAAGCTCGACGAGAATAAAAATGTTATCAGTTCATTTGACAGACTGATAAGGCCACAGGTTTACTTTAAGTTTCACAAAGTGGTTGAAAATATGCTGCCTATTACTATGAAAGACCTGCAAAAGGGTAAGGATTTTAAGACAGTATACGAAGAATTTATTAATTGGTGTGGTACTGACTTTTATTTCTGTACATGGGGTGAAGCTGATCTTATGCAACTTCAAAGAAATATGAGTTTCTACGGCATAGAGAATAATTTTCCTATGCCTTTTCTTTATTTTGATCTTCAAAAGGTATACAGCAAACAATATCTCGACGGCAATATGACTCCGAGCCTGGAATCAGCTGTTAAGGCACTGGACATTGCCCAGTCCATGCAATATCACAGAGCCATTCATGATGCCCAGTATACTGCACAGATAATGCAGAAGTTAAAGGACGAAGATCTTATAGAAAATGTAAGTGTAGATACATTCAGGATACCTAAAAGACCGGCTGATGAAATTCGTAAAAGATCGAGATTTTCTGAAGAATATATTACAAGAGGTTTTGACTGTAAGGAAAAAGCTACTAAGTACAGGGAATTGAGAAAAGGAAGCTGTTTTATCTGCAGTGAAACAATGGACAGGGTAGTCCGCTGGTTTTCAGATAATAAAAATTACTATGCTGTTTTCAAATGTAAGAAGCATGGACTTATTAGTGCCAAATTCAAAGTGAAGAAAAGTGATCTGGGATATTTTTACGGAGTACGCAACATGAGCAGAATAGATGAATCGGCTGCGGAAACCATAAAAGAAAAGAGAGATCGCGAAAGAGAAAAGCAGAAAGAATATGAAAGAAATGAATAAAAACATATTACTTGTTAGTACTAACGGTAAGTTAACAAATGGCGCCAGCCAGTGTGTGCTTATGATAGCTAACGAAATGAAAAAACGTGGAATAAATATGGTTGTGGCTACTCCTCCGGGGCCTCTTGGAGAAGAACTAAAGAAGAATGGTATTACGGTTGAACCACTACATCAGTACGTAACCATGTGGTTTAAATATACAAAGTTTACCTTTGACAAGAAATGGAAAAGTATTGCGGTTAAGCTATATACTGCACATATGTATAAAAAGCCTATTCACAACATTGCAGAGAGTTTTGCAGTTAATCACGTGAATCGCAGAATGGAAGAAATCATTAAGAAGCACAATATTGACTTAGTTCATATTAATGCAATAACAAGTGGATTACCTGCATTGGTACCTTTCGAAATGGGTATACCGGTTGTATGGCATATAAGAGAATTTCATTCATTAGATCTTAATCACGAATTCGTAAATGAAAAAAGATCCTATAAGATGCTTAATAAGGCAGATGCGGTAGTTGCAGTATCGGATGTTGTAAAGAATTTCTTCCAACCACATTTCAAAAAAGAAATCATCAGAATATATGATGGAGTTGATATTGAAAAGTTCTATTGCGAACGAGATATTTTAAATGATGACGTCATTAAGATTGTAATGGCAGGAAGAATTCATCCTAATAAGGGACAGGCTGTTTTGGTTAAAGCGGTTAACATGCTTGCTAAATCAGGTGTTAAGGTTATAGCTGATATTTACGGAAAAACTGATGATATTAATTATGAGAATAAAATAAAGTCATATATTGAGAGAAACGGATTATCAGACATAGTGCAGTTCAAAGGACATGTTGATAACGTAAATAAGGCAATTAGTGAGTATGATGTTTTGTGTATGTGTTCAACAAGTGAGGCATTTGGTCTTACAACAGTAGAGGGGATGTTAAGCGGTGCGCTTGTTGTTGGATCTGATTCAAAGACTGCTGCCACATCTGAATTAATAAAGGATGGAGAAACAGGACTGCTCTACAATGAAGAAGAGGGAGCAAAGAGCCTGTTTGAGGCATTTAAAAAGATTGCCGATGATAGGGAAAGCATGAAGAAGATTGCCTTAGAAGGGCAGAAATATGCTTATAATACATTTAATATAGATGAGAATATAAATAACATTTTAGAGGTGTATGATGAAGTATTACATAGAAGAAGTTGATCCTGCAGAGTGGCGTAATGTTGCCACATCCAAGGCGAGAGTAGATATATTTAATATCTTAGATTCTCTTGGATACGAGAAAATCACTGTTGGCTGTAAGGAATTAAGCGGTGATTATTCTGGGGTTAAAAGAAAAGCTAAAGAATTAGCATATATCATGAATAACACAAAAGTGTGGAAACAGGCTACAGCACATCTTAAAGCAGGAGATGTGTTAGTTGTTCAGTATCCTCCTCATTTCTGGTTAAGACTCAGAAGTATTCTTGTGGGCTTAAGAAAGAGAGGCGTTCGCCTTGTTGCTGTTGTACATGATATGGATTCAATCAGATGGAATAACCGCAACAAGGTTTTCAAAAACTATTTCAGTATTGAAGACAGATTTGCCCTTCCATTCTTTAATAAAATAATAATTCATAACTCATACATGAAGGATCTTATGAAGGCTATAGGATATAAGCCAAATAAGCTTGTATCATTAGGCGTATTTGATTACTTATGGGAAAAGGATGATAATGCAATTCCTGCTGAAGAAAGAATCCATAAGGATGCACCTGTAGTTATTGCAGGTAATCTTTCACCTGGAAAAGCGACATACTTATATAACTTCGACCACAATGTGGGAACACACTTTAATCTCTACGGAATATATATTGAAGAAGATAAGATAAAAAATCTCGACTATACATATAAGGGTGTTGGAGATGCAGATAAGCTCCCTGAAATTCTTGAAGGAAGCTACGGTCTTGTATGGGATGGTACTGACATAGATATGTGCAGAGGTGAGTACGGAGAGTATTTAAAAGTCAATAATCCACACAAGTTTTCTTTGTATCTCGCATCATGTCTTCCTATTATCATCTGGAAGCAGGCAGCTCTTGCTGACGTAGTTGAGAAGTACAATCTCGGATTTACAATCAATTCATTAGATGATATTGCAGTTAAGAGAAAGAATATTACTGAAGCACAATATAATCAGATGGTTGAAAATATAAAGAGATTTTCAAAGAAAGTTTCTTCTGGATACTTCATGAAGAGAGCAATGGATATTGTTGAAGGAAAAAGAAGGATTCGCTGACATGAAAAATGATAATTTAGTGGATATCAGATCCAGAAAAAGTACAGTCCTGGTTTACATAGCTCTTGCAGTTTTTATTGTATTTAAATTATGGGAAAGAACTACCATAAGTTACAGATTAGGTGCAATTGAATATAACGGCATCACAGCGGCTGTTATGGGACTTCTTATTCTCAGACTTATTATAAGGGATTACAAGTCGCTTAAATGGATAATAGCGGATGTACTGGTAGTAGCCGGAGCATTTTCCCTGACGGGAATGTGGGGCTATAACAAGGAACTTGTAACTCTGGCATTGCTTATTATGGCATCATTTGGAACAAGCTTTTACAATCTTGTGAAAACTTCATTTATCTCAGTAGCTGCAATGACCGGATTCGTTCTATGTTGTTATGGCTTAGGATTTGCCGAAAACCTTCGTTTTATAAGAATTCACGATTCTGATGTATTTTATGTAAATTCATTGGGATTTGATGCATATGCGACATTATCATACTGTGCATTTATTCTGACAACAGGATACTTATTCTTAAGAAAAGCAAGCTTTAAGTACTGGGAGATACCAATCATAATTGTTTTAGATTTCTTCGTTTTCAAAATTACAGACAACAGACTTATGTTTGTAAGTGAAGTAATCTTATTTGCCATATATGTAATTGTAAGATTGGGAAGAAATGCATTTGTTAAAAATAAGGTGTTTGCAGTCTGTTGTGCTGCAATACCTGGTGTTATAACACTTATTTCATTTATCACTTCCTATTTCTTCAATCCGAATGCTAATAACTTCCTTAACTGGTTAGATGACAAACTGGTAGGAAGACTTACATTTACAAGACAGGCTTTTGATAAATATCCTCTTACTTTCACAGGACAGGGAGTAAAGATGACAGGTAACCTTCCGGAAGGGATGGAATATACTGCCAGTAATCCAAAGTTCTTCATAGATAACGGATATTTATATTATTACTTTGCATACGGAGTTATTGCTCTTGCGGTAATTTTATTCATATACACTGTATTTATTTACAGAGCGGCAAGAGAAGGACATTACACTCTCCTTGCAATATTGATTACTATTTCAATAGCTAACTTTGTAAATGCAACAATGCTTTACGTAGATTTATTTATTCCACAGGTATTTGTACTTGGATTTTTAAATTATTTCATAAGCGGATTTACGAAAGATAAAGATGTATTTTATAGTCGAGAATTTAAAGAAATAAGAAATAAATCTACAGGTGCATAAGCTTATTGAGTTATAAAAAATAACAGACAGATTCGTTAATGAATCGGTTTTACAACTGACTTATTACAAAGTCACATAAACAGTGCATTTTTTGACCGCTATTTTATTTTATGTTAGAATTTTGCACAAAAACAAAGAGAAGAAAAGGACTTAAAAAATGGCAAAAATTATTCTTACGGGCGACAGACCCACAGGTAAGTTACATTTAGGGCATTATGTAGGTTCATTGAGAAAAAGAGTTGAGCTTCAGAACTCAGGAGAATATGATAAAATATTCATCTTAGTTGCTGATACACAGGCGCTTACTGATAACGCTGACAACCCTGAAAAAATCAGACAGAATATATTGGAAGTAACTCTCGATTACTTATCTGCGGGTATCGATCCGGAGAAATGCAACATATTCATCCAGTCAATGTTACCTGCTCTTCCTGAACTTACAATGTATTACAGTAACCTTGTTACAGTTTCAAGATTACAGAGAAATCCTACTGTAAAATCAGAAATTGCAATGAGAGGTTTTGAGACAAATATCCCTGTTGGATTCTTTACATATCCTATCAGCCAGGCAGCGGATATTACTGCATTTGGAGCAAATGTTGTTCCTGTAGGTGAAGATCAGGAACCTATGCTTGAGCAGGCAAGAGAAATCGTTAGAAAGTTCAATGCAACATATGGTGAAGTGCTTGTTGAGCCTGAAAGTATGCTTTCTACAAATGATACTTGCAGAAGATTACCTGGTACTGATGGTAAGGCAAAGATGAGTAAGTCTCTCGGTAACTGTATTTACCTTTCAGACTCACCTGAAGATGTTAAGAAGAAGGTAATGGCAATGTACACAGATCCTGACCATATCCGAATCGAAGATCCTGGTAAGGTTGAGGGAAATACTGTATTTACATACCTTGATGCATTTGCTGAAGATGAAGATTTCGAGAACTTCTTACCTGAATATAAGAATCTTGATGAACTTAAGAATCATTATAAGAGAGGTGGCTTAGGTGACGTTAAGATTAAGAAGTTCCTTAATAAGGTACTTGAAAGAATGCTTACACCTATCAGAGCAAGAAGAGCGGAATATGAGAAAGATATTCCAAGAGTATATGAAATCTTAAGACAGGGTACAGAAAAAGCAATTGAAGCTTCAAATGAGACTCTTAGAAAAGTTAAAGAAGCAATGCGTATTAATTACTTTGAGGACAAGGAGCTTATTAAGAGTCAGTCTGAAAAGTATGCTGATTGATAACTATAGGAGTTAACATATGAAATGTCCATTTTGTGGTGAACTTAACAGCAGAGTTATAGATTCACGACCTACTGACAACGGTGAAATTCGCAGAAGAAGAGAGTGCGAGAGCTGTCACAAGCGTTTTACAACATATGAGAGAATCGAAAGTATTCCTCTCATGGTTATAAAAAAGGACAATACAAGAGAACCATATGACAGAGATAAGATAAAGTCAGGCATCAGCCGCTCATGTCATAAGAGACCGGTTTCCACAGAAGTTATTGATAAAATGACAGATGCGGTAGAGACAGAGGTTTTCAATTACGGAAGTAAAGAAATCTCAACAAATGTAATCGGAGAATATGTTATGCAGCAGTTAAAAGATGTTGACGAGGTTGCATATGTAAGATTTGCCTCCGTTTACAGAGAATTTAAGGATGTTAATACATTCCTTGATGAGATTCAGCAATTTTTGAATAAATAAGGAGATTTTATGAAGCTTCATTTAATTCCGAGTGCATATATTAATTCAACATATGATATTGATTTTCAGATGTTGTATGATAACGGGTTTCGAGGATTGATATTTGATATAGATAATACTCTTACACAACACGGTGCACCCGCGAAAAGCAATGCAATAAAGTTGTTTCAGGAGCTTGATGAAATAGGATTTAAGTACATTCTTATTTCAAATAATCATGAAGAAAGAGTTGCTCCATTTGCGGAGCAGGTTGGCGCCGAATATGTTGCCGATGCAGGTAAACCACTTGCAAAGGGATATGTGGCGGCAATCGAAAAAATGGATATCGATAAGGAATACGCCATTTTCATTGGAGATCAGATGTTTACGGATATTGCAGGAGCTAATGCAGCTTCAATCAAGTCAATATTAGTAAGACCTCTTTCAAAAAAAGAGCCTTTTCATATTAAGCTAAAAAGAATGATGGAAGCTCCTATTAAGAAGATGTATCTTAAGAACCACAAAATGGGAGACTACAGCAACTTATTAAAGTAACATTTATAAATTATAAATTTAGATCTTAATCTGTCAGATAATTATAGAAAGTACAGAAAGGTACACATACATGAAGGATATAACAGGCACAACCAAAACGTGTGCTCTTATAGGTAATCCTACTGAACACTCGTTATCGCCAACGATTCACAACAGTATATCCTTTATGACACAAAATGATATGGCTTATACCACATTTTGTGTAGAAAAGGATGATTTAGGCGATGCAGTAAAGGGAGCATATGCCCTCGGTATACAAGGTATGAATGTAACAGTTCCACACAAGGAAAATGTAATGGAACATTTAGTGGAAATAGACCCTATTGCAGAAGCTGTTGGTGCGGTTAATACATTAATAAGAGTTGATGGCGGCTTTAAAGGCGCTAATACAGATTTATTGGGATTTGCCCGTTCATTAAAGGAAGCAGGTTTCGATGTTAAGGGTAAGCCAGCCTGCATTCTCGGTGCAGGTGGTGTTGCAAGAGCTATCTGCTTCGCTCTTGTAGAGGCCGGAATAGAGAGTATATATATTCTCAACAGAACAAAAGAGAAAAGCTTAAGCATCAGAAATGCTTTAAACAGCTATTACGGATATAAAAAAGTTGAATGTCATGTATTTGACTACGACTATGCTGAAAAATTAAATATTGAAGATTTCTTATTAGTACAGACTACTAATGTTGGTATGTACCCACATAACGCTGACTGCATTTTAGCAGCTGATTCATCTTTATTTGAGAAGGCGACATATGGATTTGATGTTATCTACAATCCATATGAAACCACATTTATGAAGAGATTAGCCAAGCATGGAAAGAAATCAATCGACGGTCTTGACATGCTTTTATATCAGGCTATTGAGTCTTATAAAATGTGGTTCCCTGATATTGAGATCACACCTCATATGGAAAGCTGTACAAAGAGAAAGCTTATGGATTCATTTGGAATAAGCAAAGAGCCTACGGACGATTTGTTTACATCATGCGTTGGAGTGCCTAAGCCAAAGGATAATATTATTCTTACAGGTTATATGGGAAGTGGCAAGACTACTCTCGGACACTGGATTTCAAAGAGAACAGGTAAGGTATTTATCGACACTGACAAGGAAATCGAAAAAGAGTATGGCAAAACCATAAGTGAAATATTTGAATCTGAGGGCGAAGAAGGCTTCAGAAATATCGAAACAAACTTCTTAAAGAAAATGCTTTCTGCAGGAATCAGCAACTGTGTCATTTCTGTTGGAGGTGGAACTCCTCTCAGAAGAGAGAACAGAAGCATCCTTAAGAAGATTGGTACGGTTGTATACTTAAGAGCTGGAGCTGATGAGTTATACGGACGACTTCGTTATGACGCAAGACGCCCATTACTTTTCGGCAAGGAAGGTGAAGAAAGAAGAGAATTCATCAAGAAAAGTCTTTCTGAGAGAGAGCCTTCTTACCTCGAAGGTGCTCATATAGTAATAAGAACTGACGGAGTATATTTCCCAAAGATCTATCAGGTAATTCACAGAAAGATAAAGAATTTCAATTCTAAGGGTTACAAGAGAAGAAACAGACGTGTTTCGTTTCACAAAAATAAGGTAAGAAAATATGAAGATTCTAGTAATTAATGGACCTAATATTAATTTTTTAGGTATCAGAGAAAAGCATATTTATGGCTCTGACAATTACGATTCATTATTAAGCTCAATAGATGAGTATGCTAAAGAGCGTAATGTGGATTTTGAATGTTTTCAAAGTAACTGCGAGGGTGAAATAATCGACAAAATCCAGGAAGCATACCTTAAGGGTGTGGATGGCATTGTTATCAATCCTGGTGCATATACTCACTACAGCATAGCAATAAGAGATGCTTTAGCTTCAGTAGATGTACCAAAGATTGAGGTGCATATCTCAAATGTACATGCAAGAGAAGAGTTCAGACATGTTTCTGTTACTGCTCCTGTATGTACAGCACAGATTACAGGACTTGGTCTCTACGGTTATAAATGTGCCATTGATGCGGTTATTAACATTTTAAAATAATTCCGTTATTGATATGAGAGTGGTTTTGTTATATGATTATTAGATGTTAAGCCAGTAATCATAGTTGTAATTAATATGGTTATATGTATATGTTTGGAGGAATAAAAAATGGTTAGTGCAGGCGATTTTAAGAACGGTCTTACAATTCAGATGGATGGCGGTATCTGGCAGATTATCGAATTCCAGCATGTTAAGCCTGGAAAGGGTGCTGCTTTCGTAAGAACAAAGTTAAAGAACATTGTCAGTGGCGGGGTTGTTGAAAAGTCATTCAGACCAACAGAAAAGTTTGAGACAGCACACATCGACAAGAGAGATTACCAGTATTTATACAAAGATGGTGACCTTTACAACTTCATGGATATGGAATCATACGAGCAGATTGCACTTAACGCTGATACAGTAGGCGATTCATTAAAGTTCGTTAAGGAAAATGAAGTAGTTAAGCTTCTTTCACACCAGGGTAACGTATTCTCAATCGATCCACCATTATTCGTAGAGCTTGAGATTACAGAGTCAGAGCCAGGTGTTAAGGGTGATACAGCTACAGGTGCTACAAAGCCTGCTATCGTTGAAACAGGTGCACAGGTAATGGTTCCTTTATTTGTAAACCAGGGTGATACAATCAAGATTGATACAAGAACAGGTGAGTACTTATCAAGAGTATAATCCTTGTTGCATCGTCAATAAGATGATTGTTTACAGGTCATTCTGACTTGGAATTAAAAACACTTGATTTTTAATTCTGTTTATTGCATAATAATTTGTATTGTGTTAATCCATAGAGATTAGTTCGAGATAATATTTTTAAAGAGGTGACAATAATGAGACAGGATATTCATCCAGAATATTATCAGGCAAAGGTTGTATGTAACTGTGGTAACGAATTCGTTACAGGTTCTACAAAGCCAGAGATTCACGTAGAAGTTTGCTCAAAGTGCCATCCATTCTACACAGGACAGCAGAAGGCAACAACAGCTCGTGGTCGTATTGATAAGTTCAACAAGAAGTACGGTGTTTCAAACTAATTGCAAACATCAGAAGGACCCGGATTTATTCCGGGTCTTTTTTTATTATCCTGAAGACGTCTATATAAACTTAGATATCTTATTTAAAGATCTAAGTTAAATATCTTGTTTGGATATTTTATTTATATTTTTAGTTAAATAATTATATTTAAATATATTTATTTAGGTATTTATATTCAGATTACATTTAAATCGTATATAAATTGTATAAAAAAGATACCCGGTTAGCTAAAGATAATAGTTTATTTTTTATATGAATTTATTTAGATACAGAGTATAATTACGATTGACGAAAGCATATTACAATGATATATTTTTAGGAATATACAGACACAGAATGTTGCAATAAAACCAGTATTTTTTTAGAAAGGAAAGGGCTAGTAATGAGCGAGATTATTGGAGAAGGAATTACATTTGATGACGTGCTTCTTGTACCACAGTATTCAGAGGTTACACCTAACCTAGTTGACTTAAAGACTAAGCTCACAAATAAGATTGAACTTAGAATTCCTCTTATGAGTGCAGGTATGGATACTGTTACTGAGCATAGAATGGCTATTGCCATGGCAAGACAGGGTGGTATCGGAATTATTCATAAGAATATGAGTATTGAAGAGCAGGCAGAGGAAGTAGATAAGGTTAAGCGTTCAGAGAACGGTGTAATCACAGATCCATTTTCATTACATGCAGATGACACACTTGCAGATGCAAACAACCTTATGGGTAAATTCAGAATTTCAGGTGTTCCAATTGTTGATGATGAAGGTAAGCTTGTAGGTATCATCACTAATCGTGATCTTAAGTTTGAAAAGGATTTTTCAAAGAAGATTAGTGAAAGAATGACAAGTGAAAACCTCATTACAGCACCTGTAGGCATCACTCTTGACGAAGCTAAGGCTATCCTCAGAGATGCAAGAAAAGAGAAGCTTCCTATCGTAGATAAGGACTTCAAGTTAAAGGGTCTTATTACAATTAAGGATATTGAGAAGCAGATCCAGTATCCTAACTCAGCTCATGATGAGCAGGGCAGACTTCTTGTAGGTGCTGCTGTTGGTATTACAACTAACATCATGGACAGAGTTGAAGCTCTTGTTAATGCCAAGGTTGACTGTATCGTTCTTGACTCAGCTCATGGTCATTCAAAGAACATCATCCAGGCTGTTAAGGACATTAAGGCAGCATATCCTGATCTTCAGGTTATCGCAGGTAACATCGCTACAGCAGAAGCTGCTAAGGCACTCTGTGAAGCAGGTGTAGATGCTATCAAGGTAGGTATCGGACCTGGTTCTATCTGTACAACACGAGTTGTTGCAGGTATCGGTGTACCTCAGGTTACAGCTGTTATGGATGCATACTCAGAAGCTAAGAAGTATGGTATTCCTGTGATCGCTGATGGTGGTATCAAGTACTCAGGTGATATCGTTAAAGCTCTTGCAGCAGGTGGTAACGTATGTATGCTGGGTAGCCTTCTTGCTGGTTGTGATGAGTCACCAGGAGAATTCGAATTATACCAGGGTAGAAAGTTCAAAGTTTACCGTGGTATGGGTTCTATTGCAGCTATGGAGAACGGCAGTAAGGACAGATACTTCCAGACAGATGCTAAGAAGCTCGTTCCTGAAGGTGTTGAAGGTAGAGTTGCATACAAGGGTCAGTTAGAAGATACAATCTTCCAGCTTATCGGTGGTATCCGTTCAGGTATGGGTTACTGTGGTGCAAAGGATATTTCTACATTACAGGATACAGCTAAGTTCATTAAGATGAGCTCTGCTGCTCTTCGTGAGAGTCATCCACATGATATTCATATCACTAAGGAAGCTCCTAACTACAGCGTAGACGAATAATAACCTCATCCAGAGTTAATATAATATAAACAATAAAGGCGTAGCGGTTTTAACATAACTGCTACGCTTTTAATTTATCGCCGAAAAACCATTTTTATGGGCATTAATATGCTTAATTATAGTTTAATCATTATACATATTTTGTTATAATATCTTATTAGACTATAGTAATCGTATTTGAAAATATATTTTTAAAAGGACATATATAATTATGAAATTATTTACAGAGCTTGTAAGTGATAAAGTATCTGATGCATTTGAAAAAGCGGGCTATGACCGTGAATTTGGAGCGGTTTCTATTTCTAAGAGACCGGACTTATGCGAGTTTCAGTGTAACGGCTGTATGGCCCTTGCAAAGAAAGAAAATAAGAATCCAATTGAAATAGCAGAAGCAGTAGTTGCCATATTAGCTGAAGAGACAGAGTTTTTCTCTAAGGCAGAGGCTGCCAAGCCTGGATTTATCAATCTTTCTGTTACAGAAAAATTTATTTCTGAATATATTAACAATATGTGGAATGCCGATAAGTTTGGTTATGAATCAGACGCAGAAGGCAGAAAAGCAGTAATTGACTACGGAGGAGCAAATGTTGCAAAGCCTCTTCATGTAGGTCATTTAAGAAGTGCCGTAATCGGTGAATGCATTAAGAGAATGTACAAGTTTGCAGGTTCGGATATCGTAGGCGATGTTCATCTTGGTGACTGGGGACTTCAGATGGGACTTATCATTGAGCAGTTAAGATTAGATAAGCCTGACCTTGTTTATTTTGACAGCAGTTTCGAAGGCGAATATCCTACAGAATCACCATTTACTCTTGATGAGCTTGAACAGATTTATCCAAAGGCAAGTGCAAGATCTAAGGAAGATGAAGAGTTCCTTGCTAAGGCACAGGATACAACTCTTAAGCTTCAGAACGGGGATAAGGCATATACAGCAATCTGGAAGCACATAATGGCATTATCTAAGGCTGACTTAAAGAAGAATTACGATAACCTTGATGTGTCATTTGATATCTGGAAAGGTGAATCAGATGCTCAGCCATTTATCGGTCCAATGATTAAGGACTTTGAGGACAGAGGGATTGCTCATGAGAGTAATGGAGCATTAGTTGTTGATGTTTCTGAAGAGACAGATAAGAAGGAAATGCCTCCTTGTATCGTAAGAAAGTCAGACGGTGCCGCATTATATGCAACATCTGACCTTGCTACAATTATTGACAGAGAGCAGACATATCATCCTGAAGAATATATTTACGTAGCTGATAAGAGACAGGAGCTTCATTTTACACAGGTATTCAGAACTGCTAAGAAGGCAGGACTTGTTTCAGAAGATAAGAGCCTTCGTTTCTTAGGCTTCGGTACAATGAACGGTAAGGATGGAAAGCCATTTAAGACAAGAGCCGGCGGTGTTATGAGACTTGAATATCTCATTGAAGATATTAAGAATGCAGTTGCTGACAAGATGAAGGAGAACAACTCTCTTCCTGAAAATGAAATCAACGGTATAGCCGAAATCGTAGGACTTGCAGCATTAAAGTATGGAGACCTTTCAAACCAGGCTACAAGAGATTACATTTTTGACGTTGACAGATTTACTTCATTTGAAGGAAATACAGGTCCTTATATTCTCTACACAGTAGTAAGAATTAAGTCTATTTTAGAGAAGGCCGGATATGCTGAAGGCGGTAAGGGTGCCATAGGCATTGCGCTTACTGATAAAGAAAAGCAGTTAGAGCTTAAGTTAGCAGGATTTGCTGCAGCATTTGCAGAGAGCTTCAAGGAACTTGCACCTCATAAAATGTGCCAGTTCATGTATGAAGTAGCAGATGTATTTAACGGCTTCTATCACGACACAAACATTCTTAATGAAACAGATGAAAATGTTAAGAATTCCAGACTCGCTCTTTTAGCATTTACAAGAGATGTATTGACTGCATGTTTAGATATGCTTGCCATAAAATGTCCGGATAAGATGTAATGGAGATTTTACAATGAGTGAAAATAAAAAATATCTCTCTGTAATTATTCCCGGCTACAACAGTGCGGAATATATGCATGTAAGCATAGAATCAGCCCTTGTTGGTGGAGAAGATGTGGAGATACTTATAGTCGATGACGGATCGACAAAAGACAATACATACGAAATTGCAAAGAAGTATGAGGAAAAGTATCCTACAATTATCAGAGCGATTACACAGGAAAATAAAGGCCATGGTGGCGCAGTTAATACAGGTATTGCCAATGCAACCGGAGAATATATCAAGGTTCTTGACAGTGATGACTGGCTGGATGAATACAGCCTTCTGTATATACTGAATAAATTAAAGGGCTTTTCAGAGGAAGAAAAGCCTGACTTATACCTTGCCAACTATGTATATGAAAAGGAAGGAAAGTCACATAAGAAGAGAATGCATTATGAAAATGTATTCCCTACAGACAAGCTCTTTACATGGAATGATATCGGATCTTTCTTATTAGATCAGTATATCCTCATGCACAGCGTTATGTATAAGAGACAGTTGCTTTTAGACTGCAATTTAAAGCTTCCTGAGCATATGTTTTATGTAGATAATGTATTCGTGTTTGAGCCTTTAATGAGTGCGGAGAAACTCTATTTCTCAGATGTGAACCTTTACAGATACTTCATCGGTAGAGAAGATCAGTCTGTAAATGAAAGTGTAATGATTTCACGTATTGATCAGCAGCTTCACATTAACAAGAGAATGATTAAGTTTTATTCCGACGTAAAGGATTTCAAATACAAAAAGAGAAAGAAATATATGGAGAAATATCTTTTAGATATCCTCATGGTTTCTTCAATTCTTTTACTGGTTTCCGGTACCGAGGAAAACCTTAAGAAGAAGGATGAACTCTGGGAATATTTAAAAGAATGTGATCCGAAATTATATGTAAAAATCAGAAACGGAATTCTTGGAAGATTATTTAACTCTAAGAAGACTATTGTTAAAAAATTCCTTGTTTTCGGTTACAAAGGATTAAATAAATACATGGGCTTCAACTAAGCAGGACATTTGCGGATTGAAACTATTTATTTACAACATAGGAAAGGAGCAATTATGGTTACTTTTATTAAAAACGGTCGAGTTCTCGATCCTGAAACAAAGCTTGATGCAGTAATGGATGTATTAGTAGTTGATAACTACATCACTAAGATAGAAGAAAATATTGCAGACGAAGCAGTTAAGAATGCGTTAAATGAAAATGGTTATACAGAAGAGAGCCTTTCAGTTATTGATGCAACAGGATGTTATGTAATGCCTGGTCTTATTGACCTCCATGTACATTTAAGAGAGCCTGGACAGGAGCATAAGGAAACTATAAGAACAGGTGCGAGAGCAGCTGCAAGAGGTGGTTTCACAACTATCTGTGCAATGCCTAATACTAATCCTGTAGTTGACTGTGTAGAAGTATTAGATGAAGTTAACGACAAGATTAAGGCTGAAACATATGTAAATGTATTACAGCTTGCAGCTATGACAGCAGGTGAAGACGGTGAGTTTATCACTGACTTTGAGGCGCTTAAGAAACATGGTGCTCCCGCAGTAAGTGAAGACGGTAAATCTGTTATGAACGGCAGAGTTGCTAGACAGGCCTTCAGAGAGGCTGCACTTAACAACTTACCTGTATTTGACCACTGTGAAGACATTGACCTCAGAGCAAGAGGTGTTATGAATGCAGGAAGTAAGGCAAAGGAATATGGTCTCTACGGAATTCTTAACGCTGTAGAAGATACTATTACAGCGAGAGATATGATTCTTGCAAAGGATACAGGTGCTCACATTCACTTATGCCACATTTCTACAGCAGGCGTTGTTCAGCTTATCCGTTTCGGAAAGTCAGCAGGCGTAAGAGTAACAGCTGAGGTAACACCTCATCACTTCACTTTTACAGAAGATGATGTAGATCCAAACAACGCAAACTACAAGATGAACCCACCTTTAAGAAGCAAGAAGGATGTGGAGGCAATCTTAGAAGGTTTAGCTGACGGAACAATCGATGCAATTGCAACAGACCATGCACCTCATTCAAGATCAGAGAAGAAGCTTGATTTCGCAAAGGCTCCATTTGGTATCACAGGCCTTGAAACTGCTGTATCAATTACTATCAGTGAATTAGTAAACAAGCGTATTCTTACGCCTCTTCAGATGGCTGAAAAGATGAGCTACAACCCTGCTAAGATTCTTGGTATTAACAAGGGTAGATTACAGGTTGCTTCACCTGCTGATATCGTTATTATCGATCCGGAAGCAGAATATGTTGTAGACAGCTCAAAGTTCTTATCAAAGGGTAAGAATACTCCATTTGAAGGCAGAAAAGTTAATGGTGTAGTAAGAGCTACTATCGCCGGTGGTAAGGTTATTTACAGAAATATTGACGGTAACGAATCTGTTATTGATAAGGAAGAAAGAGATTTCTAATTAATAAATTAATTGGTTAATTAATTTTGAAATTTTAACGTAACCTTAATTTGAAATTTCTGTTTTGATTGTAATAAAAATACAAAACAATATCTTACGTTTGTGAGGAATTTTTTATGATAGATAAATTAATCGAGCAAATTAAAAATAAAAACAGCCATGTATGTGTCGGCCTTGATCCTCAGCTTAAGTTTATTCCTGAAGAGATCAAGGATGAGGTATTTGCAGAATACGGTCCTACATTAGAAGCTGTTGCAGAGTGTTTCTACAGATTTAACAAGGGTATTATCGATGCAATTTACGATATTGTGCCTTCAGTAAAGCCTCAGATTGCCATGTATGAAGAATATGGTATCCCAGGCGTTATTGCATACAAGAAGACTGTAGATTATGCAAAGAGCAAGGGGCTTATCATAATCGGTGATATTAAGAGAGGCGATATCGGTTCAACATCAACTTCATACGCAAGAGGTCATATCGGCAGCGTGGAGGTTGAATACAATGGAGAGAAGAAGGTTTACAGTCCATTTGATGAGGATTTCGCAACAGTTAATCCTTATTTAGGTGTTGACGGTATTAAGCCATTTACAGATGTATGTAAGGAAAATGACAGAGGTATCTTTATCCTTGTTAAGACATCTAATCCTTCAAGTGGTGATTTCCAGGATAGAATAATTGGTGAGCATACACTCTATGAAGAAGTTGCTAAGAAGGTATCTGAATGGGGCGCTGATTCTATCGGTAAGTTCGGATATTCAGATGTTGGTGCAGTGGTAGGCGCAACATATCCTGAAATTGGAAAGCAGCTCAGAGAGCTTATGCCACATACATATTTCCTTGTACCTGGCTACGGAGCACAGGGTGGTACAGGTAGTGACCTTAAGGCTTATTTCAATAATGATGGTCTTGGTACAATTGTTAACAGCTCAAGAGGAATTATTGCGGCACATACAAAGGAAAAGTATGCTGATTGTGGTAATTATGCGGAAGCAGCAAGATGCGCAGCTCAGGATATGAATAAAGATATCAATGATAATGCATTAAACTAAATTGAGTTTCCGATTGTAAATACAGTTATTAAATTATTCAAGGAGCATAATATGTTATTTCATGAAAATGTAGAAATTACAAGAAAGAGCAAGCTGTCATCCGATATATATGAAATCTATTTCAGATCAGAATCTATCGCAAAGGCAGCAAAGCCGGGTCAGTTTATAAATGTATATGTTAATGACAGCTCTAAGCTTCTTCCAAGACCTATAAGTATTTGTGAAGTTACAGGCGATGAAATTCGTCTTGATTTCAGAGTTGTAGGTGCGGGAACAGGTGAATTGGCAACATATGAAGTTGGCGACAAGATCTCAGTTACAGGTCCTGTTGGTAACGGATATGATGTGGATTACATCAATAATAACTTTAAACATATTGTGTTATTCGGTGGCGGAATCGGTATTCCTCCAATGCTTGAGCTTGCTAAGAGAATCAACATTGAAAAGACAATCATTTTAGGATACAGAGATGAGTTATTCCTTTATGAAGACTTCAAGCCATATGGCAATGTAATTCTTGCTTCTGAAAGCGGTGAATGGGGAACAAAGGGAAATGTTCTTACAGCATTTGATGCACATAACATTACTGCTGATGCATTTGCAGGATGCGGACCTAAGGTTATGTTAAATGCAATTAAGAAGGTTGCAGCAGAGAAGGATATTCCATTCTATATGTCTCTTGAAGAGCGTATGGCATGTGGCGTTGGTGCATGTCTTGCATGTGTCTGTAAAACAACATCTAAGGACGCACATTCTAATGTAAATAATGCAAGAGTATGCGTGGACGGTCCTGTGTTTGAAGCTAAGGAGGTAGAATTATGATACCTAACATGGAAGTTGAGATAGCAGGAGTTAAATGGAAAAACCCTGTTACTGTTGCATCCGGAACATTTGGATCTGGTATGGAATATGGTGAATTTGTTGATCTTAATAAGCTTGGTGCGATTACATCAAAGGGTGTAGCCATTTATCCATGGGAAGGAAATGCAACACCAAGAGTTGCAGAGACTCCAAGTGGTATGCTCAATGCCATCGGTTTACAGAATCCTGGTATGGAAGTATTCAAGAACAGAGATATTCCGTTCATGAAGAAGTACGATACAGTATCTATCGTAAATGTAGTTGGTAAGTCAGCTGAAGAATATATTCAGGCTGTAGAAGCTTTAAGCGATACAGATGTAGATATGTTAGAAATCAACATTTCATGTCCTAATGTTAAGGAAGGTGGAATTGCCTTCGGTACAGATAAGGATGTTGCAGCGGCTCTTACAAAGGAAATTAAGGCACATGCAAAGCAGCCTGTTATTATGAAGCTTTCTCCAAATGTAACAAGCATTTCAGAAATGGCTAAGGCTGTAGAAGCTGCAGGTGCAGATGCATTATCTCTTATCAATACAATTACAGGTATGAAGATTGATGTTGAAAGACAGAGCATTTTCCTTGCTAATAAGACAGGTGGTCTCTCAGGTCCTGCAATCAGACCTGTAGCCGTAAGAATGGTTTATGAGGTTGCTCACAGTG
The DNA here is from genome assembly GCA_900545225.1 of uncultured Eubacteriales bacterium. Taxonomy (GTDB): domain Bacteria; phylum Bacillota; class Clostridia; order Lachnospirales; family Lachnospiraceae; genus UBA4285. Next base: position 36,063 of record UQXZ01000013.1, read on the forward strand.
TTAACATCCCTATTATTGGTATGGGTGGTATTACATGTGCATCAGACGCCCTTGAATTCATTTTGGCAGGTGCAACAGCAGTATCTGTTGGTACAGCAAACTTCAATAATCCAAATACACCAATAGAGGTTGTTGACGGTATAAGAGATTATATGGTCAGAAAGAATATTGAAAATATCAAAGATATTACAGGTATTGTTTAAGAATAGTACCTTCACAAGGTAAAAACAGGGGTATGCAGTTTTCTGCATACCCCTGTTTTATTGTATTTATGTATAAAATCAGTACACATTTTTCTATATCTTTTTGTAACTGGCTCAAATCGTCCATATATCCCTGTTTTTCAGGATTTTCCGTGTTTTCTCATTTCACAGATACACAAGGTTTTATCTTCCGTACTTTTTCCTCTGTCGCCAAACGGCTGTGAATGCCAGTGCGCTTCCCGCTGTCAACATCAGGGAAAGCCACAATCCGAGATTGGTGCTGTCTCCCGTCTTTGGTGTGTCGGTGCTGTCTCTATCACTGTCTGTTGTTCCCGTAGCCGGTGTTTCTTTGTCTTTATCAGCAGTGAATATCCACGTCCCGGTGAATGTTACATTATCAGAAATAATCTTTTTTTCAATCTCGTCATATCCTTTAAAATTCCATGTCCCGCCGTCTACGGCAACACTGGTTTGACTCGGCTGTATTGCAGTGACATTTTCTCCAGTCTTATAAACGTTTTCATCAGCCGGAAGGAGATTTAACACTTCTTCTGGAAGTTCTTTACCCTCTGTGCCACTGACAAAATCATAGGAAGCTGAATAAAGCGTTTCAAGTTCTAATGGCAATGTTTCACTGCCCTCATTATAATTTGTTGCTGTGTCCAAAACTTTTCCTTCAATGTTTAGAGTAGTCACTGTAGTATCTTCCGTTGCTTTAAACGTCTGTGTATATGTATTGTCGGTTTTAGTTATTTCGGAAACTGCCTCAGCATTATCAACTGTAAAGGCTACATCATCGGCAGTAGGAAGTCCTTCCATGTTATTAAAATGATTGCTAATGGTCAAGGTTACCGTGAATGTTTCTCCTCTGTCAATTTCTTCGTTATCAATACTTAATGACAGTTCCGGGTCTACTTTCCATATCTCGACATATGTTGCAATATTTGAAGCATTGATTACACTTTCAATACCATAATTGTTATACCAATACCGTCCAAACATAGAAAAGTTTGTCCATGACAGAGTTGTGTATGTCCCTGCATTATAGGAGGAAAGCTGTCCGTCTGCGTCCCCACCGACATCGTTTGTTGGATAGCCATCCGGTTTAGGGTCGCTTACTTTTCCATTTTCGGAGAAATCAATAAATTCTTGACTACTGTAGTAATCTTCCCTTCTATACACAGTTGTCATGTCCGTCCAGTCGCCATTTGTATAATATTGACCTGAAGTCCCCATATAAAATCCCACGTTAAAAACTTTGACATAATCTGTACCGTCATAATATCTGCTGTCTACAAAGGCAAATGTTTTGTTTTCTGGAATATTGCCCCAGTAACTGTCAGCTTTTCCCTCCTCCGCTGATACAGATGACACCGGGACGATTAACCCGATTACCGCTACCATCGCCAGAAGCATTGCTAAAAATTGCTTTTTGATTTTCTTTGTTTTCAAACACTTTCTCTCCTTTCTGTGCTTCACGCAAAAAGCACAGATATTTCCTTATGAGGATATACCTGTGCTTCACGCAAAAAGCACAGATATTTCCCTATGAGGATATACCTGTGCTTCTGTATACTTTTATTCTGTTTGACTGTACGCAAAAAAGGGCAGACTTATCTTGTCTGTCTGTCTGTCTGTCTGTCTGTCTGTCTGTCTGTCTGTCTGTCTGTCTGTCT
>UQXZ01000014.1 GCA_900545225.1 uncultured Eubacteriales bacterium
TGCGAAGTGGAAAATCCACTTCGCAATAAAGTCTAACTTTTGGGGGTCACCTCAAAATTCCCTCAAAACGATGGTCTTTTTTTATAAATCAATTTGTATTACAAATTAGTTTATTTATTTATAAATTATTCCACATTATCTTTTTTATAACTGTCTGTTTCAGTAACAGCTTTTTCTTCCTGTTTAGGTCTTGTGAGTTCAACGTCAGAATACTGCTCTCTGAAGTAAGCAAGAATTCTTTCAAGACTTTCATTTAAGATTTCATTTTCTTCCAATCCCATATCTTTAATAACCTTATCGATCATATTTTTATGGAATTCGTCATGAACCTCAAGAACAGGCTTAGCCTTGTTAGTGTTAATCAGTCTCTGCACTCTTTTATCTGCGTCGTCACGATATTTAACTACATATCCCTTTTTGATAAGACGGGAAATATTAGTACTCATGGTTCCCTGTGTAACCATCATTCTTGCAGCAATATGAGACATACTGTTATCACTTGCCTTTGCAATATTTTCAAGGATATGAACATCATTCATAGAAAGGTCGAAACCCTTATTTCTGATATTACGCTCCTCAATATATAAAATATACTGGAACAGACCTACTAAGAGTTCATTTAATGTATGTCTTGGTGTGCTCGCTGTACTCATTACCCATCTCCTTAAAGAAAAAGTTACTTAGATAATATAATTATATCATATTATTGCTTCTTTAAGAACATCATCCATAGTCAATGCGTAAACTATCTTCATATCGCCGATAATTTCTGCATCTAATTCCTCTACATCGCCTCTGTTGGCTTCAGGAACGATAACCTTAGTCATGCCTGCCTTATTGGCTGCAAGAAGCTTCTCCTTAAGTCCGCCGATAGGAAGAACAATACCTGTAAGAGTAACCTCACCTGTCATTGCAACATCGCCTGCAATCTTCTTACCTGTTAATACAGAATAGAATGCTGTAGACATTGTAACACCGGCAGATGGGCCGTCCTTAGGCACAGAACCCGCAGGAATATGTAAATGTAATGTCTTCTTATCGAAGCTGTCTTCCTCTGTCTCAGGAACGATAGAACGAACGTATGTAAGAGCAATTCTTGCTGATTCCTTCATAACGTCACCCATCTGACCTGTTAAGATGAGATCGCCCTTACCAGGCATTTCATTTACTTCAAGCTCGATTACACTACCGCCAACCTTTGTCCATGCAAGGCCGTGAATTCTGCCGACCATAGGAATGTGGTCAAACTTAGGCTTGTGAATCTTATGTTTTCCAAGGTAATCTTCAAGATTATCCTTTGTTACAACTAACTTCTCATCTCTTAAAAGACCGTCGTTATAGAGCTTCCTGACAGCCTTACGACAAATAGTTGCAATCTTTCTCTCAAGATTTCTTACGCCGGCTTCCATAGTGTACTCGTTGATGATTGAGCTGATGGCATCATCTGTAATCTCAAGATTATCAGTTGTAATACCATTTTTCTTTAACTGCTTAGGAACTAAATGATCCTTTGCAATGTGAAGCTTCTCATTTTCTGTATAGCTGTTTAATTCAATGATTTCCATACGGTCGAGAAGAGGCTCGCTCATAGTTGATAAATCATTTGCTGTACAGATAAATAATGCCTTTGAAAGGTCAAATGGAAGTTCTACATAGTGATCCACAAAATGTGAATTCTGCTCTGCATCAAGAACTTCAAGAAGAGCTGCTGATGTATCAGAACGGTAATCTGTTCCAACCTTATCAATTTCATCAAATAAGATAAGTGGGTTCTTAACCTTAGCGTCGATAACTCCGTTAATGATTCTACCCGGAATAGCACCTACATAAGTTCTTCTGTGACCTCTGATTTCAGACTCATCCTTAACACCACCGAGGGCAATTCTTACGAATTCCTTGCCGAGAGCCTTAGCTACAGACTGTGCAATAGATGTCTTACCTGTTCCTGGAGGACCAAATAAACAGATGATTGGCACGTCTCCGCCATTTGTGATGTTTCTTACGGCGAGAGAGTCAATAATTCTCTCTTTAACCTTTTCAAGACCGTAATGTTCTTCATCAAGTACCTTCTGTACTTCATCTAAATCATCTCTCTCAGGTGATTCAGCTTCCCAAGGGATGTCTAAGAGAGTTGTGATGTATGTACGGCTTACATTTGACTCTGGAGAGCTGTCAGAAAGCTTCTTAAATCTCTTGATTTCCTTCTCAATCTTTTCCTTTACTTCTTCAGGAGCTTCAAGTTCCTCAAGTCTTCTTGTGAACTCTTCATCTTCTGTTTCTTCATTATCGCCGTAAAGTTCTTTATTGATTTCCTTAAGCTGTTCCTTTAAAACAAACTTCTTGTGAGCTTCGTCCATGCTCTGGCGAACTCTCTGATCGATGTTTCTCTTAATCCTCTCGATATTAAGCTCATTTGAAATTGTTGAACCTAATATCTCAAATCGAGGATTAAGGCTTGAAAGCTCTAAAAATGTCTGCTTTACCCTATAGTCAATCGGTATATTGGCAACGATAGACTCCATAAGCTCAGAAAGACTTTCAATCTTGATCCATTTTGAAATGAGCGTTCTCTTGTACTGATCTGTCATTTCAGAAAGCTGCATATATTCGGCCATAATAGTTCTGAGTTCTCTCTTAAGAGCCTCAGTAACTATAGGATCATTTTCCTCTTCGCTTTTAATGATACTTAGATCTTCAGGATGTACTAAAACAGTGTCATAGCTATCACCGGCATGTAATTCCTTAAGTAACGCTTTTCTTGCACCGTTAACGTTAAACTGAGCTAATCCCTTTTCTCTGTCTATTACATCATTTACTTCACAGATTGTTCCTGTTGCGAAGAAAGGCTGTGGTCCTGACTCCTTCTTTGTAGCAACAAATACAAGCTTATTTTCGCTTTCGAGTCCTTTTTTTGCTGCGCTTATGTTTTTGTCACCTGAAATAATTGCTGAAAGAAATCCTCCAGGTATTACTGTTGCTTTTTCTACAACAACAAGCGGCAACTCGTAATCAATAAGTTCTATATCTATCATGCCACCTCCGATTTTTATTCTTTTTTATCTTTGTATTCTATTAATGGTTCCTTTCCTTCGACTACTGATTCCTCTGTAATTGTACATTTAGAAATATTTTCATCTGAAGGTATATTGAACATTACATCTCTCATTACAGATTCAAGAATTGCTCTAAGACCTCTGGCACCTGTGTTTCTCTCAAAACTCTTCTTAGCTATTGCCTTAAGAGCTGCCTCATCAAACTCAAGATCAACGCCATCCATCTCAAAGAGAGCCTTATACTGCTTAACAATTGCATTCTTAGGCTCAGTAAGAATTCTTACAAGTGAGCCCTCATCAAGAGAATCAAGTGCAACGATTACAGGAATTCTGCCTACAAACTCAGGGATAAGACCGAATTTGATAATATCCTGAGGTAATGCTTCATGATATAACTCTCCGATTGTCTTTTCTTCCTTTGAAGCAAGTTCTGCACCGAAACCGATAGAGTTAGAGTTGATTCTCTTCTCAATAATCTTGTTAAGTCCGTCAAATGCACCACCGCAGATAAATAAAATATCTGTAGTATCAATCTGAATAAGCTCCTGCTGAGGATGCTTTCTTCCACCCTGAGGTGGAACACTTGCAACAGTTCCCTCAAGAATCTTTAAGAGAGCCTGCTGTACGCCTTCACCTGATACGTCTCTTGTGATAGAGACATTTTCAGACTTCTTAGAAATCTTATCTACTTCATCAATATAGATAATACCCTTCTGTGCTCTTTCAATATCAAAATCAGCTGCTTGAATAAGCTTAAGAAGAATGTTTTCAACGTCTTCACCTACGTATCCGGCCTCTGTAAGAGCTGTTGCATCTGCGATTGCAAATGGAACGTTAAGAAGCTTTGCAAGATTCTGAGCAAGGAATGTCTTACCTGAACCTGTTGGTCCAAGTAATAAAATGTTGCTCTTCTGAATATCTACATCTGAATCTGAATTATATAATATTCTTTTATAGTGGTTGTATACCGCTACGGCAAGAGATATCTTAGCTTCGTCCTGTCCGACTACAAAATCATCAAGGTATTCCTTTATCTCCTTTGGCTTTAAGAGCTTGATTTCTTCATCTTCCATATCGAAAGAATCGTAATCGCCACTATTTGCCAATTGCTCGTCGATAATTTCTGAGCAGATATCTACGCACTCGTCGCATATATATACTCCGTTAGGACCCTGAATTAACTTTTTAACCATACTTTGTTTTTTATTACAAAACGAACAGCGAAGTTCATCATCATTCTTTTTTCCAGCCATAATACTCCATTTCGAAATATAATATCACCCACATATCTTTTATTGCATAAAATTATATTGATATCAATACACAATTATGCTCATATAAGCAATAATTATACATATTATTAGATTATTAGATTACTAAATTCATAAATAGATAAAATAAGGGACTGTGCCGAAAAAAAGGCAAGTCCCTCATTGAAATATAATAACAAAACTGTTATATGAGTAGAAACATTTCTACAAAAATCGATTGAATATCAGATGTCAATCAATTATTTTTCTCTGTTCTCTACTATTCTGTCGATAAGACCGTACTCAAGAGCTTCCTGAGCTGTCATGTAGTTATCACGCTCTGTATCGACTTCAAGCTGTTCAAATGTTCTGCCTGTGTTAGCTGCAAGAATTTCATTAAGTTTCTTTCTTGTCTTTAAGATTTCTTCGGCAACGATTCTGATTTCAGTTTCCTGACCTCTTGCACCACCTGATGGCTGGTGAATCATAATCTCAGCATTTGGAAGAGCTAATCTCTTACCCTTTGTACCGCCTGATAAAAGGAATGCACCCATGCTGGCAGCCATTCCGATACATATTGTTGATACATCACACTTAATGTAATTCATAGTGTCGTAGATAGCAAAACCGGCTGTTACAGAGCCACCAGGACTGTTGATGTATAAGTAGATATCCTTTGTAGGATCCTCTGACTCTAAGAATAATAACTGTGCAACAACAAGGCTTGCAGTTGCATCATTTACTTCTTCACCTAAGAAGATAATTCTGTCTTTTAAAAGTCTTGAATAAATATCATAAGATCTTTCACCCTGACCTGTCTGCTCAACGACGTAAGGAACTAATGCCATAATTACACCTCCGTTTCAATGTATGTAAATAGTATATAAATTGTAGAATAACACCGACCTTAAGGAGCCGGTGTTATTCTTAATATATGTCAACTAAAATTCAACTGAAAATTATTCAGCGTCTTCAGCCTTCTTTGTTGTCTTCTTCTTAGCTGCTGGCTTCTTCTCTTCTGTAGCGTCTTCAGCCTTGTCAGCAGCCTTCTTAGCTGTTGTCTTCTTTGCAGCTGGCTTCTTCTCTTCTGCAGCATCATCAGCCTTCTTTGTTGTCTTTCTTGTTGTTGTCTTCTTAGCTGCTGGCTTCTTCTCTTCTGCAGCTTCTTCAACCTTACCTTCAACTTCAACAGCTGTATCAACTACAAGGTCAATTGCCTTACGGATAGCAGCGTCTTCCTTGATCTGAGCTCTTGCTTCGTCATCAAGGATGTTTTTGAAGTCTGATAATTCGATGTTGTATCTCTTAGCCTGAGCTTCAAGTTCCTGTTCGAACTCTTCGTCTGAAACTTCGATATTCTCAGCCTTAACGATAGCTTCAACAACATATCTCTGCTGTAATCTCTTTAATGCGTCTGGCTTCATTGTCTCTCTGAACTGATCCATTGTAGCGCCTGCATACTGGAGGTACTGCTCTACTGACATACCCTGCTGCTCAATGCTTCTCTGGAAGTCGTTGATCATTCTTGTGATCTGATCATTAACGATAGGATCAGCGATATCCATCTTAGAGTTAGCTATAACCTGGTCAATTGCAAATCTTTCCTTAAGGTTCTTTGCGTTGATTGCCTTAGCTTCCTCTAACTTCTTCTTTACGTCAGCCTTGTAGTCTGCAAATGTATCGAATTCTGAAACATCCTGAGCAAATTCATCATCAAGTGCTGGTAAAATCTTCTCTTTGATTTCGTTAACAGTAACCTTGAATAAAGCTTCCTTGCCCTTAAGAGCCTCAGCCTGGTAATCCTCTGGGAATGTAACCTTAACTTCTACTTCATCACCTACATTTGCACCAACGAGCTGGTCTTCAAATGTATCGATGAATGTGTGTGAACCGATTGTAAGTGGATAGTTTGTACCCTTACCACCTTCGAAAGGTACATCATCGATGAAACCTTCGAAATCGATTGATACGATATCCTTATTCTGAACAGGTCTGCCTTCAACAACTTCTGTTCTTGAGTTCTGGTTCTGTGTCTTTTCGATTTCAGCGTTAACTTCATCATCACTTACGCTTGTTTCCTGCTTAGCAACTTCAACACCCTTGTATGTTCCAAGCTCAACCTCTGGCTTAATAGCAACGTCAGCTGTAAATACCATTGGGTTCTCATCATCCATCTTAATAACCTTTAAGATTGGATGTGAAGCAATGTCAAGTCCGCTTTCTTTAGCAGCAGCTTCGTATAACTCAGGTACGATTTCGTCAGCGGCATCATTGTAGAATACTGTCTTTCCGTACATCTGCTCAATAATCTTACGAGGAGCTTTACCCTTTCTGAATCCAGGTACGTTAACCTGTCCTCTAACTTTCTTGTATGCTCTCTCAATACCGTTTTCAACTTCTTCAGCTGATGCCTCAATAATGAGACGGTACATATTCTTATCGCCTAATTGCTCAACCTTAACGTTCATCTTTAATGAATTCCTCCCGAAATTTAAAATAAGTAAAGCACTTTCAAAATGTAAAATACTTTCAAAATTCACATGCAGAGAATTATAGCATATAAATTATAAGTATTACAACATCTAAAAGTTCCATTAAATACAATACTTGTCATATATTTTTTTATGGTCTTCCATCATGTCTGACTGAGATGGTGCATGAGCGGTACATACGATGTATTTTTTACCGTTCTTTTCCACTTCAACAACAAGACATGATCTTGCCTCAGTTGTATAACCTGTCTTACCGCCAATCAGATTTACATTATCCACATTGTGTTTGTAAAAATATTTATGGACTAAGCTGTATACGCGTATACCATTTTCATGCATTGATGTTGTAGTCATTCTGTAGCTCTCTGCTTCAAGCACAGGAGCCGCATCAACATTCTGCATTGCATAATTTAACAACACTGCAGTATCACATGCTGTTGAATAGTTATTTTCATCATGAAGTCCGACCGGGTTTGTATAATGGGTATTTTTAAGTCCCATCATTGCAACCTCAAGATTCATAAGATCTGTAAAGTATGAAAAGTCTTCCTGGTCTGTAGTTACAGAAGCAAGACCAACCGCTGCATCTCCTCCTGATGGTAATATCAGACCGTAATACAAATCATTTGCACTTACTTTTTCACCAACTGTGAGGCCTGCCATTGATGTTCCATTTATATAACAATAATCTGATGAATCTAATGTATATTCATACATCTTATCTTTACCGCCTACAAAATCAACAGATGTAAGAAGTGTCATAACCTTTGTCATGGAAGCCGGATACATTTTTTCATTTTCCGCCTTACCGGCTATGAACTCATTTTTATCCACATCAAGAACAACTGCATAATCTGATGTTATGTCATCTATTTTCTTAAATGATGTAGAATTATTAGGATATGGAATATCCTGTAAAATTGTTTTTTCTCTGTTAGATGAGTCCTGAGATATTAACTCATTCTGTCCATTGTCAGAATCTGAATCGTTATCAGAATCCGAATTCGAATCATTTTTAGAATCCGAAACAGAGTTTGTTTCTGACTTGCTGTCATCTGATTCAGAATCTGTATCTGCATTTTTATTTGCAGTCAATTCCTTATTGCTATGTGTTTTCTCAGAAACTGCATGAGTTTCACCAGAAGTTGTTGTACCTGCACCCATCATTGAAAATACCGTAACTAATATGAAAACTACGACAACAGCGATTGCAGAAAGACCAACAATTATTCTGATTCTCTTTTTTCTGGCTCTCTCTTTTTTCTTTAAATATATCGCTCGCTTTTTGCGGATTTCTTCTTCCGTTAATCTTCTATTGTTATTATTCTGCATTACAATATCACCCTATTACTTAAATAACTCCTTTTCGGATTCCTCAAGATACTGAAGTTCAATACCAAGATCTATTGCACTGCTCTCGTCCTGGAGATATTCAACTAAAGCGAGACCAAGATCAACAGCTGTTCCCATTCCTCTTGCAGTTAAGATATTGCCGTCAATAACAACTCTTGCAGGAGCCTTCTGAACCTTTGCACCAATAAGCTTACTTTCAAAACCAGGGAATGCTGTTGCGTTCTTTCCTTCAAGAAGTCCCCATTCGCCAAGTACGCTTGGTGCAGCACAGATTGCAGCAATACCCTTTTCCTGATATGCCTGTGAAATGAAAAGCTCCTTTAAGCCTGCAACATCCTTATATGATGCTGTTCCAGGACCACCAGGAAGGAATAATACATCTGCCTCTTCACTTTCATCATTTAAAAGTCTGTCAGCTACAACGATAACATTCTGAGCACTTGTTACATTTAAATCGCCTGTAACACTTACTACATCAACAGTAATACCTGCTCTTCTTAAAATATCTATAACAGCTAAAGCTTCTACAGTTTCAAATCCGTCTGTTAAATATGTATTTACTTTCATATTTATATCTCCGTAATATTTTATTTTTAAACATATTGTTTTATTATATGTGTTTTGTATATTTTTTCATATAGAGTTTATATAAATATAATAATTTCGAAAACATTTGGTAATAAATGCATAGTTTCAGGCAAAATTAAATATCAAATAACTGGATTTACGTTGTAGAAAACAGTAACAAAAAAGCACCTCCGTCCGGAATGGACAGAAGAGCCTTTTTATATTATGCGATTAAGTTTTGTTCTGATTAATCAGCATTTTCCATCTGAATGATTCCGTATTATTCAAATCACAAAGCATCATTTATCCGCAGTGTTTTCCTTTGACGAAACAAAAAATGTTTTTACAACAGGAGTTTTTTCTAACATCTTAAGTAAGAAGTATGTTGCAGCTGCGTAGATTGGAAGTGAGATAAGCTGCTTAACAATTCTTGCACCAATAAGGGCAATAAATCCATTTCCGTAAAGCATGCTTAACCATAAGCTGTTTAAGATAAGGTAAACAACTACCATGTTTACTGCTACAGCAACAACTACTCTCCATAATGCAACCTTTCTCTTGTGGAAGAAAAGTGCATAAATAACAGCTGTAACTACGTTACTGATTGCGAAGCCAGGGAAGAATGGTCCTGTCGGTCTTACAAGCCATCCTAAAATGTCAGTAGCCGCACCGACTACACCACCCCATACAGGCCCCATTACATAACCTGCAACAGCAAATACGAATGATGTAAATCTGATCTCCATTACGTTGCTGATTGCAATGTGGAAGAAACTCAATACCGTTCCGAGAGCTATAAGAAGTCCGGCAATGGCAATGAGCTTTGTTTTGTTATTTTTCATATAAAAAACCTCCTTTGCAGTTCTCGTAAACTACATAGGAGGTTTTATCTATATATGTAAGATCATTCTCTATAGCTATGTAGCAGCGGGATGCGAAATTAAAACCGCAGAAAAACTCCTTCGTCTGTACAGCAACTCCCCGTCTGCACAGCACTTCACGCTTTAATTTCTACTCTGCAATATTATTTTGTATCATTCAATATGAACGACAGCTCATTTGTTACCTGCATAAGTTAACAAATAAAGTATATAAAGTCAAGTGTATTTTTACATATATACAAATTATAACGCATGTACCGCGTCAGCCATGTTCTTAATGTACTCGCCTACATGCTTTGGAGCTTCTGCGCCTTCTTTTTCAATAATCTTGATTATGGCACTACCTACGATTGCTCCATCTGAAAATGATGCCATTTTAGCAGCCTGCTCTGGTGTTGAAATACCGAAACCAACTCCTACAGGTACATCTGTTATACTCTTAATCTTTTCACAGATAGCACCGATGTCTGTTGTAATCTTGCTTCTTACACCTGTAACACCAAGTGATGATACAAGGTAAATGAATCCCTTTGCATCCTTTGCAATCTCTGTAATTCTGTCTTCTGATGTTGGAGCAATAAGAGAAACTAAGTCCACATCATACTGAGATAATACAGAATCAAATTCTTCTTTTTCTTCAAATGGAACGTCAGGAAGGATTACACCCTGAATGCCGATTTCCTGACATCTCTTTGCAAATCTCTCAAGTCCGTATGAATATAAAACATTTGCATATGTCATAAATACCATAGGGATAGTAACCTTTTCTCTGATTTCCTCTACCATAGTGAAAATCTTATCAGTAGTTACTCCCCCTGCTAATGCTCTCTCGTTAGCCGCCTGGATTGTTACACCCTCAGCAGTAGGGTCTGAGAAAGGAATACCAAGCTCAATAAGGTTTGCACCTGCCTCTACAGCAGCGTGAACAACTTCTTTTGTTGTCTCAAGGTTTGGATCTCCGCAAGTGATAAATGGAATAAATGCCTTTCCATTAGCAAATGCATCTGCAATTTTAATATTATTCATGAATATCCTCCCCTCTGTATCTTGCCATTGCTGCACAGTCCTTATCGCCACGTCCTGAAACATTTATAACGATAATCTTATCCTTCATATCCGGAGCAATCTTAATTGCATGTGCAATTGCGTGAGCTGATTCGATTGCAGGAATAATGCCCTCTGTTCTTGATAAGTATTCAAATGCATCTACAGCCTCATCGTCTGTGATTGCAACATATTCTGCTCTGTTAATGTCATGTAAATATGCATGCTCAGGTCCGATACCAGGGTAATCAAGACCTGCAGAAATTGAATATACAGGAGCAATCTGACCATATTCATCCTGGCAGAAGTATGACTTCATACCGTGGAAAATACCAAGTCTTCCTGTATTGATTGTAGCTGCTGTATCTGTTGTATCAATTCCTCTACCCGCAGCTTCAACACCGATTAAGGCAACATCCTTATCTTCGATAAAGTTAAAGAATGCACCGATGGCATTTGATCCACCACCAACACAGGCGATAACAGCATCAGGAAGTTTGCCTTCAGCTTCCATGATCTGCTCTTTGATTTCCTTAGAAATAACTGCCTGAAAATCTCTTACGATAGTTGGGAATGGATGTGGTCCCATTACAGAACCTAAGCAGTAATGTGTATCATCAATTCTGCTTGTCCACTCTCTCATACATTCTGAAACCGCATCTTTAAGAGTTGCTGTTCCTGAATGAACAGGTACAACATCTGCTCCTAAAAGCTTCATTCTGTACACATTAAGAGCCTGTCTTTCACAGTCTGTTGCACCCATGTAAACTACGCATTCCATACCAAGAAGAGCCGCTGCAGTTGCTGTTGCAACACCGTGCTGACCTGCACCTGTCTCTGCGATTAATCTTGTCTTGCCCATCTTCTTTGCAAGAAGTGCCTGGCCTAAAACATTATTAATCTTATGTGAACCTGTATGGTTAAGATCTTCTCTCTTAAGATAAATCTTTGCTCCACCGAGATCCTTTGTCATTTTCTCAGCATAATATAATCTTGATGGTCTACCTGCATAGTCATTTAATAACTTTGTTAATTCTTCATTGAATTCTTTGTCATTTTTATAGTGGTTATATGCTTCTTCTAACTCGATAACAGCATTCATGAGTGTTTCAGGCATATACTGTCCGCCGTGAACACCGAATCTGCCTCGGCTTCTCTTACTTGCTTCCATTTATTCTCCTCACATTCTCAACAGTTAAAAGCATTTTATCTAAATCTTTTTTCTTATCTGTTTCTATTCCGCTACTTAAATCAACGGCATATGGCAGTTTTCCGTCAAGCTCCGATATTTTCTCAGGTGTAAGTCCACCTGCAAGAATATAATCCTTTTTGAAGTTGTCCAGTACGTGTCTGTCAAATGCAACTCCCGATCCCTTTCCGGAATCAAATAGTATTCTGTCAGCCTTTGAATCAGTTGCCATTTTAAGAGTTTCGTTTAACTTTTCGCTGTCATCAATTACACTGCCAAGTTCAAATACCTTCCAGACTTCTCTGTCACCTGTCATTGATTTAAGCTGTGAAATATATTCATCAGTTTCTAAGCCGTGAAGCTGAACTATGTCAATCACATTTCTATTTAACAAATCTGCAACAACATTTATATCTTCATTGACAAATACACCTACTTTTTTAATTTCAGGATTTACCTTTGAAGATAAATTCTCAAGCTGCTCAGGACTTATATTTCTGTGGCTTTTAGGAACATCTATAATAAATCCAACATAGTCCGGTCTGGAAATGTTGATATATTCAATGTCCTGGTCACGCCACATTCCGCATAATTTAACTAACATTATACAGCTCTCATTTCTTTAATAGTTTCAGAAATATTGTCAGATCTCATAAGGACTTCCCCCATAAGAACCGCATTAACATCTGAATCCTTTAATGTCTTAATGTCATTAACAGATGAAACGCCTGATTCTGCCACAAATAAAATGTTATCAGGCACCTTATCTTGAAGATTTAATGCATTTGACATATCTACAGAAAAGTCTTTTAAGTTTCTGTTATTTACACCGATTATGTCAGCACCTGCATCGATTGCAGTCTTAATCTCATCTTCATTGTGAGCTTCAACAAGAACATCGAGGCCTATGCTTTTTGCAATAGTGATATAAGATTTTAAATCTTCAGGCTCTGTAATGGCAACAATAAGAAGGATTGCATCTGCTCCCATAAGTCTTGCCTGATAAATCTGATACTCATCCACGATAAATTCCTTTCGGATCATAGGTGTATCAGTATGTTCTCTGATTGCAACGAAAATGTCATCACTTCCGAGGAAATACTCCGGCTCTGTAAGACATGAAATGCAGTCAGCTCCTGCAGCTGTATATTCCTTGGCAATTTCCAGGAATGGGAAATCCTTTGAAATAATACCCTTTGAAGGTGATGCCTTTTTTACTTCGCAGATAAATGATAATCCTGGCTTGGCGAGAGCATTGTAAAATCTGCCATTACCGTATCTGTCTAAATCGTCATATTTTGCTTCGTATATTCTTTTAAGCTCTTCAAGAGAGAATGTAGTTTTATCTCTTGCCACTCTCTTCCTTGTGGATTCAGCTATTTCATCAAGTATGGTTTCGCTCATATATTTTTCCTCATATATATAAAATGAACGTTTTCAAATCTGATTTGAAAATGCTACGATTTCGTTCATTCTTTCTATCGCTTTACCGCTGTCGATTGTCTCTTCAGCGATCTTTATGCCCTCTGCTAAAGAATCTGCCTTACCCGCAACGTAAATTGCTGCACCGGCATTTAAGCATACGGCATTTCTCTTACCGTCTCTTAATGTACCGTTAAGAATATTTCTTGTGATCTCAGCATTTTCTTCAGGAGTTCCACCTTCAAGTTCAGACTTGTCACATTTCTTGTAACCGAAGTCCTCAGGCTCAATTTCATATTCTTTGAACCAGCCGTCTCTGAATTCACATACATATGTCTTATCGCTGGCTGAAATTTCATCTAAGCCATCCATGCCAAATACTGTCATTCCGCGTTTAACGCCGATATTTGATAATACTCTGCTCATAGGATTTACAAGTTCCTTGCTGTAAACACCGAGAACCTGCATATTGGCCTTTGCAGGATTTGTAAGAGGTCCTAAAATATTGAAAATTGTTCTGATTCCAAGTGTCTTTCTCACATGAGCCACATATTTCATGGCTGCGTGATATTTAACCGCAAAGAGGAAGCAGAAATTTAACTTCTCAAGCATTTCAAGGCTCTTTTCCTTTTCGAGCATAAGATTTAATCCTAACTTCTCAAGCACATCTGCTGCACCTGACTTTGAAGATGCCGCTCTGTTACCGTGCTTTGCAACCTTTACACCTTCCGCTGCCGCAACAAATGCTGAAGTTGTAGAAATATTAAATGAATTAGACTTATCTCCACCTGTACCTACAATCTCTGTAATGTCCATATTTGTATCCATTACATCCGCATGATTTCTCATTGAAATGGCACTTGCTGTAATTTCTTCAATAGTTGCACCCTTGATCTGAAGTGCTGTAAGGAGGCTGGCTGTCTGAATGCTGTCAGCTTCTCCGCCCATAATCTCATCCATAACAGCTATCATTTCGGCACGTGTTAAATCCTGTCCGTCAACAAGCTTTGATATGGCTTCATTTATCATAATAATCCCCCTAAAATTCTTCTAAATATAAGTATTATAGAGTATCAAAAAAGTTCTTTATCATAGTATATCCATCAGGTGTAAGTACTGACTCAGGATGGAACTGAAGACCTACAATGTTGTAGTCTCTGTGCTCTACAGCCATTACTTCACCGTCCTCTGTTCTTGCAGTAACTACAAGTTCTTCTGGAAGTGTACTTTCAACAGCTGCCAAAGAGTGATATCTCGCAACCTTAAATGGCTGTTCAAGTCCCTTAAATATTTTGCTGTCCTCACTGCTTCTTACAAATGAAACCTTACCGTGCATAAGCTCCTTAGCGTAGCTTACTGTACCGCCAAATGCTTCACAGATTGCCTGATGTCCGAGACATACACCAAGGATAGGAAATACTCCCTTAAGTTCCTTAACAACAACCTCACAGATTCCTGCTTCAGATGGCTTTCCAGGACCAGGACTTAAGAAAATCGCCTCAGGCTTAAGTTCCTTGATCTCGTCGATAGTGATTTCATCATTTCTTACGACCTTAATATCGTCCTTAAAGGAAGCAAGAAGCTGATATACGTTATAAGAAAAACTGTCATAATTATCTATAAGTAAAACCATATCAATTACTTCCTTTCTCAATTGCTTCTACAACTGCTTTTGCCTTATTTACACCTTCCATGTATTCATTTTCAGGAACTGAGTCATAAACGATTCCGGCACCACTTCTTACGCAGATCATGCCGTCCTTCTTATAAACAAGTCTTATTCCGATACAAGTATCAAGGTTTCCTGCAAAATCAATATATCCAACGGCACCACCGTAGATACCACGCTTTCTCTCTTCAAGCTCTTCAATTATTTCACATGCTCTGATTTTTGGAGCACCTGAAAGAGTTCCTGCAGGAAGGATTGAATCGATTGCATTTACAGCATCGTAATCATCTCTAATCTGGCCTGATACTGTAGAACCGATATGCATTACATGAGAAAATCTCTCAATTGACATATACTTCTCTACCTTAACTGTTCCAGGCTTAGAAATCTTACCGATATCATTTCTTCCAAGGTCAACAAGCATGTTGTGCTCTGCGCATTCCTTTTCATCTGCTAAAAGTTCTTCTTCAATAGCCTTATCTTCTGCAGGTGTAGCACCTCTTTTTCTTGTACCTGCAAGTGGGAATGTGTAAACTTCTCCATTTTCAAGCTTAGCAAGTGTTTCAGGAGATGCACCTGCGATTTCAACATCATCACTTGAGAAATAGAACATATATGGTGATGGGTTTGTTGTTCTTAAAATTCTGTATGTATCAAAGAGAGAACCTTCTGCCTTTGCTGTAAGAGGATTTGAAAGTACAACCTGGAAAATATCTCCTTCTTTAATATAGTGCTTTGCCTTACTTACCATGTCACAGAATCTTTCCTTGTTGTATTCAGGTGTAAGTTCACCCTCTACAGTAAGCTTTTTAAATTCATGACGCTTTTCACTGGCAAGAAGCTCAGCCATTTTCTCTAACTTAACAATGGCTTCCTTGTAAAGATCCTCAATTGAACCTCCCTCTGACTTATTAACTCCTGTTATAAGCTTGATTTTCTGCTCATCGTTGTCAAATACGATAATTGAATCAAATAACATGAGATCCACGTCTCTGAATCCCTCGCCCTTTTTGTTTGAGAACTTAAGGCTTGGCTCTGCGTACTTGATATAGTCATATGAGAAATAACCTACAAGACCGCCTGAAAGAGGAGGTAAGCCGTTAATAACAGGACTCTTGTATTCCTTGATGATTTCTCTGATTTCATCTCCCGGATGAGTAACCTGAAGAGTCTTTACATCTGTTCTGTGATTGTTTTCCATTTTGGAAATTGTAAGCTCGCCATTAAGACATGTAATTTCCATGGCAGGGTCAAATCCGATAAATGAATATCTTCCCCATCTGTGAGTATTATCAGCACTTTCAAATAAGAAAACCTGATCATATGCTGTCTTTGCAATTCTTACTACTTCAACAGGTGTAAGACTGTCGCTTAAAAGCTCCATGCAGATTGGAACTCTCTTGTAGTCATCATTTTCAAAATATTTCTTTACCTCATCTACAGTCGGATAAGTTGATGATGGATAAAATGAATTAATATCTGACATATGTACTCCTTTATATAAGCATTTAATGCTGTGTAATAATTGTAGGTAATTATCCCTGTTCATTTCCAGACAATAAAAAAACTCGTCCTCAACAAACAAAGAGTTTGTCAAGGACGAGATTACGGTCCCGCGGTGCCACCTTGAATTCACGACTATTGTCGTGCACTTAACGGAGTACCATCATACTCCATGTGATTAACGCTCACATCACGTTGCAGAATACTAAGCCATTTGCATAAATGCTTTTATATAAGTACATATACTTATACATCCGGCTGTTCACTGCACCCTCAGCGGTCCATTTGAAAAGCTGTTGCTGCCCGGCTCTCACCTGCCCGGGCTCTCTGTGAGTACATATCTTAACGTTATCTCCGCATCAACGGTTTATAATTGGTATACTATTTAATTGTTATGCATAATAGCAAAAATGAATAAATTTGTCAAATCGATATCAAATGATATTCACATTTTGAAAATGTCAAGTGATAGCACAAAGAAATTTTAAAATATTATTGTATATTAAATGTATGTCTTTTGAATAAATAAATGCTCATAGAATTAATTAATATGTCAATTAAGCAAATAAAAATGGCAGACCGCTCTTAAACGATCTGCCCCAGTTAAATTGTATTTAACAATCTGATTATTTTGCTGATTTTCTTTTAATAGTCCAAGCAACCGCACATGCACCTGCTGCCGATATAGCAACTAATGTATAAAGAGGAATAGCTGATGTGTCGCCTGTCTTAGGACTAACAATAGTTGCAGGTTGTACAGCTTTTTCTGTTGCTGTTTTAGTACCAGTTGTTTCACCGGTTTTTTTGTTCTCTGGCGTATTAGTCCCTTCTGGTTGCATAGCCTTAGGTGTATGTTTCAATACTATTGAATTATAATCAATTGTATATCCCGCATCTTTAACTGCAACTTCATCAAACTTGAGTTCTGCTACAGGAAGAGTTGTTACTTCAGTTCCGTCAGCATTATATTTGTCAACGCTATACTTATATGTTACCAAATAACGGTTTGCATCATCAGGATCAACTGTTACTTCTATATTAGCAGTTAAAGGTGTGCCACTGTCTTTGCTAACAACAGCTAACATATTTTTAATCTGCTCAACAGTAGGTCTTACCTTATCTTTATCGTTACCATCATCCCAAGTAATTGCTTGTTTAAATTCTGCTGATGTAAGCTGAGTCATTATTGTACTATTATTTTCAATTACCATGCTTCCTGTTGAGTCTGTTCCCGGAACAAATCCACTATTAGGTGCACTAAACATTTCACCAACTCCGCTAATGTCAGCATTTTTGATTATTATCTTAGCACTCTTGTTTCTTATTTCACCTGTAGCAATAAGAGTGCTACCTATATACTTTCCACCGGTTATTGTTAATTCTCCTACATTTTGAGGAGTATCAATCTGTCCGGGATAAAAAATGGTAGAATGTGTTCCATTTCCCTCAAACTCACCGCTATTAATGATTGTTTTGTTCCAATTTTCAATTACAACAACATAGTCAGTAGCATCACTATTGTTTACAAACCTACCGCCATTAATAGTTGTTATTCCGCCGTCATCTGTCTTTACAGTAATAAGTCCGCCTGAGAATAATCCATCATTAATAGTAAGAGTAGGATTAGGAGAGTTCGTTCCGGCAACATATCCTTTCAATGGATCAGTACTATTATAATTGTAATATCCATTTACAATGAGACTGGCTCCTTTTTTTCTGGTACTTTCAACACTTCCGCCTTCAATAACCATTTCGCCATGATTAAGAATAGCATAATATGAATTAGCTCCATCGTTTGAACTTGTTATATTAACATTTAAAGTTGTATATCCATTATTATATACGGCTGCATCTTTATTTTGAGCTGCAATCTTACCATTATTGATAGAAACTTTTGCTCCAGATTCCACAATGAATGCATGTCCATTTGAAGTAACTGTATTACCTCCGAGATCAATGGTAGTATTACTATCTTTCTTTATTTCAAAAGAACCTTCTATATCGGCACCAACAACTATTTGATTTGCTTTGTTATCAAGAGCTGTTTTTAATTCAGCTGCAGTTTTTACTGTAACAATGTCAGCTAAGGTTGGCGTCATATATGTAAATATAGCACCCGCAAATGTAACTCCTGTTGCTGCTACAGCGGCGGCAACAACTTTTCCTTTTTGTGCGAAATTCTTCATACTTTCACATTCCTTTCATACATTACCAAAAAAACAAAAAGACAATTAAATTTTTATTTTGTACCGACCCCAAAAGTTAGACTCAAAAATCTAACTTTGAGGGGTCACCTCATTAACTGTCTTAATTTTAATATTTATTTAATATTTCTTCAATTTTTTTATTTTTACTTATTCTTTATTTTTTTATCTTTATTTTGCAAAATCTTAATTATTTTATTATTCACATAATCTTAAATATCTTATAAATATAAAACTGAAGCTTCTAAAGTATATCTGAATACCAACACCAAAAAGTTGAGCCTAAAAATCTAATAATTAAAGGCACTTAACTGCAGTGCATATTAAGCTGTTTTAATGAGTTCTTGTACCTTTTGATTGTTTGTACTTACTCAAATAATCAAAAACGGAGCATCCCAAATAAAATGCCCCGATAATATTATTGTCTTATTACAATACCCACATCATATAGTTTCTTTTCTATACAATCAAATATTTCTTTACTCTTACAACCGATACGAGGCATATGCTCCCCATCCGTAAGACTACTGATAGGCGTTGCACTTTTATTATCTGAAACTTTTTTCAAAAAAACATCCACATCATATCGTGACGATAGTTCAAGCATTCCCGTCAATTCTCCATATATTGCATGTTCTATACTTACATCTATAACTATACCTCCCATATCTACAATCGTATACAATTCTTCTTGTAAGCGATCATCTCCATGGTTACAAATCAGTATTCCGACATATCTATTCCCTTCAAATGCTCTGTCCGTAAGCACATATCCTCTAGATGTAGCTGTAATATCTGTTCCGGACGCACGCAAAATGGCAATATCTCCCACAACACTCTGTCTGCTTACATTGAGCTGTCTTGCTATAAAGGAAGCAGAAATCGGTCCATTTGCATTATTTAATAATTCTAAAACAATTGTTTTTCTATCACTCATATTTCTTCTCCTATATTATGGCAAATCTAATAATGTCATACTCCCTTGATCATATTATTTAGTCTACTCCTCATTATGGCAGCATGATAATGTCATACTTTCATTATCATGTATTTTAGTCTACTAACCATCATGTCAACCTAATAATAACATACTCTTGTAAATCCTTATTTTAGTCTGCTTACCATTATGTCTGTCTAATAACCTCATACTCTCACAACTTCTAAATATGGGATAATTCCTAATAAATATAAATCTGATTTTAATTATAATCAAAATCAAACAATAAATCACCTTTAGCATCTTACTATTTATTATTTGACAAAAAACATGACCACCCAATTGATATGTACCCTCCTCACTGGTTTGTCCAGCAAAGAGGGTACATACAATTTAACAGGGGGCATGTTTTTACTTAATATTAGGCTTCTTTAACCATCTGTGCAATTTTTGCTTTAGCTTTCTTACTCTTTAAAACTGCCTTTCTCAATCTTAAGATAACATAGCTGGCATATATCACCGTATATACGATAATCTCAGTCATATAATTAATCTGATCCATATTTTTTTCGATTATTATGCCATCCGGATAATCTGTAGTAAGGAATCCCCAAGTGGAGAGTGGCAGCCTTTACTCCGATCTCATCGGAAAGCTTTACAGCTTCTTCTTTAAATGTTTTGTCGTATTGCATTTTTCTCACCTTCCTATGCTTTGATAATATCATAGATTTGGTGAGTTTTACGACTCTACTTTAATGCTACCACTCCAGTTGGTATTATTCCGGATCTTTTCCTATCTAATAGCTTACATGACAATTCTTCCTCCAATGACTTTATACGCTTACTTATTTGTGAAACTGACACAAATAGATTTTTTGCTGCATCATTAAAACTTCCTGTATCAATAACATAAACAAAAGCCTGCAATTGTCTTATATCCATATACCACCCCCGATAGATTTTATCTAAGAATAGATTATATAGGTGGTAATACGTTTCTTAATCCGTTATAGGGGGATAATATGATTTCTTTTTAGGAAAATAACAAATTATTTCTCATTAAAAAATGTCGTCTCTATAATTAACATTTTTAAAAAAAAAAGAGACTGCTGCTGCAGTCTCTAAAAATTATGAACTAAAATATTAACTAAATTATTAATTTAATCTACATAATATCAATATGTAATATATAAACCGAAATCAAAATTTAAAACAATTCTTGTTCAATTATATTTATTTTTTACATGATGACCAGCATTCCAAAGCTTGTCAGCTGTGTCATTCCAGTCTGCAGCATAATGTTCACATTTGCCGCAAAGATTCTCAACTGTCTCAGGTGACTGTAAGTCTGTAGACTTAGCACCTGTCTCATGAACCATTTGAATAAGCTTTTCAGGATTTTCAAGCATAGGACATGGCTTTAAGTGGTTAGGGTTAAATGGCTGGTTAGCCTTATAAGCCTTGAATAATGGCTGCTTTAAGCAGTCAAGTAAGCTCATGTCATGAATATTGGCTGATGAATAATGGATAAATACACAAGGTTCCACATCACCATTTGGATTGATGTGACAGTAATATTTACCACCTGCAACACAACCTGAAACATACTCACCGTCATTCTGGAAGTCAACGGCGATAATAGGCTTTCCACCTTCACCTGCTCTGATTTCTCTGACTCTGTGATACATATACTCTCTCTGTTCAGGTGTGAGTAAAAGATCTGTAGAGGCATCATTTCCAACAGGCATGTAATGGAAATACCATGTATACTTAACACCCTTAGAAATAATCATATCAAGGAATTCATCTGATGTTACTGTCTTATAGTTAGAGCTTGTGTAACAGATAGATGTGCCAAAGAGAAGCTTATGCTTCTTCATTGTATCCATAGCGTGCATTACCTTCTGGAATACACCCTTTCCTCTTCTAAGATCATTAACTTCTTCAAATCCCTCAAGAGAGATAGAAGGAGCAATATTTCCTAATCTTACAACCTCTTCACAGAATGCGTCATCAATAAGAGTACCGTTAGTAAAGATATGGAATGAACTGTATGGATGAGCCTCCGCAAGCTTAAGAATGTCTGCTTTACGGATAAGTGGCTCACCACCTGTCATAAGCCATGCATAAATACCTAACTCTTCACCCTCTGTGATGATTCTGTCGAGTTCTTTGTAAGAAAGCTGGATTAAATGGCCATATTCGGCTGACCAACATCCTGTACACTTTAAGTTACATGCGCTTGTAGGATCTACAAGAATAATCCATGGAATGTTGATGTCATGTTTCTTCTTCATATCCTGTGCGATACGGAAACCTCTGTATCCGGCTTCGTATGCTGTATTAAGAGCTTTTGCCTTAATAATGTTAGGATGTACATCGTTAAGTAAGTTGTCTATGTACTTCATCCACTTGCTGTCCGGCTTTGAACTGAAACCAAACATTTCATATGTAGCTGAACCCCAAATGTCATACATAGTCTTTTTTACAAGATCTACAAGCTGCTTGATAGCCTTTGTCCTATCAGAATTTGAATGTTTGATAACTGAATCGAGAATCGCTTCAAACATTTTTCTTTGTGCCTTGTGAGCAAAATCTATTTTGGCCATTGTATGTCCTCGTAATAAATCTGTTATGTGTTAATTAGATACCTAAAATGTCACATACTTCTTCTTTCATCTTATCTGCAGCACAGATTCTCTTGTGAAGAATTGGTGCTGTAATAATTTCTGATACGGCCTTAGGAATTGGTACACCAGATAATTTCTCTAATTCATTTACCAATTCGAAATCATCTTCATCAGCATGTTTTGGATCAATAGCTTCCATAACGCTCTTTGTGAACTTATATGGGCTTGCTGTTGAATCTACAACTGTAGGAGTCTTATCTCCTGTTTCAGCAACATACTTATTGTAAACTGCTACTGCAACTGCTGTATGAGTATCAAGAACATAGTGCTCGTTCTCAAATACAGTCTTGATTGTAGTCTTATCTTCATCTTCTGTTGCATAACCGCCGTAGAACTCGTCTGCATTTGCAAAACTGTCAGCAGCAACGCTGTAAACACCTTCTTTTGAAAGAGATTCCATATATTCCTTAGTTAATTCAGAATTTCTGCCTGTAATGAAATATATTAATCTTTCAAGGTTACTTGAAACTAAGATATCCATAGATGGTGAAGATGTAAGGATAAATTCTCTGTTTCTATCGTATGTTCCGTTCTGGAAGAAGTCGTATAATACCTTATTCTCATTTGAAGCACAGATAAGCTTGTTAACAGGAAGTCCCATTTCCTTTGCATAGTATGCAGCAAGGATATTTCCGAAGTTACCTGTAGGAACTACGAAGTTAACCTTGTCGCCACTCTTAATCTTACCGTTCTTTAAGAGTGTCTTGTATGAATAGAAATAGTAAACAACCTGTGGAACTAATCTACCAATGTTAATTGAGTTTGCTGATGAGAACTGATATCCGTTCTGGTTCATTTTCTCTGCAAGTGCCTTATCATTAAAGATTCTCTTAACACCAGTCTGAGCGTCATCAAAGTTACCTTCGATTCCTACTACGTGAGTGTTCTTTCCTTCCTGTGTAAGCATCTGCTGCTTCTGAATTGGGCTGACACCGTCTTTTGGATAAAATACGATAATACTTGTACCCGGAACATCAGCAAATCCAGCAAGAGCTGCCTTTCCTGTATCACCTGATGTAGCTGTAAGAATAACAATTTCATTTTTTACGTCGTTCTTCTTAGCAGATACCTGCATAAGATATGGAAGAATTGATAATGCCATATCCTTAAATGCGATAGTCTTACCGTGGAAAAGCTCTAAAATATATTCATCTTTAAGTTCAACAAGCGGAGCAATCTCCTCTGTGTCAAACTTTTTGTCATATGCGCTATTGATGCAGTACATTAACTCTTCTTCTGTAAAGTCAGTAAAGAACTGCTTCATAACTTCATATGCAACTTCCTGATAGCTCATATCTACAAGAGCATCAAGAGATACACCAAGCTTAGGCATTACCTCAGGCACGAATAAACCGCCGTCATGTGATAATCCCTGTAAAATAGCTTTTGATGCGCTTAGGCTTACCTTATTATCTCTGGTACTTGTATAATTCATAAATTCCTCCGATGGTATTAAATACGGTATCTTACTTATTGGCATTAATGTAATTGATTAAACCTTCTGCATTGATGATCTTCTGCATAAACGGTGGAAAAGCCTGTCCCTTATATGTCTTGCCTGTTGTCTTGTCAGTGATGATACCTGAATCAAAATCAACTTCTACCTCATCACCTTCTTTGATCTCCCTTGAAGCCTCTGGGCATTCCATAATAGGAAGACCAATATTTATAGAATTTCTGTAGAATATTCTCGCAAATGTCTCTGCGATTACACAGCTGATTCCTGATGCCTTAATTGCGATTGGAGCGTGCTCTCTTGAAGATCCACATCCAAAGTTCTTTCCGCCGACCATAATGTCGCCTTTTTTAACTTTATTAACAAAATCTTTGTCAATATCTTCCATACAATGTAATGCAAGTTCTGCTGGATCTGATGAATTAAGATATCTTGCAGGAATAATAACGTCTGTATCTACATTGTCACCATATTTTATAGCGTAACCTTTTGCTTCCATTAGCTCCTCCTACTATTATAATCCAAGCTCAGATGGCTGTGATAACTTACCTGTAACAGCACTTGCTGCAGCAACTGCAGGACTTGCAAGGTAAATTTCTGATTTAACATGTCCCATTCTTCCTACGAAGTTTCTGTTAGTTGTTGAAACACAACGCTCGCCTTCTGCAAGAATACCCATGTAACCACCAAGACAAGGACCACAAGTTGATGTACTTACTACTGCACCGAATTCGATGAATGTCTTAATAAGTCCCTCTTCCATGGCCTGTAAATAAATCTGCTGTGTAGCAGGGATGATAATCGCACGAACGCCGTCAGCAATCTTTCTGCCCTTCATAATTTCAGCAGCTTCTCTCATATCCTGAATATGACCATTTGTACATGAACCGATAACAACCTGATTAATAGGAATTTCACCGATTTCATCAAATGTATGTGTATTCTCAGGTAAATGAGGGAATGAAACTGTAGGTGTAAGCTCAGAGAGGTTAATATCATATACTGCACAGTATTCAGCATCTTCATCTGGTGTATACTCTACAGGCTCTCTGTCTGAATGTTCAGCAATATAAGCTCTTGTAACATCATCTACAGGGAAAATACCGTTCTTTCCACCTGCTTCGATAGCCATGTTTGCGATAGTAAATCTGTCATCAATAGTAAGTGTAGCTACGCCAGGGCCTGTGAATTCCATTGACTTATAGAGAGCGCCGTCTACACCGATCATACCTATAATATGAAGAATTACGTCCTTACCGCTAACCCACTTTGGAAGCTCGCCTGTTAAGTTAAACTTAATAGCCTCAGGTACCTTGAACCAAGCCTTACCTGTTGCCATACCGGCAGCCATATCTGTTGAACCGATACCTGTTGAGAATGCACCGAGCGCACCATATGTACATGTGTGTGAGTCCGCACCAATAACTACGTCTCCAGATACAACAAGTCCTTTTTCAGGAAGAAGGGCGTGCTCGATACCCATCTGTCCTACTTCGAAATAATTAGTAATATCATTTGCCTTGGCAAACTCGCGAACCATTTTACAATGCTCTGCAGACTTAATATCTTTATTAGGAACAAAGTGGTCAGGAACTAATGCGATCTTATCCTTATTAAATACCTCTTTGTTCTTGAACTTTGCTAATTCCTTGATAGCGACAGGTGATGTAATATCATTACCTAAAACTAAATCTAAATCAGCCTCTATTAAATCTCCAGCCTTAACACTGTCAAGACCAGCGTGTTTAGCCAATATTTTCTGAGTCATTGTCATTCCCATAACTCGACATCCTCCTTTTTTGCATTTCTTAATTGTATACTATAAAAAAACATTAAGCAACCTTAGAGAGTTGCTTAATGCCTGTAAAATGTATACGGATTTATTCTATTATTTCATACTTTTAAAATGTTCAACTAAATATCACCATTTTACGCCCTTGAAAGTTCAAAATACCTTGCGTATGTTCCACTACCAACCGCAAGTTCATCATGCGTTCCCTTAGATGTTATCTTGCCATTTTCAACAACTAAGATACAATCTGCATTTCTAATAGTTGAAAGTCTATGTGCTATTGTAATTGTTGTTCTTCCCTTACTTAGTTTCTCAAGACTTGCCTGAATATGTCGTTCGCTTTCATTATCAAGCGCACTTGTTGCTTCATCAAGAATAAGAATAGTAGGGTTCTTTAGGAATATTCTTGCTATTGATATTCGTTGCTTCTGTCCGCCTGATAGTCTTGTTCCTCTTTCACCTACAAGAGTATCAAGACCATCCGGAAGACTATTAATAAGTTCTTCTATATCAGCCTGTCTTGCTGCCTCCATAATCTCATCATCTGTAGCACCAACCTTGCCGTATGCTATATTGTCTCGAATAGTTCCATCAAATAAATACACATCCTGCTGAACTATTCCTATACTCTCACGAAGACTCTTAAGCTTAATATCTCGAATATCTTGACCACCAATTGTAATACTTCCACTACTAATATCATAAAAATGTGGAATAAGAGAAGTTATTGTTGTTTTTCCTCCTCCAGAAGGCCCCACAAGTGCAACATTTGACCCTGATGGCACTGTAAATGATATATCATTTAACACACCTTCTTCTTTATTATATGAAAATGTAACATTATCAAATACGATGTCTCCATGTGGATTAGCAATATCCTTCGCATCTGGTGAATCTACTATTTCAGGCTTTGTTTGTATTACCTCTATAAATCTCTCAAATCCAGAAAATCCCTTTTGTAGCATTTCTGTAAGCTCAACAAGAATGTTGATAGGACTTACAAATACTCCTATATAGAGTGCAACCATTGCCATGTCGCCGATTGACATTCTGCCATTTGCAATAAGAAATCCACCTACTATTATTGTAAGGGCGTACATAAGACCTTGGAAGAAAGTGTTAGTCGCTTTAAATGAACCCATTGCATGATAGTTATCATCCTTAGAGTGTAAAAATGCTTCATTTCCTTTTTTGAACTTGGCTCTTTCCACATCTTCATTGGCAAATGCCTGTACCACTCTAATTCCCGATAAGGAGTCCTTAAGTGTGGCATTTATATCGCCTATTTTTCGTCTATTCTCTCTAAATGTCGCTCTCATTCGCTTATTCTGTTTAACACAGAAATATGCCATTACCGCAGTTGTTGCAAGAAGTATAAGTGCAAGCTCCCACTGAATAGCAAATATAAATACAAACGAACCTATAATTTTCACAAGAGATATAAATAAGTTCTCTGGTGCATGATGCGCCATTTCTGATATATCAAATAAATCTGAAACAAGTTTACTTTCCATTTGACCAGTATTGGTCTTGTCATAATATGAGAATGATAACTTTTCATAATGATCAAAAAGATCTCTTCTCATATCTCTTTCCATTTTGGCACCCATTATATGTCCTTGTGCCGCAACATATCTTGAACAAAATGATTGGAATATATATGCACCAATAAGTATTGCTCCTATTGTAGGCAACCAAAATAATATTGTATCCTTATCGCCAGAAAATAGTGTGTTAGTTAACTGTCTAAGAAACTGTGGATATGCTATGTCTATAGCACTCATACAGCCAGCAAACAATAAGTCTAAGAAAAACACTGCTTTATACGGCTTATAATAGGATAAAAACTTTTTAAATATATTCAACACACACCTCTCCAACTAATATATTATTGCACTAAAATGCCCAGAAGTTTTTAGTTTTCTGAGCATTCTATATATTATTAGTTATTATATATTGGCTAGTTGTAAAATCAACTTGAACAATTGAATAAAAAAACGATCCACAGGATTTATGTGTTAGGATATAGTTGCCAAACAAACATCTTAATTCCAAAGGGAGTATCCATCAACAAATACACAGATGATGAAATTCTTACCTTTGCAGATAGCATGAATGTACGCCCAAGGAGAAGCCTCGGATACCATTATCCTGATGAACTATTTGATGCATTCTTGAATCAAATTTACGCTGCATGATGATTAGCTCAACTGTTCAATTTGAAATTGCAATTTGCGATTATTATATATTAATTTATATCTGGTTTTGTTCCACACAAACGGAAAAATGCATCCTCATTTCCTATAATATCTGCTTTTACATTCTTATACTTAAGATACTCTTTAACATCATCCCATTCAACATGTTCATATCCAAGTCTATTCATAGTATCAACATCCCACTGTGGTCTTTCCACATGTGAAAGTGGAACATCCTTCTTCCATCCCCTTGCTTCTTCGAACTTATCGACTGGAAACGACATCATTGGTTCTTCACCATTTTTCTCTTTATATTCTTCTACATTTTTTTTAAATCCTTCTGGAGTTTGACTTGCAAAGCCCTCTTTACCATGTGCATAATCAAATACTATAACAACCCCGCCTGGTTTAAGTATTCTAAGCCAAGTCGCATATACTTCTTCTGGCTTTTGCATAATCCACATTACATTTCGGCTTATAATCATATCAAATGTATTATCCGGAAAATCTATATGCTGAGAATCCATTTCTATAAACGTTGGTGATACGCCTATGGAAGCTGCATTTGCTCTTGCTTCCTCAAGCATCTTAGGTGATATATCTATTCCTGTTGTATCATGACCTGCTGCCGCAAGTATAGATGCAAACACACCTGGACCTGTACCAACATCAAGAATTTTAAGTTCACCGTCCCTCGGCGCTTTTTCGAGAATCAGCTTAGTCCATATATCCTTACCAGGGGATTTAAAGTCGCCAACAACGACTCTTTTACTATATCCCTCTGCAGATATTTCCCAAGCATGCTTTATCTTCTCATCCATATCCATATGCGTTATTATCCCTCCTAAAAGTATCAAATCAGATATCTATATTGTTCACATACTACATTCACGAATTCAATGTTACATCACTCATTGCATCAAGTGGTATAAGATGAAGTCTTCCCTCACTGTCCTTATACACCTCAGACTTTACATGATATACATCCTCAAGCATTTTGCTGTTCATAACATTATAATAAAGTTATTACTTTTTATTCATATTCCCCCTCCAAACGTTAAATAGATGTCATTAAATAAATCGAATGTTTGCAATTCGCTTCGACACTTCTAACCATATTTACCCTATAGCCTTAGTTACGAGCGCAATTACCGCATATCTCTTATTATTTTTTTATATTCTAGTTATTTTTATTTTGTAATTTAACCCTCATATGGGGTTTTTTATCTGAAAAATTAGATAAAAACTTATTTTTGTTAAGTATGATATTTATAAATACACAAAAAAAGCCGCCTATGAATAAATCATAAAACGGCTTTTGTATTAAATATACTAACAATGTAGCTAATTGTATTGCTTGTATACTTATATATTATATTTAAGAATTAGTCATTCTTATGAAGTTCTTTGTACTCATCTGAATCAACTTTTATAAGATGTCCTTCTTCCCAAAGCTTATCAGCTGTTGCATCCCATTCTGCAGCATAGTTTTCACACTTACCGCAAAGGTGCTCAACTGGCTCAGGTGACTGTAAGTCTGTTGACTTAGCGCCTGTCTCGTGAACCATCTGTACAAGCTTCTCTGGGTTCTCAAGCATTGGACATGGCTTTAAGTGATTTGAGTTGAATGGCTGGTTAGCCTGATATGTCTTGAATAATGGCTGCTTTAAGCAATCAAGAAGGCTCATATCATGGATATTAGCTGTTGAGTAGTGAATGAATACACATGGCTCAACGTCACCGTTAGGGTTGATATGGCAGTAGTACTTACCACCAGCGATACAACCTGAAACGAATTCACCGTCGTTCTGGAAGTCTACAGCAACGATTGGCTTGCCACCGTCCATCTTTCTGATTTCTCTTACTCTGTGGTACATGTACTCTCTCTGCTCTGGTGTGAGGAGAAGATCTGTAGATGCATCGTTACCAACTGGCATGTAGTGGAAGTACCATGTGTACTTAACACCCTTAGCGATGATCATATCAAGGAATTCATCAGATGTAACTGTCTTGTAGTTAGCACTTGTGTAGCAGATTGATGTACCGAAGAGGAGCTTATGCTTCTTCATGATATCCATGGCACGCATAACCTTCTGGAATACGCCCTTACCTCTTCTAAGGTCGTTAACTTCTTCGAAACCTTCAAGTGAGATTGAAGGAGCGATGTTACCAAGTCTTACTACTTCTTCACAGAACTCATCATCGATAAGTGTACCGTTTGTGAAGAGGTGGAATGAGCTGTATGGATGAGCTTCAGCAAGCTTTAAGATATCTTTCTTACGGATAAGTGGCTCACCACCTGTCATAAGCCAAGCGTGGATACCAAGCTCTTCACCTTCTGTTACAATTCTGTCAAGGTCTTCGTATGAAAGCTGAATTAAGTGACCGTACTCAGCTGACCAACAACCTGTACACTTTAAGTTACAAGCACTTGTAGGATCAACAAGAACTAACCATGGAATTGAAACGCCGTGCTTCTTCTTCTGTTCCTGAGCAATGTGGAAACCTCTGAAACCAGCCTCAAGACCTGTGTTAAGGCCCTTACCCTTGATGATGTTTGGATGTACATCGTCAAGTAAGTTGTTAGCGTACTTCATCCACTTGCTGTCTGGATCTGAGAAAATATCTCTGAACATCTTGTATGCTGCTGGTCCCCAAACATCACCAAGTGTCTTTTCAATAAGATCTACAAGCTGCATAAGAGCTTTTCTTCTATCTGAATCTGAGTGCTTGATAGCTGCATCAAGAACTACTTCGAACATTTTTCTTTGTGCCTTATGTGCAAAATCAATCTTTGCCATTTTAATACCCTCCTAAATATCTCTCTCTTTTATCTCGTTCTGTATTCTATGATTGAAAACACTTTATTTCATTAGACAAATGCATGCCGTTGTGAACTTAGTATACATAAAATTTTCTTTGTCACCTTGTTTTTGTAGCAAATGTTAGATTTTTAACCAACTCGCCGGATTTGTCGTCAAATTGTATTAAAATAAGCACAAACAGTGATTAAATCAAGGTTAATCGCGTCTGTGCTTATTATTAATTTTCTGTATTTTGCATCAGTCCGACATAAAAATCAGATATATTTTCCGTGTCTGACATTAAAATCAGATATATTTATAAATTTGATATATAAATCAGATAATCATTCCTCTGAGTTAGAGAACTCCAACTGACAACCGAGAATAAATACTACTGTTTCAGTTACTGACTTATGAGTGGCTTCAATAAACTCCTCACCACTTATATCGCTGTTTAAGCCTCTCTTAACAGCTGCAGCAAGTCCTTCACATAAGAAGTCTATAAGGCAGTCTGTAATTCCTCTCTTCGCATCCGGAAGAACTACATCTGCTAATCCACGTGCAAATGGAGAAAGTGATTCGATAAATGTATCATGGAAACTATTCTGTCCGCTTGAATCAAAGAGTTTCTTATAAAATGATTTATTGTCAAATAAGTATCTGAATAAATCATCAAAGAACCAGATCATCTCATAGCCTACGAACTGTTCATGCTCATCTAAAAATTCATATCTGAATATCCAGCTTACTAAATCATATTTATCTCTGAAATGATAATAGAAACTTTTTCTTGTAAGACCGCAATCTTCGCAAATCTCACCTACGGATATTTTTTCAAACGGTTTTTCCTTAAGAATTTTCTTAAAACTGTCTGATATTGCTTTTTTAGTTATTATTGAATCAGCCATTACATTTCCCCCATAAATAATTTATATAATGTTGATCATTTTATAATTAAAATTCAATTCCCTGAACAATACAGGAACAAACAAATTCAATAGTTACATTTATATACATATATATTGATTATGTAACTATTTTATAGTTTTTGTCTGTAAATGCAATAGGAAATTGTCATTTTGCACAAAATTTATTGGCATAAAACATCATAAATAATCATTTTTTGCATTATATACACTACATTGGGTTACTTCTTATATAATGCTCTGAACGAATTAAGAATACAGATCATAGCTACACCTACATCAGCAAATACAGCTATCCACATATTTGCGAAACCAATTGCACTGAGTATCAATATGGCAACCTTAATTACAAGGGCAAATACAATATTCTGTGTAACGACGCCTAATGTAAATTTAGCAATTCTCTTTATTATAGATATCTTTCTGATATCGTCATCCATGATAACAATATCAGCAGCTTCTATCGCCGCATCAGAACCAATTGCTCCCATGGCAAAACCAACATCAGATCTTGCAATAACAGGAGTATCGTTAATTCCATCTCCGACAAAGGCAAGCTTTTCATTCTTATGTTCATGAGCTAAAAGCTCTTCTACCTTAGTTACCTTATCGCCAGGAAGTAAATCAGTATAAGCCTTATCAAGACCTAATTCAGCAGCAACCTTTTCACCTGCTTCTTTTCTGTCACCTGTAAGCATAACAATGTTGGAAACATCATTTTCACGAAGACTATCAATAGCCTCCTTAGCTTCAGGCTTAACAACATCAGAAATTATGATATTACCGATATATTTTTCATCAACTGCCAAGTAGCAGACTGTACCTGCACTTGTAACATAGTCATGCTCTACTCCATGTTCACTCATAAGTTTCGCATTACCTGCAAGTACGTGTTTACCGTCAATTTTTGCAGAAATACCGTGTCCGGCAATATTTTCATTTTCTTCTATTATAGAAAGATCAACCTTTTTACCATCCTGCTCATATGCCTTTTTAATTGACATTGCGATAGGATGAGTTGACATTTCTTCAGCATGAGCTGCAATTTTAAGTAATTCTTCTTTAGATACTCCTTCAACAGGGTTAATTGATGTAATCTCAAATACACCTCTTGTAAGAGTACCTGTCTTGTCAAATACAACAGTGTTAATCTTTGCAGCCTGCTCTAAGTAAACACCGCCTTTAACAAGGATACCCTTCTTAGATGCGTTACCGATTCCTGCAAAGAAACCAAGAGGAACTGAAATAACAAGCGCACATGGGCAGCTAACTACGAGGAATGTACATGCTCTCTGAAGCCACTCAAACCAGTCTCCGGTTATTAATGATGGGATTAAGAATAATGCGGCAGCACCTAATACAACAAGCGGTGTATAGACTCTTGCAAACTTAGTAATAAACTTCTCTGTTTTTCCCTTCTTAGCTCCTGCATTTTCAACAAGTTCAAGAATCTGGGCAACAGTAGAATCATCATATTCCTTAGTTGCTTTCATCTTAATAACAGATGAAACATTTACACATCCACTGATGATATCATCATCTACTCTGATTGTACGAGGAACTGACTCACCTGTAAGTGACGATGTATCAAGTGTTGATTCACCTAAGATTACAATTCCATCTACAGGAACCTTTTCACCAGGCTTAACAACAATAATATCACCTATTTCAACTTCATCAGGATCAATAGTAACTATTTCACCGTCGCGTTCAACATTTGCGAATTCAGGGGCAATATCCATAAGATCTTTGATAGATTTTCTAGATTTTTCTACAGCAATATTCTGGAAAAATTCACCAACCTGATAGAAAAGCATTACAGCAACGCCTTCCTCGTATTCTCCTACAACAAAGGCTCCCACTGTAGCTATCAGCATAAGGAAGTTCTCATCAAACACCTGTCCGTGTGAAATGTTTCTTACCGCCTTAATTACTACATCCAATCCAACAACTAAGAATGGAGCTATAAACAGGAATAACGCAACCAGGTTATAGCCATTTACATCTACAACCGGAATCATTAATGTATGCTCAAGAATCATCAATACGGCAAGCATACATCCGCCTACAATAATTCTTGCAAGCCAGCTTTTTTGTTTTTTGGACATTGCCTAATCTCCTAATATTTAAATATTTAGTTTTAAATTTATGTAGTTATATTATCTTTTAATAGTAACGCCCTTCTCTACCTTATTACATGCCTTTTCAGCCTCATCAACTAAAGCATCGAAGTTAGCGTCATCTGCGTCAATTGTAATCTTCTCAGCAAAGAAGTTAATTGTAGCGCTGTTGATACCTTCAATTTTGTTAATTGCATCTTCCATCTTTGCAGCACAGTTAGCACAGTCAATACCTTCAATAGCAAATTTCTTTTTCATAATAAATCTCCTTAAAATAAACTAATTAATCAATCAGTTAATTAGTAATTGGTTAACAAAAGTTACATTAATATTAATCATGAGCACAGTCTTCACATACATGATCCTTGCCCAGATTTAATATGAGCTCCACATGGAGGTCATCAAGTGAATAAAAAGAATATCTTCCTTCTTTTCTCTGCTTTACAAGTCTTCCCTGTCTCAGGATTCTAAGCTGATGTGAGATAGCAGATTGTTCCATTCCGAGTAATTCTGAAATTTCATCAACACTGCACTCTCTTTTTTCTTTTAAACAAAGTAAAATATTTACTCGTGTCTTGTCTGAAAACATTTTGAACAGATTCGCAATTTCATCTGAATGTTCAAAATCCATAATAACCTCCGCGACAATATTGCCTTAATATATGATTACTTGTTCATATGTTCATATTATCATATGACAAGTGCGATTGCAATAAAAAATACATTTTTTTAATAATATATTTTTGACTTGATTAATTCATTTAAGGTTATTGAATTCCTGCGAAATATTTAAGCCAAATCTTTGTAATACTAAATCCATACTTTATATAGTAGAAAGACAATATACCAGGTATTGTAATGACATGTGATTAATAATATAACCCTGCCTGAGGGATAAAAATAATCCAGGATTGATTAGATATGACTTGAAATAACTCTATAACAATTATGATTATGTAGTAATTATGACTTTATTGGAAATTCTTTTTGAGATTTGATAATTGATATTCGATTAGTTGTTAAATGGAAAATAAAATAATACATTAAAAATTAAAAATTAGGATAAAATAAAAAAAGACTACCACTCGCAGTAGTAGTCATCAATGAGCCCGCCGGGGTTCGAACCCGGGACACCTAGATTAAAAGTCTAGTGCTCTACCAACTGAGCTACGAGCCCGTAGTATACGGTCATACCAAACTGGGCTAGCTGGATTCGAACCAGCGAATGCAGGGATCAAAACCCTGTGCCTTACCGCTTGGCGATAGCCCACTATTAATATGAAGGGTGGATAAAGGGATTCGAACCCTTGACCTTCAGAGCCACAATCTGACGCGCTAACCAACTGTGCTATACCCACCATATTTAAATGTGCCCAAAGGGATTCGAACCCCCGACCCACGGCTTAGAAGGCCGTTGCTCTATCCAGCTGAGCTATGGACACATAAAAGCGGGTGATGGGAATCGAACCCACGTATCCAGCTTGGAAGGCTGGTGTTCTACCATTGAACTACACCCGCATATAAAAAGTCGGGGTGACAGGATTCGAACCTGCGACCTCTTGATCCCAAATCAAGCGCTCTAGCCAAGCTGAGCCACACCCCGACAATATGAACTTCTTTAGAAGTTTCTGTCGTGTCGTTGTTTGTATCTCTCTCAACGACAAGGGTTATTCTAGTATAGTTTCAAAGTAAAGTCAACACCTTTTTTTGTATTTTAATAAAAACATTTTAAAAATCTTTATTCGCCCCGAAAAATACCGTAAAATCGGCGTTTTTGGGGTGCTTTTAATGTGTTTATACTATGTTTTTTCAGGATTTTTCTGTCATGTTTTTTAAAATAAATTTTTATTTTTGAAAAATATTTTTCCTATTCAGTAATTAATTGTATGCTTTTTGTGGCTATGTTATTTCTGAATGCAGAATCGTGTTCTACAAAAATCATTGTTGGCATAAATTCCTTTATAAGCTTTTTAATCTGCATTCTGGAATAAATATCTATATAATTCATAGGTTCATCCCACACATAAAGATGTGCCTGCTCACAAAGACTTTTTGCAAGCAACACTTTTTTCTTTTGTCCTGCAGAAAAATCCTCCATTTTCTTTTCAAACTGAATTCGTGGAAAGTCTAGCTTACGCAAAATTGCCTTGAATAAACTTTCTTCTATATTGTTTGTTTCGGCAAATTTCGATAATGAACATTCTAAGTCAGATGTGTCCTGTTGAACATAGGATACGACAAGGCCTGATTCTATAGATACAGTACCCGAATGTTCAATATGCTCTCCCACAAGCATTTTTAGCAGACTCGATTTACCTGCTCCATTTTTACCATCCAGAACTATACGATCTCCCTGTTTTATTTCAAATGAAACAGGCTTACATATACTTTTACCAGTGAACTACTCCGACTTATAGAAGTCGGAGCTTCTTGCTTCAACCACTACTGCT
>UQXZ01000015.1 GCA_900545225.1 uncultured Eubacteriales bacterium
GCTGTGCTGTGCTGTGCTGTGCTGTGCTGTGCTGTGCTGTGCTGTGCTGTGCTGTGCTGTGCTGTGCTGTTAAGATTATAACTGTGACCTCCATGCCTGTCTACCTACGTTGCAATATTTCTATCTAAGCACAAATACGGCAATAGGCGCAACTAAAAGTGACACTGTATCACCTGCAGTATGCCATAAAATAACATACAGCACTGCCCCAATGATAGATGTTGAAGCGTAAATGTCCTTATGGAGAATATACGGCTTCTGTCTTGCCATTATATCTCTGATAAGTCCACCACCGACACCTGTAATAACACCAAGAAATATAAGTAAAAATGTCTCATTTCCGTGGCCTTCATTTATACCTACTGTAATACCTGTAATGGTAAATATTCCAAGTCCGATGGCATCCATTACAGATATGATAAAGTCTGTCATGTTTATTTATCCATTCCACATGGTGTAGAAGCTTCAATAAGTGCATTTTCATTTTCTACAGTACTGTAATATCTGTATCCGCCTGCGAAGTTATACACATCAAAGCCATACCCCATAAGAATTCTTGAGGCAATATAACTTCTTAAACCGCTCTGGCATATTACGTAAATCTTTTTGTCCTTTGGAATCTCATTTATTCTGTTTCTGATTTCATCTACAGGAATATTTACAGAATTCTCAATATGACCTCTCTCAAATTCATATACAGTTCTTGTATCAAGAATTATTGCATTGTCATCATTCTGGATGCGCTCTGTCTCTTCCATATACCACTGCTTTACAATGCCACTTTCCATGTTATCTGCTATTAAACCAAGAATATTTACAGGGTCCTTGGCTGATGAATAAGGAGGCGCATATGCAAGCTCT
This sequence comes from uncultured Eubacteriales bacterium, assembly GCA_900545225.1. Taxonomy (GTDB): domain Bacteria; phylum Bacillota; class Clostridia; order Lachnospirales; family Lachnospiraceae; genus UBA4285. The sequence goes on from UQXZ01000015.1 coordinate 862, forward strand.
AATTCCTTTAAATCAATGGCTGTAAGGCCTGCTCTGATGGCTGTTGCCAGTACATCAATTCTCTTATCGACTCCACCAAATCCGATAATCTGAGCGCCAAGGATTCTGTATGTATCCTTTTCAAATAAAAACTTAATGTTCATAAGCTTTCCGCCCGGATAATATGATGCATGGCTCATTGGAGAAATGATGATTTTCTCATATTTTAATCCTGCACTCTGAGCATCCTTTTCGCTTATTCCTGTTTCAGCAGCTGTTAATTCAAATACCTTAATAATTGAGCTTCTCTGACTGCCCTTAAATACGCTGTTGCCACCGCAAATGTTGTTCGCTGCAATTCTTCCTTGTTTATTTGCAGGTCCTGCAAGAGGTATAAGTGTATCCTCATTTGTAACGTAATTCTTTACCTGAACTGCATCACCTACGGCGTAAATGTCCTTAACGGAAGTCTCCATTTTCTCATTTACAACGATACTTCCCTTTAAGCCGAGCTCACATCCTATTTCCTTTGCAAGCTCGCTTTCAGGTAAAACACCGATTGCCATTACAACAATATCAGTCGGTATTCTTTCAACATCATCAAGTACGACCTCTAAGCCATTTTCCGATTCATCAATAGATGTTAATGTTATGCCAAGCTTTAAGTTCACACCGTTTTTACGCAATTCACCGTGAATTATGGCCGCCATGTCACTGTCAAAGCCTTTCATAACCTGCTTAGCCTTCTGAACAAGTGTTGTATTAATGCCTAATTTAGTTAAATTTTCACATAACTCAATTCCAATAAATCCCGCACCTACGATAACTGCATTTTTAATGCCATGCTCAAGCACGTAGTCCTTAATTCTGAATGAATCTTCTACTGTTCTTAAATGCATAACCCTGTCAGAGTTTATGCCCGGGATATTTGGTATTAAAGGTCTTGCTCCAGGAGAAAGAAGAAGCTTATCATAGCTTTCTTCAAATGTTTCTCCTGTAGTCAGGTTCTTAACCTCAACAGTCTTTTTGTCAGGATTGATTTTTGTAACTTCATGATGAACCTTCATTGCAACATTGAAACGCTTGTTAAAGCTTTCAGGCGTCTGAAGTGTAAGAGCCTTTGGATCTTCAATGGCGCCACCAATAAAATATGGAAGTCCGCAGTTGGCATATGAAATATATCCGCTTTTTTCAAATACAACTATTTCAGCATTTTCATCTAATCTTCTTAATCTTGCAGCAGCTGTTGCACCCCCTGCTACACCACCTACTATTACAACTTTCATAACCTGCTCCTTTCGACTGTTCTGGTATATGTTTCCAAGACTTTTGTCTTTAAATTTCTTTTTTCAATATATTACTTCCTATTCTACCAAAATAAAAAGAGAACTTCTGTGATGAATTCACAAAAGTTCCCAAAAATTTATAATAGTCTGCACAGGTCTTTACAAACTCATCCTCATTCCTGTAGCTATTTGCAAAACCGTCTGTAGAAAGCATAAATAATGATGGTATGTTTTCATCAGAATTTCTTCTTCTGACTACAGAAACTGCCTTTTTCCAGGAATCCATCTTGCAAAGAGAATGGGTTTCCACGCCTAAGATTTTATCAGTCTCTAAAACAGGATCAACACCGTTATCATCCAATGGCACTTCTCTTCCCTTATCTGAGTGTGCCCTGAGGATTCTGTTATACGAATTGAATTATCTATCTGAGAATTTACAATATTGATTTTATACGTATTATTTTTCACTAATCTATAATATCGCATAAAGATAATTATGATTGTTTTATATATTTAACTTACGATTATCAAGTGCATTACCCATGTTCTAATAAATTATTTCAAATATATTGCATACTTACTTAATATATATAACTTATAATATATAAATGAAGATCAGCAATGCTGCAAAAGACTTTATTTCAAACAGCTCAATATGTTTATTGTGCGTCAGTTTTCCTGTAAGATTAATACGAATTTTGTATCGCTTTCTGTTGTCTGCATTGTCCTGATGCTGGTCATTGGAATCTTTTCCACTGGGTTCAGTATGCAGAACATTTTATCAACTCAGCTACGTACGGAAATACCGTATGAGTATAGTGCCATAGACTATAATAATGGCGAATCGGATACGATTTTAAGCCAACTGCCCTCTGAAATTAAAGCAGCCTGATTGCAGACAGCTATGAATGCCGATACGATGATATGGAATGTACAGTGCGTGAGTGAAGATGCAGCAAAAGAATTTGGTACATTGCTGGATAATTATAGTAAAAAGAGCGAAAGAGAATGTGCCTTTGTGCATTACGTAGGTAAGCAGCAAGTATATGAATCTTCGGTTACTACAAAGGCAATTTACATTGGTATTGTATTTATGATAGCCTGTGCAGCAATCCTCGCCATTCAGCAGCTATCGGAAGCTACTGATAATGTAGAACGATACAATCTCCTGAAAAAACTGGGTGTCGAACGGCGTGAACTGAATCACGCACTATTCATCCAAATTCTTAGCTATTTTATGCTTCCGCTTTTACTGGCAGTGATTCATTCCATTGTTGGTTTGACGGTGGCAAGCCGTGGAGTTATCAAGGTGTTTGGAGATATGAATGTAGCATCCACAATCTTTGCAACATCGGTATTTATTGTGTTAGTGTCTGGAAGTTATTTCCTGCTGACCTATGTGGGAAGTAAAAGCGTTATTAACAAAGGATAGTAGTAAGGCAGATATATGACGGTTGTTTTATATCTGCCTTTTAAGTATTATCACATCATAACAGTCGTAAAAAATAAGAAGCATTTCAATCAGATCACCATGTCCGTTTCATTTTGTGTCATACTATTTTATATTATTCCCTTGCCCTTGTGTATTCCCTTATCAGAGTTCGTAAACTCGTATGGGACGATATAACACAAGGGGAAGTCTAAGGGAAAGCTCACCTGCAGCAAACTTAGTATTTTCAAGGGCTTGAGAGATATTTGATAACAAAATATAACAGTTATTAAATTCCTTAGAATTTGTGAAATCTCAATTCCGGTTTATATTATATCCCCCGAATCGTCAAGATTTACGGCTGTTTCAGGCTGTTTATGAGTGCTTTTACCCAATAGTGAATTCAGCTGCAACATCAAATGATTCATAGTTTTCCACATCATCATAGTTCACAGTTTTTACAAGTCTGTATGTGCCATCTGGCAACTTGCCATAACCATTTTCCCATCCAATCTCCAATACAGCTGTTTCATTTGGTTTGAGAGTATATAGTGGCTGTATAAAGGCAACTTCAACATCTATCTTATGCCATTCACCATTCTCTTTTACTTCTATTCTATATGGTTCGTCATACTGAATATCTTTATCACTATTATTAGCTAAAATAAATGTTGCACCTGTGTTTGTTAATGTGCCATCTTTTACGAATAAATTAACACCTTTTTCTGCGATTTCAACGTTAGATATCTCGCCCGTTTTAACCTCATTACCGGATGTTCCACATCCTGCAGCACCTAAAACCATCGCTGAACACATAACAGCTACTAATGCCTTTTTCATAATCAACACCTCACTTTAACCGTTTATATACACTTCAATATCTTCCGATGTAAATTTGTTTAAATCTTCATCCGATAACCCTTTCAAATTCTATATGCCCATTGTCTGTCATAACCTGTTATCTTTTATAATAACATACCGTGAAATATGAAACTATTGTTATGCACATAACACCAATTATTTCAATTTCATTTTGTGTCATACGGACACAAATTCACACCCCTTCACACCACTTTCAAATTCCCCATAAACAAAATAAAGCCCTTGGAAACACTGGGTTTCCAAGGGCTTGGTATATGTCCGATAAATCGGTTGTAATTATCTCTTTGAGAACTGTGGAGCCTTACGAGCCTTCTTAAGACCGTACTTCTTACGTTCCTTAGTTCTAGGATCTCTTGTAAGGTATCCAGCCTGCTTTAAGATGTGACGATATTCTTCAGCGTTAACCTCAAGAAGAGCTCTTGAGATACCGTGTCTGATAGCACCAGCCTGACCTGTTGTACCACCACCGTGAACGTTAACCTTTACATCATACTTGCCTTCTGTCTGAGTAGCAACAAATGGCTCAAGAGCAACTGTTCTAAGTGTCTCATCACCAAAATACTCATCTAAAGGTCTCTTGTTTACTGTAACTACGCCTGTACCAGGTGTTACATATACTCTTGCAATACTGCTTTTTCTTCTTCCTGTACCGTAAAATGCACCGTTTGCTGTTTTAGCCAATTTGAACCCTCCTCAATTAGAAATTTAACTCTTCAGGCTTCTGTGCTGCATGATTATGCTCTGGACCAGCATATACATGAAGCTTCTTGTACATAGCGTGACCTAATGCAGCCTTTGGAAGCATTCCCTTTACTGCATGCTCGATAACTCTCTCTGGATGCTTCTCAAGTGCAACCTTAAGAGTTTCCTTCTTAACACCACCGATATAAGCTGAGTGACGAACATATTCCTTCTGCTCAAGCTTGTTACCTGTAAGCTTTACGTCCTTAGCGTTGATAACGATTACATTATCACCACAGTCAAGAAATGGAACGAATGTTGGTTTATGCTTGCCTCTAAGGATAGAAGCAACCTTAGCAGATAAACGTCCTAATGTGTACTTTGACGCATCGATTACATACCATTTTCTCTCGATGTCTGCAGCTTTAGTTATTGTTGTGCTCATTATATTCCTCCAATAATTAAATGCTCAATTATTTATATTAAAAAGTTCTATAAGACACATAACATAAACCGGGGCTAATCAGCGTACATTATTATCTCATAAATAACCGAGCACACGAGAACCGCTCCTCATGCACTCGGTTAAAAATTATATTATAAGTAAAAACATTTTTCAATACCGTTTTTTGTATTTTTTAAAATATTTTTGTACTTATTGATATACATTTTCATTAAATTACTTTATTTACTCTCTCCATCTTTCACTTTACCGATAATAAAGTTCTTAAGTGAAATCTGTCCACCGTAAATAGATGAGTTAAAGTTAACGATATATGCGATAACGCACACAAGTGAAAGAGGAAGGATATTTGTAGGACCAAATACTTCAAGACCTATAAATATAGGAGCAATAAGTGTATTTGTTGCACTACCGAATACTGCTGCATATCCCATCGCTGCAATCGCTTCAACAGGTAAGCCAAATACTGCACCAAGTACAAATCCAAGGCTTGCACCTATTGAGAATAAAGGAGTTACTTCACCACCCTGGAAGCCTATTGATAATGTAAATATTGTAAGTGCAAGTTTTACGATCCAGTCAAAGCTGTAAATGTCTCCGCCGTGGAAGCTGTTGCTTATAAGATTTGTGCCAAGACCGCAATATCTTCCACCTAATGCGAAGAAAAGGATTGCTGCTAAAGGAATTGCCATAAAGAAAATTCTCTTGTAAGGGCTTTCAATTAAACTTTTGGCTTTTTTCTTACCAAATGCAAGGCCCTTGCTGAATAATAAGCCTGTAAGACCAAATGCTATACCTATAAGAACAAGTGGAATTACTGTATTAAATGATAATTCAACTGAACTTGTAATAGGTACATAGAACTTTTCAAGGCCTAATGAATTGGAAATGAAGCAGGCAAGGTATGATGCAACAACTGCACTTAATAATGCTTCATATACTAACGCACCACTGATGATAACCTCTAAGGCAAAGAAAATAGCAGCAAGTGGTGTCTGGAATAATCCTGAGAAGCCTGCAGCCATACCTATAACAAGTAATGTACGGCTGTCAGGAAGCTTGAATTTCTTACCTAATTCATGTGAAAATGTCGCACCTATCTGAACTGCAACACCTTCTCGTCCTGCACTACCACCAAAGAGGTGTGTAATCCATGTTCCGACCATAACAAGCGGAATTAAAAGAACAGGAATATGCTCTCTCTTATTTAAAGCTGTATCAAATACAAGTCCCATTCCACCGAGACTTTCCTTACTGAACTTATAATACATTCCAATAATTAAAAGTCCTGCAAGTGGTAAAAATGGAATTAAAAACTGATAATAAAGTGTACGGAAGTCACCTATTGCAATCAGCACTCTTCCAAAAAGTGCATCGATTGCGCCTACGGAAACTCCCACAATTCCTGCTAACACAAGGTACATCAGCAGATTTTTCATTTTTTCTTTGTTAAATTCCAACATGCTGTCCTCCATACAATGCAAACAAAAAAGGCAGACAATACCTACATAAAAAATGTAGATATCATCAGCCTTAATCAGCGGTTTAGGTTTCCCAAGGGAGAATGTCATTCCCTTATTTAACTAACAAGTATTATAACACTATGATTTTTGATGTAAATAAAAAATTTTAATCATGGTATTTAAAAATATGATGTTATAAAGCACCCAACATGACTTTCAATCAACACTCCCATTTAAATATCTTCTTAATTTCCTATTGAATTGTCTAAAAAATATGTGTTTAACAATATCATCTAAACACATTTACGGTGACGCTATATACTCTCCTTACGGTATATCTTCAGTTGCCGGAATGAGATTTGTCAGCCTTGCTCTAAATGAGATAAATACTATCAGATACTATATTAATACCAGCGGCTCAAGTTCACTCCGTGCAGAACCTGTAAATGGCACAGCTGATTCACTTATGTACTTGCATTTGTAATTCTACTTTTATTCAGCCACTCTCACGCTTCCCTAACCAGCAACAATACATTTTCAATTCCTGTTGTATGTGGGAACATATCTACCGGTGTTACGGTCTTTAATTTATAACCATTTTCAGATAAGAACTTTATGTCTCTTGCACATGTGGAAATGTTACATGACACGTATACGACCTTGGCAGGCTCTATCTCCACAATAGTATCCAGAAGCTTATTGTCGCAGCCCTTTCTTGGCGGATCAACCACTACCACCTCAGGTTTTGGAAGCTGAAGTCTGTCTACCGCCACCTGAATTTCAGAAGGTGATTTACCATCTTCATAGTCAACAACCTTAATATCCTCAGCCTTGCCACATGCAAAATATGCATTATTAATATTATTTGTTATTGCATTATCCTTTGCATTTTCAATGGCTTCCTTAACTATCTCGATTCCGTATACTTCTTTTGCTTTTCTTGCTAAGAATAAGGAAATAGTTCCTGTTCCACAATATAAATCCCATACTGTTTCACTGCCTGTAAGACCTGCCTCTTCAAGAGCTTTTTCATATAAGTTATAAGTCTGGTACGGATTAATCTGAAAAAATGATTTAGCGCTTATTTTATATGTGTTCTCGCCGATTTTGTCATTAATATGGTCGTCGCCATATACAACAACTTCATCTCTGCCGAGAATTACATTTGTGTCCTTATTGTTGAAGTTAAGAACTACCGAAGTAATTTTGTAACGTTTACCCAAACCGTTATTCAAACCATCTTTTGCTCCAGTTAAAACTTTCCGATTCAGGTAGTCTTTATCATCTCCATCTTCAGCCACTGACACAGAGTCCTTCTCGCACCCCAGCACAAGATACTCTGTAAGCCCGTTCATTAACTCCTTAAATCTCTTATTCTTTAAATAAGAGTCCTTAGTCATATTTAAAACAGGACAGACCATAACCTCAACGGCATCAGACTCATTCTGCTTACCTAAAGCTGTTCTGATAAGCACGTGTCTCAAGATGCCCTTTTTATTCACTTCGTCATATGGTTCGATATTGTTTTTTTCACAATATATTCTTACCTGTGCCAGAATGACTGAATTATACTGATTCTCAATAAGGCAGTCGTTACACTCAATAACGTCATGGCTTCGGCTTGCATAAAAACCTGTGATAATGCGGCCGTTTTTATTCTTTGAAACAGGATACTGACCCTTATTTCTGTATCTGTATTCCTTTAATTCACCATTTACTGATGATGGAATAATGTCATTAAGAGTGTATTCGTCCTTTACAATTCCGCCGATTCTTAAGATTGTTTCTTCAACAAATTTTTCTTTCCAGGCAAGCTGGGCTTCGTATGAAATATGCTGAATTGAACAGCCTCCGCATCTCTTTGCATTTTCGCACTCAGGAGTTGTTCTGTCCTTTGAGACTTCCACTAACTTAAGCATTTTTCCATAGGCAAATGTCTTTGACATTTTAGTTATTATTCCCTCTATTTTGTCACCTATTGCCGTATCTTTCACAAATACAGGAAATAATCTGCCCTCTTCTACTTCAATTTTTGCAACTCCAAGGCCTTCACTTGTTAAATCAACAATGGTCTCTGTAAATGAATCTCCCTTAGTAAGCATTATATTTCTGTCCTTCTAATCTTACAGTCAAGTAATTTATTGTAATCAAGCCATGCATTGCTGTTCTTGCTGTTAAGGTCACATCTGATTACCTCAAGGTTTGCATCTAGCTTATCTGCCGCTGCAAGAATCCAGCTTTCAACAAGTGACGGACGCTTAGGTGAACCATATTCAAGCTCTCCGTGGTGAGAAAGAATGCAGTGCTCTAACTCCTGAGCTAAAATATGTGGAAATCCGTCAATCTTCGCAATTCTTTCAACAAGCATTCCATATCCTATAACAATATGACCGATGAGATTACCCTCGTCAGTGTAATCATTTTCAGGAAATGGAGATAATTCTCTTATCTTACCTACATCGTGAAGCATGGCTGCAGTAACCGCTAAATCTCTGTTTGCATAGTCATAATTGCTGCACATAAGAGATGTTAATCTTGCAACACTGAGTGAATGCTCAAGAAGTCCACCAAGATAACCGTGGTGTACGCTCTTTGCAGCAGATGCCTTTTTGAAAATGTTGAAGAATTCTGTATCTTCCACAAATATATTTTCAAGAAGTGTTCTTAAATATTTGTTGTTAATTGACTTAATCATGTCAAAGAACTCTTTTGACATTTCTTCAATATCAAATCTTGAAGAAGCCATATAATCTGTCGGATTGTACTCTCCCTCATCTGCTACTCTTGCACTGTCTAACTTAAACTGAAGCTTTCCGTTATAAAGAGAAACCATTCCGCTTACTTCAACAAAATCAGAGGGGCTAAACTCCTTAATTGCCAATGAATTAGGATCCCAGATTTTTGTATCAATACTGCCTGTCTTATCACTTAAGATAACATTTTCATATTCCTTACCTGCTCTTGAAACAGCTGACTGCTTGGATTTGCAGTAATATACGCCAGAAACCTTATCTCCGTCCTTAAAATTCTCTATAAAATACATTCCCATTCCTCAATTCTAAAAATCTGCTTATAGGTATAAAGCTCACCCCTCAGTCACTTTATATCTTTCTTACAGCTTATATTTTAATATTTAATAACTTTATATCTAATACCAAAAGTTAAAAACTGAAACCTTAAAATTTATGCCTTATATTTTACTATATTTACGTCAAATGACATATCAAAGTAACCGTCTTTATTTTTTCTTTTTATATCCACTGACATAGTCTTTCCTGCCTTATAATCCGACAAAATATTTTCTATGTCATCCATGCTCTTTATTTCACTACCGTCTATGGCTGTTATGATGTCTCCTGACTGTAAGCCCGCCTTATATGCTGGAGAATCAAATGCTACGTCCGTCAGATATACGCCGTTCGGAATATCATATCTGCTGGCGATATTCTCTGTAATGTCCTCGCCGTAGATTCCAAAAAGCACCACATCAATATCAGCTGAAAGCTTTTCAATGTGTCTCTTAATGTCATATATTCCAACAACCTTAAATGTATCACTGTCAGGCCCCATATCCGTTCCGATTCCCAGAAGGTTACCATTTGAATCGAATAGCAGACCGTCATCATTTGAAGATGTGGCTATGTTTGTATTGATTACGGTAACATTTGCATCCACCATTGACTGATTGGATTTCTTGGAAATGATTCCATAGTTAAATATTCCCGATTCGTCCCCGCTTTCACCATATGATATGACAAATGATCCAAGTGTAGATTTATTGGAATTGCCAAGCTTAATCGGCACAATGTTTTTCTTTGTATCCTCTGTAATATCCTTTTTCTTTATGGAAATAAGTGCAATATCAAACTTAGGACTTTTAGCAAGGAATTTACCTGAAACAACTTCACCATTTATGATAACGTCAACATTTTGTTCCTCATCAATAGACAGACCTTCAGACATAATTACAAATCTTGTAGCAGTTTCACCGATAATAAGCCCTGAAGACGGACGGACATTTTCAGTATCTTCCTCATCCTTATCCGAAAGAATCTGACCGAGAAGGTCTGACTCCTTTGGTGTGATATGCACAATGGATCTGCCTATACTTTCAATGGTCTGTGGCATTTTGGAAAATGCATCGTTGTTGTCAACATTTACAGTTTCATTTATTTCCTCAAGATTAATGGCCTGAACATCATCACTGTCCAGTGACAGCTCTGAATTACTTACCTCCACCATGTGATTAACCTTGCCCACAATAAACGGCACAATAAATACCACTGCAACACCTGCTCCAATAAGTATTCCGAGAGCGATTAAATTCTTATTTTTCTTCTTCGGCTTCTTTGGATTTATCTTTTCAGTGTATAAGCTGAACTTATCGTTTTTAATATTTTCATTCTGATTATTATCATTACTCATATCAGCCTCTTTTAGTAGCTTTTTCCGATTATGGTATCATAGATATATTTATCTATATAGTACCAAAAATATGTACATAATGTAATAATAACAACTTTATAAAAACAATAACAAGTAGTAAAATGTATTACTATATGTTATAAGATAGGCTATTTATGACCTGTCTGAATTAGACAAATACAGTCAAGGATGTGAAACATGAATAAAAAGGTATTAAAAACTCTTGAATATCACAAGATTTTAAATATGATAGCTTCTCTTGCGGACAGTGAACCCGGCAGAGAGCGAGTTTTAAATCTTCATCCCCTTTCTTCAAAAGAAAAAATAAAGCAGCTTCTCAAGCAGACAGACGATGCTGTAAACAGATTATTTCGAAAGGGCAAGCCGGACTTCACTCACGTTGTGGACGTAACGGATATGTTAAAGCGACTTAAGGCGGAAAGCAGTCTTAATGCAGCTGAATTACTTGCCATTGCTGAATTACTCATATGTGCTGAAGATGCGGTTAAGTACTATGAAGATTTATTTGAGGATTCATTAACTGCAACGTATTCTTCACTTGATCCTATTACTACTCTTTCAAGATCAATAAAAAAATGTATTATTTCCGAAGATCACATTGCAAGTAATGCAAGTCCTACCCTTGCACAGATTAGAAAATCTCAGGAAGAGACAAAGGACAGAATAACTACAGAATTAAACCGCATGTTATCATCTCCATCCGTAAGAGAATGCTTACAGGATGTTATTATTACAAGCCGTCAGGGAAGATACTGTCTCCCTGTTAAGGCAGAATACAAGCGTAGAATCACAGGTATGGTCCATGACCGTTCTGCAACAGGATCTACATTATTTATCGAGCCTTCCATCGTTGTTAACCTCAATAACGAATTAAAGCAGCTTGAAATCGATGAAAAGAAAGAAATCGAGAAAATCTTAAAGAAGTTAAGCGAAGAAACCGCTGAATACACAGAAGTTATCTTCGAAGACTTCAGAACACTTTCTATCCTTGATTTTATTTACGCCAAGGCTTCATGGTGTAAGAACAATAAATGTTCCATGCCTGAAATCAACTTAGATAACTATGTGGACTTGAAAACTGCAAGACATCCATTAATTCCTGCAGACAAGGTAGTTCCTATCGATATTCACATAGGAAATGATTTCTCTACTCTTGTTATTACAGGTCCTAATACAGGTGGTAAGACAGTTACTCTTAAAACAGTAGGTCTTCTCTGTCTCCTTGCATATTCAGGATTACTTATTCCTTCAGATGTTGGGTCTAAGGTTGCAGTATTTAAGGAAATATTTGCGGATATCGGTGATGAACAGTCTATTGAGCAGAGCTTATCTACATTCTCAGCTCATATGACAAATATTTCCGGCATTTTAAAGCATTCAAATGAGAAGAGTCTTGTATTATTCGATGAGCTTGGCGCGGGAACTGATCCTACAGAAGGTGCTGCCCTTGCAACATCAATTCTCGATGATCTTTTAAAGAAGCACATTACTACTATTGCCACTACTCACTATAGCGAGCTTAAGATGTACGCCCTTACAACTCCGGGAGTTGTAAATGCAGGTTGTGAATTCAATATTGAAACACTCCAGCCTACATATAAGCTTCTTATCGGTGTTCCCGGTAAATCAAATGCATTTGCCATTTCCAAGAAACTTGGAATCAGTGACTACATTATTGATAATGCCCAGAAGAGACTTACTGACAATGAGGTTGCATTTGAGGACATTATTACTGACCTTGATGCGGCAAAACGTAAGGCTCAGTCAGAAGAAGCTGAAATCAAGGTATACAAGCAGGAAATTGAGCGCTTAAGAGAAGAAATCAAGCACGAGCGCCAGAAGACAAATGACTCAAAGAATAAGATTTTACAGAATGCCAATGAGCAGGCTGCAAATATTCTTGCTGAAGCTAAGGCATTTGCTGATAAAGCAATTAAGGTCATGAATACATCAGGCGTTACTGTTAAGGAACTTGAAGAAGAAAGAAGTAAGCTTCGCGAAAAGACAAAGATGCGCCAGGAGAAATCTGTATCCAAGGCTCCTGCAAAGAAGAAATCAACAGACAAGCCTGAAGACTATCAGCCTGGTGTCAGAGTTCTTGTTCACGACATGGACAGTTACGGAGAAATTCTTACACCACCTGATAAGAAAAATGAATGTACAGTTCTTATCGGTAACTTTAAGTTAAAGCAGAACATAAGAAATCTTCAGATAGATAGAACTCCACAGCCTAAGGAAAAGAAAACAGAAACATCATCTTCATATGCTTCAAAAATCCGTTCCAACAAGTCACGTTCCATTTCACCTGAAATCAATCTTCTTGGTATGACTGTGGATGAGGCCATCGGCGTACTTGATAAATATCTGGATGATGCCTACCTTGCGGGTGTTGCCCAGGTACGAATCGTACATGGTAAGGGAACAGGTGCATTAAAGAAGGGAATTTCACAGTATTTATCAGGACTTCCATATGTCAGCAATTTCCGACTCGGAATCCACGGCGAAGGTGAAGACGGAGTTACGATAGTGACGTTCTAAGGCAACACCATAATGTGACAACAATAATGTCATACCGTATTGCTTTATGTCACATTAAAACAGCAAATCTCAATAGTAATAAGGCATAGACAATATGACATGTGCTTTATTACAGGCATAGAAAGGACAACACATGCCACAGACACATAAAATTTTGATCGTAGATGATGATGAAAATATTGCTGAGCTTGTTTCTTTATATTTAAAAAAGGAGCTTTTCGATACGGAAATCGCATATGACGGTGAAGCTGCCCTTAAGGCAGTTGAAGAATATAAGCCTGACTTAATTGTGCTTGATATCATGCTTCCAGGGATAGACGGCTATGAGGTATGTCGTGAAGTCAGAAAGACTCTCAACACTCCTATAATTATGTTATCCGCTAAAGGAGAAACATTTGATAAGGTGCTTGCATTAGAGCTTGGGGCTGACGACTACATGGTAAAGCCTCTTGAAACAAAGGAATTTATCGCAAGAGTTAAGGCACTCTTACGAAGAAGCACAAACTTCAATGCAGATCAGAAAAAGAAAGAAAAACAGGTGTCATATCCGTCACTTATCGTAAACATGGACAACTACTCAGTTCAGTACAACGGTGAATTTATGGATATGGCGCCAAAGGAAATAGAACTGCTCTATTTTCTTGCTTCATCTCCTAATCAGGTATTCACAAGAGAACAGCTTTTAGACAATATCTGGGGATATGAATATGCAGGCGAAACGAGAACCGTTGACGTTCATATCAAAAGAATACGAGAAAAAATAAAAGACACTGACAACTGGTCTATACAGACCGTCTGGGGTATAGGCTACAAATTTGAAGTAAGGTAATTATATGAAACGTGATTCATTACCTAAAATTATATTTTTATATGTGATACTTGTTGTAGCTTCCAGCATACTGATGATGTTTGTTGCCAACTCATTAAATTACAGAGCGGCATTTAAAAATACATCAGATTTGCTCTATAAACAGGCTGTAAATCTGTCAAACAGACACCGTGCGGATTTCTTCTCTGAAGATAAAACAGCCCAACAAAAGACAATTGAAGTATTAAACAGTGTTGCATATTCGGAAGATATCCGTATATTCCTTGTTGCCACAGACGGAACCATTGTCTATGACAGTGAATATGCCGGTGCCAGTGCCGATAGCATCGGCAATACTACCAACAGTACGGCAAAGTATAAAATCAGTAACTTCGACTCCGTGCTTATGGCAAAAGAGCATGTCTGGTCAGGTGATTTCTACGGAATATTTGATGAGAATTACATGAGTGTATTTGCTCCCGTTGCAAATGATTTCAATACCAACGGATACATAGTATTGAATATTCCTACTCACAACATTTCCGAATCAACAAAGGGATATCTCATTATTGATATGATAATCATATTGATAGGTATAGGAATATCAATTCTCTTCTTCCTGTATTTCGTCATATATATAAACCGCCCTCTTACGTATATTGCGAGAGCCGTTGAAACATATAACAAAGGTCGTTTCGATGTACAGTTTGAGCGAAATAACGGAGGAAGTATCGGTGAGCTGGAACTTGCACTCTTCGACATGGCAAAGAAAATTAAGGATTCAGAGGAATATCAGAAGGCATTCCTGTCAAATATTTCCCATGACTTCCGCTCTCCTCTCACATCCATTATCGGATATTTAGAGGCCATATCAGATGGAACAATTCCAAAGGAAAGCATGGACAAATATATCAATATCGTTTTATTTGAAGCCAACCGATTAAAGGAACTTACAAACGATATTCTTATACTTGGTGAGCTGGATGCCAATACAATAAGACTGGAGAAAAGCACATTTGACATAAATGATGTTATCAGACACGTCATCGAGACATTTGACGGTGTATGCTCAAAAAGAAATATTCACTTTGAGCTTAGCTTTGACTCTGTTTCAACATACATTTATGCTGATGAAATCAAATATCAGCAGGTAATATACAATCTTGTGGACAATGCCATAAAGTTCAGCCCGGACAACTCTTCCATAGAAATTAAGGTTGAGGTTCTGGATGAAAAGGCTAAGAAAGCATATATTACTGTAAGAGATCACGGTGCCGGTATCAGTGAAAAAGACATTGATAAAATATGGAACCGTTTCTATAAGTCAGATGAAAGCCGCGGACGCAACAAGAAAAGCTCCGGACTTGGCCTCTCTATTGTGAAGGGTATTATAAAGGCACACAATGAAACTATAGATATAGAAAGTGTATATGGCGAAGAAACAGCATTTACATTTACTGCTACTTTAAGTGATGAAGTGGTTGAAAAAATAAATAAAGAATAAAAAAGACCTGTATATCGTGTGGTATACAGGTCTTTTTAAATACTTATTTCACAGAACATTCAACCATTTATGATAATTCATAACCATGCCCTGTTTTTACATTTCCCGGCTTACTTATCCCATTTTAATCTATGCAGTTCGCCATATTCCTCAAGAGACTTAAACTGATTCTGTCTCATGGCTTCGTAGGCAATAATCGCTACCGAATTACTTAAGTTAAGGGATCTGTATTCCTCTCTCATTGGAATTCTGATACATTTATCCTCATTCTCAACTAAAATCTCTTCCGGAATTCCTGCGCTTTCCTTGCCGAACATTATATAATCCCCCGGCTTAAATTCCGCATCTGCATATGTCTTATGAGCTTTAGTTGTCGCATAATATGTACGGCCTATTGAATCTGGATTCTTTGCAAGGAAATCTTCATAGTCATCATATAAATACCATTCAAGATCCTTCCAGTAATCCATTCCTGCACGCTTTAAATTCTTATCATTTATAATAAATCCCAAAGGCTCTATCAGGTGCAGTCTTAATCCGCTTGCCACACATGTTCGTCCTATATTTCCTGTATTGGCGGGTATCTCAGGCTCGAGAAGTACTATGTTAAACATTCTTTAAAAACTCCTCTATTCTTCTTATTCCTTCTTTTAAGTTATCAATTGAATAAGCATAAGAAATTCTTATGAATCCTTCTCCACTTCTACCAAATGCATTACCCGGAACTACAGCAAGCTTCTGTGACTCAAGTAACTTTGTGGCAAATTCCTCACTTGTCATTCCCGTCTTCTTAATTGAAGGGAATACGTAAAATGCACCGCCCGGTTCAAAGCAGTCAAGACCAAGTCTTTCTAATTCACTAAGTAAGAAACGTCTTCTCTGGTTATACTGCTTAACCATGTTTTCTACTTCTTCATCTGAGTTCTTAACGGCCTCGATTGCACCATACTGGCTTAATGTAGGTGCACACATGATTGCATACTGGTGAAGCTTTGTCATCTGCTCGATAATCTCAGCAGGTCCACAGGCATATCCTAAACGCCATCCTGTCATGGCAAATGCCTTTGAGAAACCATTTATTAAAATAGTTCTCTCTTTCATACCCGGATATGATGCAATACTTACATGCTTTCCTGTATATGTAAGCTCAGCATAGATTTCATCGGACATTACTATAAGGTCATGCTTGATAATAATAGGAATGATTGCCTCTAAATCCTTAGCTTCCATAATTGCACCTGTAGGGTTATTAGGGAATGGCAATATAAGCACCTTTGTCTTTGGTGTAATTGCAGCTTCAAGTTCCTCAGGTGTAAGACGGAATTCATTTTCCGCCTTTAAATCTATAATTACAGGCTTTCCACCTGCCATAATTGTACATGGTTCATATGATACGTAAGCAGGCTGTGGAATGATAACTTCATCGCCCGGATCAAGTACACAACGGAGTCCCATATCAATGGCCTCACTACCACCGACTGTAATTAATATTTCATTTTTAGGATTGTATGAAACATTATATTTACGCTCTACGTACTTGCATATTTCCTGTCTTAAAACAGGGAGACCTGCATTAGATGTGTAGAATGTCTTTCCCTGCTCTAATGAGTATATTGCCTGAGTTCTTATGTTCATTGGTGTCTCGAAGTCAGGTTCACCAACACCGAGAGATATTGCATCAGGCATGTCATTTACAACATCAAAGAACTTTCTGATACCAGAAGGCTCAAGATTTTTAATTTGTTGTGATACATATTCTTTCATGGCAAAATGTTAACCCTTTCATCTAATTTTTTCTCATCAAAGATCACGCCGTGATCCTTGTATCTACGGAGTACAAAATGTGTTGCTGTACTAAGCACACCCTCAATAGTTGAAAGGTTGTTTCGCACGAATTCTGCAACTAGTCTCATGCTTCGTCCTTCAATAATTACAGTGAAGTCAAATCCACCTGACATAAGGTAAATTGAGCTAACCTGTGGGAACTGCTCAATTCTCTTGGCAATGCTGTCGAAACCGAGTCCCTTTGTAGGTGTAACCTTAACTTCGATAAGAGCTGTTACCTTATCTACAGATGTCTTATCCCAGTCGATAAGTGTTAAGTATCCGCAAATGATACCTTCCTGTTCCATGGCAGCTACTTCATTTACAACATCAACCTCATCAGCTCCAAGTCTGATTGCAAGCTCCTTTGGAGAGATTCGCGCGTCCTGCTCCAGTGTATCTAATATTTCTTTTCTCAATTCCATAGTATAAACTCCATTAAATCACATATATTTCATCCATGTCAGGACGGTTCATATTGCTTCTTGTATCAACTCCCAGGATAATTTTACTCTTTTCTTTTGTTAAAGCACCTATCTGAGCTGCATTTATCCCCAATTCCTTAAGCTTATTAACAATCTCATCGGGATTATCCGTTAAGATTATTCCAGAGCCTAAGGAATGCATGTTGTAAATGTCTCGCTTAAGCAATTCGCTTAATTCAACAACTGACTGCTTCACAGGAATCGCTTTATAGTCCACTTCAAATCCACAATCTGACATTTCCGCCAGCTTCCAGAGTGCACCATTTATGCCACACTCTGATGAATTGATTATAAGTCTGCTGTTATCAATCACATCTTTGCTGAGATTAATAAGCATGGCGCCGTAGTCGTAATCCATGTCTGATATGTACTCATTGCTAAATCTCTTTTTACAGCTTTCCATAACAGTTTCATCATTTAATGTTGCCTTTGTGTAGGAAATACCGACCTCACCAAATGCCACGATGGAGAGCATTCCATCAGCGCTATTCTTATCACATGCATTTCCATCCGCTGCACTTGCAGATGTATGCTGCTCTGATGATTTCTTGCTTTTCAGTGAAATTTTCTTCACAGCTTCTTTTACATCCGCTGCATCCGTTAAAAATGCTTCCACATTCATGATTGGACTTGTAACACAGCTCCATACATTTACCATGCACCGGGCGATTTTTACATTTGCAAGCGTAAGACAGTCGTTTAATGATAGTATAATCGATTTTAAATCATTTTCAGTATAATGCTCAGGTATTATTATATTTACTTTTGTGTAAATCTGACCTTCCGCTGCCCTTATTCGCAGGTTATTCACCGCCTCAATAAGAGCAAATACACAGAAATAGAAACCATCAGATGAGCTTTTTTCAATATTGGTATCAGAAGCACTTTGTCTGCTATCTGTGTCAGAAGCAGATACATTCTTTTCAACATCCCTATAGGTTGCAGATGATGAAATGCTTATGTTACCTATACTTTCATCGCACTTATTCTTCTTGCTGATATTCTTTTCAACGGCTCTCTTATAAATATTGTCCTGTAAAATACCTTCTCTCATACTCTTTTGTCCTTAATCGCAAAACCGTTAATCATTAAACCTGACTTCAGTATGCATAATGTTTCTCATCACGCTTTAAATGCGTTTATCCTTTGACTTGCAGATATCTGCCATAAAGCACTGACCACACATTGGTGATCTTGCAGTGCATATTTCCCTGCCAAATGTTATAAGCTGGTAGTTCAGTCTGCCCCAGTGCTCCTTTGGAAGCTTTTTATATAAATCAAATTCTATCTTTACGGGATCTCTTTCCTTTGTAAGCCCAAGGCGCCCCGTAATTCGCTTAACATGGGTATCAACTACGATTCCCGGCACGTTGTAAATGTGAGTCAGAATAACATTTGCAGTTTTTCTGCCTACACCCGGAAGCTTTGTTAAGTCGTCAATGTTGTCAGGAACCTTACCACCGTGTTCAGTCATAATCATCATTGCCGCTTCTTTGATATGAGCTGCCTTGGCTCTGAAAAATCCCGTAGGCTTAACCATATGCTCAAGCTCTTCTATGTCCGCATTGGCAAAATCGCTTACATTTTTGTATCTGGCAAATAAATCCTTTGTTACGATATTTACTCTTTCATCAGTACACTGGGCTGAAAGCATTGTGGCAACAAGAAGTTCCAGATCTGAGGTGTAGTCGAGAGAACATATAATTTCCAGGCCATACCGGTCGTCCAGTCTCTGTAAAATTTCCTTTGTTCTTTCTGATACTCTCACTTAAATCACCTCGCTTCTTGGTTATTATTTATTCTTCACACAACTTTACACAATAGGGATACAGCTACTTAGCTATATCATACCCAACGCCAATCTCTATTATATAATTGCTCTTCGTTTATATTTATTCCTCGTCCTCAAGTTTTTCTTCAGGATGAAGTTCAATATATTTCTCATATAAATCCGGTCTGTTTTTTCTCGTTCTAATAAGTTTCTGCTGATGCCTCCATTTTTCAACATTTCCATGGTGACCTGAACGGAGCACGTCAGGAACTTTCTTTCCTAAAAATTCCTCAGGTCTTGTGTACTGAGGATATTCAAGGAGTCCGTCTGAAAATGTATCCGTAAATGCAGATTCGCTGTTACCAAGCACTCCCGGAACAAGTCTTGAAACTGCATCCATAACGATTACAGAGGCAATCTCGCCACCTGTAAGCACGTAATCACCTATGGATACGTAGTCAGTAACGATAGTCTCAAGTACTCTCTCGTCAATTCCTTCATAGTGACCACATAAAATTATAAGGTCATCTTCCCTGGCAAAATCCGCTGCCTTTTTCTGGGTAAATACTGACCCCTGTGGTGTCATATATACAACTCTCGGCTTCTTCTCACTTTTTATAAGAGAAAGTGTGTGAAGATATGCGTCATATACGCATGTAGGCTTAATTACAAGGCCTGCACCACCACCATATGGATAATCATCCACCTTCATATGCTTATTATCTGAAAAGTCTCTTATATCAATGGAAGTCAGAGAAATTAATTCATTGTCAATAGCTCTTCCTGTGATACTGGCATTGAGTGAATTCTCAACAATCTCAGGAAATAAGCTAAGTACATAGTAGTTCATAGCAATCCTTTATTCTATATTTTCTATTCCCGCATCATCACAGAGTGATTTCCAAACCTGATCGATGGCTTCTTTTTTAAGACTTGATGTAAGGATTAATTTATCCTCAGCCTTCATACCAAGCTCTTTTCTAATGATATTTACATTTTTAACGCGCTCATTTTTCTTAAGCTTATCAGCCTTTGTGGCAATGATTACAGGTCTGAAGCCAACTGATAATACCCAGTCATACATTAACTTGTCATTTGCTGATGGAGCGTGTCTGCTGTCTACCAGTAAATAAACAGCCTTTAACTGAGTTGATGTACAGAGATATTTCTCTATCATCTTTCCCCATTTTTCCTTAACCTTTACGCTTACATTTGCATATCCGTAACCCGGGAGGTCAACAAGATAAATTGCATCATTTACATTGTAGTAGTTAATAGTCTGAGTCTTACCAGGCTTTTCTGATGTTCTTGCATAGGACTTTCTGTTCATTAAGGCATTAATAATTGAACTCTTACCTACATTTGATTTTCCGGCAAATGCAATTTCAGGAAACTCCATTTCAGGAATTTCACTTGCAATACCTATTACCGTATCAAGATTTACTTTTTTTATCTTCATTTATTAAAAGCTCTCCTGTGGAACCGCTATGGGTTATTTTTCATTTTAATTTTACTTTTTCATATTATTAAATAATACCACATACTTGAATGTGCTTGATACTTATTTTCATTATTATATAATTGAAAACATGAAGAATAAGATTTTAAATATATTAATAAATAACGAAAATGAATATGTATCCGGCGAAAGTATTGCCAGTGAATTAAATGTCAGCCGTGTAAGTATTTCCAAAAATATTAAGACATTGCGAAATGACGGCTATGTTATTTTATCCAGGCAGAACAAGGGATACATGCTTATAAATGAAAATGATTATCTCTCTGACCAGTATATTAAGGACAATGCCAGTCCTTTTTATAAAGACATTACTGTTGTTGAAAGTACATCTTCAACAAATGATGATCTTAAACAGCAGGCAGGCACTCTTCCTGAGGGCCATGTTCTTATAAGCAATAACCAGCTCGGCGGTAAGGGACGAAACGGCAGATCTTTTTACTGTGAAAAGAATAAGGGCGTATATATGTCCATTTTCTTACGTCCGGAAATTGCCCTTGATAACTCACTTCTTATTACTGCCTGTGCAGGTGTCAGCGTTGTTGAGGCCATTCAGGAAGTTTATGGCATTGAAACAGGTATCAAGTGGGTAAATGATATTTTCTATAAGAATAAAAAGCTCTCAGGTATTCTCTGTGAAGCAGGCATCGAGCTTCAGTCCATGAGTCTTGAATATATGGTTGTCGGTATCGGTATTAATGTACACCATATTAATAACAGCGAATTTATGGACGATATTGCATCAAGTATTGAGGATTTTACAGATACTTACAAACATAGAAATGATTTGATTGTTTCAGTACTTAATCATTTTTATGAGAATTATAAGAATATCGAAAGCCCTGAACTGATTAAAAAATATAAAAAGCATTCTATAGTGCTTCATAAGGATATTACTGTATATGAAAAGGGCAATTCATATAATGCATATGTGGAAGACATTGACCATTTAGGCAGACTTGTGATTAAGAAAGAGGATGGCACGGTTGCTGCTATTGCGAGTAATGAGATTAGTGTAAGACTATAAAAAAAGTGTGAGACATAAATCTGATATGTTTCACACTTTTATTTTTATTTATATATTTATCCACTTAAACTTAATGATATTCACAGAACTATATCCATAGAATTTCATTAACAGTTCAAGTGATTTTTCTGTCCTTAGTCCAGACTTTCACACAACGCATATGCACAGCTATACTCTGTCTCATGAGAGATTGAAATGTGTATTTTATATCCTTCAAGAGTACAGTATGGCTTTCCGTTTTCGTCATTTAATATTTCAATATCTTTAACAAGCTTTGGTACGTCTAAGGCTTTTACGACTGCCTCCTTGGCTGAAAATCTTCCTGCAAGGAATTCTATTTTTCTCTTCTCACTTGTGAAGTCTGAATATATGGCATATTCATTTTCTGTGAGAAGCCTCTTAGCCAGCTTTTCATAATTATCCTTAAATCTGCTGATCTGGCAGATGTCGCAACCAATACCTATTATCATAATTGAATTCCTTAAAATCTATCACCCAACGGCACACATGATTTCGCCACAGGCAGCTACCTTGCCGTCTACACTTGCTTCTACGTCAGCAAAGCAGATTCCGGCTCTTTCCTTAGTAAATGTTACCTTAAGCGTAAGTGTATCACCAGGAACTACTTGCTTCTTGAAACGCATTTTATTAATACCTGCAAAGTAACCTATTTTACCCTTGTTTTCTTCCTTAGACAACAGGAGAACGCAACCTGTCTGAGCAAGCGCCTCAACAATAAGAACTCCTGGCATTACATGCTTCTGTGGAAAATGTCCCATGAAGAACATTTCATTAGCACTTACGCTCTTTGTTCCGATTATACATGTTCCATCTTCACTTATGCTTTCGATTCTGTCAACAAGGAGCATAGGATAACGATGTGGAATTATTTCCTGAATCTGATTTGAATTATATAACATTTAATCCTCTACTTTCTTGAAAATCAATGATGCATTGTGACCGCCAAAGCCCAATGAGTTTTTCATTACATAGTTAAGTTCTTTTTTAACCGGTGTATTGGCTACGATGTTAAGGTCGCAGTTTTCATCCGGATTCTGATAGTTGATTGTAGGTGGAACAAAGCTGTTCTCGATTGCCTTTACACAGATGATTGACTCAATTGCACCACTGGCACCGAGTAAATGTCCTGTATTACCCTTTGTACTTGACATTAAAAGGTTGTAAGCATGGTCACCAAATGCATTCTTAACAGCGCTTGTCTCTATCTTGTCATTAAGTGGTGTGCTTGTTCCGTGAGCGTTGATGTAATTAATGCTTTCAGGCTCGATTGATGCATCCTTTAAAGCATTTACCATTGCTCTTGCACCACCTTCTCCGCCTTCCATTGGAGCTGTAATGTGGAATGCATCACAAGTTGCACCGTAACCTACGATTTCAGCATAGATCTTTGCGCCTCTTTTCTTGGCATGCTCATACTCTTCAAGTACAAGTGCACCTGCGCCCTCACCCATAACGAAACCTGATCTGTCCTTGTCAAATGGGATACTTGCACGGTTCTTGTCATCTCCAACGTGAAGAGCCTTCATTGACTGGAAACCTGCAACTGATAATGGTGTTACCGCTGCCTCACAGCCACCTGTCATCATAATATCTTCATATCCGTCACGAATCTTATGGAATGCCTCACCGATTGCATTTGTTGCCGCTGCACAAGCAGTAACAACACTTGAGCAGTGACCCTGAGCCTGAAGATCAATAGCAACATTTCCCGCTGCCATATTTGCAATTGACATTGGAATAAAGAATGGAGAAACACGGCCCGGTCCCTGAGCCTGTAACTTATCCTCAGTTACTTCGATAGTTCCGATACCACCGATACCTGTTGCAAATATTACACCGAATCTTGTCTTATCGATTGCATCAATATCAATCTTAGAATCTTCAAATGCCTGCTTTGCAGCTATTCTTGCGTATACTGTAAATAAGTCGTTAAACTTAACACTTCTCTTGTCAAAGTACTGCTCAACATCAAGACCCTTAACTTCACCGGCTAATTTAACCTTGAAATCTGATGTGTCAAATTTTGTAATTTTATCTATACCGCATTTGCAGTTTTCAATTGATTCCCAAAGAGTCGGAACATCGTTTCCGATAGGTGATAATGCCCCTAATCCTGTTATAACAACTCTTCTCTTCATTTCCGCTCCTTACATTACCATTCCGCCGTCTACATTTATAACCTGTCCTGTGATGTAGCGACTGTTTTCAGCTGATAAGAATAAAACTAAGTTTGCAATGTCTTCCGGCTTGCCAAGTTCCTTCATAGGAATATTGTTTAAAATAGCCTCTTTAACGCTGTCTGAAAGTACATCAGTCATTTCTGTCTGAATAAATCCCGGTGCAATTGCGTTACATCTTACATTTTTATGGGCACCTTCCTTGGCGATTGTCTTTGTAAGTGCAATAACACCTGCCTTACTTGCTGCGTAGTTTGCCTGGCCGATATTTCCAATCTCGCCGATAACACTTGCCATATTTATGATAGAACCGCTCTTCTGCTTAAGCATTGGCTTTAATACAGCCTTGCTTACGTTGAAGCAGCCCTTTAAGTTAATATCGATTACCTTTTCAAAGTCCTCTTCACTCATTCTGAGAATGAGGTTGTCCTTTGTAATTCCTGAATTGTTTACAACAACGTCAATGCTTTCATATTTCTCTGATACAGCCTTGATCATGTCATTTACTGCAACACTGTCACTTACGTCAGCCTTGAAAATCATGCTGTCGTTTCCGTTCTTTGCGCATTCAGCAAGAACTTCATTTGCCCTGTCTTCACTGCCGCAATAATTAATTACAACATTGTACTCATGTGATAATGCTATTGCGATTGCACGGCCGATTCCTCTTGAACCACCTGTTACGATTGCTGTTTTTCTCATAAACCAAGTCCTTCCAACATTTTCTTATAATCTTCAACTGTATCAACGCTGTAAATCTTTACATTTTTGTCTGTCTTCTTTACGAAACCTGATAATACCTTTCCAGGGCCAACCTCGATAAATGTATCAACACCCTGTGAAATCATATATTCGATTGACTGAGAAAATCTTACGCTGCTCTTAATCTGCTTTGTAAGAATGTCGATGATATCCTCATCAGACTCAGCTCCTGTATAGTTGTAAACAACAGGAATTTCAGGCTTGTTAAATGTATATTTTTTAAGTTCCTTATTGAGCTTAACTGATGCTTCTTCAAGAAGTGATGTGTGGAATGCTCCGCTTACCTGAAGAGGAATAACTCTTCTTGCATTTCTTTCAAGGAGCTTTTCTGCAGCCTTTTCACAGGCTGCTTTCTCACCGCTTATTACTATCTGTCCTGGACAGTTATAATTGGCAACTTCTACAACACCCAGGGACTTAACCTCTTCAAGTACTTCTTTGATTGTAGTTTCATCAGATCCTAAAACAGCCGCCATCATAACTTCCTTACCTGTGAAGGCGTTGTCCATGATTTTTCCACGCTCTCTTACAATCTGAATTGCATCATTTACATTGATTGCACCTGCATATGTAAGTGCAGAATATTCACCAAGACTAAGTCCTGCAACATAATCTGCCTTTATGCCGTTCTTCTTAAGTAATGCAGA
This sequence comes from uncultured Eubacteriales bacterium, assembly GCA_900545225.1. Lineage (GTDB taxonomy): Bacteria > Bacillota > Clostridia > Lachnospirales > Lachnospiraceae > UBA4285. Next base: position 26,571 of record UQXZ01000015.1, read on the forward strand.
AATGGCTATTGATGTTGTTAAAATGCAACTCTGTGCAAATGCTGTATTGTCCAGCATTTCCTTAGGCCCTTCAAAGCAGAGATTCTGTAAGCTGAAATCTACATTTGCATTGTCATATACTTCTCTGCACTCCTCATATTCTTCATAGAAATCCTTGCCCATGCCCACGTACTGAGCACCCTGTCCGGCAAATAGAATAGCAGTCTTCATTATTACCTCCTTATCACTTCGTTTGCTGAGCACATCAATTTATGCCCATATATACTTAGGAATTAACATGCTCATTTAATCTAATGAGTCATTTAATTCTTTCATCAGCTCATCTATTAATTCTTTTACGCTTACCTTTTTATTAACTCTGTAAGCATTTTCACCTGCAAATACCAGTCCGTTTTCCACATCGCCCTTTGCAGCAATGATTAACGCCTCACTTATGCAGTAAATGGTGTGCGCCGGATTACACGGTATCATGCAGTTATAACAATGAGATATTTTCGCATCAACATTTGGATCGATTGTTTTTGTAAATTCATTTCGAAGTGCCCTGCCCGGAAATCCCGTCGGTGAATCTACTATTACGATATCTTCCTCTTTGCAGTTAATAATCGCTTCTTTAAATTCATCACTTGCATCGCACTCGTGAGTAGCAATGAAACGTGTACCCATCTGTACTCCGTCAGCTCCAAGATTTAGAAATCTCGCGATATCACTTCCCGTAAATACTCCACCTGCAACAAATACAGGTATTTCTTTGCCGTATTTCTCCTCATAAGGAACCTTGGCTACAAGTACTCCCTGTAAAATATCTTCTATATTTTCACAGGTATCATTTAACACATCGTCCTTCTTAAATCCTAAGTGACCACCTGCCTTACTTCCTTCAATAACTATAAAATCAGGACACACTTCATAGTGCTTATCCCAGTATTTAGCTATTACGTTAAATGCCTTGGCACTGGAAACTATCGGGGCAAGAAGTACATTTTCATTGTCCACAAGTGACGGTAATTTCAGCGGTAAACCCGCACCGGATATGATGGCATCAACATTTTCTGCACATGCGACTCTTACATAATCATCGTAGTCCTCGCTGGCACACATGATATTTACACCAAGCAATCCATTTCCCTCAGAAATTAATCTTGCGTTATGTATTTCCTCCGCAAAAGCATTTAAGTTGCACTGTAATGTATTTGTTTTGAAATCTTCCTTGTAACATCCCGGTTGAGCGGCACTGATTACTCCCATACCGCCCTCTCTCATTACACTTCCGGCAAGATTAGACAGAGAAATTCCGATTCCCATACCACCCTGGATAATTGGAATTGATAATTTTCTGTTTCTGATTTTTATTTCTTTTAGCATTATATCTCTCTAATTTTTCTTTCTAATTCACTCAATACTACTTTGGAACCTGTTACGATTTCTTCGAATATTTGTGGCAAAGGCTTTATTTCTTTACAAAGTCCGGCGATCTGGCCCATCATAACTGAACCGTCCTGCATATCGCCTTCCTTAACGGCTCTGCGGAGTGCTCCGATTGTGAGCTTTTCGCGTTCTGCCTGGCTTTCTTCCTGCTGTTCGAGTTTCATATACTCACGGCTTAATCTGTTCTTAAGCACTCGTACCGGTGAACCTGCTGTTCTTCCTGTAACAACAGTATCCATGTCCTTAGCCTTGATTACGGCATTTTTATAATTCTCATGAATTGGACATTCATCTGTTGCAAGGAGTACTGTTCCAAGCTGAACACCCTCTGCACCGAGACAGAGTGCTGCATCAAATCCTCTGCTGTCAGCAATACCACCCGCTGCAATTACAGGAATCTCAACTGCATCCACAACCTGTGGAACAAGTGCCATAGTTGTCTGCTCACCTACATGTCCGCCAGCTTCACCGCCTTCAACGATTACCGCATCAGCACCTACTCGCTCCATTCTTCTTGCGAGGGCAACACTTGCAACTACAGGAATTACCTTAGCTCCGCTTTCCTTTAACATTTCCATGTAAATTCCCGGATTGCCGGCACCTGTTGTTACCAATGCTACTTTTTCCTCAGCAATTACCTTCATAATTTCTTCTGTATGAGGGTTCATGAGCATAACATTTACACCAAAGGGCTTATCTGTTAATTCTTTGCATTTATGAATGGCCTTTCTTGTTTCTTCCGCGTTCATTGCGCCTGTACCGATAATTCCGATAGCACCTGCGTTAGATACGTCTGCTGCAAATTCTGCTGTGGCTACATGTGCCATTGCCCCTTGAAAAATAGGATATTTAACGTCAAATAATTTATTGATCATCTGTAAATGTGCCTTTCTCATTTTCACTATTTAAAACTGGTAAAGGTAGGAGCTGTAGGTAAAGCCTCCGCCAAATCCTACCAGGATAACTTTGTCATTTTCCTTTATTACCCCCTGTGCCTTCGCTTCGCTGAGTGCGATTCCGATACTTGCTGAGGATGTATTGCCGTATTTGTCAAGATTTACAAATACCTTCTCCATTGGAAGGTTCATGCTCCTTGCCACATGCTTAATAATTCTTATATTTGCCTGATGAGGTATGATGCAGTCGATATCATCTATAGTAAGATTCGACTCTTTAAGTACCTCAACAATGGCCTCTTCCATAACTCTGATGGCAAATCTGAATACGTCATTGCCCTGCATTGTCATGTAGTTGTTCACTGCCCGGTTGGAAGTCATTAATGGTGTAAGTCCGTTGTTCTTACATGTTAAAACGTTCTTGTTGTCTCCCATGCTGTTGCTGTACATAAATGTTTCTTTTTCACATTCTTCGTATCTGAGCACTGCAGCACCTGCACCGTCACCAAATAAAATACATGTGCTTCTGTCAGCGAAATCAAGTATTTTACTGTTTGTTTCAGCACCTACAACAAGGACTGTTTTAAATCTTCCAAGAAGTGATGAACCTACCTGTAAGGCTGAAATAAAGCCGTTACATGCCGCATTCATGTCAAATGCCATTATTTTCTGATCATTGAGTCCCAACATTTCCTGAATAAGGCATGCTGTTGATGGCATTGCATTGTCAGGTGTCATTGTTGCAACAATAATTGCCTCAATCTCAGTTTTATCTATGCCTGCATCCTTAATTGCATTAAGTGCAGCTTCATATCCTAATTCACTTGTATTTTTGTTTTCACTAAAATATCTTGTTTTAATACCTGTTCGTGTTGTTATCCATTCATCATTTGTATCCACAATTTCAGACAACATATCATTTGTTACACAGGTTTCTGCCGGCTTATGTCCGACACCGATGATTCTTATGTTTTTCATACGAATTTACCTACTTTGCGATATTTGTTATATCTTTTATCAAGCAGCTCATCCATTTCTGTATTTTTAAGAGCCTTAAGTTCCTTTATAAGGTACTCGTCAAGTTCTCTGACTGCGTCCTCATGCTCAACCTGGATTCCGCCATCCGGTTCCTCAATAATCTTGTCTATGATTTCTTTTTCGTAGAGATCAAATGAAGTTAATCCCATAACCTCACTGGCTTCCTTTGCCTTTGAAGCATCCTTCCAGAGTATGCTGGCAAATCCTTCAGGTGAAAGAATTGAATAGATTGCATTTTCAAACATAACAATTCTGTCTGCCACTGAAAGTGCAAGTGCTCCACCACTTCCGCCTTCTGAGATTACAACTGCGATTACAGGCACCTTAAGATCTGAAAATGTGTAGAGACATTCAGCAATTGCATTTGCCTGTCCTCTCTCCTCAGCTCCCTTTCCCGGATACGCACCTGCAGTATCAACAAATGTAATAACCGGTCTGTTAAACTTCTCAGCCTGCTTTGCAAGTCTTAAAGCCTTTCTGTATCCTTCAGGATTAACCATTCCGAAGTTTTTCTCTAGGTTTTCTTCAAGTGTCTTTCCCTTTGACTCGGCAATTACTGTTACAGGAATACCGTGAAATGAAGCGATACCGCCGATAATTGCCTTGTCATCTCCGAAATATCTGTCACCTGATAATTCATAGAAATCAGTAAATAATTCCTTTATAAAATCCTGCGCCTTAGGACGTGTAGTCTGTCTTGCAAGACCAACTCTCTCCCAAGCGGAAAGCTTTGATTTGTTCATGCTCATGTCCATATTAGTTAACTCCATGTAATCTGATTAAATCACCAAGTGTCTTTTTCATTTTCTTTCGTTCCACAATCATGTCCACAAAGCCCTTTTCCTTAACAAATTCTGCTCTCTGGAATTCCTTAGGAAGTTCTTCATTTATTGTCTTTTCAATAACTCGTCTTCCTGCAAATCCAATAAGTGCTCTCGGCTCTGAAATAATTATGTCTCCAAGCATTGCAAAGCTGGCACTTACACCACCTGTTGTAGGATTTGTAAGGACTGAAATATAAAGGTTTCCATGGTCGTTAAATCTCTTTAATGCAGCACTTGTCTTTGCCATCTGAACAAGAGAAACAATACCTTCCTGCATTCTCGCTCCACCGCTGGCACAGAAAATCACTAATGGTAAATGCTCTTCGTCAGCCTTTTCGATAAGTCTTGTGATCTTTTCTCCAACAACACTTCCCATACTTCCCATCATGAAATATGAATTCATAACGGCGATTGCTGTCTTTTCTCCGTTGATATTTCCAACTCCTGTAACAACAGCTTCATTCATGCCTGTTTCAGCTTTGTACTTATCAAGCTTTTCTGTATATCCCTTAAATTCAGTATTTACTGTTGTGATGTCAGCATCCATTTCCTCAAATGTGCCTTCATCAATAATCTGGCTGATTCTCTCTCTTGAACCGATTCTTACGTGAGATCCGCACTCAGGACATACATATAAATTGTTCTTAAATACTTCTGTCTGAATTGTGTTTTTACATCTTTTACATATTCTGAAAAGATCATCAGGAATTTCCTTAGCTTTGTAAGCATCTTCTCTTTTATTCTGGCCACGAAATAAAGTTATACGTTCTCTTCTCTTTTTAAATATATTCTTCATTTTCCTTTAACTCCTCGATAAAAGTAGCCGCAAAGCCTGTTGTATATCTTCCATCTATGAAATTCTTGTGGTGAAGAAGTAAATAGTGAAATTCTATATTTGTATCAATGCCTTCGATAATTAACTCTTCAAGGGCGATACGCATTTTCTTAATGCACTCAAGTCTTGTAGGCGCAAATGTTATAACCTTGATAATCATGGCATCGTAAAACGGAGGAATTGTATATCCGTTGTATACGCCAGTTTCATTTCGCACGCCTCGGCCACCAGGGAGATTTAAGAATGTAATCTTACCCGGTGAAGGCTTGAAGTCTTCCTTTGTATTTTCTGCATTGATTCGGCACTCCATTGCGTAGCCGTTAATCTTTACATCTTCCTGCTTAATATTTAATCTCTGGTTTTCTGCAATCTTGATCTGCTGCTTTACGATGTCTATGTTGCAGATCATTTCTGTAATAGGATGCTCAACCTGGATTCTTGTATTCATTTCCATGAAGTAGTAATTGCCGTGCTTATCAAGAAGGAATTCAATAGTTCCAACTGAGTCGTAGCCAACAGCCTTACATGCCTTAACAGCATCATTTGTCATTCTTGTTCTGATATCATCGCTTAATGTAAAGCAGGGTGCTTCCTCAACAAGCTTCTGATTTCTTCTCTGGAATGAGCAGTCTCTCTCATAGAGGTGAATAACATTTCCGAAGTGATCGCCAATAAGCTGTACTTCAATATGCTTAGGATCTTCGATGAACTTCTCCATGTAGACTTCGTCATTGTTGAAGCAGGCCTTAGCCTCACTCTTTGCACTGTTAAATGCATTTACAAATTCATCTTCACTGTGAACGATTCTCATGCCTCGGCCACCGCCGCCTGCACTTGCCTTGATGATGAGTGGATATGTAATTTCCTTTGCGCGCTCTAAGCCTTCCTCAACAGTTTCAACAACATCCTTACTTCCAGGAACAACAGGAACTCCCGCTTCCTTCATAATTCTCTTGGCTGTTGACTTGTTGCCGAGCTTTTCTATAATGTCAGCGCTTGGACCTACGAATATAAGACCGCACTGCTCTACAAGTCTTGCAAAGTCAGGGTTCTCACTTAAGAATCCAAACCCCGGATGAATTGCATCACATCCTGTTGAACATGCAGCCTGAATAATGTTGTTCATGTTTAAGTAGCTGTCTACGGCTCTGGGTGCACCGATACATACTGCTTCATCTGCAAGCTGTACATGAAGTGATTCAGCATCTGCCTGGGAATATACGGCAACTGTCTTAATCCCCATTTCCTTACAAGTTCTGATTATTCTTATGGCAATTTCGCCACGATTTGCTATAAGTAATTTCTTTATCATATCAATCTCCGATTACAAATAAAGGTGCATCGTATTCCACCATTGAACCATCCTTAGCAAGTACCTCTTTAATAACACCTGCTTTATCTGACTTAATTTCGTTCATAACCTTCATGGCTTCAACTATGCAGACAACATCGCCAACATTTACTCTGTCGCCAACCTTTACGTAAGGCTCAGCTCCAACTGCGCTTGCCTGGTAAAATGTTCCAACGATTGGAGATTTGATATATGACTTAGGAGCTTCCTCCTGTACATTTGCAGTATTGTCTGCCTGTGGTTCTTTCAGTTCCTTAACCATGGAATTTACAGAAGACTCTTTTGTATAAACAACATTCTGAACTGGTACCATTTCAGCTGATGGTGCAACACTCTTCTCAAGCTTGATTTTTAATTCACCAACCTCAAGCTCCATCTTCGCAACATCACTCTTTTCAAAAATATTTACGATCTCTTCTATTTTCTTAGTTTCCATAATATTCTCCATACACTCATACACATTTATGTTTTACAGAAATATCAAATAAAATAGTTTGATATTCAAAATTCTTTTACATTATACATACTTAGATATTCAAAGTAAATACTTTGATTGTCAAAAATTTAAAAAATAAAAAGCCCTTTTATGAACCGACCCCCAAAAGTTAGACCAAAAATCTAACGATTGGAGGTCGGT
>UQXZ01000016.1 GCA_900545225.1 uncultured Eubacteriales bacterium
TTTTCTTGCAGCTGTTTCTATGTTGTAGTAATCTGTTGCTTTTAAGTCATTAACCTTTTTAAATCCAGCATTTTCTAATTCTGTTAGGGCTGTATTACTTGGAGATTCTGGTGCGAGCACAGGATAAAGGATTACAGAACTTATCACCTTATCATTCTTAAAATCCCACACTGAATCGTCAGCTCCGTTTCTCCACTCAGTTACAGTATAACCTTGTATATCTATCTTTGGTATCATATCTATGGGAATTGTTCCATCCGGAAGTACCATAATTGTTCCATACAATGTATGATTTCCATCTGCAATGTAGCCTTTCTCTGCAAAATCAACTGTAAGCTTATTAACAGATTGGAGGTTTTGTCCATCCTGAATGATTGCTTGATTCGCATGTTTATCTGCTGGGATAAAGTTTTGTATATTCGGTGTTACACCATCTACATAAGAAACAATCGTACGATAATTTTTCCACATTGTATCTCTAATTGGCACCGGTGTCACCGGATTAAATGGTGCTACTACATCCACTTTTGCATTTTCAAATCTGTCAGTTGCAAGAAATATATCATCAGCAATATTAGGAGAACCGCTAAGTTCAAGTTTTGCAGGTTCTTGCACATTGCCATTGTCTCCACTTATGCAGATTCCATTGCCATCAGTTGCCTTATTCCCTGTAATAGTTCCACCGGAAATATTAATCTTAACGGGTGCTTCCCATGGAAACCCAAGGATTGCTCCGCCATTGCCTCCTGCAGTATTATCGGCAATGATTCCTCCTGTCATTGTGAAGGTTGTTCCGCCTCCATATCCTCCTTCAAGAAAAACACCAGCCGCGTTATATTTGGTTGTATTATTTTTAATTACACCAGTGCCGCTTAAATTGACAGTTGAATTACCAACCGCACAAACACCGCCGCCCCATGTAGAATTATTGGAAGAAATCTCGGTGCCACTTATATTCAAAACTCCAGAAGCAAATACAGATACACCACCGCCTGAATTGGCACTATTGTTGCGGATAACTCCTCCTGTAAGATTAGTTGTTCCGCTGCATACAATCGCACCACCGCTTGAATTGGCACTATTGTTGCGAATAACTCCTCCTGCAATATTAGTTGTTCCATTGCATACAATCGCACCACCAATTCCGTCAGTCGAATTATTATATATTTCTCCTTTATTCATTGTGAATGTTGTCATCTCATCCACTCTAATGGCTCCTGCTTCTCTGTCAGTGCTTTTATTATCATGTATACTTCCGCCATTCATAATAAAGTTTCCATCCATATCATTATTATATGGTGCAAGAAAAATAGCTCCTGCAATATTACCACTGTTATTGCAAATTTCTCCACTTTCCATAGTTACATTACCACCAATAACAGATAGTGCCGTATCACGAGAATTACAGATTTTTGTATTTCCTTTTAGTACTAAGTTGGCCTTAATTAATCTGACGGAAGAATGCCCCGTTTCTATGGACATTCCATCTATCGTTACATTATCCAATGTTAGAGTTGCACCACTTTCAACTCTTAAAATGTTATCGTTGTAGCTTGCGGCTTTTTTAAATGTCACATTGGAAATAGTTGTATCTTTAGAAATTACAACAGAAAAATTTATAACATTAATTGTTCCTCCTTCTCCTGCAATTTGTAATGCTTTCTCCAAGCTTTTTACAGCATTTGCAGCAGAAGTTCCATCTTTATCATCCGAACCGGACCATGTATCCAAATATGCAATATTACCCGTATTAACTGCAACCCCTGCTTCATCTTCTTTCGACATGTTAGCAATATTTACATTGTCCTGAATATTTGATTCTTTATCTTTCTGTTCTTCTTTCTCCCCTGTGTTTTGCACCTCTACAACTTCTTGATTCTTACTTTTGTTAGTCTCTACAGAGACATTCTGAATATTCCCTACTTCTTGCATGGGAATCCGAGTTTCAGCAAATGCAATATTCCCCATTGATATACTAACAACAGCAGCTGTTGTAATAATCAACGCTAATCCCTTTCTTTTTTTCATAATTTCCCAATTCCTTTTTCTTGCCTTATGGCAATATATAGATTTATAATTAAAAACATTTATATTTTACTATACTTTTTTATACGACTCAATTATACATATCCATATATATAGGAGGTTTATTTTTAAATTATATTTAAATACATGAGCTTAATATACAATTATATATAAGAACCTTATGTAATTTACATATATCTATAATTAAAAAATGATATTTTTCAATATAAATACATATTGTAATCCCTAAAGTCCTTTTTTTATCTTTATGAAAAATAGAATTTTTCATATTTTTATAATCTGAAAATTCTACACCATTATCTACTGTGATTGTCTTGAATATTTTAGAAAATAAATCTCCCCATTTTCGTTCTAAACAATTCAAAGATTTAACTACACTGTAAGAGCAACCGTTCGGCATTTTTATAACTATTTCAGATAGTGTTTTCTTTCAGTAAGAACTAATAAATTTGCTTTGGTATTACCTCTTGAACCCTTTACTGTATCCATTTCCCAATGTCCAAAATTATTCCTATAATCTACTTCTTTAGGTCTTTCATCAATACTGATACCACGGCAATTATTTCTAATTCGTACTATACTTTTTCTTTTTCTTTTTTCCCTTTAATTGGAAGATTTTTGTTTGTTATATTTAAAAAATATCCCTTTTTCAATATATGTATAACAAGTTGTTGTACATATCATTACACTTAAATTATCCTTTTCTTTTTCGGCTTCCGCATTATTAAGTTATACATCACAATCGGGAATAATTATTGAAAAAAGGCAAAAAAAAGGACAATGTCAGCTATTGACATTGTCTTTTTAGAGCTATGCTTGAATATATATACAAATAAAAGAATATTTGCTTTGTTATGGAGGTAATTATACTCCTTATAAATTAATTAGCAAGTAAATAAATAAAGTTAATTGTGTTATTACTTAATTTATAACGGCATTTTAATCATTTTTATTATTCAGCCGTTACAGTCATAGAATTTTCTCCAATTGAGACAGTATATGTCTGTCCTGAAACGATTTCATCGTTAGTTACAACAAGATATTGGTATGAAAGACTTGGTGTAAATACTGCAACAGTCTTTCCGTTGCTATTCTTAACCTCAACCTGACTGCCTGAAGAACCATTTGCATTAAATGTTAATACGCCCTGGTTTGCGCCTGTCAGTGTCTGAGCCATTGTTGCAGCACCTGTACCAATAAATGTTCCACCTGTGATTGTTCCTGTTGTATCGTAATCCAATACGGATGTATCACCCTGTGTCGGACTATATACAGTTGTATTTCCTCCTGTAATTTCAAGCGATCCATTTGCATCAATTCCGTCACCTGAAGCATTTATTAAAATGTTACCACCTGAAATTACAATACTTCCTGTGCTTGAAGATGTATATCCTCCGCCAAACATTCCGTCTCTTCCGCCTGTAGATGCACTGGAGTCTGTTCCTCCCGCTGCATTGATACCGTCATCTGTGGCAGTAATTGTAATATTTCCATTTTCAATAGTTACATTCTGAGCTTCAAGGCCCTCATAACTTTCATTTACATTGATATTTCCGCCTGTGATGTTAAGTGTATTATCTGCATGTACACCATCATCACCTGATTCAACATTAAATGTACCTCCTGCAATCTTAATGGAGTTATTAGAATGAAGACTGTCATCAGCCGAATCAATGTTAAATGTACCACCATTGATAATAATGCTGTCTGTTGCCTTTATTCCATTCATACTTGTAGATGCATCACCTGAATTACTATCAGCTGTCTGAGTACTCTGGTTGTCAGAAGATACATTTGCAAATGTTTCAACGCAACCTGAGGCACTATCTGATGTTCCACTCATAGTGCTATTTGAACCACCAGGACCACCATTTGATCCGCTGTCATGTCCGCCATTCATGCCACCGCCCGGAGCGCCTCCACCGGAAGGTCCGTTAAACTGTCCCCATGATTCCGATGACTTCTGTTCACCATTTTCACTTCCACCACCTGTAGTGATGTTAAATGTTCCGTCCTGAATCAGAACATATGCAGAAGCGCTTATTCCATCACCTTCTGATGTAATATTAAATGTACCATTTTCAACATAAACAAATCCTAATGAAGTATCATCTGAATTGTCAGAATGAATACCGTCCTTACCTGATGTAATGTTAAATGTTACATTAATTGAACGAACACTGTCATTAGCATCCAATCCGTGTTCAGATGATGTGATAGTAATTGTAAATGTCTTATATCTTTCATCATTTTTCTTTGGTCCGAAACCGAAGCTGTTATAGATAATGAAAATTATACATATATGAAAGTGCAAGTATAATTCCTATTCCAAGTGATACTGCAAGGCATATCAAAAAGTTCTGAACAGATATAACAGCTGTTCCCTCGGGAACGAGTTTGTCAAGATGATTTTTGTAAGTTTTCTAAATTCAAATATTTATCCGCTGAAAAATCTCCCAACATCTCGTGTCTGCATATCTCTTGAAACACCGTATTCAAAGGCTTATTCGCACTTTCCGATTGCTTCACATTTACAATAAAAGTGGTTTTGCCTATTCGTGTTGTATAAGATAAAGTGTTTTCTTTCATATAATCCGTTTCTCCTTTTCATAAATTGACTGTGGGGCATTCCGTTTGGAACACCCCACAAATACAGCCTGTTTCATCTGAACATATCAAGAAGTCATTAAGTTGCAAGTACAATGGAAATGGTTATCTTTCCATACCACGCTTGTTTCTTCGTGCCTTGATACGCTCCTGTCTTTCTTTTTCCCTTGCTTCTTTTTCGGCTCGTTCCTGTGCTTCCTTAAAAGAAAAAAGTTGCTTCACTTTTTAAAATAAAAGTTTGGCAACTTCGGGGAAATGTTCCAACGCTTCAAGAAAAGGTCTGCACTTTTCTTTCAGTTCGTTGTATTTGGTTTTCATTCGTTCCAATGCGTTTGCACTGTCCATATACTTCTGTCGGTAAAAATTTGCACTCTGCTCAAATTTTTTGATTTCCGCACGACTGGTAATACCCTCTTTGGCAAGGGCTGTCAGTTGAGAATAATCCTCTTTGGAGATTGCCATTTTACCTGTGATTGTTTTCTGCCCCATACTGTCAATCTCGTTTAAGGTTTTGGAGATATGACGGGCAGGCTCATACTTGACCTGTTCCTTTTGAATACGCTTCTGCAACTTCTCCAATCGCTCTTTGTCCTGTTGGATTTGATATTGCAGGGAAGTCAAATGCTCTGCTGTACTTCCGTATTCGCCACGCTGAAAGCCTTTGAACCCTTGCTCCGTCATATAGTGAAACAATTCATCTTGCAGTATGCTGTACGAAGCTCTAAACATCGGCTTTCCGTTCTTCCTAAGAAGCGGCTTTCCTTTTTCATCGGTCAGCGGAATATCCGATTTCCATTTCTTTGAATGGCTTATCTGATTAACAACTTCCTTGACCGTTCCTCGCAGTTTTTCGTCTTTGCAACGCTTACTCCATAGGATTTCTTTCTCCACCACTGGCAGAACCATAGCGTGAAGATGATAATGGTAAACCTCTTTTCCCAGTTCCTCGGTTGCGGCTACATTGATTTCATCAGCGTGCATTACTGCCGATATAACATTGTCAGCACCGAATTTTTCCACGATGAAACGATAGGCTTCTTCATAAAACTGCTTTGCGTATTCATAGCCACCATTACGCTCGAAGTACATCGTATTCACATCAATCACTATCTCATTAAAGAGTGTTGCGTCTCTCCTCAACCCACGAAGCGACACCTGACCGTCTGCTTCCATCTGTTTTAACTGTTCCATATAGGTAGGGGCAGTCGGCTTTTTGAAATGCACATTAAAGGGTATTCGTTCCTCAATCACATTCATATTTTCGTAGGTTTCATTCTTGCGTTCGTTGTGCCTTTCCGCCTTGCTCACATCAGAAGCGGTGTACTGTTTTACCCTTGCACAACTCATATCCGCCTTGTCGATTTTTGCCATTTTGCTCTCCTTTCTCGGCAGGGGCGAAGCCATTACACAACATTCTTTGAATGTGTGTAACCCACTATGACACTTTCAGACTTCGTCTGCAAAGATGTCGTGGGCAAGGGAGTTCCCCCTTGACCTCCTTTTGATACCTCAATCATAAAAACAGACTGTCCTTCCATCAGACAGCCTGCTTTTATTCTCTCGGTATATCGCCCATCGGCAAAGACCAGTACCACAGAAAGCCTTTCTTTTGGGAGATAACTTCTGCTTTCTTCTTTGCCTTTTTGATGGTCGATTTCTTGAACCCTGCGGCTTCAAGTCTTTCTTCGCAATCCGAAGAAAGCATTTCTCCGTCTTTCAGCATTTCCAAAAGAAATTCTTTCGCCTTGGTTTCCTTTTCGTTCGGTCTGCCCATTTTAGGGGCAAGGGACTGGAACGCTTCTTCTGCTGTCATTTCCATTTCAGAAATAAAGTCCACTCCCTTTTCTGCAACCTCAAAGAGAATTGCAGAGCCTGTCGGGGCAAGGTTGGATTTCACTTGAACCATATATCTTTCCGCCGGTGCTTCTTTGTTCGGTGTGCGTGTGATTGCAAAAATACTTCTTGCAGCACCCGCAATATCAATCGAACCGTTGGTACGATAAAGAGGGTTGGTATCTCTCATCTTGTTCATATGAGCGATAATCACGATGGCACAGCCTGTATTTTTTGCAACTGCAATCAAGTGATTAAACTCTGCTCTTGTTTCGTTGGCATTGTTCATTGAACAGTTTTCTCCGATATAGGAACTCATCGGATCAAGAATTAAGAGTTTTGCGTGATACTTTTCGATTGCTTCAGCAATGCGGTTATCCCCAAAGGACAAAGATTTTTCATCTTCCTTGATGAAGATAAGGTTTTCTCCGTTCCCACCGGCAGAATTAAAACGGGGTACTACCGTATCGTCTGCATCATCTTCCGTTGTCTGATAGATGATAGTCATAGGTTCTGTTTCTTCATCGGTAAATGGGAGGGCTTCTCCCTTAGAGAGCAGGGCGGCAATGGAAAGCATCAACTTGCTTTTTCCATCGCCAGGATCGCCCTGCAACAGCGTAACCTTACCGAATGGAATATACGGATACCACAGCCATTTCACTTCTTTCGGTTCAATTTCGCTTGCCTTGATAACCTCAAGAGGTACATTTACATTCATTTCATTTTCCATTTTCATCATTATTCTTTGTTCTCCTTTTTGATAAATATTTAGGGCAATGCACCACGATACAGCGGAAACTCTGCTTACATTCATTACTGCATTTTCTGCAAAGTCCGTTGTAGGTAATGCGATTTCTTTCGTTCAGAAACAATGCCCACTCTTGTTTCCGTTTCTTACTCATTCTCGGCATATCAATCCACCTTTCTGTCTGAAAATAAAAAAACCACAGGAAAGATACTTAAAGCCTTGTTTCTGTCATTTTTCGGGGCGTAAATCGGGCAAATTTGCCTTTTTATGCCTTTCAAAAAATCACACAAGGTATTTGTACTAACCTGTGGTTATGTATAAAATTGTAGGGTTTGGGGTAACAAAAAACACCGTATTTCTACGATGTTTTTCGTACTTCAACTATTGTTGTTTCACCAAACTAATCTTTATCTTGTCCACGACACTTTAACGCTTTAATTAAAAGATATTTCGACATCATTTAATAATTGTATTTATAGCGGACTGCACTGCTTTATATCTTCCTTCATCTGATAATGATGCCAAGCAGGTAATCAAATATTCCTTGCCATCTTTTTTATAAAGAACAACAATATTATAGGAAGATGCCATAGTTCCTGTTTTTATTCCTTTTACATTTTCATTATAGTACGGTGACTTTTTATCTAAAAACTTATTGGTATTTTTCCAAGTAAATTCACCTTGTGGAGTTTGAATTGAGAAAGTGCTTTTCCCTACACATTCTTTAACAAAATCATAATTATAAAGCTTCAAGGCTACACGATTAATATCATCCAAATGTGTATCGGCTGACATAGATGCCCCGCTCGGATCATTATACAAATTTGTTTTAGAATAGCCTTCTTCAATTAAATACTCACTTAGCTCTGTCGTAAAATAATTTATATATTCCGTTGCTGTATAGCCCTCTCCTAATTCATTTTTAGCAATATAATATGCCAACGAATAGGCAGCATCGTTTCCCGAAGGAACAAGCATAGCTTCCATTATTTCTTTTACTGTGTACTTCCCAACTTTTAGATTTGCTAAAGATGACCCAGCCGGCACAAGATCCAATACCTCTTGATTTACTTCAATAACATCTTCCAAGTTAACTTTTGTCAAAGCATAGTCAATGACAAATAGTTTTGCCAAACTTGCTACTGTGGGCAATTGGCTATCTCCCTCGTAAAATAAATATTCACCCTGTTCAATATCATAAACAGAAAACGAAAGAGCGTCCTGAGGAATGTTAAGCTCATTTGTACTCAGTTGAAAATCGATTTTTTTATACACATCCTTAAAAAAATCAAAACGATAAATCCCTGTTTTATATAATCCAACTACTGCTACAAACGCCATAAGCAAGACTGTTGTAAAAACCATTATTATCTTTATCTTTTTGTATTTTCTATTCTTCTTCATACTCTCACCTACAAATTCATTTCGTTATTCCTAATAAAATACAACCTTCCATTAAACATTACAACAAAAGTCATCATTTTTTTCAATACTTCAAACTACTTCGACTATACTCACAACTTTATGACTTCTTGAATACTTGCCGAAAAAGAAAACTGCCATCAATTAAGACAGCAGTTCCTTTTCGGCTGGTATGCTATTAGGAATACACAATATCGTTCAATACAATCTCATCTGCACAGGCTCGGATATTATTCATTAATCCGACCCATCTCATCATATCCTCCGCTTTCAGTTGTTCCGTCACACCCTGTTTTCTTGCCATTTCCTTTATCAGATGCTCCGCCATATTACACGCCGAAGTATCAATTTCAACAAGGTGTTCATATAACTTTCCACTTGTAAGCAGATTGCAATATAAGACTTTCCTGTGTTCTCTTAAATATTTTTCCCTCATTCTTCCGTATTTCGTGAGCGTAGGCGGTTCTTCGTTTTCTATCGTCAAGCAGGGATAGTAATAATCTCCGATGAGTTCGTACTGGATACCCGTTCTTTCGTCTGTAATAAATCTTTGCATTCTGATTTCTCCTTTTGCTTCTTGTGGTAAAATTCCAAAGATTTCTCGTTATGATTTTGCTTTTGACATTCCTCGGAACATAACTTCTGCTGACTGTGTGTAGGCCAGTAGGTACTGCCACACATAGCACAGACACGCTGACGATAATAATGATTTCCTTTTTCTGCTTCTCTGTCGGCTTTCTTTTGGTCTTGCCTTGCCTGATAGCAACAATCCTTTGAACAGAAAATCTGTCGGTTACTTGTAGGCACAAACTCTTTTTGGCAATGAGGACATACCTTTGTCTTGATGATTTCTCCACCGTTTTCAGCGAGTTTTTTCGCCTTACGCTTCTCTCGGTAGGCTTTTTCACGCTCACGCTGTTTTGCCAATCGTTCCATCTCAATCTGTTCTTCCTGTGCCTTGATTTCAGCAAGTTCTTCTTCCGTATAGGCAATATCGACCTGCCCGACATAGTTGAAATAAATATCGACCTTTTGTGTCCTTGCTTTGCCCACACCCTCTGCTTCATAAACCACAATCTTGTCAATGAGTTCGGCAAACATCAAATCGGAAATTTCTGTCGGCTCTTTGCACTTGCGTATCAAAGAAATGAAATGCTTAATATCCACCGTATTTGCCTTTTCTTCGGTCAGTTCCTGTTGCATTGCTTCAATCTTCGTTTCCAGTTCAGCCTGTTCATCATCGTACTGCTTCATCAGTTGCTTATACTGTCTTTCGGGCAGTAATCCCGAAACAAGATTTTCATACAAACCACGAATAAGTTTGGATAGTTCATCGTATCGCTTTTGAAAACGGTGCAATTCCGATTTATTCTGCTTCGGCTTTTCTGTCTGCTTTTCATTCCACAACGCTTGAAGTTCCTTTGCAAAGGCTTCCTCATCATTCAGAACAAATCTTGATAATCGTTTGACAGCCGATAATATCAAGGCTTCAACATTATCAGCACTAATTGAATGGGCAGAGCAGGAGTTTACTTTGCTTGCATACCCACCGCAACGGTAAGAATACTGCACCGAACGGTCTTTTTTACTGTAATGCGTTTGCAGGGTCATTCTTCTGACACAATCCGCACAGTACAGATAACCGCTTAAACGGTTGCTATGCGTACCTTTGGCTGCTGTCCTGTTCGCTCGTTTCTTTCGCTTCTGAACGCTGTCCCAAAGTTCCTGCGAGATGATAGGCTCGTGTGTATTATAAAATACATACTGTTCATCTTCATCGGTATTCTTCCTTTTGTGCAGTTTGAAATTCGTGCTGACCGACTTACGCAAAACGGTATGACCAAGATATTCCTGTCTGCTTAAAATCCCTCTTATGGTTGACATTCCCCAAAGATACGGGTCTGTAAACTTTATTCCATTATACTGTTCGGGGTGATATTCCCTTGCGTGTGCCGCCGGAATTAAAACCTTTTCTTCGGTAAGCAATTCAGCGATTGCTCTCGGACTTTTTCCCTCGTTGGCAAGCAGAAAGATACGCTTTACTACCTCAGAAGCCACAGGGTCAACGACAAGCGTTTGTTTGTCGGTTGCTAATCGGTTATATCCATAAGGGATTGAACCACTGCAACGCTTCCCGTCTTTCATACGGGCGTCAAACACAGCCTTGATTTTATTGCTTGTGTCTTTGGCGTACCATTCGTTCATTATATTCAAAAATGGGGCAAAGTCATTATCAGAAGCATTATTACTGTCAATGCTGTTGTTTATTGCAAGAAAACGGACATCTTTCTGTGGGAACAGAACTTCCGTATAAAAGCCGACTTGCAGATAGTTTCGTCCTAATCGGCTCATATCCTTAACAATAATCGTTGCGACATTTCCTGCTTCTACTTCCTTAATCAACTCCTGAAAACTCGGACGATTGAAATTCACACCCGAAAAACCATCGTCAGTAAAATGACGGATATTCGTAAAGCCATTTCTTCGGGCGTAATCTTCCAAGTATTGTTTTTGGTTGGTTATTGAATTTGACTCACCATTAAGGTCATCATCTCTTGATAAACGCTCATAGAGTGCTGTAATCTTTGAAGTCCTTGACATTCTCTTATCCTCCTTTCCTTATGTAATCTGTTTTGGTATTAAAAGCATTACTCCCTCTACCAATAGGAGAAAATAGGGATACAAAGCGGAACTGTTTTTCAAAGAATCAAAAAAATATTTTTTGAAATTCTGCAACCGACTTTGATAACCTATTTTCAATTTAGGAACGCATTATTTATCGTCCTACTAAAGTATAGCCCTCCGTATCAAATAAGCCGTTAAATATATTAAGCATATTTTATCTACTCCATGCTTTCGTTTTCTTTATATTTAAGTTTTGGGAAAATGTATTTCTTATAGTCATCTCTCCGTAATCATCCAGTGACATATGCTTATTTAATTCTGCAAATACCTTTTCAAACTGATTAGCATTTAATAAATATTTATATTCGTACCTTTTAAAAGTTGTCTTTACATCCATAACAGCACCTCCTTGCTTGTACCAAGAATAAAAGACCAACCTTAAAAAATAATAAAATTATTAAGAAAGAGAGACATTTTTATCGAATTCTGCTGACTTAAATGTTTATGTTATATATCTATATATGTAAAAATGAATTCCGTTATTTTTTAAGTATTTTAAAAATATATTTTTGTTTGTATTGCAGTTTTAATTTTATTATTTTATATATTCACAGGTTTGAAACTTAATATGTGAAATATAAAGAGGTTAAATCCGTGTTTTATAGTTAATTTATTTTTTTTATATTACAATGTAGAAAATAAAGAATATTAAATTAATTCAGAGAGGATATATATGAGAATATTAATCGTTGAAGATGAAAAGGCTCTTTCAAGGGTTCTTGTAAAAATTTTTGAAAAGAATTATTACTCTGTAGATGCAGTATATAACGGTCAGGAAGCTTTGGATTACATTGCAACCGGCAACTACGACATTGTTTTAATGGATGTAATGATGCCTGTTATGGACGGAATTACAGCATTAAAGAAGATCCGTGCAGATGGCAATCAGATTCCTGTACTTCTGCTTACAGCTAAATCAGAAGCAGATGATAAAGTCATGGGATTAGACAGTGGTGCTAACTACTATATTACAAAGCCATTTGATACCAAGGAATTACTTGCAGCAGTCAGAGCTATTACACGAAAGGAAGAACAGACTGATAACAGACTTCATTTTGGAAACATAACTCTTGATACTTCCACATATGAACTGGCATCAGACACTGACAGTGTTAAGCTTACTAATAAAGAATTTCAGATGATGGAAATGTTTATGTCTAATCCTAAAATTCTTGTTTCAGCTGACACACTTATGGAACGTATATGGGGATATGACAGTGATTCTGAAATAAATGTTGTCTGGGCTTATATTTCTTATCTTAGAAAAAAACTTAAAAACCTAAATGCGAATTTCACAATCAAATCTTCCCGTAATTCAGGATATTCTTTGGAGTTAACAGATGATAAAGAAGCTTAAAATTAAATTTATAGTACTGGGAACCAGCGTACTGTTTGCTCTCCTTGCTGCCATCGTATTTGCCATGAACTTAGTTAACTATAGATCCATGATAAATGAAGCGGACGGAATCATTTCACTGATATCAGAAAACAATGGAGCATTTCCGGATAATTTTCAGCCGTCAAATATGGTATCCATAAGGATCTCAACTGAAACTGCATATGAATCCAGATTCTTTTCTATTACATTTGATAAAAACGGCAATATAACTGATGTTAATACAAATCAGATAATGTCTGTCGATTCAGGCACTGCCGTAAAGTATGGATATAAGATATACGAATCTGGAAGCAAAAACGGTTTTCTTGGCATTTACAGATATGTGGCAACCCAGGATCACGACAATACAATAGTGACATTTTTAGACTGCGACAGAAGACTCTCATATTACAATAACTTCCTTTCAACAAGTCTGATAATGGCGGCCATTGGTTTAGGGGCAGGATTCCTTATTATATTTATTTTCTCAGGACGTATTGTACGGCCTGTTGCAGAGAGCTATAAAAAGCAAAAACAGTTTATTACTGATGCCGGTCACGAAATAAAGACACCGCTGGCCATTATTAATGCAAATGTAGATTTACTTGAAATGGAATCTGATGAAGAAAATGAAAGCCTTGTTGATATAAGAAATCAAGTTGAAAGGCTGAGAATACTTACAGATGATCTTATTATGCTGTCCAAAATAGAAGAAGGCGGACAAATTATGAACATGGCCAATTTCTCACTTTCTGATACGGTTAATGAAAGTGCCGACAGCTTTTATGCACTGGCAGAAAGCCAGAATAAAAACATTGTATGTAATATCGCTCCAGACATTTGTATATGCGGGGATAAAAAATACATACTTCAGTTAAATAACATTCTTATAGAAAATGCCATTAAGTACTCTTCTCCATCTACGGATATTACCGTTTCTCTGACAAAGAACGGTAAGTATGCTGAACTTAGTATTCACAACTTCACAGAAACAGAAGTTGATGGTTCGAAGCTGAATTCTATATTTGACAGATTCTACCGTACGGATTCTTCGAGAAATTCAGAAACAGGCGGTTACGGCATAGGTCTTTCCGTGGCTAAAGGTATTGTATCTTCACACGGTGGCAAAATATCCGCTGCCACAAGTGATGGCCATGACTTTAAGATAACCGCTGTATTTCCTGTAAGTAACAAGTCTAACGGTGAAATGGTGAAAATGTAAATCACAACCACCAAAGCTGTAATATGTAACGTATTGATATAGAACATATTGATGCGTAATCAAAACAGATAAACATCTGATACAAACATAAAAATGACGATGAACACTGTGTAAGCTTTTTGCTTCTTATGTATTCATCGTCATTTTTTATTTGTAATTTAATTATAAGTCAGTGTTAATCAAAGTAGTGATTCAACTTGATTTGCCATTATTTCTTTGGTTCTGGCATACTGTATTTTTCGTTAAATTCTTTCTTAATCTGCTCTAATCTGACCTTATCTTCTTCTCTTGTTCTTCTTGCTTCTTCCTGAATTCTGTTTGTTTCCTCAATACCGTTGGTAATTGTTTCCCATGTCTTTTCAAGAGTTTCTATCTTAATTGAACTCCCTGAAGCAAGCTGAGCTGTCATCTTAGATGTTTCAACTGTATTTGTTGCATTTTTAATAAGCATCTCATTAGTCTTTTCATCTAATTCAGCCATGGCCTGAGCCTGAATTTTCTGTCTCTTTAAGAGAATTGCCTGTGAAAGAGCCTGCTTAAATACAGGAAGTGTAACTATAAAAGCTGAATTAATCTTTCTTACTAAGTTATAGTTACTGAATTCCATTGTCTTAATCATTGGAATTGACTGCATTGCAATACTCTCAGCTGTTCTTAAGTCCTGAACTCTCTGCTCAAGCATCATAAGAGCCTGATTAAGAGTTGTAAGCTCGAACTGAATTGAGTTATCGCCTGTTGCTTCAAGATCAGCCTGTCTCTTTGCAATGTAATCCTGAAGTTCCTTGCAGGCCTGCTCTCCTGCGAGGATATACTTAATAAGTTCATGATAGAATTCAACATTTGCATCGAACATATCATTTAACTTACGGTTTGACTGAGTAATTTCAGACTCATAACCTCTGAGCTGAACGTAAATCTTGTCAATTTCATCACCCATTGTGTGATATTTATCAAGAATCTTTTCAAGCTGCTTCTTGGCATTTCCAAATAAACGGCCGAAGAATCCAGGCTCATCCTTGATTTCTTCAATATCGAACTCATCCATGATTTTTGAAAGAGCCTTCATCATTTTGCCTGTATCATTAATCTGTGAAATGCTCATACTGTTTAATACAGAGTCTGATGCCTTTGCGATTTCATTTGTAACATCTGAACCAAAATATACAATGCTCTCAAGGTTGTTAAGCTCAATTTTGCTTACAAGCTTGTCTACCTCTTCTGTATTTATATATACCTCTCTTGTCTTCTGTGCATCAGTAGCAACATCATACTGCTCTAATTTTTCCATGTTACTGTCAATTTCTGACATTTCAACTTCCTTTACCGCTGTATTATCAACATCAATAATATCCTTTGAAGTTGCATCTACCTTTGAAAAATCTAATCCCATATATTTCCTCCTTTATCTGTCTGATTAATCATTATATTTCTTTGGATTGAGCTTAACCTCTTTTATGTTAAAAACAAATTCTCCTATGTGGTGTTCTTCCATAACCGCACCGTTATAGTATTTTTCCGCACTAATATATCCTGTCGGAATATACAGAAGTATGTCGAAACCTATTAAGTTAAGAAATGCCAGAAGAATTGAATCATCATAGGAAATGGTTCTCTCTTCAGTATTAACATAGAGAATTTTTGGATTTCTCTTTGTAAAATCAAAGTTCTGGATCATCTGCACAATTTCCTTAGGCATACTCAGAACAGAAGCGATAATGTTGTAAATATAGTCGTCACCCGATGGCAGGATAATATTCTGATTAATAAGCAATTCCAGCTTTTCTAAAATTAATTCCTGAGTCTCAGTCTTTAACATTTTATATTTGTATTTAGAACTTGAAAGAATCTTATCCCTCTGGAGAACGCCATTTTCATAGAAATCCACTGCATACTTTTTCATGTTGTTAATAATTACATATGAAATAATATGAGTGTTGCTTACTAAAAATGTATCCTTATTTATCAGCGACTGAATGTGCTTCCAATACTTCTTCACATTTCCATCTTCAACTCCGGAAATCTTGGAAAATATAACTGGAACTGATACAGCTTCATCACCTGTACTGAAATACGGGCGATATTTTATATCTTCCTGCCACAGGTTATCTATTTCCTCATACATTGTCTGAAGAGTTACAATATTCACCTTTCTGAACTGTCTGTCCCTATACATGCCAGAGTCTTTATAAAGCAGTGTATCCAGCTCTCTTTCCGCGTGATACGCCATTGTGCCAAGTCTCATATTGGCCTGCTCTTCAGGGAACTTATCAACTGTCATGGCCTGGTCGTAATTCTTTTCATAAAGAGCGGTATCCTTAACAAGACATTCTTCTTTATCAGGAACAAGAATCAGCACATCAACAGGCATTCGGGATATCATTCTGATAAATATGCTCTCATCTTCATTTTTGCAGGCTCCCATATGTATAAAGCAGGAAATGTCTCCGTCCTTATAGTTCTTAAATAATTCCGTCTTATACCTGCTTAACTGAGAAACCAGATATGTCAGTTTAGCCTTTAAGGTATCAGAGTCAGCATTAGGATTATTTACCAGTTCTGATGCAATAGATGAAAATGCCGTTTTCATTGAATGCTGTAATTTATCATTGTCAGAGATGATTTTTCCGGTTAAAGAGTTAATCAGGGCATTTAAGTCATAACTGCCATTGTTCGGATTATTATCAAAAACTACATTGTTATTTACGACTACATTATTTGTTGCGTTATTATCCCCTTTCACGCTCTCACTTATGGCAGGGATTTCATTATTTACAATTACAACGGATCTGCCTGAACTCTTCAGCTCCTGCCCCAGCTTTAACAGATCATGAACATAATTAACCTTATCTTCAACGCCATTTATCCTGATAAAGGCATTGTAAAAAAGATCAGGATTACTTCCTCTTTTCTCAGGAGGCAATAATATGTCATTTATCCATTTTCCGCTTATCCATGCATTGGTACAATTTGAATAATCAATGTCTGATTTATTAAAATCCATATAACCCCTTCGTATTCGGTAAAACTAAACTTTTAAAGATAATGTTAATTCATTTTAATATACACACAGGTGGTATGTCTATTATTAAGTTTCAGTATTAATTTAATTTTATACATACAGGTAGAAGTTTCAAGATAACGGCCTATTAATAAACTATTAACTTCGTTAAATCTATGTTCACAGTCAGTCAAAAACAGCTTGAATAAACCTGTATTTTTCTGTAATTTTAAATTATACACTTAGATAAAAAGCATGAAAACCTCGGTTGCCAATAACCAAAATAAGGTTTTTCATAACCAAATAATTATTTTTACTGAATCAGGCTATCTTTTGCTGCAAAACACCACTTAACGTTTTACAACTTTTCTGCTTTAAAGGTCGTGTATCCCTCGTAGTATCAACTTTGGTCTATGCCGTTTGCATAGACCTTACGGCTGTAAATTTTGTTCGAAAACGCACCTTTTAGCAACACTTTGATTTCCATATCTTTAATCGGACTGCACTCCATTGCGAGCAGATAGTCCTCTTTGTCAACCTTACTCCAATCAACAAACTGAACTAAATTATTATGATTTGATAATACAAAAAGAACCGCTTACCATTATGGCAGGCGGGTTTTTTTAAATGTAATACTCTATTCTCTTCTCGTGCTTCATCTTAAATATATCAAATACTTTATCTCTGACAGCAAGGAAATCATCAGATGTTCTGTCTCTGTCTTCTGGCATATTGATATTTACTATGCTCTTAATTCCCTTATTGGCATTATCAAGAATTACGATTCTGTCTGCAAGATATACTGATTCTTCAATATCATGAGTTACGAAAATAATAGTCTTATTCTCTTCCTTGCATATTCTTAAAATATCATCCTGAAGCTTCATTCTTGTTATGGCATCAAGTGCACCAAACGGCTCATCCATAAATAATACGTCAGGATCTGCAGCAAGAGCTCTGGCAATTGAAACTCTCTGCTTCATTCCTCCTGAAAGCTCAGCAGGATGCTTATGCTCAGAACCCTTTAAGCCAACGAGTTCAATATTTTTCATGGCTATTTCTTCTCTTTTTTCTTTTGGCACTTTCATTTTTTCAAGTCCAAGTTCTACATTTTTAAGAACTGAGTGCCATGGGAATAAGCCATAATTCTGAAAAATTGTTATGTACTTAAGAGATGGTTTTTCCACTACTTTCTCGTCTATTTTAACAGTACCCTTACTTACCTTTTCAAATCCTGCAGCGGCATTTAAAAGTGTTGATTTACCACAACCGGATGGACCAAGGAGGCAGATAAATTCGCCTTTATCAATGGAGAGATTTACATCTTCAAGAACAACATTTTCATTTCCACTTTTGTCCTTATATGACACAGTTACATTTTCAAAATCTATAAACATATCGTCACCTTATACACCGTAATTCTTACTTACTTTTCTTTCTATACTTCTGATAACAAAATCCAGAACAAATCCGATAACACCTATTGTGATGATTACTGCCATGAGGGCATCCATTCTGATTGCGTTTTTGGCATCCATTATTAAGAATCCAAGTCCTGACTGGGAACCTACCATTTCACCTGATACAAGGAATATCCATGAAGTTCCGAGAGCAAGTCTTAAGCTGTTCATAATCTGAGGAAATGATGCAGGGAAGATAACCTTAGTAACATTTTCCCACTTTGTAAGCTCAAAGTTTGAAGCCACCTTAATATATGTTTCATCAATGGAATTTACCGCACTTACAGTTGAAAGTAAGATTGGGAAAAATCCTGCTATGAATATAATTACTATTGCCGGGATATCACCTATTCCAAATACAAGAACAATAAACGGAAGCCATGCCACAGGTGCAATTGGTCTGATTATCTGAATGACTGGATTGATAAATGCGAATGCCTTTGAAAATATTCCAAGTGCAATTCCGCCTGCAACACCACAAACAACTGCAATGGCATATCCTATTCCAAATCTGTACATACTGAATCCGATATGCTGCCATAAATTTAATGACGATGAACTTCCTTTAAGTCCGGATGTAAACAATTCTCCGAAAGCTCCAAGTGTATCAACAGGTCCCGGGAATAACGCTCTGTTTACTCCGCTGGCCATGACTACTAACTGCCATACCACTGTTAAAACACTAAATGATATTATTATATAAAAAATCTTTTTCACCTTGCTTATCTCCTATTTTAGGTTTGAATGTAAAATGTATTTGAATTATGGGTTATATATAAAATCTTCATATGATGGAGGATTCTCATTAATTCCGTACTTCTTCAATTTATTACAGAGATCATCATATTCTTCCTTAGATACAGTCAGATTTTTAAAATTAATCCATTTGCCTGATTCCTCTATCACAGAAGTTTCCTGTCCCAGGAATTTACCTGCTGTTTCTTCTGAACCCTCACTCTCCAGCTGATCTGCCGCCCTGTAATATTTTTCTATTAATTCATTTGTTACTTTCTCATCACTTCTGATATTTCCATTAAGAACCACCGCACAGCACAGTGAGTTGTTCCATAACTCATCCGATGTTGCGAGAACCTTACCGAAGTTCTTGGATATTGATACGGCACCATATGGTTCAGCAACACAATATCCGCTTATTGCTCCGCTGGCTAATGAAAATGGCATTTCTGTCGGAGACATCTGGATAATATTTACATCATTTTTGCTCATACCGTTTCTTTCAAGAAGCTCATTTATAAGTATGTTTTGTGAAGACTGAACTGATGGTATTGCAATTGTTTTTCCTTTTAAATCATCTACGGATTCAATGTCATTTGATGCAACTACAACATTTCCATCTCTGTGTCCAAGTGCAACTGCCTTTAAATCAATACCATTTGCTTTGGCATTCATGGCAAGTTCAATAAGAACTGAAGCTCCGTCAATTTTTCCGGCATTTAATGCATCCATAAGATCTGTCCAGGATGAAAATCTCTGAAGCTTTATCTGTATGTCAAAATTGTTCTCTTCCAATAATTCCTTTTCTTTAAGCACGGCCAGGGAATGTGTTATTGGAAGATATCCTATTGTTACAACCTGTTTTTCTGAATTGTAATTACTGTCCTGAGATACTGATGATGTATTCCCTGCACAGCCTGCAAAAATAAACGAACCACATAAAGCAAATGATACAGATGTCATTATCTTTTTAAATTTAGAATTCTTAGTTCTTTTTGGGGTATTATTCTCTTTTTTACTAATTATCACTTTCATATATCACCTGTTTACTGTCTGATTCTGCTTATTTACTAATAGTTACTAATCGTTTTTCTGTTTGTTTTATTATTACCTATTGTTTATATATGTTTACTATGTTTTGTAATAATAAGAGCATATCAGACATTTGTCAATTATTTTTATAATTCTTATATGTTTTTAGGTATATAAAGTTCTTATAATTCTGAAATTTTGTAGGAATTGGGATTTTGTAAAACTGTGAAAATAAGTTTAATTATAGAGCTTTTAATCAATTTAATTACAAAGTTTTGAATTAATGAGATACGAAAAATATTACGAAATTAAAAAACGGATAGAGAAATCTCTACCCGCATTTTGTATTTAATTTCAGCATTTAAGTAAAATCAAAGTCATCATCAAAAAAGTCTAGACATATATTCGACAGGCTTATCTTCAAGCTTTAATGATTGTCCTTTAGCATAAAAAAAATCACTTAGGATTATGATTAATCCTAAGTGATCTGATATATCACAGGTGTAACATTTTTAAAATTAGTACTTAAATGAAATTACGTACATTTAAAAATATGCCTTATTTAGTTTTAGAAAACCATGGTCTGAAAATCGCTCTGACAACCGGGCCTGCAAAGAAAATCTGCAGGAAAAGTGCCATTGGGAAGTTTCTTACCAGTAATGTAAACCAGCTTGTAATTATTGTTGAAGGTCCTGCATATCCATGGAGAAATACTGAAAACAGACTAACACATGGACATGTGATCATTACAATAACAGAAGATACAACAACCGTAATTAAAATAGGCTGAGTCTGTGACGGATTTACAAGCTTAAATGCAATCTTAGGTGCCACTCTTCCAACAAGTAATAATTCAAGGGCAAGTACAAATAAATATGTTATCGGCATTTCTATTAATGTTGATAAAAACATATCATTTGTTAAACCGCCTAATGCATAAGCCGTATTAAAAAGTGACATGAAGTAAACCATTACAAAAACCATGACAATGGTAAATACAAAATCCTGAAATTTCGTCTTTGGCATAACGCACCTCTCTACAAATACTACCGAAATATTGTGTTGTTCGTTAGCATTGTAAGATTACAATGTGCGTTTCCAATTAATACCAATACTCATAATTTATCGTCAACAGCCGCTAATATATCACAAATAAATTTTCTTCATAATGATACATTTTAATAAATTTGTTACATTCCAAACATTTTAAGTCCTACAAGAGTAATGGTTGTCATTATGCCTCCGGCCATTAGTACACCACATAAAATCGCAAGGAATGTTCTCTTTAAACCAAATTCCAGAAAGCTGGCTACAAGTGTACCTGTCCACGCACCCGTACCCGGAAGAGGAATACCTACAAATATCATAAGTGCCACGAAAACTCCGCCTGTTCCCTTTTTACCGAGCTTTTTACTTCCGTTGTGTCCTTTTTTAAGTATCCATCTGCAAGGTTTACCAATCCCCTTTTTATGAACACCCCATTTAAGAAATCTTCTTGCAAAAACATATATAAATGGCACAGGAATCATATTTCCGATTACACATACCGCATAGGCAAGTACAATCGGAACTACCGGATTCATGGCCTGTGATGCAATGATTGATCCTCTTAATTCCCATATAGGAATCATGGACATAAAGAAAAGTTTAATACAATTACCAAACATAAGTTAAGTTCATCCTCTTTTTCAACTCTAAAATAAACAACATAAACATAATAACAAAAATATCGCTAAAAATACATCTTCATGTTTTTTTTATACACTTTTTATACTCTTTAGGATTTATGTACTGCACTTTACACGATCAAAGGTCAAAAAGTGACAACTGATTGCTGTCTGCCAGTCCATCAAGGGCGTGAATGCTGTCCAGCTTTTCAATAACCGTATTTCCAACTTTCGCTCTTCTTCTAAGATCCTCTTTTGATAAGAACTTTCCGTTTGAAGCTGCGATTTCAATAGATTCTCCCGCAACTTCACCAACCTTATCTATGACCTTAAATGAAGGCATGATTTTTCCGTCAAATATCTGGAATGTTCTGGCCTTGGCTTTGTATATATCTATCGGAGTAAATTCCAGACCTCGCTCATACATTTCCTCAACAAGACGCATATCCTTAAGTTCGTCCTGCTCTGCATTTGAAAGCTCCTTTGTCTCAAGGCGTTTTTTATAGTCTGCAATATAATATTTTAACTTATCTTTTCCGAGAGCCATTTTTTCATAATCAAATGCATTTGCTCTGATACTGAAATATGCACAGTAATATTCCAGAGGATAGAAAATCTTAAAATATGCAACTCGCCATGCCATCATAACATAAGCCGCTGCATGCGCCTTAGGGAACATATACTTAATCTTATTACATGACCAGATGTACCATTCCGGTACGTCATGCATTCTCATTTCCTCTTCCCATTCAGGAGTTAAGCCCTTACCCTTACGAACCTTCTCCATGATATTAAATGATAATTCACTGTCCATTCCCTTATTAATCAGATAAACCATAATATCATCTCGTGTACATACGGCAGTGGAAATTGTAGCTGTTCCTTCCTGGATAAGCTTCTGGGCATTTCCAAGCCATACGTCAGTACCATGGGCAAGACCTGCAATTCGAACAAGGTCAGAAAACTGAGTAGGCTTTGCCTCCTTTAACATTCCCATGGCGAAATCAGTACCAAACTCAGGAACTCCAAGAGTTCCAAGCTCAGTTCCACCTATCTGCTCCGGCTTAATACCAAGAGCCTCCGTATTGGCAAACAGTGACATAACCTCTTTAGAATCCAGAGGAATTGTTAGCGGATCAACTCCCGTCATGTCCTGAAGATATTTAATCATTGTAGGATCCAGATGTCCAAGGATATCCAGTTTAAGAAGGTTATGATCAATACTGTGGTAATCGAAATGAGTTGTTACAATGTCACTCTTCATATCATTTGCAGGATGCTGTACCGGCGTAAATGTATGAATTTCCTCACCGATAGGTAAAACAACAATACCACCCGGATGCTGACCTGTAGTTCTTCGTACATCAACGCATCCGCTTGCAATACGCTCAATTTCACATTTTCTCTTGACAATTGTCGTGCCTGTCTTCTCAGACAATTCTTCAAAATAGCCCTTAACAAGACCAAATGCTGTCTTTTCGGCAACTGTACCTATTGTTCCCGCTTTAAATGTCTGACCCTTTCCAAAGATAACCTCAGTAAATGCATGAGCCTTACCCTGGTACTCATTAGAAAAGTTAAGATCGATATCGGGCTCTTTATTACCCTTAAATCCAAGGAATGTTTCGAATGGAATATCAAAGCCTAATTTCTGCAATTTATTGCCACATTTCGGACAGACCTTATCAGGCATGTCACACCCTGCACCACCGGCAAATTTAAGTACATCTTCAGATTTGAAATCAACATAGTAACATTTGTCACATAAGTAATGTGGTGACAACGGGTTAACCTCAGTAATACCCGCCATAGTTGCCGCAAATGAAGAACCTACGGAACCTCGTGAACCTACAAGATAACCGTCGTCATTTGATTTCCAAACAAGCTGCTGGGCAATAATGTACATAACGGAATATCCATTTGAAATAATAGAATTAAGCTCTCTGTCCAGTCTGCTGCTTACTTCCTCAGGAAGAACAGGACCGTACATTTCATGAGCTTTATTAATGCATATCTGTCTGAGTGTTTCATCGGAATTCTCGATTACAGGCGGACATTTGTCAGGTCTGATAGGCGAAATCTTTTCACACATATCAGCAATCATATTTGTATTTTTAACAACTACCTCATATGCCTTTTCTGAACCGAGATATTCAAATTCCTTAAGCATTTCATCTGTTGTCTTAAGGTAAAGCGGAGGCTGTCTGTCAAAATCTTTAAAGCCGCTGCCCGCCTGAATAACTGCTCTGTATATTGAATCCTCAGGATTTAAGAAATGCACATCTCCCGTTGCACATACAGGCTTATTAAACTCAATACCTAAGTCAACAATCTTTCTATTGATATCTCTTATGTCATCTTCACTTTTTACAAAGCTGTTTTCATCTTCAATAAGATATTCACTGTTACCAACAGGCATAATTTCCAGATAGTCATAGAAATCTACAATATTTGCAATTACCTGCTCATTTCGTCCGTTAAGAATTGCACTGAACAATTCACCTGATGCACATGCACTGCCAACAAGGATACCTTCCCTATGGGACTTAAGTAAACTCTTTGGAATCTTTGGAAATCTGTAAAAATGTTCAAGATGGGATGCAGAGATCATTCTGTACAGATTGTTCTTACCCTCTATGGAAGTAGCAAGTAATACCGCATGGTACGGATGGAGTTTTCTAAGTGCTTCAGGACCGATTTTACCTTTTTTAAGAAGATCATCTAAAGTGAAAATGTCTCTCTCATTAAGCATATCTATAAGCTTTAAGAAAATATGAGATGTGGCCTCCGCATCATCAACAGCTCTGTGGTGATTATTTAATACAACACCTAAATGCTTAACAAGTGTATCCAGCTTAAAGTTCTTAAGTCCCGGCATAAGGTACTGGGCAATAAGAACCGTATCAAGTACCGTAAAGTCAATTTTACGACCTAAACGCTCAGCATTATCAGCTATGAAACTCACATCAAATTCTGCATTATGAGCAACAACCGCTGCATCTCCAATGAAATTCAGAAATCTCGGAAGCACCTTATCGATGGTATCCGCATTTGCCACCATACCGTCATTGATGGATGTGAGCTTTTCAATCTTTATAGGAATAGGAATCTGAGGGTTTACAAACTCACTGAATCTCTCAGTAATTTTTCCATCCTTAATCTTAACTGCACCGATTTCTATAATTCTGTCATAATGAGCAGAAAAACCAGTTGTCTCGATATCGAATACTACAAATTCATCATTGAGACTCTGACCCTTACCGTTTCTTACCAGTGGCTTATCATCATCTATTAAGTATGCCTCTACTCCATAGATAACCTTGAAATCTTCCATTTTTTCAGATGCGTGGAGACACTCAGGGAATGCCTGCACTACACCATGGTCAGTGATTGCTATGGCAGGATGTCCGAATTCATGAGCCTTATTAATAATATCCGAAGCACTGGACACACCGTCCATATCACTCATCTTAGTATGACAGTGAAGCTCAACTCGTTTAACTTCCGCAGTATCTAATCTGACCTCTCTTGTGTCAGTGCCGCTTCTTATACCATATACTCTGCCGATAATAATATCTTGCTCAAACTGGTTAAATGAAGCGTCACCCTTCAACTTAATAAATGCACCCTTTTTGATGAATTCATCAAATTCCGCCAGTTTCTCATTTATCACAAATAAATCCGCTGTAATTGTATCCGTAAAGTCAGTAATATCGAACATTAAAATAGTTCTATCGTTTTTGATAGGCTTTTTCTCAATCCTTCTGATCATTCCGGAAATGGCAACGGTTCTTGTTGTCTCATCTATCGTTCTGATAGGTACAATTTCTTCATCAGAGAAATCTCTGCCATAGAGTACATCTTCATTTTTATATGAAACATTGTAGGATTTCTTTTCCTCTTTCTTTGCAGGAGCTTTCTCTTTTACAGGAACATTTTCCTTTTCTTCCTTAGGCTTCTCTTCGAAAATATTTGTCTCGGAAATAATTTTATTAACTTCACGCTCTAAAGCCTTATTCTTAATTTCTTCATATTTACCGAGAGTTCTGTCCTTGTGGGTTATATACACGTCCACTGGTGTCCTGAATCTCTTTAAGAACAAATCGCTGAAGTAATTTCTTAATTCCTCTCCGTAATTATCTGCGGCAAATCCCCTTGGAAGTCTTAATTCAAGCCTATCCCCGTCAAATATTACATCCGTGTCTTTATATGTAATAAATGCCAGACTGAAGTAAGTTTCAAGCTCTAATCGTATACTCTCCTTATATTCGTTATAAATATTTTCAGGAGAATAGGAATTAATCAGATTGTATCTGTCTAATACACGTAAGTTATTAGCTCCGAATTTTTCAAATATCTGAGTAAATAAGGCTTTTTCCAATTCAATAATATATTTTTTCGGAATAATTTTATTACTCTCGAGATATATTCTTATATTAAGCCCCGTAGTGCTCTTTTTGATGTGGGAAATCTCTGCATTTTCAAAATACATGGCAACTTCCGGATCAAGATGCAATTTTGGAAAAACCTCATTAAACCTCATTAGAATTCCTCAACCTCTCGTTTTAATTCTTCTAAAATCTTATCCTCAGGAACTTTTTTAACAATCTCTCCACGCTTGATAATAAGACCTACACCATCACCGCCGGCAATACCGATATCAGCTTCCTTTGCCTCTCCCGGACCATTTACGGCACATCCCATAACGGCAACCTTAATAGGCTTATTAATACCTACAAGAGTATCCTCAACCTGCTTTGCAAGACCGATAATATCAATCTTAGTTCTTCCACATGTAGGACATGAAATGATTTCAACCATATCCTTCTTAAGACCTAATGAATTGAGAATATACTTGGCTACAAGAATCTCATTTTCAGGCTCATCAGTAAGTGAAACTCTTATTGTATTACCAATGCCTTCTGAAAGAATAATTCCTAAACCAACAGAAGACTTGATTGTTCCACTGAGGAGTGTTCCTGACTCTGTAATACCAACATGGAGCGGATATTTGCACTTATTTGCAATTAACTTATGTGCTTCAACAGCCATAGGTACATTACTTGATTTAATACTTACAACAAGATTGTCATAATCTAAATCTTCAACTACTTTTATCTGCTTTAATGCACTTTCAACGATACCCTCTGCTGTTACACTTCCGTACTTTTCAAGAATTTCCTTTTCAAGAGAACCTGAATTAACACCGATTCTGATAGGGATATTTCTTTCCTTTGCAACAGCAACAACCTTTGCAACATTTTCTCGGCTTCCGATATTACCGGGATTGATACGGATCTTGTCAGCACCATTTTCCATTGCTGCAATAGCAAGTCTGTAATCAAAATGAATATCTGCAACAAGAGGAATATGGATTCTCTTCTTAATCTCCTTAAATGCCTCTGCCGCTCTCATATTTGGAACTGTAGAACGAACAATGTCACATCCTGTTTCTTCAAGTCTTAAAATCTGTGCAACTGTTTTGTCCACGTCCTCTGTAAATGTATTTGTCATTGACTGAATGGCTATTCTGTTAGTACCGCCAATCTTTACGCCACCTATATTTATTTCTTTTGTATTTTCTCTTAGTAACATAGATGCACCTCTGTATTCATTTAACATTTCTTATAATTGTAGCACTAAAATCGCCCTGTTTCATTATACTTTATTATGTATAACGAAACAGGGCGATTTATGTTATTTATTCATATTTATTTATATATCTTCCACTGCTGTGCTCCATTATCTTTAGCATAGAACCATAGCCATATGTTGCTTCCGTTCTTCATGCTTGCACCGCATGTATCCATTACACAATATCCCGAAGCTTGCTTAAATATTAATTTATCTGTTCCTTTTACTCTATATATATTCCATTGCTGAGCATTAGTATTATTGCTGCTCCATTGTAATATATTAGTTCTAGAATTAGTATTGCCACCGGATATATCAATTACTTTTGTCCCATTGCTTATCTTTGTTTGAATAACAAAATTACCATTTGTTAATTTTTTTATTCTAAACTTTTGAGCATTTGTTCCATTTGATTTCCATATATGAACATTTTGACCATTTGCATCTATTCCTGAAGAAATATCTAACCTAAAGCTTGAATCTGCAATACTTCCCAATTGAACCCAGTCTTTTTCGCTAATCCCCAAACTTGAAATATCTGTTATCTTTTCAAGTTCCGGATTTGCTGCATCAAATGTTGTAGCAGACTCTATCTTCCAATGCTGTGCATTCAATATTCCATTAACATCCCATACACCAACATTTTGGCCTTTTCTTACATTGCCTCCTGCAATGTCTAATGCTTTACCGTTTACAGAATTAATAAATACATATGAACCGTCTGCATGCTTATAAAGCTTCCAGATTTGTGCATTACTATTGTTACTTGCCCATTGATGTACATTTGCACCTCTATTTGGTGATGCACTAGATACATCAAGGGATGATTTATATCCTGATGCTGCAGTTCTTATGTAATATTCTCCATTTTCACTTGCCTTTTCTATGCGGAATTTCTCTGCATCAGCGTAATTTCTCTCCCAGATTCCAACATTAGTACCATTACTTTGTTTTCCGCCAGATACATCAAGTGCAAAATTGTTATTAGTTGCAGAAACTATGTTATATTCGCCCTCGACAAAATCCTTAACTAATGTAAGTCCTTTTGCTCTTGCCTCATTTGCTGACTTGGTATTAATCAAGTTCCACATTTGTGTATTAGAGCCTTTGATATATTCCCATGTCCAAATGTTTGTGCCATTACCGGTTTTTGCACCTGTAAGGTCCATAAGCTGAACTTTGCCATTGGATGCAACTGCAGGATTACCATTTTTATCAGCAACTACAAATACATATTGGTTCTTGTCATTCTTCATGGCTATAAAATATGTACCATTTTGATTTCTGTCGCTGTATTGCTTTATATTGGTTCCTAATGCCACTTTACCTGAATCAACCTCCAAAGCTGATGTACCGTCAGTTACGTCGGTTTTAATCTGATATGTGCCATTGCTTTGAGGCTCAAAATAGAATTTCTGAGCTGCAGTTCCATTATTGCTCCAAAGGTGTACATTTGCATTGTTCTCTTGACTTGCTGAAGATATATCTACAAAACCATCTTTTCTTGCAGCTGTTTCTATGTTGTAGTAATCTGTTGCTTTTAAGTCATTAACC
>UQXZ01000017.1 GCA_900545225.1 uncultured Eubacteriales bacterium
TAAACCGACCTCCAATCGTTAGATTTTTGGTCTAACTTTTGGGGGTCGGTTCATATCGATTATCGGTAGGGGGTCTTTTTTATTGGAAAATAATTTGAATTTATTATTATCCAGTAAGTGTGTATAAGAGAGTGTTACATGTTTTACATGTGCATACATAGTAAGTTCTTGTGTTTAATAAAAACAAAAGTTTGTGTTAAAATAATTAAAATATTTGCAAATGTATCAGAAAGGATGAGAGATGTCTGTAACTTTTATCATAGGTCCTTCGGGCTCGGGAAAAACACAATTTGTATATGATTCTGCCTGCAAAAAAGCCGTGAACAGATCTGACAGTATTAAGATTATGGTTCCGGAGCAGTACACATTAGAGACGGAAAAGCAGATTATATCAAAAAGCCGTACGGGTGGACTGATTAACATTAATGTAGTCAGCTTTAACCGACTTGCCTATAAGGGATTAAATAAAATCGGCGGTGGCAATATCCCTGTCATTGATGAGGAAGTAAAAAATATATTTATCAGAAAAATAATCAATGAGGGAAAGGGTGCCCTGAAAATATATAACAATTCCGCACTTAAAAGAGGGGTGACAGATGAATTGAAATCTGTTATTTCAGAGCTTCTTCAGTATGGAATAGACAGCGAAAAGCTGAAAGAAGCATCTGTTAAGATCTCTGATAAAAAGCTTTCAGACAAGTTATCTGATATTTCTTACATCTACGATAAATTTAAAGAATCCGTAACTGACAATAAATCAATGACTCTGGAAGAGCTTATACCAGGATTTACAAAGAGACTGTCAGAGTCTGATTATATGGATAATTCCATAGTATATCTTGATGGATATACAGGATTTACTCCTGCCCAGTACGATTTATTAAGAGTAATCATTAAGAAGGCGAGAGAGGTATATATTACCGTTACTGCCAATGAGTTCGAGAGCCTTCGCAATGCAATGTCTGCAGACAGCGGAAACATGAGCCACAACAATATCGGGGATTTATTCTTTATGAGTAACGATATTATCCGCTATGTAACTGATATTGCAAAAGAAAATGAAGTAGAAATTAACGAACCTGTTTTTCTTGAAAATCCTGTCAGATATGATGAAAGAAAAGATTTAGTATTTCTTGAAAAGAATATCCTTAAAAATAACGGAGAAAGATTTTACGGTAAAGCAGAAAATATCCGCATACTGGAAACAAATACCGTTGATGAAGAATTAAAGTATGTGGCAGGCGAAATCTATGACCTGACACGAAATAAGGGACTCAGATACAGGGATATTGCGGTTGTTGCAGGAGACATTAACGGCATTGCACCATCCGTAAAAAAGATTATGAGGGACAACAACATCCCTATATTTATAGATGAGAAGTCAGGTCTTGATAATAATAAATTTCTTCAGTATATGAGATACATTTCCGAATTATCCATGGGGAAGTTTAATTACAACAATATAATAGGACTTATTAAAACAGGCATTTTTGATATTTCGGAAGAAGATATTTTCAAAATAGAAAACTATACTCTTGCTCTGGGCATTAATACTTACACTAAGTGGAACAGCGAGTGGGAGAGACGTACAAAGAAGGAAAAAGAGAGACGTGACCGCAGCGCTTTAAAGGCAGAAAGTGCCAATGGCTATACTGATGCCGATAACATCGCCAATGCAGATACGGCTGGAAGTGAAAGTGGTGCCGGTAATCATGGCTGGGAGCTTTATGATTTAGACAGACTCAATGAAATAAGAGCCTGTATTATGTCTGAGATCAATATGTTAAAGGGAGCAATGGTGGATAAGGCCGTAACTCTGAATATAGATTCCAGGGATGTAAAGTTTGAAGCCGCAGGTACCGTAGGTGAAAAGGCAGAGAGATTTATTGATTTTCTAAATAAGAGCAATGTGGATGACAAAATAGAAAGATATATTGATTCTGTAAAAGAATTAAACCAATCTGCCCATTCTGAGAATACCCAGCTCATAGAAAAAATATTTGATATTTTAAATAATATGAAAAATATTTTAGGAGATATGGAAGTTGATAAATCCGGATTTATGGATATGTTTGCTGCCGCTCTTGAAGGTCTTGCCATAGGTATAATACCGCCTACAAATGACCAGGTTATTATCGGTGATATGGAGAGAACCAGACTCGGTAATGTAAAGGCTGTATTTATCATAGGAGCAAATGAGGGCAGTATTCCAAAGACTCATTCTGACGGTGGAATACTTACTGATTCCGAACGATCACGACTTGAAAGAGAAGCAGGACTCAGTCTTTCACCAAGCATAAAGGAAAGAAGCTTTATTCAGAGATTTTATATGTACCTTATGTTAACTAAAGCTTCTGATAAGTTATACATTTTATATACAAAAAAGGATGTGGGTGGTTCTTCCCTTTTCCCATCATTTTTAATAAAAGAAATCTGCGACATGTATCCTACGCTAAATCCTGAAAGGGTAAGTAATGAAGCTGCCTGTGCCAATATTATTATTCCTAAGGCGAATTCTATTATTTTACCGGGAAGCAGTAATGCAAAAAGTATTCTTGATGCATTTAACAGAGAACTTATTGTGCCTGATGAGAGAAATATTCTCCTTTCAGATGCACTCTACAATAGTGTTGTTAAGGGAAGTGTATCCAGATTTGAAACATTTGCAAGATGTCCTCATATGCATTTCCTGAATTATGGAATGAAACTTAAACCAAGGGAAGTATATGAATTTAATCAGATGGATATGGGTGTATTTGCACATGAAATCATGCAAATATCCATGGAGAAACTAAAGGACGGATATATTGATCTGGCAAATATATCTGATGCTGAAACCGTAAAACTTACATCAGATATTGTTGGCTCCGTACTTGATAAATATTCATACCTTACTGAAACAGACAGGGGATTATTCCTTAAGAAGAGCCTGGAAAGCCGTATTAACAGAAGTCTTCTGGCTAACATTGCCCAGATTAAGGGTTCAGGATTCATGCCTGACAGGCTTGAGCAGGGTTATTCGTACAATATGGCTCTTGAAAATGGTGACAGAATCTCATTCAGTGGAATAATCGACAGAATTGATATGTGTACCAATGAAGATGATAAATATATTAGAGTTATAGATTATAAAACAGGTAACAGATATATTGATTTAAATGATGTCTATGACGGAAGACAGCTTCAGATGCTTATGTACCTTGAGGGTGCGATTCAAAGCATATACAAAGACGAAACAATCATTCCTGCGGGAGTATTTATCAGTCATATAAATGATCCTGTTATTGAATATGAGAATGTAAGCTCAGATGTTGATACTGAGATACAGAAGGAACTTTCTCTAAGTGGAATCATTAATTCAGATCCCGACATAATTGAGCTTCTGGACCGTGCAAAAACAAGTAATCTTATTGATAAAGTGAAGTTTAAAAAGGATGGCTCCATGAGCAAATCAAGTGCGATTATGATGTCCACAGAGCAGTTTGTCGCAGCAAGAAACTTTGAGGTTTTAAAGATAAAATCCATAGGTAAGAAAATATTGCACGGTGATATTGAACCGCGTCCATATAAAAAACAGGTTGCGGATGTAAAGAATCCTAAGGAAAATACCGCATGTCAGTATTGCGATTATGGCAATATCTGTTCATTTTCATATGACAACAAGGCATTTAAATATAATAACTGCAGCAAAATGAAAACAGATGAAATTATTAATTTAATAACATTAAAAGGAGAGAATAATGAGTAACAGATGGACAAATGCTCAGCTCGAAGCTATTAATAACTCGGGCCATAATCTCCTAATTTCAGCCGCTGCCGGTTCAGGTAAGACAGCGGTTCTCGTTGAGAGAATATGTAATAAGATAATTAACGAAGGAATAAGCGTGGATGACATTGTTGTCGTTACCTTTACAAAAGCAGCGGCAGCGGAAATGAAGACACGACTCAGAAATAAAATAAATGATGAACTCGCAGAAGCAATAAAGAATAATGACACTGCATTAAAGGAGAGACTGCTCCAGCAGAAGGTTTTATTGCTTGATGCTAAAATTACAACTATAGACAGCTTCTGTCTTGATATTGTTAAAACATATTTTGAGGAAGCAGGTGTTGAACCGGGCTTCAGAACTCCTGATGCGGCAGAAATGGAGCTTATAAAGCAGGATGCCTATGATGAGTTAATTGATGAATTATCATTTGAAAATGATTCTGATTTATTTGATCTCATTGAGGTCTATGGTGATGTACGAAAAGTAAATATTAAAGACATTTTAGATAAAATCTACACGGCAGGTCTTTCCAAGCCATGGCCTAAGGAATGGCTGGAGAGCTTATACAGATCTGAAGACGACAATGTTGATGAGGTACATTTACAGTCATATATTGATGATATCAAGAAAAAGGTAAGTAACGGATATCAGGAAGCCGTTAACCTTTTACAGCGAATGCCTGAAACTGAAAAGTTAAATGATCTTAAATCATTCGCATATGAAGAACTGTCCGTGATTAATAGCTTCCTTGAGACAGAGGATGTTAACCTAAGCCTTCAGTTTATCCTTAACAATATAGAATTTAAGAGATTTCCAAGTCTGCGCAATCTGGAAGATTATGAGGCTGAAGCAAAGGATAAGTATAAAGATATCCGAGACAGTATTAAGGAACTATTGTCAGATAAGTTCTTAATGCAGTTAAAGGATGAAGCTTGTGAAAATATAAGAGATATCGAGATAAATGTAACAAACAGTCTTCTTAACATGGTTAAAAGATATTCCGAAAAAATAGATAAGGAAAAGAAGAGAAAGAAACTTGTTACATTTAGTGATATGGAACATCTGGCTCTTGAAGTACTTGCAAAGCACGGAACAAGTGAACCAAGTGAGATTGCCATTGCACTTAAGGAAAAATATAACGAAATTATGGTGGATGAATATCAGGACAGTAATGATATTCAGGAGACCATACTCAGTGTTATTTCAAAGGATGGCAGCGGTAACAGATATATCGTAGGAGATGTAAAGCAGAGTATATACGG
The DNA here is from genome assembly GCA_900545225.1 of uncultured Eubacteriales bacterium. Taxonomy (GTDB): domain Bacteria; phylum Bacillota; class Clostridia; order Lachnospirales; family Lachnospiraceae; genus UBA4285. The sequence goes on from UQXZ01000017.1 coordinate 5,033, forward strand.
ATTCAGAAGTGCCAAGCCGGATATATTTATGGGATTTTACGACTCATTTGATCTTTCAAAGTGCAGTATAGAGAGCAATTGTGATCTTTCATCAGAATTTAAGGAATATGATGAAGAATCCATCGGCGAAACAGTTCTTTTACAGAATAACTTCCGAAGCCGACAGGGAGTTGTTGACAGCACAAATGCCTGCTTTAAAGCACTCTTTAACAGGGAATATAATTCCATGGATTATACAGCAAGAGATGAGCTTGTATGCAGTGCATCATTTCCTGAAAATGAAAATGTACCGGGAGAGACATTTGCCGGTGAAAATGGCATATGTGAGATCTATCCGATTCTGTATGCAAAAAACGGTGTGAAAAGTATTCGTAAAGAAGCTTTGTTTATTGCCAATAAAATTAAAAAATTAATGGATTCCAATACATTAGTTTATGACAAGGATGAGGGCAGATACAGACCGATAAAATACAGGGATATTGTTCTGCTTGCAAGAAATAATACGAGAGCAAGACAGTATGTGGAAATACTGATGAACGAGGGTATATCAGTATATGCGGAAAGTTCAGTAAGCTTTCTTGATACATATGAGATTAAGCCGGTTATTTCTCTTTTATCAGTTATAGATAATCCTCATCAGGATATTCCTCTTATGGGTGCCATGACAGGTTATTTTGGCGGATTTACACAGACTGAAGCAGCAATTATAAAATCATTTTCACCGGAACTTGGTTTATACGAATCTCTTCTTAATTACATTGGGGAGTATGAAGGCCCACATATTCAGGAAGGTGTGGAAGAAGATGTGTCCATTCAGAAAGACATGGAAGTGGATACTGGTGCTCAGAAAAACACAGATAGCCCGGATACAGCCATTCAGGAAAAGATAAGAACATTTCTTAAGAGAGTGGAAAAGTACAGAAAAATGCTTCTTACTGACGGTGTTCATGATCTTATCTGGAATATTATTTACAGCACGGGATATTTTGATTTTATAAGTAATCTGGAATCTCCTGAAATAAGAATTGCCAATATAAACTTCTTGCTTAGTAATGCGTTGTCATTTGAAAAGTCAAACTATAACAGTCTGTTCCAGTTCTTAAAATATATCGAGAAAATTATAAAGGATGATATAGAGATTGGTTCAGGAAGTGTAATAGATGAAAATGATGATGTTGTAAGATTTATGACTATTCACAAATCTAAGGGACTTGAGTTCCCTGTTGTATTTCTTGTAAATATGACAGGAATGTTTAACATGACTGACAACAGAAGTAAGGTCATTGTCGCAGATGATGCCATAGGCCTTGACGTTGTTGATAAAGACACAAGAGTTAAATATAGAACTGTAATTAAAGAGTCCATTAAGAAAAAGGTTAAGAAAGATCTTATATCAGAGGAAATGCGGCTTCTCTATGTTGCCATGACAAGAGCAAGGGAAAAACTATATCTTGTGGGTTGTGTAGATGAAGATAAGATGGAAAAGTACAAATCCGAAGCTCTGGAAGGTAATGAAAAACTTTCATATATGAGATGTGACAGTCTGAACTCATATTTCGACATGGTTATGCCGGCGGTTTTAAATAGAAATAACAGTGACTATTTTAAACTGAAAGAAGTATGGGATAGCAATATTCTGTCAAATCCGGATGCGCATATTACTATAGACAATGTTGATGGGGATAAAACTAAAAAATGTGAAAGACTTGCCCGGATTCCATATGCGTATGAGGATGAAACCCATAACAGACCAAAGATTTCCGTATCAGAATTGATGAGTGGAAATATTAATCTGTCAGATTATGAATTTGATGAGTATTTCAATATTTATAAGGACAGAAGTGATGATGGTAATGAAGCTACTGCAGTAGATGAAGATGTGGTAGGTAAAGCTTTGACTTCAGACATTGCAAATTCCAACCATGTATCAAAGTACAACAGAAAAACTCAGAACACATCCGCAAGCAGAGGTACTGCATATCACAAGGTAATGGAGTGCCTGGACTTTAACAATGCATCTACACTGGAAGATATTGATTCCCAGATTGTTGCTATGGAAGCAGAGGGTCTCCTTACAAAAGAAGCTGCACAGAGCATTTATAAGAGAGATATTCTTACACTTGTAAGTAGTGAATTCGGAAAAGTGATAGCCGATGCCCAAAATAAGAATGTTCTTCACAGAGAGCAGGAATTCATGATAGGTATTCCTAAGGAAGATGGGGATGACATCCTTATAGTGCAGGGGGCCATCGATATGTATATTGAATATGAAGATCATATTGTTTTAATTGATTTTAAAACAGACAATGTACGACGTAATAAAAATCCAGAAGATATACTTGTGGACAGGTATAGTGAACAGATTTATTATTATTCAAAGGCGCTGGAGCAGGTTACTGAGAAAAAGGTAACTGAAAAATATATTTATTCCTTCTGTCTTGGAAAAGTAATAGCTGTAAACATGGATTAAGTAATTTCCCATTCATGGAATGTACCATTAATATAACCCCCAAAAGGCTATTTCTGGGGGTTTCGGAAGGGTATTTAATTGCATATAAAAAAATATTAAAAATATTTAAAAAAACAGTTGCATTATTTTTGCGGCTTGTATATAATAACCCTTGTCGTTGACAAAGACGGCAAGGAAATAAGCACCGTTAGCTCAGTTGGTAGAGCACCTGACTCTTAATCAGGGTGTCCAGGGTTCGAGCCCCTGACGGTGTACTTTATATAGGTCCTTTGATTTGATGTGCGGTCTTGTCAATGGACTTATTTTTTTGTCTTTTATAAAATGTATTATTCAATTAAATTGCATGCAATACAATATACAATCTATTATAAGTGTGTATTGTAAAGACTGATAATCATTACTAATATAATTACATACAGGTCGTTAAGAAAAGACCATATTAAATAGTACGATAATACAAAGGGGTTCTTAATAATGAGTAAGACAGTTCAGGATATTTTAAACGAATTAGAAATAGAAGAAGTAGTTAACGCAGTTCTTAGTGACAATGCACCAACAGAAGAGAAGGAAGAGTTAACAAATGCTCTTGCAAGACTTAAGGAAATGGAAGTTGCAGACGATAACGACAGCGTTATGATCGGTGTTTGCCACAAGGATAACGGAACAGGTGAGAACAAGGTTCATTACTACACAGGTAACATCAGAAACTTCGGTAAGAATGATGAATTTGAAAATGTAACATTTGACCAGATCGATGAGAACGCAGGAATTTTCGCTAAGGAGCTTCTTGAGAAGAACATCGTTCCTGTATCAGATGCTATGGCATTCCAGGATTGGGCAGACGTAATCGGCGCAAGTGTTGCAGAAAGCAATGTTGATAAGTACGGAAAGCTTCAGTTCATCGCTGACATCATTTCAGAGCTTACATTCTTAGGTTATGACGAAGAAGCTCTTGAAGAGGTACGTGCAGGTCTTAAGGCATTCTCAGAAGATACAAAGAAGAATGGTAACAAGACATTTGAGGAAATGAAAGCTACACCTGAAGGTGCTCACCACCTCTTAAGTGGTATCGGTCTTAACGATAAGAGCGAAGAGAAGGAGCTTGCAAAGATCCAGGCTACTAAGGACGTATTAAAGGAAAAAATCGTTGAATACCAGCACATCTTAGATGTATTAGAGAACTTATAATTCTAAATTATTCCTAACCATTTCATACAATAAAAGCTGTAAGTATTGAAATCTCAATACTTACAGCTTTTTTAATTAAAAATTATGACTTTATAAAGCTAAAGACTCAAAAAGTAAAAACTTAGAAAGTATATGGCTTTATAAATCAATGCCGGCTCATGGCTTGTCAGGATTACTGTTTAACGAAATCCTTAATAATTTTTGCGTCTTCGTATCCCTTTTTGTAGAATCTGTCGAAGTTTTCTTTATTACGTTTTACAGTGTCTACGCCACATGTATCATCAGGGTATACAACTAAAGCAGTGCCTTCTTCCTGGCATTTAAGGGCATATTCAACGCCTTCCTTATATCTTCTTGCCTTAGTTCTTAAGCTTGCAGCAGCCTGAGGAAACTTCTTTTCAATCTTTTTGGCAAGTTTCATATCCTGCTCAGAAACATCTTCACATGCGCTTATTGGCTTTGTAAGAATTACAACAACCTTATCGCATCCATGCTCAAAAGCCTTTTTGATAGGAACAGGGTCACCTAATGCACCGTCAAAGTAATATAAACCGTGTACTGCATGAGGCTTACATACATAAGGAATTGCTGATGAAGCCATGAAAATCTCGTAATGATCCTTTGACATATCTGACTTGTCAAAGTACATAGGCTTACCTGTACGTGCTCTTGTACCGACAACGATCATTTCAGCCGGATTGGACATAAGATTTTCGTAATCGATAGGGTATTCACCGCCGGTATTACTCATCTTTCCGTAAATGTATTCGAGATCGATATATGATCTTTTAAAGATAAAGTTAGTAAGACTCATATATGATCTTCTGAATGAGTACTCTGCGTAGAACTTGTAGTTTCTTCCTCTCTGCTTGGCAACATATGAAGCTACATTTGCGCTTCCTGCAGAAACTCCGATACAAGTGTCAAAATTAATGTCATTATCTAAACAATAGTCAAATATTCCGGCGGCATAAATACCTCTGAGACCGCCGCCTACGTCAACAACACCTATTTTCATTATAGATACCTCTTGAATATTTATAAGATCAAATTTATTGCATCAAAAGTAAGCATATTAGTTAAAATAATATCATTTTTACTATGTAAAAGTAACCATAAATTTTATTCACATCATAAATAATATGGTAGAATAGAAACTATTAATATTGTGCGGAAGGTAAACATGAAAAAGTTTAATATAGGAGACGTTGTAAAGGTTTCTGTCAAGAAAACTGAAAAGACCGGTGTGATACGAAACATTATAGGAGAGTATATAAAAATTGTCCTTTTGGATGAGAAGGATGGGGAATTATATACATTTAAAGAAGATAAGCTGGAATATGTTGAACCGGTTGTTATCAATAAAGATGATTTAAGATCATTCTGCAGATACGAAATATCATACGATGAGCTTATGCATGGAAAGCCATATGCATATGCCATTTTTGATGAGGACTATATCATTACAACTGACGATATAGATATGGCAATCCACAATCATATTTTAAAAAATGAAGATTTGGATTCATTTAAAGAGAACTGGTTTGTGAAAATATATAACAATTTATATAACTTTGTGGGACTGGATAAAATCTTTCAGGTAAGCATTAATGACGATGTAACAGACTTTCCGGAGGATAAGCACGTCGTTTCGGACTGTATTTTTATAATGTCCCAGATTTTCATTGATAAAACAGATATTTTTAAACTTGATGATGTGGTAAATGAGATAAGCATTTACATTGAGAATAAAGATAAACCTATATTAGAGAAGGAATTTACTACATTTCAGAAGAGTTTCTTTCTTATGTACTGGCTTGAGACCGGAAGAATAGATAAAGCCGACGGAGATATCAAGAAGAAATTAAAAATATATATTGATGAGAGATGTCTTGAAAATGATGTGTACACATTGAGATATAAGGCATTTGCCTGCTACAACAAGGGCAATCCTATATATGGAACTGATTACCATGTGGCCGAGCAGTGCCTCGAGAAACTTATGGAGAAGGCGCCGGAGCCTGTATATGCAGAAATGCTTGGCTGTATTTACTATTTCGGAAAATGTAACGGCGGTGTGCCGGATTACGACAAGGCCTTTAAATGCTTTTCCATAGGTGCGGATGCAATGTTACCTGAATCCACATTCAGATTATCTGATATGTACTGTAATGGTCAGGGAGTCTGGCAGGATGAAATCCTTGGAACAAGTGTATTAAAGAGAATTTATATTGAGCTTCTTCATGATGTAACAAACAATAATATCAGCGAGGATTTTGCGGATATTGCCTACAGAATGGGCAATATTGCAAGATTTGGTATCGGTACTGCGGATATTGATTTAACCTTTGCATATTTCTTTTACCTTCAGGCAAAATTTGCCATAAGCAGCAGGGAAATCAATACTCCTGACAGGGTGAAATTATATAATGATATAGAAATGGCCATGGGAGACATTAAGCCTATGGTAGAGCAGGCGGAGAATGACAGAATTAAGCTTGCAAATGATTCATTATCATCATCACTGGATGCCATAATCCATCTGGGCTTTGAAAATGGATATATGAAACTGAAGTATAACTATCCGACAATGGATAACCTTAAGTTAAATATTACCTTTTACAAGGACAGAGGCTGTACAGTCAGAAGAAAAATATTTGTTACCATTCCGCAGTTTGATTTTTGCGGATATGTGGACAACTTCAACATAGAGGCTAAAAACGTTAAGATATTTGAGGATTATCAGATGGATGAAGAAGAGGAAGATGTATCATCTGTTATTGAATTTTCAGATATTGAAAATGGTTTCTTTTTAATTGACGGAGTGGCCGTTGCAAGGTTAGATGCGGATATGTACCTTGTTAATACATTTAATAAAAATTAATATATTATGCTATAATCGTTTACAATAATCTTTTGCCATAAGGAGAAATATATGTCGGATGTAAGAGCAAGATTAAAAGATAAAAAAAGAATAGTAGTTAAGATCGGTTCATCATCTCTTATGTATGCCGATACTGGATTACTTAACATTGGTAAGGTAGAGAAACTGGCCAGAATCCTGGCAGATTTAAGAAATGCAGGAAATGACGTATGTCTCGTTTCATCAGGCGCCATTTCAACAGGCAGAAACTCACTTACAACAAATAATAACAGTAATACTTTAAGCTTTAAGCAGGCTTGCGCAGCAATCGGTCAGGCAAAGCTTATTGCACATTATCAGAGATTTTTTGCTGAGTACAGTATTAATACTGCACAGGTTCTTCTTACTGAAATTATTTTAGCGGATGAGGAATCAAGAGTTAATGCCCTCAATACATTTAATGAGCTTTTCAAACTTGGAGCAATTCCTGTAGTTAATGAAAATGACTCTATTTCCACAGAGGAAATTAAGTATGTACATACATTTGGTGATAATGACAGATTATCAGCCATTGTTGCAAAGCTTGTAGATGCTGATCTTCTTATTATTTTGTCAGATATTGACGGTATGTATACTGACGATCCAAGAAAGAATCCTGATGCAGAGCTTATGTATGAAATAGACAGGTTTACAGAAGAACTTGACAGCATGGCAAAGGGAACTGAAGAAGGCGGCGTAGGTACAGGCGGAATGGCAACTAAGCTTGAAGCTGCAAAACTTGCAACAGCTGAAGGTATAGATGTTGTTATTCTTAATGGAGAAAACCCTTACAATATAAGAAAGCTTATTGAGGGTGAGAAAATCGGCACATTATTTGTATCAAAGGACTGTAAATAATTGGATATAGTAGTTATTAGAAATTTAAATTCCGATAAATGCGAAAGAATCAACGATATGACACTTCAGGTTATCAATTATGAAGAAGATTCATTTGCGGGATTTTCTGAATACAGAATGTATGTATATGATTACAAAAAGAACTACAAAATTGATGTTGCAGTGGAGATTCCAAAGCTTGATATTGCAGATATAGAATATGCCAAAAAAGACAGAGACTATATCGTTTATACAAATGCAGTAAATATCGGCTATAACAGATTTCTTATATATTTTTACAGCTATAACTATTTAGATGATTCCAACAGAATTATTGCGGAATATAATCTGGATATACAAAAGGCTGACGGAAGAATTAAGGCATTTGTTCTGGATGAAAATAATATCCTTATTCAGGAAAAGACATTTGATGAAGAAAAACCATATGAATTGTGCATTTACAGACAGCTTCTGGATAAACCCATAGGCGTTGATATTGATGTTCTTTCCACATATGGAATTGAGAAGATTATTTCATATCATGGGAATAACTGTGCCATTCAGATTGGTAGTGACTATTCACCTGTCACATATATCGGAACAATACTTATTAATAAATTTATTTCGGAAATATCTGTAAATATCGGAACGGATTTATATAATTCCATTGAGCAGTCCACAGATGACACTTACATTACTAATCTCGGTGTATCCGGTAAATATATTTACTATATGAAAGTAAATGCAGAAGATGAGAGTGAGCAGGTTATTGTATATGACAGCGAGTCCAACTCCAAGCGTATACGAATAAATTATAATATTAATGAAAAATCCAGAATAGAAAAAATCTTCCTGGTAGGCGGAGAACCAATCGTTATTACTAATGCCAATGGCGAATATAAGATAGTAAACCTCGGAACCCAGAGTGAACTTATGGAATTAAAAAAAGGTGATGAGGTCTTATATATCGATGATACATTTATCGTAATGAATGAATATGTAAGAAAATTCTTCTGGCAGAAATATACTGAAATGGTTACTGTTTACAGATATCCGGGAATATATGAAGACGACAAACGTATATTGATGGAGAACAGACGATTTTTTGACTATATACAGAATAGTGATGAGCTTCTGATCCTTTTAGAGGAGGAACGTGATGGAGAACTTAAAAGAACTGAAGAAGAATCTGAGAAAACAGGTAAATAAGCTGCATGATGAGTTAAGTGAAGAAGACTTAAAAGCACACTCCAGAGTTGCATCCGATAGAATAATTAAAGACTGTGAGGAATATAAATCAGCAGATGTTGTTTATGCATTTGTTTCATTTGGAAGAGAGATTGATACATCTATTATAATTAATAATGCACTGGAGAATGGCAAAAGACTCCTTCTTCCAAGAGTGACAGACAGAGGTATGGTCTTTAAGGAAGTTAAAGACTTAAATGAGCTTATTAAAAGTAATTATGGCATTTTAGAACCTTCAGATGATCTTCCTGATGTATGTGAAGACGGATTTATGCTTGTTCCGGGAGTGGTATTTGGAAAGAATCTCTACAGAATCGGATACGGCGGAGGTTTCTATGACAGATTCTTTGCCCAGACAAAGGACATGAATATTTACAAGGCGGGGTACTGTCATGGCTATCAGATTGTTGATGAAGTTCCGACAGAAGAGCATGACTTTAAGATAGACGCAATATTTTCAAATGATGGTGTTATATCCAGATAATCAGATTGATTTATAACAAAGAAAGGGAATATATGATAAGTGTGGTTGAACTCGGCGAAAAGGCCAAAAATGTTTCAAGAAAACTTGCTAAGATGAGAAGCAGCGAAAAGAACAGAGCTTTACACATTGTGGCTGACGCCATTGTACAGTCTTCCAACAGCATTCTCGCGGCTAATATGATGGATGTGGAAAATGGTATTAATAACGGCATGTCTAAGGCCATGCTTGACAGATTAACACTTACTCCTGAGAGAATTGAAGGCCTGGCTGAGGGCGTAAGACAGGTTGCATCTTTAGATGATCCTATCGGTGAAGTTATTCATATGTGGGAGAGACCAAACGGAATTAAGATTGGACAGATGAGAGTGCCAATCGGTGTTGTTGGTATGATTTATGAGTCAAGACCAAATGTTACATCAGATGCATTTGCAATATGCTTCAAATCAGGAAATGCCTGCATTTTACGTGGAGGTTCAGACTGTATTCACTCTAACACAGCAATTGTTGAAACAATTAAGACTGCACTTTCAAAGCATGGTTTCGATGATGACGTACTTCAGTTCATCAGTGATACAGACAGAAAATATGTAACTGAAATGCTTAACCTTACTGATTATATTGATCTGATTATTCCAAGAGGCAGCGGCAGACTTATTAATTTCGTAGTTAAGAATGCAACTGTTCCTGTAATTGAGACAGGTACAGGAAACTGCCACATATTTGTTGATGAGTCTGCAGATATTGACATGGCAATCGACATTATTGAAAATGCAAAGACACAGAGAATCGGTGTATGTAACGCTGCAGAATCTCTTGTTGTACATAAGAATATTGCAGAAAAGCTTCTCCCGGCTCTTGCTGACAGACTTGTTAAGCACCCTGTAGAAATGCGCGGTGATGAAACTGCAAGAAGCATTGATGAGAGAATAGTACCTGCCACAGCAGAAGACTGGGGAACAGAATATTTAGACTATATTATTTCTATTAAGGTTGTGGATGATCTTGATGTTGCAATTGACCATATCAACAGATATACGACAGGTCATTCAGAGTGTATAGTTACTGAAAATTATTCAAATTCACAGAGATTCTTAAATGAGATAGATGCTGCTTGCGTATATGTAAATGCATCTACAAGATTCAGTGATGGTATGGAATTTGGTTTCGGTGCTGAAATTGGGATCAGTACACAGAAGATGCACGCAAGAGGCCCTATGGGACTTGAACAGCTTACATCATATAAATATATTATTTACGGAAATGGACAGATAAGAAAATGAGTAACGGAATAGATAATGTTCTGGAAATTCAGGAAGAATGCATAGAAAAGTTAAAAGAAATAGTACAGAAGCAGTCAGAGGAAAAAGGCAGACCAATGACTGCCTGTGTTGTTACATTTGGCTGTCAGATGAATGAAAGAGATTCTGAGAAATTAAAGGGGATCTTAAAGGCGGCAGGTTATGAATTAACTGAGTCAGAAAAGGCTGATGTTGTACTTTATAACACATGTACAGTTCGTGAAAATGCAGATACAAGAGTATTCGGAAGACTTGGTTATTTAAATACAATAAAGAAGAAAAATAAGGAAATGATTATCGGTCTCTGCGGATGTATGGGTCAGGAGCCTCACATTGTTGAGAAACTCAAGGAATCATATAAATTTGTAGATCTTATTTTTGGTACATTTAATGTATATAAGCTTGCAGAACTTTTATATGCCCGCATTACATCAGGCAACAGCATTATTGACGTATGGGAAGAGAGCAAGGAATTTGTTGAATTACTCCCTACAGAGAGAAAGTACAGCTTCAAGTCAGGAGTTAACATTATGTACGGATGTGACAATTTCTGTACATACTGTATAGTTCCATATGTAAGAGGACGAGAGAAGAGCAGACCGGTAGAGGACATCGTTGACGAAATAAAGCGACTTACTGAAACAGGTGTTGTTGAAGTATGTCTCTTAGGTCAGAATGTTAACTCATACGGCAAGGGATTAGATGGAAATGTTACATTTGCATCACTTCTTCGTGAGATTGAAAAGATTGATGGATTACAGAGAATCAGATTTATGACTCCTCATCCTAAGGATCTCAGTGATGAAGTTATTGAAGTAATGGCAAATTCAAAGAAAATCTGCAGACACATTCATCTGCCTGCCCAGTCAGGAAGCAGTAATATTCTTAAGAAAATGAATAGAAATTACACAAGAGAAGACTATCTTGCATTAGTTGATAAGATTAAAACAGCTATGCCTGATATTTCCATTACTACAGACCTTATTGTGGGATTCCCTGGTGAAACAGAGGAAGACTTTGAAGATACATTGAGCCTTGTAAAAGAAATCGGATATTCTTCAGCATTTACATTCCAGTATTCAAAGAGAACAGGTACTCCTGCAGCTACATTTGAGGATCAGGTATCTGAAGAAGTTATGACTGAGAGATTTAACAGACTTCTTGAAACTGTAAAGGAAAGCTCAGGATGTAATGATGACCTTGCAGGAAAGACTATGGATGCTCTTGTGGAAGGTAAAAATGAGAAGCTTGAGGGATATTTATCCGGAAGACTCAGCAACAACATGCTTGTTCACTTTAAGGGTGACGAGGATTTAATAGGTAAAATAATAGATGTACATATAGATGAATCTAAGGGATTCTACTATTTTGGAACGATTGTATAACCGGAGGATGTTATGTTATCTCCAATGATGCAACATTATGTTGATACAAAAGAGAAATATAAAGACTGTATATTGTTCTACAGACTCGGTGACTTCTATGAAATGTTTTTTGATGACGCAGTAACCGTATCAAAGGAATTGGAATTAACACTTACGGGAAGAGACTGCGGTTTAGAGGAAAGAGCGCCAATGTGTGGCGTTCCTTTTCATTCTGCAGACGGATACATTTCAAGACTTGTTAAGAACGGACACAAGGTTGCCATTTGTGAACAGCTGGAAGATCCGAAAAAGACTAAGGATATTGTTAAGAGAGATGTAATAAAGATTATTACACCTGGTACTCTTGATGACACTGCCGTACTTGATGAGAGTAAGAACAACTATCTCATGTGTATAGCATATTTAGGCGATAAGTTCGGAATATCATATGTGGATTACACTACAGGTGAATTCTTTGTTACAGAGGTTAAGGAAGTATCTGTTTTAATGGATGAAATTAACAGAATAGTTCCTGCAGAGCTTGTAACAAATGAATATTTCCTTATGAGTGGTGCAGATATCAGAGAGCTGTCAATTAAGTTAAATATTGCAGTTTCAACTCTTGATAATTCATATTTTGACAACGAGTTCGCATATGAAACATTAAAGGCTCATACAGGCAGAGACAGGGATGATGCCCTCTTTAAAAATCTCTCAATAGGCTTAATATCAGCAGGTGCAGTACTCCGTTACATAGATGAAACTCAGAAAAATGCATCTAAGCATATTCTGGATATTATTCCATATGATCCAAAGCAGTATATGATTATTGATTCTTCAACATGCAGAAACCTTGAGCTTGTTGAAACAATCAATGATAAATCAAGAAGAGGTTCACTTCTCGGAGTACTTGATAAAAGCAGTACTGCAATGGGTAAGAGACTTCTCAGAAGTATGATTGAGCAGCCTTTATGCAGTGTAAGAGGTATCAATGAAAGACTTGATGCGGTAGAGGCATTTGTTAAAAATCCTATAGACAGAGAAGAACTCAGGGAATATCTCGGTCAGGTTTATGACATTGAGAGACTTCTTGGAAAAATCTGTACTGGAAGTGCCATGCCAAAGGACCTTGTAAGCTTTAAGAGATCACTAAGCCTTATACCGGCCATTAAGCAGGTTATTTCAGGATATAATGATGCTCTGATTCTGGAATGCTTTAACAGCTTATGTGACTGCTCTGATGTTAAGGCCCTCATTGAAAATGCCATTGTGGATGATCCTCCTCTTGTAATAAGAGACGGCGGAATAATCAAGGATGGATTTTCTCAGGAAATAGATGAGTACAGAAGTGCCAAGACAAATGGAACAGAGTGGCTCAGTAAGCTTGAAAGCGAAGAAAGAGAAAAGACAGGAATTAAAAATCTCAGAATAAAATACAATAAGGTATTTGGATATTATCTTGAGGTTACTAATTCCTATAAGGATAAAGTTCCTGAAGAGTGGATAAGAAAGCAGACTCTTACAAACGCGGAAAGATACATAACTCCTGAGTTAAAGAAACTTGAGGATATGATTCTCGGTGCGCAGGAGAAAATGTCAGGTCTTGAATACGAGACATTTATCGCCGTAAGAGAAAAGATAGCAGGAGAAGCTGAGCGATTACAGAAAATATCATATGGAATTGCAAGACTTGATGTATATACAGGTCTTGCCAAAGTATCAAGCCAGAATGCATATGTAAGACCTCGAATAAATGCAGGCGGTGATCTTGTAATTAAGAATGGCCGACATCCTGTTATTGAGAAAATGGTTCAGGAAAATACATTTGTTGCAAATGATACTGAACTTAACAATTCAAACGAGAGGATTGCACTTATTACAGGCCCTAACATGTCAGGTAAGTCCACATATATGAGACAGACTGCACTTATAACACTGATGGCTCATATGGGTTGTTTCGTTCCGGCTTCATCTGCAAATATCTGCGTGGTAGACAGAATATTTACAAGAGTTGGTGCAAGTGACGATTTATCATCAGGTAAATCAACATTTATGGTGGAAATGAGTGAAGTGGCCGGCATTTTAAATAATGCCACTAAGAAGAGTCTTCTTATCCTTGATGAAATAGGACGAGGAACGGGAACTCTTGACGGACTTTCCATTGCAAGAGCAGTTGTGGAATATATTACTGATGAAAAGAGATGTGGTGCAAAGACATTATTTGCAACTCATTACCATGAGCTTGTAGAACTTGAAGATGATATTCCATGTCTTAAGAATTTAAGTATTGCCGTAAAGGAAAATGGCGAAGATATTGTATTCTTAAGAAAGATAGTAAGTGGTGGAGCGGATAAGAGCTATGGTATTCACGTAGCAAAACTTGCAGGTGTACCAAAGCTTGTTATTGAACGCGCTAAAATCTTACTTGCAGAATATTCGAAAGATGAAAGATTTATTTATACTAGAGATAAATCCTTAGAAAATAATATTAAAAACAGAAATCAGCTGTCATTTTTTGACAATGACACTGAAAATGATGCTGTTGCGGAAAGTACAAATGTTTATCACATTCCGGAAGAATATCAGAAGCTTATTGAAGATATAAAAAGCATTGATATTAATCATTTAACTCCACTTGATGCGTTAAAGAAGCTTATGGATCTTCAGGAAAGCGTTAAAGATTTAATTTAAGACGTAACTGTCCATATGTATACCCCTGCAGATGTTTTATCCGTAGGGGTTTTACAGAAAGGTATAGGTGCAATATGTCTATACATATTTTAGATTCGGATACAATTAATAAGATAGCAGCGGGGGAGGTGGTTGAGAGACCTCTCTCTGTTGTAAAGGAATTGGTTGAGAATTCAATTGATGCGGGAGCTACATCCATAAGTGTTGAAATTCAGGACGGTGGGAAGAAGCTTATCCGTGTAACAGATAACGGCAGCGGCATTAGCAGAGATGACATAGACAATGTATTTAAAAGACATGCCACAAGTAAGCTTATGCGTGCGGAAGATCTGTTTGATATTCATAGTTTGGGATTCAGAGGCGAGGCTATGTCAAGTATCGCCTCTATTGCTAATGTAACTCTGAATACAAAAACAGCTTATGATGATCTTGGAATCTCATGTTCCATCATTGATGGTAAGAATGAGAAAAATGAAATGGGTCTGTCTGAGGGAACAAGTATTACGGTAGAAGATATTTTTTATAATACTCCTGCCAGATATAAATTCCTTAAAAATGCAGGAACAGAGGGTTCATACATAGTAGGTTTTATAGAGAGACAGGCTATGGTAAGACCTGACATTTCATTTAAACTTACGGTTAACGGTAAGGTAAAGCTCCAGACAAGCGGAAGCGGCGATCTTAAAGAAGTTATATACATGGTATATGGCAGGGAAATCGCCACAAACATTGTTGAAGTAAGCTGTAAGGAAGATGGAATAAGCTTTACGGGATATATCGGAAGGCCGATGGTCAGCAGAGGTAACAGAAGTTTTGAAAACTACTGGATAAATGGCCGACTTATATCAAATGATGTAATAGGTAATTCCATTGAGGAAGCCTATAAGGGATATATTATGCCTCATAATTTCCCATTTACTGCCATTTCATTTGAGATAGATAATTCCTTAATCGATGTAAATGTACATCCTGCCAAAAAGGAATTACGACTTTCAGATTCAGAGAGAATTGCAAGTATTATTACAACTGTATTAAAGAATGCAATTACAAAGTCAAATATTATTCCAAATGTCCATATAGACAGTAAGAAGGAAGACAGAGCCGAAAGTCAGCCGAGCAGCCAGATGAACATTCAGGCGGACAGCACACAGAAAGGTGTGACATCTGAAACTAAGCCGGATGGTTTAAACATAGAAAATGCAGGAAATAACCGGACTCAGCCAGCAACATTTGCAGGTCCCGCAACAGGTAATCTTGGGAAAATTATCGGAGAACATACCTTAGGATATGCTCTTGATAAAGACGGCGAACGTCTTAAAACTTTGAATCTGGGCAATGACCATAAGGACAATGATCAGAAGAAAGCTGACAGTCTGTTTGGAGAACTTATTCAGAATGCAGAACATAAGCATGAAGCAAGAACAGGGAAAGCATTAGCGTCTGAAAATGTAGATGGTTTTGTATTCCGCAAGGACGACCTTCCTGAATTCCCGGAAAAGAATTTTATTCAGCAGACCATAGAAAATGTTGAAGAGAGCAAGCCGATAAGAGTTATCGGACAGCTCTTTAAAACATACTGGCTTATTGAGCATGACAATACATTTTATATTATGGATCAGCATGCGGCTCACGAGAAAATATTATATGAGCGCCTTATGAAGCAGATTAATTCAAGAGAAGTTGCAAGTCAGGGACTTCTTATGCCATTTGTCATAAATGTGGATCCTGTTGTTGAATCAATGTTAGAAGATGAAACAATAATTGATGCATTTAACAGCATAGGCTATGAAATAGAATTATTCGGCCATTCAAGTATAAGAGTAATGTCTGTTCCTGCCATTCTTCCAAAGGCGGACTATAAGCAGATGATTATAGATATGCTTGATTCTCTTTCTGATACAGGAAGCAATATGACACCGACACTTTTAATGGAAAAACTTGCTTCAATGTCATGTAAGGCTGCCATAAAGGGAAATGATGCCATAAGCTTCAGAGAGGCAGAAAGCCTTATCAACGAGCTTATGACAGCGGAAAATCCATATAACTGCCCACATGGAAGACCTACTCTTATTTCAATGAGTAAGTACGAGATTGAAAAGAAATTCAAAAGGATTGTTTAATTTTATGATGAATAAAAAAGATAACATAGTGGTGATTGCAGGTCCTACAGCTGTTGGAAAGAGTGCTCTTGGAATTGAACTGGCTAAGAAGTTAAATGGTGAAATTGTAAGTGCCGACTCCATGCAGATTTATAAGGCCATGGATGTGGGTACGGCCAAGGTAACTGAAGAGGAGATGGAAGGAATTCCACATCATTTAATAGATATCGTTGAGCCGGATGTTAACTTTAATGTAAATGATTTTAAAAATATGGCCAATGAAGCCATTGATGATATTTTAAGCCGTGGTAAACTGCCTATTATGGTTGGCGGTACGGGTTTTTACATTCAGGCCGTATTAAAGGATGTGGATTTCACAGAAGAGAATACGGACTATCTGCTCAGAGAATATTTTGATAAGAAGGCTTCCACTGAAGAGGGCAGAGATGAACTCTACAACAGACTTCTCATAATCGATAAGGATTATGCAGATACAGTTCATAAGAACAATATTAAAAGAGTAATCAGAGCTCTCGAGTATAACTATCTCACTGGTGAGAAAATGTCTGTTCACAACAAACAGGAAGAGAGCAGAGAATATAAATATAATGCGGCATGCATATTTTTAAATGACGACAGATCAAGATTATATGACCGAATTGACCAGAGAGTAGATAAAATGGTTGAAGACGGTCTCTTCGAAGAGGTAAAATCTCTTCTTGATAATGACATTCCAAGAAACTGTACTGCCATTCAGGCCATAGGATATAAGGAAGTAGTGGATTACTACGACGGATGCACTGATAAGGACAGGACTATAGAACTTATAAAGCAGGATACAAGGCATTATGCCAAGAGACAGGTAACCTGGTTTATAAGGGAAAAGGAGTTTGAAGAAATCGATATATCCACTCTGAATTATGACAAAAAGAAAATTACAGAGGTGGCTATGGAGATAATAAAAAGAAAATGTGAGGGTATATAAATGTCATATGATATTTTAAAAGAGAAAATACAGAATAATTACAGTGAACTTTTCGGTATAGACAAGGATGTATTGTCATTCTGTAACGAAATATTGGCGGGACTTGAAAAGAGATTTAAAGACATAGATACCGTTGCAGAATATAACCAAATGAAGGTGTTAAATGCAATGCAGAAGAACAACACTGCAGAGATGCATTTACACGGAAGTACAGGTTATGGATATGATGACGAGGGTAGAGATAACCTTGAGAGAATATATGCAGATATTTTCCATACAGAGGATGCTCTTGTAAGACCTCAGATTGCATGTGGAACTCATGCCTTAAATGTGGCACTGGCAGGCAACTTAAGACCGGGAGATGAATTACTTTCTCCAGTTGGTAAGCCATATGACACAATGGATGAAATCATCGGAATCAGAGAATCAAAGGGAAGCCTTGCAGAGTATGGTATCACATACAGACAGGTAGACCTTCTTGAGGACGGTACATTTGATTATGAAAACATCCGTAAGGCTATCAATGAAAAGACAAAGCTTGTAACAATTCAGCGTTCAAAGGGATACGACAGCAGACCAAGTTTTACTGTTACTCAGATTGGTGAATTAATTAAGTTCATTAAGGAAATCAAGCCTGAAGTAATCTGCATGGTAGATAACTGCTATGGAGAATTTGTTGAAACTATCGAGCCATCTGATGTTGGTGCGGATATGGTAGTTGGTTCTCTTATTAAGAATCCGGGCGGCGGACTTGCACCTTGTGGCGGATATATTGCTGGAACTGCAGAATGTGTTGAAAATGCAGCATACAGACTTTCAAGTCCGGGACTTGGTAAGGAAGTTGGTGCTACACTCAGCGTAAATGACAGATTTTATCAGGGACTTTTCTTTGCACCTACAGTAGTTGCATCAGCGCTTAAGGCTGCTGTATTTGCTGCAAATGTATATGAGAAGTTAGGCTTTAAGGCAATTCCAAACGGAACAGAGGTAAGAGCTGACATTATCCAGGCTGTAGAGCTTAGAAGTCCTGAGAAGTTATTGGCGTTCTGCGCAGGTATTCAGGCAGCGGCACCTATCGACAGCTTTGTAACACCGATTGCCTGGGATATGCCGGGATACGACAGCCAGGTTGTTATGGCAGCGGGTGCATTCGTTCAGGGTTCATCAATTGAGTTATCGGCTGACGGACCTTTAAGAGAGCCATTTACAGCATATTTCCAGGGTGGATTAACATGGCCTCATGCAAAGCTTGGAATCATTAAGAGCCTTCAGAGCCTTGTTGATAAAAAGCTTGTTGACTTAAATGGCAATGTATAATAAAAAATCCAATTTTTTATTTATTTCTTAATATAGTTTATGCTACAATTAGTCGCGTTAAAGTAATACATTTTCATGTAAGGGAGTTATACAATGGAAAAGATCTACGAAGGAAAAACAAAAGATGTCTATAAGCTTGAGAACGGTAACGTTTTATTAAAGTTTAAAGATGATGTTACAGGTAAAGATGGAGTATTTGATCCGGGTGAAAATGCCGTAGGACTTACAATTGACGGTATCGGTAAGGCTAACCTTGAAACATCTATCATCTTCTTCAACTTATTAAAAGAAGCAGGTATTAAGACACATTATGTTAGTGCAGATGTAGACAATGCTACAATGGAGGTTCTTCCTGCTAAACCTTTCGGACATGGTCTTGAAGTTATCTGTCGTTATGTTGCAACAGGTAGCTTTATCAGAAGATACGGCGAATATATTGAAGACGGTACACCGATTGAAGGCGGATATGTTGAATGTACATTCAAGAATGATGCATTAGGTGATCCTCTTGTAACTAAGGAAGGTCTTGTTGCTCTTGGAATTATGACTCCGGAAATGTTCGAAAGCCTTAAAGAGCAGACTTTAAATATTACAAAAGTTGTAGCTGCAGAGCTTAAGAAGCACGGTCTTGATCTTTGGGATATCAAGTATGAATTCGGATATAATAACAATGAAGTAATTCTCATTGATGAGATTTCATCAGGCAATATGCGAGCATATAAAGACGGAAAAAGAGTAGAACCCGTTGAATTGACAAAATTAATTTTAGATAAATAACGACAATTTATATATATTTTTACGATATAAGTCACTTGTAAAATTAAGTTTCACATCATGTTAAACATGGGTGGAACTTATTTTGTTACAAATGACTTTTTATGATATACAGCCTATCATGATTTATTTGTGGTAGGTATTTGTATAATGTAGTATATGATACATTGAAAAGCTATTTTGTCGGCTGTTATACTAAACAACTTGTTTGTTGCATGGAATGGAGAATGATAATTGGATAAAATTGCGGTTTTAATACCATGTTACAATGAATCTCTTACTATTAAAAAAGTAATTGAAGATTGGAAATCCGCTTTGCCTGAAGCAAAGATATATGTATATGATAATAATTCTACTGATAATACTGCAGAAATAGCAATGAATGCAGGTGCTACTGTTAAGTATGAATATCAACAGGGAAAAGGTAATGTTATCAGACGTATGTTTCGTGAAATTGATGCCGAAAGTTATATTATGATTGACGGTGATGATACATATCCTGCGGAACACGGACGCGAAATGGTAGAGCTTGTGCTTAACAAAAATGTGGATATGGTAGTAGGTGACAGATTATCTTCAACTTATTTTGAAGAAAACAAAAGACCATTTCATAACTTTGGGAACGAAATTGTTCGTAAATCTATAAATAGAATGTTTAAAAGCGACATAAAGGATATTATGACGGGCTTTAGGGCTTTTAGCTACAACTTTGTAAAGACATTTCCTGTGTTATCAAAGGGATTTGAAATAGAAACGGAAATGTCAATTCATGCTGTGGATAAGAATATGTATGTTGAAAATGTTATTGTGGATTATAGAGACAGACCGAATGGAAGTGAATCAAAGCTCAATACTTTCAGCGATGGAATAAAGGTTTTGAAAACAATTGGAAGGTTATATAGAGATTATAGGCCATTGGGATTTTATTCGTTTCTTGCGGCAATTCTTGCAATTATAAGCACTATATTTATTATTCCGGTTCTTATAACTTACGGAAAAACGGGATTAGTTCCGGAATTTCCTACACTTATTGTTTGCGGTTTTGTCTATTTGGCAGCTTTACTTTCATTATTTAGTGGGATGATTCTTGCATCTATACAATTAAGGAACAGGCAGGAATTTGAGATGTCACTTATGAGATGTGAGGAAAGTAAAAGGTATTTACTAAATAGGGGTAAAGATTAAAAATGCTCAATAATATAATTCGAAGTAGAATAAAAAGTATTGTTATAGGATTATTGCTTACTTATGCTTTATTATTTCAATATAAAGCTGTAACATTATCACCCGCTGTAGAAAATGGAGGCTTTATAGCAAGAGCATTTTCTATTACATCACAGGTTCTCAATGGATATGGGCTCGTTCATGCATTTATATGTGTTTGTATAATCTTTGTTGTATATAAAACGCTAAAGCATATGGGAAGATATAACTTTAAATATGGTAAATTAATATTTTTCATAGCACCTGTTTTTGGGATATTAAATGTTCTTGGCCTTTGTATGTATCATATGGATAAATTACCTAATGTTTACGGTGGTGTGTACACATTTTGGATAATAATTGTCATGTTAGGTTGGACTGTTGCTTTTTTACTTGCAGCATATTGGGTATGGTATTTTGTTGAATACCGATTACTTAAAGCTTCTATAGACAATAATAAAGGTGCAAAATGCGAATCCAGTAAGGAATCTGACCGAAAAACTGAATCATCAAAGAATTCATTTTGGAATAGATTATGGGCTTGGTGTAGTTCTCATTTTTTTATATCTTCTGCCATTATTATCTTTTTATGTTGGATACCTTGGTTAATAATATATTATCCTGCAAGTATGGATAACGATGTATATTGGCAACTTGCTTTGTACTTTGGGAAAATAGAACAAATAAATCACCATCCATGGTTTGCCAATACGATTCTCGCAATGTTTTATTCTTTTGGCAGACAGATTGGAAGTGCTAATTTTGGGATATTTTTATATGTTCTTGTTAGAGACATTATCATGGCATTTATATATGCCGCCGGTGTAAATATGCTTCGTAAGGCTGGTATAAGAAAATTATTTTATAGATTGGTACTTATATATTTCGCAATAACACCGGTATGGGCTGCATATGCTAAACATGGATTTAAGGATACTTTTGCAGCAGCTTTATTTACATATTGTGTGATTAGCTTTATAACTCTTATATATAAGATAAAAAATCATGATGATAAAGTGATGGATTATGTTAATTTCGCAATTGCAGTATTTGTTGCATCGTTGTATAGAAATAATTACATATATTGTATAATTCCTGTTGCAATAGTAATGGTTGTTTTTTGCCTTGTTAAAAAAATTAAGCTATATAAAATTGGAATTATTATCTTAGCGTTTGTATGCGTATTTGGATATAATCAATATGTATATAATGGACTTGGAGTAAAAAAAGCTTCTTCGAATGAAATGATGTCATTGCCATATCAGGTAACAGCTCGAACTGTTAAGGAACATAAAGATGAGCTTACCAAAGAGGAATATAAAGCTATTGATGATGTATTGAGTATAGAAGGGCTTGGAGAGGCTTATAATCCAACTGTATCAGATCCGATTAAGTGGCGTGCAAAAACATCTTTTAATGCTGCATCAGATGAATGGAGAGCATGGGTTAAAACTTGGTTTAAAATGGCATTGGAATATCCCGAAAGCTACTTGGCGGCAATTATTGCTTCTACATATGGATATTACTCCTTTACACCGAAACTGCCTTTTGGTTCAGGTAATATGAATTCTGGAATGACAATATGGAACTGGGCAAGTTCAGAAATGTTTGGAGAAGAATTTCCGGAACTTCATTACGAAAATCCGGATTTAGATAATGCGAGAGAAGCTATGCAGCAGTGGACAACAGTGTGGGATAACACATTATTTTTAAGCTTAACGGATGTAATAGCTATTTATACATGGCTGACGGTTCTTATAGGTTGGATATTAATCCGTAAAAAGAAATATATATATCTTTTACCTGTTATTATGGTTGAACTTCTTATACTTACATGTATAGCATCTCCTGTAAATGATTGCTTTAGATATTTTGCTCCGGTTGCTGCATCACTTCCAATGCTATTGGCAATATTTGGATTTATTAATAAGGAACAGGCAGGAGCTAAAGATGATGTTAGTGAGAAAAGAAAGCAGCGTAAAATGCAAAGTAATTAAAGATTTTTTTAAAAAAGCCGAGGCTAAAATATGATTGCTTTATTAAGAAAATATAATATAAACATATTTGAGATAATTGTAGCATTATTGCTTGGCTTTGTATTTGCTGCCGCTCCTCACTACATTAATGATAGAGAATGTTATTTTACGGTTGGATATTTAGCAATATCTGTTATTCTAGGTATCATATTTATAGTATCAGCTTCCATAATACGAGTTCTGATAAAAAGTAATATAAACAAGAGCTGCGAAAATAGATTTGTATCATTTATATATGAGTGAAACCAGAACCAGATAAGGACAAAACTTCAAAAGCACACTGTTTAGTGACAGCGGAATGGATTTTGAAGTAAAAATCTTTATTTGAAGGAACACACAATGGAACAATTCGTTACAGACGAACGGATAGGCTTGCGTTATGAGCTTGTCGGGGACTACTATCTGATTGCCGGAGAGCAGACCTATCGGCATATGGGGACAGCGACACTTGCAGTATCTGAAACAGCACCGCAAGGTACTCTACTCAAACCTGATGATAAGCGACAAGCTGAACGATTACCTTGCTGACCTAAGCAAGCAAGCAGAGGAGCTGTTCTCTCGGCTGGTAAAACAACTTGCCGAAAAGGAGGGTGTAACGGAAGCACTCAAAGCGGAAACCCAAATGCTGTGGGTGCAGAAGATGAACAACATCCGCAACACCGCTATGGAGATTGTTTCAAACGATTTAATTTACGCATAACGAATATTTACCGAAAGGCTGCTGTCAATCGACAGCGGCTTTTCTTTGTTTGCGCGCCATGGGCGCGCTCTAACGGGTGTAAGTCCCGAACACGCCCA
>UQXZ01000018.1 GCA_900545225.1 uncultured Eubacteriales bacterium
AAAAAAGAAAAATTATTTGTTACAAATATTGTAAATATTGTGATAAAAAATTTAATTTATATTGATTATTTAATTGAAAAATGTACTAAAAATATAAAAAAGAGAAAAATAAAACAACTTTTGAGAATTTCTGTAGCGCAATTGTTTTTTATGGATTCTGACAACTCAGGAGTTGTTTTTGAGGCGGGAGAAATTGCTAAAATAATTAATTCATACTTTCTTTTTGCATTCATCGCTATCTTCCTTTCTTCATGATAATATAACTTTCTCTTAATTTAAATACACTGTCTACAAACCCAAGCATTTCTAAAATTGGGTTAAATATTATAAACAATATAACTAACATTATTTTTATACTAGTTTCATTTTGTTTTAATTCAGCAAAGAAAAATGCTGTAAATAAACCATTAAGTGCAAAGACAAGTCCTAATATTGTATTAGTATTTTGCAATAATACATACCAAAAATTATTAGAACTATCTCCTACTTGTACACCTACTATTAACTCTATAATAACTAAAACTATATAGATGTTCGCAATACGAGGACTTAGAGTAATTCTACTAAACTTAGGAAATGTAGGAATAATAATATATTCTCTTCCTAACATAGATAATGTATATTGAACTAATAGTAAACTGTATAAGAATAACGTAATAAACAATGTTACAGGGAAAGTTCTTTTCAACGAATCAATCGTTGATAATAAGACACTTTTATCAATAGTCTGATTAGAAAGTGTACTTTCTTTTTGAATATTATTAAATACATTGCTGTCTTGCCATGCACCGTCATCTAATTTATATTCACAGCCAGCCTTTGCAGGAGCATGATATATAATCATTCCATTGCCATCAGCTGTAAAGGTTCCCTTTTCAGAAGGACCAAATACAGGTGCAGACTGATCTGTCTTCTTTGTAATTTCAAACGTTCCTTGTTTTGTTCCTTTGTAATACTTATCATCTGCTTTAGGAGATACAACTACTTTATAGGTTCCTGCATGAATAAGCTTATCAGAGGAAATCTCTTTGTCGTTGTTATCTAAATATTTAATAACATATTTTGATGAATCAATCTCATTATTGTTATAAGTAACTTTTACAGTAGGAACAATGCTTCCTCCTGTAAATGCAGCCTGTGCAGGTGTTACTTCTACAACAGCCTTACTTAAATCAATAATATCAGTTGTTGTCCATGATCCCGTATATGTAATTATTTTATCTTTGATACTTTCAGTCCATCCGCTGAATTTATATACCTTATCATTAACTACTGTTTCATATGTAGATGTATATTTGGTATCCTTAGCGGCGATAGCACTGTCTTTATTATTATATGTTTTTCCGCTTTCTGGAATTGTTTCTGTAGAAGGAGCATTGGTCCATTCATAATTTACAATATGTGTTTTATTTTCTGGAACAATTGGCTCATCTTTATATATTGATTCTCTGAAATCATTTGTTCCTAATAAATAATCTTGGAAAATATTTGTTTTAACATTGCGAACAGAACGAATATTCAAAGAATATGTTCCCTGATTTTTATCCTGTTTCATACCGGCAAGGTCTTTTTGTAACGCTTCGGCTATAGCCTGTCTCATAGCTTCATAATCATTGTATTTATTAGTTGCTTTAAGATTGTTTAGCTTAGAAGCGGTTTCGTTGTATATTTTCTTCTTGAAAGTAACATAATCACTTTTTACAATATTTTGAACGGCTTCCGCATCCGTAGCATATTTATCGGAAATCCAAGGTATAAATCCATCGTTCCAACCTACTTCACCCATAAGTTCCCAAGCGTATCTTCTGAATAGAATTTCACCTGAATAACCATTATTATTAATAGCTGCTCCGTATATTCCTTCAAACAATGGTACTACATAATATTCACCATTGGCACCATTACTAATAGTACCAATTGTAGAATTACCTCTTGGAACCAATCTGCCGGATACAATGTTATTATCTACCAAATCATCAATTGTTTTAAGACGGGACGCTTCCTCTTTAGTAATATTAGAAAATGTTGATTTATCACCTTCTAACGATACTTTGTTAAATAATATTGCTTTGTCATCATCTGAAAGCTTTAATATCTCCTGAGCTTCTATTACATCAAGAGAGTTTACAACATTCATAAGACCTTTCATATATTCATCAACATCATTCGATGATTGAAAACGCTCCGGTGACTTATTCTGAATACGATTATCACCAAGTTCATATGCTGTATTTAAACTAAATACTGGCCCAAATGGTTCTGTAGGTGTTTGTGTATTATTTATACTTTCAAATATTCCTCTGGCATATGTTTCACTGCCGGTGCCAACACGTCTGCCTGCTCCAATCCAAACATTTTTATCAAATATATGCGTAAGTTCATGCGTATAAACACTTACATCTTGATCTTTTAATACTTCTTGTATGTAATATCTTATACTTGAACCATTTTCACCTTTTGCAGCTTGAGCACCTACCATACTATAAGCAGCATATAAATATCCTGGAACAATTAATTCCGCAACACCGGAATTAGTCCCTTGACCATATTCTGGCGACCATGTTTCTCTCTTTGATTGATTAGGTTTTGTTTTTGAAGCCAATGTATCAATAACAAGAACGTCTGGATAAGAGTCAAGAACATCTCCTCTTCCGCTAATTCTCTTTAAAGAATCTAAAAATGCCTGCTGTTCCTTTGCATTAGCATCAGCTAAGGTTTTTGTAGTTGCTTTGTCACCATATGTAGCAGTTAATCCAACCGTCGTAGTGTTGTCGGTGCTTAAAATATAGATGCTTTCTTCCGAAAGAGTTAATAAAGGAAGAAGAAAGTTGCTTACATTAACACTTCTTTTACTCTTTTCAAATATATCACTATTTTTTCCGCTTTCAGAAAATACTGCTTTACTTCTTTTTAATAAGAATTCTTTTCCCGATGCACAACCATCAAGCTGTGACATTTTACCAATAAAGTCAGATAATGTAGTTAAGCCTGTTCTTATACCGATAAAATTCTTATATGTTTCTGATGTTCTATTACCTAAAAGATAAATTCCTGTATTATTACCAACGTTAATTACTAAATCTAATGCATCACCGCTCTGTCCATTTATTTCCTGCATATTAAATAATAATTTTTCAAATGCAGTTGAATTTCCTACTGGGAAATTATAATAACGATGAAGGTAGGTGAGACCTCTAATAATCTGTTCTTTTTTAGATCTAATATATGTGGCATCAAAAGTATCCGGTGAATTCTGAATCACCTTAGGCATAATATCATCTAAATTATTCTTTATATAATTAAATGATTTTGTTAAATTATATGTTTGTGTATATTTGTCTCTTATTTGTTCATCAGTCATTGTTGCTTTGTCAGTTGCTTTTACATATGGCGAAATTAAATTAAATTCATCCGTTACAGATTGTAAATCAGCTTTAACCGATTCATATAATGCTTTTGATTCGTCAATTGATTTATAATTGATAATATTTTTTTCTTCTTTATCAATGGTTGCTTCTTGTGCATCATCATTTAATACATAATTGATATTGTTTTCAGATACCTTGTCGTTAGCAAATACATTTATTCCTGTACTTCCTATTATTGCTGCGGCACCTAAAGCTCCTAATGTTAAACTAAATCACTTTTTCTCCATATCCATTAACCCCTAATAATTAATCCTCATTATTAATCCCCATTGAATGTACTTTTTCCTCAATATATAAAAAATAACATGCAATCAATTATATAAGTAATTATTATTGTTACTACTATGTAAATATTTTTTAGCATTATATTTATCAGAAAATTGCATATATCTTAAACTAAAATTACTATAGGAAGATTTAGCAACATATTCATCAGAACGGACACATATATCTTTTAGTTAAACTATTATTAAAAAGGATTTAGCAAGGTATTCATCAGAACAGCCGCATAATATCTTTTACTAAAACTATAACCGTTAATAACAAAATAAATATAAATCCTATAAAATTAATTATACCTTCTTTTTCTTTCGGAACAGGACGCCCCATAATTGCTTCAATTAAATAAAGAAGTAACCTTCCACCGTCAAGCCCCGGTATAGGTAATAAATTCATAATTCCGAGATTAGCCGATAGCATAATTCCTATATAGAGTACATTCATCAACACAAAAAATGCACCATCACTGCTACTTGCATCTATCACATTACTTATTGCACTTACAGTTCCTACGGGACCCGACAAACTATTAAGTGATAATCTGCCGGTAACCATTCTACCAAGCAAATCAATAACAGTCGTTATCCAATACCAGACTTCTCTAAAAGCATATAGAATGGTCTCCCAGGGATTAACCTTTATACGCTCACCGCTTGTTGAAAATCCCATATCATAAGTCGTGATATCTGTTTTGTTTGGAATAATTTGTATATCCGATATTTGACCTCCGCGTTCAATTTTAAATGTAAGTTCTTTTCCATCGGAAGATCTGATTTTTTCTATTACTTCTTTCGATGAAGATACATTCTCACTATTAATTTGAATAATTTTATCATTTACTTTCAATTTGGCTTTTTGAGCTGGAGAATTATCTTCTATTGATGATATGGAAGCATCTTCTCCAAGGGCCGCTCCTATTTTATATATGTTATCCTGCTTTTTGATGGGATTAATCTTTGCTGTATATGATACTCCGTCTCTTTCGTATGTAATGTCAAATGAATCAGAAGTGTGTTTTTGCAATTCTCTTGTAAGTTCCCTATCAAAAACGATTCCAACACCTGCTACATTTGTTATAACATCACCTTCTCTAAGTCCTGACTCATAAGCTATAGATTCATGACTCACTTCCGAAACAGTTGGTGTATCTACACCCATAAATCCAAGCATTAATACAGACATAAAGAAAGCCAAAATAAAATTATAGATAGGTCCTGCCGCAATTACAGCAATCCTTGCTGGCAACGACTTTGTTTCAAATGCAGCCGCTTTTCCATATTTGCGTATAAGATTCATGGACTGCTTTTCAAATTCATGACCTTTTTTTTCCTTTTGTTCTTCATCTAATTCATATAATTCTTCATCAGAACTTAACATTCTACATGAACCGCCAAAAGGAAGTATTTTTAAGCAGTAATCCGTGTCACCTTTTCTAAAAGAGAAGAGTCTTGGTCCAAATCCTATGGAAAATTCTACAACGCATACACCATTTGCCTTTGCAACTATAAAATGTCCAAATTCATGAAATAAAATAATCAGTCCGAGTAAAATAATAGCTATAAATATACTCATCGGTCAATTTCACTTTCCAATATTCTATTTACTTCCGCCTCTGTATTTAAAATATCATCAACAGTTGGATTTTCGATAAATGTACCCTTATCCATTGCATATTCAATGTACTTAGAAATATCTAAGAATGAAATCTTTTCTTGTAAGAACTGTGCTACGAGGTATTCATTTGACGCATTATACATTACTGCAGAGTTACCGCCTCTTTCAAGAGCAGTAAATGCAAGCTTTAATCCCTTAAATGCTTCCATATCAGGCTCTTCAAAGTCTAATCTTGAACACTCTTTAAATGATAATTTCTTAGAATTTTTAATTGGCAATCTATTCGGATATGTAATTGCATATTGGATTGGAAGTCTCATATCAGGAGTTCCAAGCTGAGCCTTAATTCCACCATCTTTAAATTCAACCATAGAATGAATTATGCTCTGTGGATGAACAACAACTTCAATTCTGTCACTTTCCACGCCAAATAACCATTTTGCCTCGATTACTTCAAGACCCTTATTAACCATAGTTGCTGAGTCAATTGTAATTTTCTTACCCATTGACCAGTTTGGATGCTTAAGAGCCTGTGCTAGAGTAACATTTTTCAATTCATCAAGAGACATTCCTCTGAAAGGTCCGCCTGATGCTGTTAAAATGATTTTCTCAACCTCCTTACTCTGCTCTCCCTGAAGACACTGGAAAACAGCTGAATGTTCACTGTCAACAGGAAGAATATCTACGCCGCATTCCTTTGCAAGAGGCATAATAATATGACCCGCAGTAACGAGAGTCTCCTTATTTGCAAGACAGATTGTCTTCTTAGCTTTGATAGCTGCAATAGTTGGTCTTAATCCCACCATTCCTACGATTGCTGTTACAAGCATATCTGATTTAGGATATGATGCCACTTCTATAAGACCGTCCATGCCGTGAACAATCTTTACATCTATATCCTTAAGACGAACAGCAAGCTCAGCCGCATCATCTTCGTTATGAACACAGATTAATTCTGGTCTGTACTTTCTTGTCTGTTCTTCAATAAGTTTTATGTTTCTTCCGGCTGAAAGAGCAACTACATTTAACTCTCCATCTGAGCCGTCAACAATATCTAAAGTCTGAGTTCCTATAGAACCTGTAGAACCCAGAATAGCAATATTCTTCATAGGAATTACCTCATTTAAAAACTAAATTAAGCAAAAAAAGCAAAACAGGCTGAAATAGAAATATTTCTTCCCATTTTGCTTTTAATTATATTATAGAATGAAGTTTATTGTCCAATAAACAACAGGAGCTGTAAATATTACACTATCAAATCTGTCAAGAATTCCGCCATGTCCCGGAATTAACTGACTGTAGTCTTTAATATTCTGATTTCTTTTTATCGCTGATGCAGCAAGGTCACCTACGATGGCACAGAATGCACCAATTAATCCCGCAAGTGTTGTAATAAGAATTACATTTTCCACAGGAATTGCATTTCTTGAAGATAAAATAATTCCATAAATTAATCCAAGTATAGTTGAACCTGCAATACCACCGATTGCACCCTCAACTGTCTTCTTAGGAGATAACTCAGGAGCCATTTTATGCTTACCGAGGAAATATCCTGTGAAGTATGCACATGTGTCATTTACCCATGAACCGATGAAGATAAGCCATACGAAGTACTCGCCACCTTCAACGATTCTTACTCTGTAAATGTATGAAAGCATAAGGCCTACATAGAAAATACCAAAGTAAATGACCATTACGTCTCTTGCATTAACCTTACCAAATCTGAATACGTAGATAGTCATCAATGCTATTAATGCTGCTACATATACAAACATTTCAGGAATATGAATATAGTATCCAAAAGTTGGATTTAACAGAATATACAGCATACCTACTGCAGCGTAGCCAACATATGAAACCGGATTTTTATGAATATTGAAAACTCTGTATAACTCGAAAAGTCCGATCATGGAAATAATGCCACAGAAGATGTAAAGTGGATATCCGCCAAATGTAAGAGTTACAAGGAGAATACCGAATAAAACCGCCCCGCTTATTACTCTTGTTTTCATTTATTTTACTCCCCCGAATCGTCTGTCTCTTCCGTTGTACTTAATTACAGCATCTATAAGATCATTCTTAGTAAATGCCGGCCAGAGTACAGGAGTAAAATAAAATTCTGTATATGTTAACTGCCATGGAAGGTAGTTGGATAATCTCTCATCTCCACCTGTTCTGATAAGTAAATCAGGATCAGGCATTCCTGATGTATCCAGATAATCACTTATTGTGCTCTCAGTAATATCCTCAGCGTTAAGCTTACCGTCCTTAACGTCCTGAGCAATACCCTGAACAGCTCTTGTAATCTCATCTCTTCCACCGTAGTTAATTGCAAGAGTAAATGTAAGACCTGTATTGTCCTTTGTTTCCTCTTCAAGCTTTTCAATAACCTGAAGCATACTTGAACTCATATTGTCTCTTCTTCCGATTACTCTGCATCGTACGTTATTTTTCTTTGATTTCTTAATTAAAGAACGAAGATATCTCTCAATAAGAGAAAACAGCATGCTGACTTCATCCTGAGAACGCTTCCAGTTTTCTGTTGAGAAAACGTATACAGTTAGATATTTAATACCGATATCGCTTGCATCCTCAACAGTTCTTTCTACAACCTTACTTCCAACTGTGTGGCCATATGTTCTTGGCATGTGCTTGTTCTTAGCCCATCTGCCGTTACCATCAAGGATGATAGCCACATGTTCCGGAATGTTAAGTGTAGATAAATCAATATTTTCTGACATATATTTCTCCTGATTATACTGTCATGATCTCGTCTGTCTTCTTATCGATCATCTTTTCAATTTCAGCTGTTATCTTATCTGTAACTTTCTGAATGTCAGCTTCAATATTTGATAATTCATCATCTGAAATCTCGTTATCCTTGTTAAGCTTCTTAGCCTTATCGTTAGCATCTCTTCTGATATTTCTGATAGCTACCTTAGCTTCTTCGCCTTTTTTCTTAACTTCCTTAGCAAGTTCCTTTCTTCTGTCCTCTGTAAGCTCAGGGAAGATGATACGGATAACCTTACCATCGTTTGTTGGCATTACACCGAGGTCAGCGATCATGATTGCCTTCTCAATTTCCTTAATTAATGAAGCATCCCATGGCTGAATCTGAATCATTCTTGCTTCTGGTACAGAAATATTTGCAGCCTGCTGAATAGCTGTTGTTACACCATAGTAATCAACCATAACACGGTCAAGAATATGTGGGTTAGCTCTACCTGCACGGATTGTAGCAAATTCTGACTCTAAAGAACTAACTGACTTGTTCATTCTCTCTTCAATTTCACTTATCTCTATCATAATATCCTCCAAATAATAAATTACGAATTATTAATTATCCAACTATAACCTTAGTTCCTGTAAAATCACGATCTAAGAATGCCTTGATAATACTGTTTTCTTCCTTTAAATCAAATACCATTAAAGGAATACTATTTTCCTGACAAAGAACAGATGCTGTAAGGTCAATTACCTGAAGCTGCTTACTTACCATATCATCAAGAGTAAGTACGTCAAACTTCTTAGCATCCGGATTCTTCATTGGGTCAGAATCATATACTCCATCAATGTTCTTTGCCAAAAGAATACCGTCTGCAGATAGCTCAGCTGCTCTGAGAGCAATAGCTGTATCTGTTGAGAAATATGGATGACCAGTTCCACCTGCAAAGAATAAAACATGTCCTGATTCAAATAATTCATTTGCTGCATCAATTGAAAATACCTTTGTCATATTTGAATATGGGAATGGTGTAAATATTTCTGTCTTGATTCCTGTAGCTCTGAAGATTTCAGAAACATAAATACAGTTCATAACAGTTGCAAGCATTCCGATCTGGTCAGCTTTTCCTCTTGTAATATTTTCGCTTGTTCTACCTCTCCAGTAGTTACCGCCACCAATTACAATACCTAAATCTAATCCCTGGCTTAAAAGCTCTTTTATCTGTTTAGCTATATCTTTAATCAGCTCGTCATCATAGCCTGTACCCTGATTAAATAATGCTTCACCGCTAAGTTTTAAGATAACTCTTTTCACGATATCCTCCGTAAAGTATATTTAACAAATTCAACTATATATTATATGAAATATTTACATTTATTGCAAAATAAAAAGCATATTGTACATTCTTCGTACAATATGCTTTGAAAATTAGCTTATATGATGATGAACAGGAACTGTGTTATCTGTAATCTGACAGAATGTATATCCCTTTGCCTTTAAATCATCAATAATAATCTGTAATGACTGAACAGTGTTCTTCTTAGCAGGTGCATCGTGCTGTAAAACGTTATAAACACCTGTGTCACCAATGTATTCTTCTACATTTGCAGCTAATTCTGCCGGTGAATACTTCTTATTTTCTGAATCACTGTTACTGATATTCCAGTCGAAGTACTTAATTCCACGAGAATCAAGATAATCGATACATTCATGAATATCACTGATTCCGTAATGCTTGTAAATAGTATTACTTGAACCACCAGGGAATCTGTAGAACTTACAGTCAATTCCTAATGTGTCATCAATGAACGTCTTAATTCCATCTACATCTTCCTTATACGCAGGTAAATCTGCATATACAAGAGGATACTCATGAGATACAGTATGCATTGCTACTGTGTGTCCTTCGTCATACATTCTCTTCATTCTTGCGATTGACTCAGGATCATCCCTCTTAATGATAAAGAATGTAGCCTTGATGTTATTCTTCTTTAAGATATCAAGAATTTCATCTGTATTAGCACTTGGACCATCATCAAATGTAAGATAAACTCTGTTCTCTGATGAAGCTTCTAATGCCTCAGCTTCCTTTGCATTCTTTGGATTTGTATGCTCATTCTGTGGTACAGTTGTTGTTTCTGTTGCACTCTCAGTCTGAGATTCTGTTGTTTCAGTTTTTGCGTCAGCCGCTTTCTGCTCGCCGCCAGATTTACCAAATCCGAATATATTCATAACAATCAAACATACTACAATACATGCAGCAATAATTGAAATTGGAAGAATATATATTAACTTACTACGTTTTTTCTTTTTTAACTCGTATTTCATGTTAAATATTTCACCTCATTTGTAAGATATTTAAATAACCCAATATAACGTCTACATTGTATGATATACATTTGGCAAATATAATACAACACTAATTATGTAATGCTTACTTAACAATTAAATAACATTTAAAGTATGCGAACTATAAAAAGCAGTATTTTGGTACCTTATTTGCTTTATTATATGCCTATTCCATAGCCAATTATAGTAACCATTCCTAAAAATAGCAAATACTTTTAAAATCATAATTATGTGAGGTTAAATTTAAAATTTCAAAGACAAAAATAAAATGCCGTAAGGCAAAACCTTACGGCATTTTACTATAATGTAATATGCAATATTAAATACAAAATACTAAAACTAATATTTATATTAATTACTTATTCATCTGTGCTTCAACTTCAGCTGCGAAATCTTCGTTCTTCTTTTCGATACCTTCGCCTGTTTCAAAACGAACGTAGCTCTTAACCTTGATGTTTGCGCCGTTAGCCTTAGCAACTTCTTCAACATACTTAGCAACGCTCTGCTTTCCGTCTTCAGCCTTGATGTATGTCTGATCTAAGAGGCAGATGTCCTTAAGTTCCTTGTTAAGTCTACCCTGAACCATACCTGCAAGGATCTTCTCGTTAGCATCTGGCTTTTCATTCTTAGCAGCTGCTGTAAGAATTTCTGTTTCCTTTGCAATGTATTCTGGGCTTACTTCATCTCTTGATGTATAAACTGGCTTAAGAGCTGCAGCCTGCATAGCTACGTTCTTACCCATTTCCTTGATTGCATCGTTAACAACATCTGTCTCGATATCAACAAGAACACCAATCTTACCACCCATGTGGATGTATGAAGCAACAAAACCGTTGTTCTCTTCAACTCTTGCAAATCTTCTGATCTTAAGGTTCTCACCGATAACAGCAACCTGAGAAGCAAGTTCATCCTGAACTGTCTTAGATTCGTCTGCATTCCACTTTTCAGCAAGGAAAGCATCAAGATCAGCTGCTGTAGTTGTAAGTGCCTGCTTAGCAACAAGTGCTACGAAATCCTGGAATGTCTGGTTCTTAGCAACGAAGTCTGTCTCAGAGTTAACTTCAACGATAGCACCAACATTGTCACCATCAACGATTGCTGTTACAAGACCTTCAGCTGCGATACGTCCAGCCTTCTTTTCTACCTTAGCCTGACCGTTCTCTCTGATGATCTCAACAGCTCTTGTCATGTCGCCGTCAGCTTCTGCAAGAGCCTTCTTGCAGTCCATCATACCAGCACCAGTTGTTTCTCTTAATTCCTTTACCATAGAAGCTGTAATTGCTGCCATTATAATTCTCCCTTCAAATATAGATAAATCACTGTGTCATAATAAAAAATTATGCCTCTGCTTCAGCCTCTTCAGCTTCTTCAGTGTTCTCTGTACCCTGCTTTGCTTCAATAACAGCATCAGCCATTGTTGAAAGAATAAGCTTTACAGCTCTGATAGCATCATCGTTACCTGGGATGATGTAATCAAGTTCATCTGGATCACAGTTAGTATCACAAATACCGATAAGTTCAATACCGAGAGCGTGAGC
This sequence comes from uncultured Eubacteriales bacterium, assembly GCA_900545225.1. Classification (GTDB taxonomy): domain Bacteria; phylum Bacillota; class Clostridia; order Lachnospirales; family Lachnospiraceae; genus UBA4285. The sequence continues at coordinate 11,934 of UQXZ01000018.1, forward strand.
TTCCTGTACACAGATTCTTTCCTTCTTAGGATCTATAATAAAGATAGCATCTGGAATCTTCTTCATTTCCTTGATACCACCAAGGTTCTTCTGAAGCTTATCCTGCTCCTTCTTTAACTTTAATACTTCTTTCTTAGGAAGAACTTCGAAGATACCTTCTTCTTCCATCTTTTCAATCTGCTTTAATCTTTCGATACGAGTCTTAACTGTGCGGAAGTTTGTAAGCATTCCACCAAGCCATCTTTCGTTTACATAGTACATTCCACAACGCTCTGCTTCAGCCGCGATTGAATCCTGAGCCTGCTTCTTTGTACCAACGAATAAAATTGTACCGCCTTCTTTAACAATTCTTGAAACTTCGTTGTAAGCATCATCAACCATGCCTACTGTCTTCTGAAGATCGATGATATGAATACCATTTCTCTGTGTGAAGATATAAGGAGCCATTTTAGGATTCCATCTTCTTGTCTGATGTCCGAAATGTACACCTGCCTCAAGTAACTGTTTCATTGAAGTAACACTCATTTTAAAACCTCCATAATGGTTAAACGTCTGCGAACCCTGATTAAAAATAATCACCATAAGAGTTGATTCGCATGAAATATAGTAACTTGTGTGAATACACACGGGGTGTATTATAACAAAAAATAATATATTTAGTCAAATACGAATTTTAATCTTTTTCAGATAAAATTATATTTAAAATTATGCTTCTGTATTATCCTCTACATGACCACATTCTATATCTGCACAAACAAGCTTCTTACCCTTCTCAATCATAAGTCCTCCACACTTAGGACACTTCTTCTTGGATGGTCTCTGCCAGCTTGAGAAATCACATTCAGGATAACCTTCACAACCGTAGAAAATTCTTCCCTTTTTAGTTCTTCTGATAACGATATCCTTACCACACTTTGGACAATCAACACCGATCTTCTCTAAATATGGCATTGTATTTCTACACTCTGGGAATCCCGGACAGCCGAGGAACTTACCTGATGGTCCGTACTTAACAACCATGTTTCTGCCACATTTATCACAAATGATATCTGTAACTTCATCTTCAATCTTAACTGTTTCAAGTTCCTTTTCAGCTTTTTCAACAGCCATCTCAAGGTCAGGATAGAAGTTTCTGATAACCTGCTTCCACTCGATACTTCCATCAGCCACACAATCAAGAAGTGATTCCATGTTAGCTGTAAAGTTAACATCAACTACTGTAGGGAATGCACTCTTTAACATGTTATTAACAGCTGTACCAATTTCTGTTACATAGAGATTCTTCTGTTCTTTTACGATATATCTTCTAAGTAATAATGTAGAAATTGTTGGTGCATATGTACTTGGTCTTCCGATTCCAAGCTCTTCAAGGTTCTTTACAAGAGATGCTTCTGTAAAATGTGCTGGTGGCTGAGTAAAGTGCTGCTCAGGAAGAACCTGAATAAGACCTAACTCGCTGTCCTTGTTTACACCATTGATAAGTGTATTGCCGTCTTCCTTGTCCTCTTCAGACTTGTAAACAGATAAGAATCCATCAAATAAAAGCTTTGAAGCTGAAACACTGTAAATGTATTCGCCTGCTGCAATCTTAACTGTTGTATTTTCATACTTTGCCGCTGCCATCTGACTCGCAACAAATCTCTTCCAGATTAACTGATATAATCTGAACTGATCTCTTGTTAAAGAATCCTTAATTAATTCTGGCGTAAGAGTTACATCAGTTGGTCTGATTGCTTCATGCGCATCCTGTGCATTACCATTTGTCTTTGTTGCAACAGTTCCGCCAACATATTCGCTTCCGTATTTTTCACTAATATATGCTGCTGTATGTTCCTTTGCAGTATCAGAGATTCTTGTTGAATCAGTTCTGAGGTATGTGATAATACCAACTGTTCCTCTCCCCTTAATATCAACACCTTCGTATAACTGCTGTGCTGTCTGCATAGTCTTCTTAGTTGCAGAGTTAAGCTGCTTTGCAGCTTCCTGCTGAAGTGTTGATGTTGTAAATGGCAATGGAGCCTTCTTAGTTCTCTCGCTTGTTTTAATACTGTCTACAACAGGATTGCCTGCTTCAACCTTTTTCTTAATAGCTTCAGCTTCTTCTTTTGTCTTTATTTCGATCTTGCCATCTTTATTGCCATAGAACTTAGCAATTAAAGGCTTCTTTTCTCCTGATACCTTAAATTCAGCATCAAGACTCCAGTACTCTTCCGGTACGAATGCATTAATCTCATCTTCTCTGTCGCAGATAATTCTAAGAGCAGCAGACTGTACTCGACCTGCTGAAAGACCTCTTTTTACCTTTGCCCAAAGGATAGGACTAATCTTATAACCCACAATTCTATCAAGCATTCTTCTTGACTGCTGAGCATCTACCAGCTTAATGTCAATTTTTCTTGGATGCTTGAGAGATTCTTTTACGGCATCTTTTGTGATTTCATTAAATGTGATTCTTTCCACATCTTCATCAGCAATACCAAGAGACTTAGCTAAATGCCATGAAATTGCTTCACCTTCTCTATCCGGGTCAGTTGCGAGGTATACTTTATCAGCCTTTTTTACCTCTTTCTTTAAATCAGATAAAATAGGACCCTTACCTCTGATAGTAATATATTTTGGTTCATAATCATTTTCAGGATCGATACCTAATGTTGACTTAGGTAAATCTCGGATATGTCCCTGAGATGCAGCTACTTCATAAGTGCTTCCCAAAAATTTCTTTATTGTTTTAACTTTAGCCGGTGATTCCACAATTAAAAGCTTCTTGTTCTTTCCCACAAAAATTGCCCTTCTTTCATTTTATGTTATACGAATTGAGTAATTGTTGTGAGATGTCTGCCTTGCTTTTCCCTGTAAAGTTAGTAGCACTAATCCTGATATTACATCTTCACTACTCAAGTTAGTCATTCTTATTAGTTCCTCAACGCTTTTCGGAACAAAATCAAGGCAACTATACAATAAAACCAAATTACTATCAAGTGCACTTTTTTTCTCACTGCTATTGCAACTGTTTATTTCACTGTTATTTCCCTGAGATTTATTAAGATTATCAGAATCACCAGATGTTGTTTTTTTATTTTTTATTATTTCACTATCTATGATCTCTTTTTGTTGTTTTTCTGTGCGGTTTTCTTCTATATATATACTGTTGTACGATAAGTTATCTGATAAATTATCTGATGATTTATTCCTGTTAATATCGGTCAGCTTACTTGTTATGCTACAGGAGCTTTCTATATCCATATATGATGACATGAGATAAGCTCCTGATTTAATAAGATCATTGCACCCCGCACTCATAGGATCATTAATTCGTCCCGGTAAAACATATACATCCTTCCCCTGCTCCAGCGCCTGATCTACTGTTATCAGAGATCCCGATTTTCTTTTTGCTTCAACTACAAATAGTCCATCCGAAAGTGCCGCTATTATTCTGTTCCGATATGGGAAGTTATAAGATAGTGGTTTTGTTCCCGGCGGATGTTCAGACAACAAACATCCCGTCTCTTTTATGACATTAAATAAATCTATATTGATTTTCGGGTAACATATATCAACACCACAGCCTAACACGGCACATGTATATCCATTTGCTTTCACTGCTCCCTTATGGGCATAGGCATCTATTCCTGTTGCCAGTCCGGATATTATTCCAATTCCAAGTTTTGACCATTCATATGAAAAATTCTCTGCATAGGCTCTGCCATATTCTGTACATGTCCTTGATCCGACAACAGACATATACGGAATATTGATATGTGGTAATTGCCCGTAATAATACAATGCATAAGGATAGTCATTCAGGTTGTATAGTGATTCCGGATAGTCCTTATCATCATAGAACACGACCTTCATTCCATATTTAATATTTTTTAAAAACAACCTGTATGCATCAGTATTTTTCTTGGATTCATCGAGATCTTTTACTATTCGATCCGTCATACCTCTTATTTTCCTGATTTCGTCTGCGTTGGCTTTATATACACTTTCAGCATCTCCATATATATCAAGAAGATTGCGAGTTTTATTAGGTGCAAGACGTAATGACTCAACAGACGATAACCAGAACTTATAATATGTTTTCTCTGTATTCATATATATTTCTAAACCCCGCAGCTTCCGTTATGTGATTAACATTAATATTCTCTTCTTCGTCTAAATCGGCGATGGTTCTTGCGACCTTTAATATTTTCCCGTACCCCCTTGCAGTCAGATTAAACTTTGAAAATATTTCTCTCATCAAATTTTCTTCATCACTCCCTAATTTACAAAATCTGTTAATATCTCTATCCGACATTTCACTATTAAAATGAACCTTCTCTTCAGAGAATCTCTTTTTCTGTATTACTCTTACTTTCTCCACCTGTTCTCGCATATTTTGTGTGGAATATATATCATCCTTTTGTTTACTGTTTATATCGTCATATGTGACTATTTCTGTTCGCACACTTATATCAAATCTGTCAAAGATTGGCTTTGAAATCTTACCGATATACCTTTCTATATCAATATCCGTACACTGACATTTCTGCCTGTCAGGATAATATCCGCATTTGCATGGATTCATGGCAGCAACCAGCATACAGTCGGCAGGATATTGCACGCTGTATTTATTTCTTGAAATAGTGACCACTCTGTCCTCCAGAGGCTGTCTCAACGCTTCCAATACATTGGTTCTGTATCTTGTCAGCTCATCTAAAAACAATACACCTTTAGATGATAATGTAAGTTCTCCCGGTTTCGGTGTGCTACCGCCTCCAACCAGGGCTGCTTCAGTAAGATTGGTATGCGGAGTTCTAAATGGTCTTTTATTAATAAGCATCTTATCCTTTAGTAATCCTGCCGTACTGTATATCTTTGTAATTTCAGTCATTTCATCAATGGAGAGCTTAGGCAAAATTCCCGGAATTCGTTTGGCAATCATTGATTTTCCGCTTCCAGGTGAACCTATCAAAAGTAGATTATGCATTCCACATGCACTTATCAAAGCAGCTCTTTTTGCCATGAATTGTCCACAAATATCACTAAAATCCACATCAAAATGTGAATCATCCTCAGACAGTTTATTATCAGTTAAGTTTAATTCTTTCTTTTTATTCAGAAAATCGACAACATCTTCGAGAGTAGTCGCTTCAAAAATGTCAATTCCATCAACATACATACATTCTGATGCATTTCCTGATGGTACGATAATATATTCATAATTTAGTTCTTTTGCCTTTAAGACAAAAGCAAGTACACCGTCTACAGCTCTTATGCTGCCGTCAAAACCTAGCTCGCCGATAAATATCCCTTTATCCACATCACCCTTAACTATCCCATTTGATTTTAAAATGCCAACAGCGACAGCCACATCAAGACCTGTTCCATTTTTCTTAAGATTTGCAGGAGTAAAATTGATAATTATTCTCTGAGGGGGTATATCATACCCTGAATTTTTTATTGAAATCTTAACCCTTTCCTTGGCCTCTCTGACTTCTGTATTAAGATATCCGCTCATTTCAAAACATGGCAATCCACCGCCTACATCAGTTTCAACGCCTACAATGTGAGCATCAATTCCGAATAAAGTCATACCATACGTCTTTGAATACATCGATCTCCTTTCATGATAAAAGCGCAGTAAAAATGTCATTTTAAAAAAGTAATAAAATAACACTTCAAAATGTTATAACTATTGTTGAATGTGCGACTTTATGCACTTTTAATGTGTCTGTTAATGGATAATTTTCTGATAATTTTATATTCTGTCTAAGTAGAAAAATAAATTGAAATTCAAATTGATTAATGTTATAAATAGATTGTGTTCAAACATTTGTTTGTATGCTGATGATAAACTTTCAGACATACAATGTCAATATAAAAATTATTAATTATTGTTGTAGTGATAAAATTATATTTCATCTGTTATAAATTATATTTTATTAGTTATAACATTATTTTTTATTAGCTAAACCACTGTATTTCATTAGCTAAACCATTATATTTTATTAGTTATTTCATTGTATTTCATTTGTTGTAAAATTATAGCTCAGTCGCTTTGCATAATTATTTAACACAACACCAAGCTTAAATTTAAGCAATAAAAAAGCCAATGATATGTGATAAATAATTTCACAAATCATCGACCTGATTTATTTTCAGAAACTAAAGCAGCTTCACTACTTTTTAGATTTTCAGACTCTTTTACTGTCTTTCCGCTATTCATATATTCTAAAAATTCATTAACTCTCATGATATAATTTATAACCTTTTTCGTATTACTAAAAAACCTACATTTAACTTTCAATTATTATTTAGTCATTCTATATGAAAGACAAGCTCTTTAATCAAATATTTTCATTATTTTGAAATGTGATTTATTGAATATATTTATCCTTTATCTCACCCACATTTATCAAAAAAGCGACAGTATACACTGCCGCCTTTTTGATAAATATATTTAATTTTTAATGCCTAATCATAAAAAATAATCAATCATTTCCCATGTAAATAAAACTTACTAATAAATTTAATAATATTACATTTATTACTTAATATGATGATTAAGACTTTTTATCGATCAATTAGCAGCTTCTGTTACTTCCTTTGGAATATCAATTGAAGTTACAGTATTGTAAGTGTTTTCAGATGTAACTTTAAATGCCTTTATGTTAATTTTAATACCTTTATTTGAAGACTGTTGCGCTGACTCTTCAAGTAAAGACTTCATTGTATCTCCCATATCAACTTCAGCACCCTTTACTTCTTTTGTTTCTTTATCAATATAATATACTGTGTCAATTTTTAAATCAGAATTTTCATCAACATTTAACTGAGATAAGCTCTCGCCTACATAACTTGCTATATCTTTAAATCCAAGTTTAGCATTTACAACATAACATTCGCTTCCTTCAAATTGCTTTGTCTTCTTTTCTAAAGAAAATGAATCCTTGCTGTTAGTATATAAATTGTATAAATTAAAATTGAGCTTCTGACTTGCATCTTCCATATCCATAGAAGTATGTGACCAGCCTGACTCTGCATCATTTGATACTGAATTTGTATATACATCAACCTTTTTACTGTTATTTGCATCGGCTATCATATATGTTTCTGTAGATGAAGCCTGGTCAACATTGTATAGACTAACATTCATTTTCATAACCTGATGTGCCGCAAAGTTATCAAGAACAGCCTCTAAAACCCCTTCTCCTGTCATCTTTATCTCAAGGCTGGTGTCATTACCACCTGTAGAAGCTGACATATCCATTTCAACATCAATATTAATATTTGTTGAAACAGACTTTACAGAATTCATAACTTTATTTGACTCTTCCAGAAGTGTATCTAAAGTAACACCTCCCGTTGATCCGCCACTTCCACAACCTGCTAAAATAACCCCTGAAACTGCTAATGAACTTAATAATAAAACTTTCTTCATGTTGCCTCCTTACAAAATCTTTTGACAAGATTTCTCAAACAAAACTTTTTAAATCAAACTTTTTTATTCTTAAAATATTTTTAGTTTGTTATATCATTATACTATATTTCTTTATTTAAATATATGATTTTACGTCATTTTCGCTTATAATTACTGTTCTTACAAAAAAATATGACTTTTAAAGCTCTATTTTCTAACAAATCGTTTTACTTTTTATATCTTATTTTTCTTACAAATTGTTTTAACTTTTATATCTCATTTTCTTATATTTATTCTTTATAATTTTGTAATGTATCCATTATTAAGCCATTTTTAACATAAGAAACGGCAGTAAATACTGCCGTCTTCTAATCCGAAATATTATGAATTTTTATAATCTATTACATCTATTACATAAAAAGCAATAATTTTCCACAATAATTAGTTATTATTCACTACTTTTTCCGCATTATTTTTCACATCATCCGGAACTGTAATATCATCCATATTGTTGTATCCGTTAATCTTGAATTCAACAACTGTATTATCCATTGAAATAGATGTTTTGCCGTTCGCTGTTTTATCTGACACTGCACCTATTAATGAATTTAATATATTTGATAATGAATCACCCATATCAATTCTTATACCTTTAATTTCATGTGTTCTCTTATCAAAAAAAATGTCAGAAGTAAATGTTGCATCACCTAAAATATTCTGTGATGAGTTACTTCCTGTTAAGAAGCTGAGTCCGCCTGCAAATGCTTTATTTATGGCATCATTTCCATTTGACAAATCTGCAATTGTATAACTTCCTGTAATTACATAGCAGTCATTGCCATCATATTTCTCTGTACCTTCTTTAAGCTCAAGCTTGTCTATAACATTCTTTATTCCATTAAGAACTTCTATTACAGTCTTTGGATCAACTTCAGAAGTTGTTGCTCCATTTTTTACGCTGTACACATCCCATGTCATATCATCATCTGAAAGGAGCTTTGATCCTGTGTAAATGTCTGTATTATCACCATTTGGAACCATGTACATTTCAGTAGTTGTATTCTCTTTAAATCCACTTACCGTAAGCTCCGCATTACCCTTAACATGACTTGCACCATCAGGAAGCATCTGCTCAATGTCCATATTGTAGTTTAAATTTAAATTTATATCTTTACCTGCAACGGTAAAATTAATATTTGAATTCTGGCTTAATGTACCTGAAATTGAAGAACTTTCCGCAATTTTCTTTAAGCCTTCTTCTATAAGAGCTTCCTTTGACTCCGGCACTCCTGCGCCACATCCTGATAATGCAAGTCCGGCCGCTCCGATTGTACTTACTATTCCTGTTAAAAATATTTTATTCATTCGTTTCCTCCTGACTCACAATATATGTATCCATCAATTTATCAAAACATCAAGCTGACGTTACATCAATTTATCAATATATCAATTCACAAATCAATCAATCAATCAATCAATCAATCAATCAATCAATTCATTTAAAACTTTCCATTTTTTAAATCGTCAGTTTCTTCAGTTACTTCATCTGATTTCTCAATAGAATTCACATTATTATATGTATTTTCAATATTAATATGGAAATTATTTATAATATGAAAGACCTCTGTATTATTAGAATTTTTTCCCATTTCGCTTGCCTTTTTTCCAATGCTGACTTTAAAGGTCCAAACATACTAATTGAAACGCTCTTAATCAGGTTTGTCTCTTTATCTATATAGTATTCAGTATATACTGTAGCATCTTTATCACCAGATATTCCTCACATTGAATAAGCATCTTTTGAATCATATATATAAGTTGAAAAATCCTTAATGACTTCTACATTAATTTCACCTTCAAGTTCTTTACCATAATCTTTTGAATCAACTTTTCTCTATAAAGTTATTTTAAGCTAAAGTTATTACAAATCAAAGTTATTTTAAGCCAAATTTATTTCCAATTAAAGTCATCTCAGACTCTCATTAATATTGTACAAATAACAGCGACCCTTTTTGCCAACGCGCTCTACCACACCTATATCATTCATTACCCTGAGTGATAGTGATGACTGATATGATGAAATGTTACAGCATGCAGAAAAATCCTTTGATGTAAATTCTTCCCCAAGCTCTAATGGCAGGAACTGAAGCCAGTCTTCATATCTGTCAATTGTATAAATATCGTTAATCCCCAACGGTATTTTATTTAATCTGGAATATGGTTTTCTCCTGCCATTTTTAATTGGCTTAGTGCTGTTTATCTGAAGTATGTCCATATCAAATATATGTACTTTTATATTTTTACTGGTTAAATAATCTTTTATGCCGTACAACTCTTCAAATGCATCGTAAATGTTGCATTTCAGTGGAGATTTTCTGATTTTTCCTTCTTTAAAGGTTTCAAAATCAAAGCTGCCACTTTTAACATCCTTTACATCCATATATGTTATCCATTTATTCCTGATAAGAGGATAAACCACACATACATCGTAATTTTCTAAAAATGCATTCAGCTTCGGCTTTAATTTATATAAACTCTTTGTCTGTATTTCCGTGATTTCATTACTATTTTGTATATCAGCAAAATAATTTTCAATAAATACTTCGTGATTATCAACATTTTCATCCACATAGTTTTTCAGGCAATGATGCAAAATACTTTCGCTCATTGTACCTATGGGACCATTTTCTAAATTATTCTTATGTTTTACAACGCTTTTACCGGAAACTGTCAATATAGTAGAAAGATTAGCAAGTACACTATCACGTATACCTGCTAATCTTTCAAAATCTCTATAATTATTATTACTAAGCAACAGTTCCCTCACATTAGAAGGTTTCATATTACTTATTCTCTCTTAAGACCACCTGTTCCGAATTCAGATAATTCAAGACCCTTATTTCTCTCCTGAACCATTCTGATACTCCATTCATGAACAAATAAAAGAAGTACATTGCCCTTTAAATCACGAATCTTCTTCATATCAGATGTACCATTGATTGAGTCTGGATCAAATTCGTCCTGGTTACTTATATATCTGATGTATTCATAAGGAAGCTGTTCAAGGCCGATATCAACATTGTATTCACTTGCAAGTCTGAACTTTAAAACGTCAAACTGAAGTGTACCAACGGCACCGACAATAATCTCTTCCATTCCTGTAATATATTCCTGGAAAATCTGAACAGCACCTTCCTGTGCAATCTGAGTAATACCCTTAACGAACTGCTTTCTCTTCATAGTATCAAGCTGCTTTACTCTTGCGAAATGCTCAGGTGGGAATGTAGGAATTCCCTCGAATGCAAACTTATCCTTTGAACTGCAAAGTGTATCACCGATTGCAAATGTTCCCGGATCGAAAATTCCTATGATATCGCCAGCATATGCCTTATCAACAATCTGTCTTTCACTGGCCATAATCTGTGTAGGCTGTGAAAGCTTAACCTTCTTGTTGGACTGAACATGCCATGCTTCCATGCCCGCATCGAATTCGCCTGAAACAATTCTGATAAATGCGATTCTGTCTCTGTGAGCTTTGTTCATGTTAGCCTGAATCTTGAATACGAATGCACTGAAATCTTCCTCTTCAGGTTCGATTACTCTTAAATTAGATTCTCTCGATGCAGGTGATTCTGTCATTTTTAAGAAATGCTGTAAGAATGTTTCAACACCGAAGTTTGTAAGTGCTGAACCGAAGAATACAGGTGTAAGGTTACCTGCTCTTACTTCATCTAAATCAAATTCACTTCCTGCACCTTCAAGAAGTTCCATATCCTCTTCAAGCTTTTCTCTGAAGTAGTCACCAATCTGATCGTCTATTGTAGGATCGTCAATTGGGACATTCCATGTGTTTACTTCTTTCTGACCGTTCATTTCGGCAGTAAACATATTTACTTCTTTTGTTCCTCTGTCATACACACCCTTGAACTCTTTTCCTGAACCAATAGGCCAGTTCATAGGACATGTGCTGATGCCGAGAATACTTTCGATGTTGTCTAATAATTCAAATGGATCCTTAGACTGTCTGTCCATCTTATTGATAAATGTAAATATAGGAATATGTCTGAGAACACAAACCTTGAAAAGCTTAATTGTCTGCTTCTCTACACCCTTTGAGGCATCAATAACCATGACTGCAGAATCTGCAGCCATAAGTGTTCTGTATGTATCCTCTGAGAAGTCCTCATGTCCAGGTGTGTCAAGAATATTTACACAATACCCGTCATATTCAAACTGCATTACAGATGATGTAACAGAGATACCTCTCTGCTTTTCAATCTCCATCCAGTCAGATACAGCGTGCTTAGCTGTCTTCTTTCCCTTTACGGAACCTGCAAGATTAATTGCACCACCGTATAACAGGAACTTTTCTGTAAGAGTAGTTTTACCTGCATCCGGGTGGGAAATAATCGCAAAGGTTCTTCTTCGTTCTATTTCTTTATTCTTATCGTTGCTCATAATACCCACATCAATCTACATTGTTAAGCTGGAAGTCATAAGAGATAACACATTTATCTTTTTCATCAAATCTTCTGAATAAGTTAACAATTTCTGTCATTACAGTTGGGAAATCATCTTCATTTGCCTCTACCTGTAAAACATGTGCATCGTTAAATAATTCAACAGAAATTACCTTATCGCTCTTTCTGATATCTTCTAATACTGCATCAGCTTCTTCCTGGCTGATAGTCTTGTTTTTAGGATAAGTTACACTATATGATCTAACCATTTTTCTCTCCTTCACGACTACAAGATTACATTAAATAATAATTATTAAACATTAATGATTAGGCGTTAATTATTAATTATTAATGTTTAAGCGTTAATAATTCAATATAATCATTCTTATATAACATATCTTTTGATTATACAAAACAATATTATCCTGTGCAATCAGCAATTTGTTACTTCATAAACTGATCAAGCGCCTGGTTGAGTGTATCGATAACATCCTCATCACCGTGTTCTACTGAATCGATAATACAATGTGTAAGGTGCTCTTTAAGAATCTCTCTTCCTATGTTATTAACGGAAGACTTAACTGCCGCAAGCTGAACCAAAACGTCTGAGCAGTCAATACCATTTTCAACCATTAACTTTACATGCTGCATATGTCCAATTGCTCGACTAAATCTGTTGAGGATTTTTTTAGTATGTGCCGGATCATGCTGATGTCCGTGTTCTGAACCGTCTGCATGTGTATGAGTATGTGCATCCTTATCGATAAACACAATCTTGTTATCAATCTCTTCCTGAGTTGCAATTTTTACTTTTACAATACCATGATCCTTAATATGTACATGTGTATATCCTTCTTCATGCATTTTCTCATGAGTTGCCTCATCTATTTCTTTAACTGAAGAATGTGAATGTTCTTTGGAATGTGTATGTGAATGGCTGTGAGAATGATCATCTGTATGAGCATGTGTATGATTGTGCGGTAATTCTCCGTGCTTTCGCTTATACTCATCAGCATTTTCTTCAATATTGCCCATTTATTTTACCCCCTATTTTTAATATAAAATGAAAATCATACTTCCAGCTTAATTATATCGGAAATATTTATCCCATAATTTACAACATCTAAAACGCAATTAAATTACATTTTTACAATTACAAATAATTATATCATTAACCTGTTATGCTTTTATACTACTTTTTTTACATCCATAATAAAAAGTGATTTTTTTACAATTTATTTTTCAGATAATCACATATTATTTAATATACCAAGAAGTACCGCATCCCCGTATAAATCATCTGTTTCCATGTGTTCAATGACATATTCAAAGTTTATGTATGAATGTTCAAACTGTCTTGAATATAAATGGAAAATATCTGCAATATTTTCATCTGAAATTTCTTTATGAACATATAAATATGCTTCACATAGCTTTCTGCACACAATAAATGCAACAACTGCTTTTTTTACCTGGTCAAGTGTATTATCGTCATATACGGCCTGCAGTAAAAATCTGTAAATGTAGTAAAACATAATGTTTTCAAAAGCATAATTATTGCTTTCAGCATTTACCATATGCTCTTTTAAATGCTCTCTTTCATCAGCTGAAGCATTTTTGTATGCATCATATTCCTCAAGCCTTTTAAACCAGTCCTTATTTATGACTTCATAGCCTTCAAAAGGCTTAAGCATATATTCGATATCATACTTGGAATACTCAGGATTATTTATGGTATCAAAATCTTTGATAGTTTCAATGTCTTCCTCATATTCCCATTCAAAGACTTTTTTATAAATCTGCTCCAGTCTTTCTGACATGGTGCCCAAAGATTTATCAAATATAATTTTAAAAATGTCTTTTCTTAACTGAATAAGCTCAAAGTAAAATGATGCATCAATATCATTATATGTGGTAACTAATTCGTCATTAGTTTCAGATACTAACTTTGCTTCATCCAGACTCATAAACATTTCAGCTACTACAGGGCAGGACGGAGCAACACCTATTTCTCTTGTTGCACCGTATTCATTTTTAAATCTAGGAAACTCATCACAGGTTTCACATAAAGCACTCTCTCCAAGTGCCTTGTATAGATCACAGAGATTTTCATTATCAAGAAACGGACAGCGCATATTTTCGGTAAGGGTAAATGTACATCCTCCCTCTTCCTTTGGAACCATTACATTTTCCAGACGTTCACCAATTTCACCTTTCTGCTTCTTATAAAATTCATATGATTGCTCATCTACATCTACATCCCAGCCTGCGCAGCATGTATCACTACATTTATCAGCGATACATTTAAAATCTTTATAATAATTGGGTGTAACAATTTTCATTTCATTATCCTCAAATGTTTTCTGGCATTTTCTTACAGTAATCAGTAAGCGTATCCGCATGCCATGCGTACAAAAATGCATGCATTTTTTGCATGCATTTATAAAATAAGTTTTATACTTTTAAATAGTCTCTTCAACAGCCTTCTTATCTCTTCTGTTCTGAACGATAAGAATTGCAACGCCTAAAGCAGCTGTAAATATTGCAATAAACTGTGAAGTTGATAATGTTCCTACAGCTCCTCTTGGGTCATCTCTTAAGAATTCAACCGCAAATCTTCCGGCACTATAGAAAATGATATAAAGACCTGCAATTAAGCCCTTAAATCCCTTTCCTGACTTCTTATTGTATCCTGCGATAGCAATAAGAATAAAGAAAATGGCAAAGTCTCCAATAGCTGAATAAATCTGTGTTGGAACAAGAGCTACTCCGCTTGGAGCAAGCCCTGTACTTGGGAAAACCACCCCCCATTCGCCACCATGTGCCTCCCTGCCGTAGCAACAGCCTGCAAAGAAGCATCCGATTCGACCAAATCCCTGTGCCAATGCAACTTCAGGAATAATAAGGTCAAAGTATTCAAAGAATGAAACCTTCTTAGCTTTTACATATATAAATGCGCAGATGACACCGGTTATCAGTCCGCCATAAACTACAAATCCTTCTGAATGTAACAAAGCGCCTAAAGGATCCCTGACCGTATCTTCCCACTCAACTATCATATAGAGAAGCTTACCGCCAATGAATCCTGTGATGCCGCCAATGATACCTGCAATCCAGGCAATATTGCTGTTTATTTTTAACTGCTTGGCTCTTAATTCAAGCACAATAAATGCAGCAATAATGCCGATTCCAATCATCAGACCGTACCCATGTACAGGAATGTTTCCTATATTAAAAAGTACAAAATGCATGTTATTTCTCCCACTTGTTTTTACAAAACTATTATGTTAACATTTCATATGATAGATGATTATATCATTTATATCAATATCATATACTCTGCACCCTAATCAGGTGTGGTATCTGGTCACACCCCCTCAGTGACCATCTTGCTAAATCAATGGGCTTTAATCCCATTGATTTTTTTGATTTTTTATCAGTTTTTATTATTTAAAAATCGAGTAGGAGGGAAATTTAACTAAATTTCCCGACCTCTCACACCACCGTGCG
>UQXZ01000019.1 GCA_900545225.1 uncultured Eubacteriales bacterium
ATGCGAAGTGGAAAATCCACTTCGCAATAAAGTCTAACTTTTGGGGGTCACCTCAGAGTTTTCTCTGATGTGGTTTTTTATTTTGTAATTTTATTTTAAAAATGATGAATTATTCTATAACTAATAATAACGCCATTTTAAATTTGCCATTTGCAGTTACACTGTGGAGACCATCTTTCTCAAAACGGAAATTCTCTCCTGCAGAAATATTGTAATCCTTACCTTCACAATTTATTACAGCCTGTCCCTCTAATGCAAATACAATAGCATTGCCAGGAGCACGGTGTGGCTGAAGACCTGTTCCCTCATCAAATGCCATAAGAACGAACTTCATTGTATCATTTCGTACGATATCAAGGTTGCTGATACTACCTTCCTCATACTGTATAAGATCTTTTAATTTAAATACTTCACCTGTTTTTAAAATGTTATTCATAATAATCTCCTTTTTTATAATAATTTCTGTATAAACAGCTCCCGTATCACATTCCACTCCACAAAGTGTTTTGCCTGGAACGATGATAACATCGCCTGAAGAAAGCTCTAATTTATCCTTTTCTTCTCCAATAACAAAGTCTGCATTTCCCTCAGCTCCAATATAGACAGATGTCATGTCATAACGTTCCTGACTAATTGAGGTTCCTTTTCCGAGAGAGAAAAATGTTATTGTGTTTTCGGATCCAAGCCCTGCATCTCTTGATATAGTCATTCCGTCACGGATCGGGCGTATTTGCTCAATTGTAAACACATGATTCATAATATGATACCTTTCTTCACTCTGATATTAATACATATCCCATTTTATCCTGAAATATCATCTTTACTGAAAAGAAACAGATAAAAATATTAATATACTTTTATTCGGTTAATGATACAGGAATAATATTTCGAATCCGCTGATTTTGATATCTGACTTCATCAACTATAACGTTAACGTCAAATGTCCGACAAATATTGCTTTCACTGAGAATACTGTCCGTCGTCCCATAAAAATGATTACCTTTGCGATTCATCATAAAAGCTTCATCAGCAATGCGCATGGCATTAGTCGGATAATGGGTATTCATAATGGCGCTTATACCTTCCTCATGAGCCAGACGCTCAATCATATTTAGTACCAGAATCTGATTATGAAAATCCAACCCGGTCTCTGGTTCATCTAAAATTATGAGCTCAGGTTCATTGATTAAAGCTCTTGCAATTAAAACCATCTGTAACTCACCACCGCTTATACGATTACAATCTTTATTTGCAAGATGCTTAATGCCGACTTTTTCCATCATTGCTTCTGCCATTTCAATCTCTCTGACTCCTGGTTGCTGAAAGAGTCCAAGATGTGAGCTTCTTCCAAGCATAACCATCTCCAGCCCCGTATATGAAAAAGAAAAGTTATGGACCTGCGGAATATAAGAAATTGTATTCCAAACATCTTTTGATTTCATTTTATGCAGATCCTCTCCATTTAAAAGGGACCTTCCACTTGTCCATGGAAGCAGACCCATCATACATTTAAGTAATGTCGTTTTTCCGATTCCATTTGGTCCGAGAACTGACAGTATATGTCCCTTTTCTAAATGAAGATTGATATCTTTTAAGATTTCTTTTTGTTTAGGATATCCAAAACATCCATGTTCAATTTCTAAAATCATCGCAATTTACTCCTGTTTAATAATAAAATAAATACAGGTGCTCCAATAATCGCTGTCAGTATTGAAAGTGGCAACTCAATTACAGTGAGCGATCTTGAAAGTGTATCGATGAGTATCATAAAGCTGGCACCAAGACTTATGCTAAGCGGAACAACATAACGATTGTTGCTGCCAACCAGCATTCTGGCACAGTGTGGAATTAAAAGTCCTATCCAGCCAATCTGTCCACACATAGATACCGCAGATGCAGTAATAAGTGTAGAGGCAAGAATAAAAATCATCCTTGTTTTTTTCAGATCAATTCCACTTGCTTTTGCTTCGTCCTCGCTAAGTGCAAGGATATTTAATCTCCAGCGAAGAAGATAAATAATCACAATACCAACTATAATAAGTGGAGAGCCAATCAAAAGCTTTTGATAAGTTGCACTTGTAAAGCTTCCCATAAGCCAGTAAGTGATTTCCGGCAATTTATCCTGAGGATCTGCAGTATATTTTAAAAGTGATCCAATCGCATTAAACAGCGATGATGCAATTACTCCGGCAAGCACAAGGTAAATCATGGAACCATTTTTATTTCTTCCTGCAATCTTTATGGTAAATAAAACCGATACCAGTCCGAAAGCCAGAGCAATCAGCTGTGTTCCCAGTATGCCACAGGATAAAATAATGGCCAGTATTGCACCTACACATGTTCCACTTGTAACACCGAGGATATCCGGTGTTGCCAGCGGATTGGAAAATAGCGACTGGAATGTATTACCTGCACATGTCAGACCTGCACCAACTATAATTGCCATTAAAATACGTGGTAAACGCAAATTCACAATAATTGAATAGTTCTGTACATCAGTTTCCTGACCGGTAAATATGGCTCCAATAGTCTTAAACACATCTGAAATTGGAATTTCCATTCGCCCAACGCATATACACCCCAATCCGATTACAACAGGTAATACAAACATCAAAATAACGGCTAAGGGCGTGAATCTCCCTTTTTTTATTAAGCAATTATTTTTCATTAATACTGTAACATCTCCTGCATTTCTTCATCTGTTATGTCATAGTCGTACCAGTCATGGTAATACTGGCGGATGACATCTTCCAATGGATAATCAGCAAATGCTTCCGGATAAGTATTACATGCCATCCATGCAAGTACTAATGGTGCATCAGGGTTTGGAGTAAACCAGTTCCACATACCAAGAGTTGTATCGTATACACGTTTATTTTTTACGGCTGTTAATGTAGAAAAATCTGCACCTTCTACTTTATTATTCAGTACATCTTCTGTTTTTAATGGTAAGAGTCCCGGTCCATCAAGGAACAAAATATCCGGATTCCATTTGTATATCTGCTCCATACTGGCCTGTGCAAATCCTTTAGCCTCTGATGCTACAACATCAGTAACACCAAGATGCTTAAGCCATGAATTGCCAAATGTTCCCTGTCCAGATACCTGAGGTACTCCATTTGCATACTTCCATAAAATCATGGCACTTGGACGTTCACTCTCTGGAATCTTTGCAATGCGGGATTCTACATCCTCAATAATTTTATTTCCGGCTGCTTTAAATTTATCCATTTTACCGGTTTCACCGAAAATATTTTCCAAAAGTTCCAGCCACTCCTGATAAATAACCAGAGGATCAGCCTGATTGTCTCCGCCTACAGTTTCAAAACCAATACATGGGATTCCACTGGACTGAAGAATCTGAGCATGCTCTTTATTACCGGCATTATATAAAATTACATCCGGCTTAAGATTTATAATCTCTTCGATATTTAAATCACTCTGAGCATAAACCGTATCTGCAGATTCCATGAGTTCAGGCGCAATATTCTTTAAAACAGTCTTACTGATTGTATCTTTAAATGAGCCACAGTATCCAATAATCTTTGGTGCATTTCCCTCAAAATATGCTGTATATGTTGAGAGGATTGGAATCTGATCAATAACAACTTTATTAATGGTGTTTGGAACCTCAACAGTATTACCGGCATGGTCGACAACAGTATGTGTTCCGTTAGGATCAACTTCCTGTATATCAGCGGTTTCAGAAGCTGATACATTTGATGATGCATTTTCATTATTGGCACATCCTGCTAAAATCGGTGTTGCCAGGCAACCAGCCAGTAAAATTGACAAATATGTTTTCTTCATATGACTCTCCTTAAATATTTTGTAAATACCTTTTTAAAAAATCCTTATTAGTTAGTTATAACTAACTAATAAGGAACATTCTAACCAAGTCATATATCTTCGTCTGTTGCTATGGCAACATATCTTTATTTTCTTTACATAAAATCTCATTCTATTAAAAAATTACGGTCTATTATAGTAATTTTAGAACCGGAAAATGCAAGTATTCCACCGTCACGCATTCGACAGAGTTCTCTGGATAGCGCACTTCGATCAACATATAGGAATTCAGCCATTTTATTTCTGGAAAATGGAATCTGAATCGTCCCATCTTCAGAAATCTCCTGCGTCTGTAAATAAACTTTGATTTTATTGCGTAATTTTTTCTGACTTAAAATACGCACTTTCGTATTAAAAAATGTAATCTGATTTGCAAATTCCTGAAGCAGATTAGCAGTTACCTGCATACGATTTGGACAACTGAATGTTGATGTATTAAGAAGAATTTGAAAATCCAAAAGCAGAACTTTAGAATCAACAGACGCATTAAGATAATACTGGCTTGCTAATGTATTGCCACAAGTGAGCTCTGCTCCAAAAATGGAACCACTTTCTAAATGGCTGATACTGACCGGATTGACATTTTCATCGTATATAAATTCCTCAAGGCTGCCATCTAACAACATTCCGGCATAGAAATCCCTGTCACCTTCATTTACGATAGGAGTTCCGGCCGGATAATATTCTATTCTCGCCTGTAAACAATTTAATACAGCCCCGTATTTATCCTCTGGAATATCACGAAAAAGGCTGGATTTCCGGAGGATATTTTTATAAGTGTCCAAATCAAAGGAAAAATTCTTTGTTTCCACAATAGCCACCTCCTTTCAATCAATTATATATAATATAAGTTAGCTTATGGTAACCAGTATTATATATTTGTATATATTTAAAGTCAATCATCATAACTAGCAATAAAAGACATAAGCTTTTCAAGTACGAGAACTTTCTTGCCTCTGCTCTTACCATAAACTACGGCGCTGATTCCTGCAGGACCTGCTCCGATAATAATCATATCGTACATAATTATTTCCTCCTTATATAATCAGATGTCTATTAAAATTCAGGGTTTTTAACCCATAGTACCCAAATAAAAATTGCAAATGTTGATGTGTTTCTTAAATCAACTCTCTAAATTGCGAATGTTTAAAATATACCAATAACATCTTACTATTTTTTACATAATCTAAGTAAGATATTACGCTAACATAATTTCTCGTAACATTAAAAATATGTTATAATTTTGAATGTATACCTTATTTAAATTAATGTATAAATATAAATTGAAGGAGGGTAAAGTTGAAATTTAAATCTATAAAAATAGCTGCGATAATAACTACAGCCCTCGGTATAACTGCAGTGAGTATTTTCAATGCTCCTAAGAGCACTCACGCTGAATCACTTCAGGAAAGCCTGGATAATACTAATAAGCTTATTGATGAATTAAGAGAAAAGCAGTCAGGCATTTCCTCTGAATTGAGCTCTCTTAACAGCGAAATAGATAAATCAAGCCAGAAAATATCATCCATAACTGCAGACATAAATGAAAAGCAGAATGAAATTTCCGATATATCTGCTCAGATAGCTGACCTTGAAAAAGACCAGCAGGAAATGTATGAAGCAATGAAGCTGAGAATTCAATATTCATATGAGAACAGAAGAGGCTCCATTTATGAAGCCATACTTTCATCTGAAGACTTCGATGATTTTCTCAACAGAACAATGTATGTTCAGAATATCGTAAATTATGATAAGGATCAGATTTCAAAGTTAGCCAATACAATAAAAGAGATTGCAGATAAAAAAGATACTGTTACAAGGGAAATGACAGCTCTTAATCAGCTTAAAAATGAAGCCCTTGCTGAGGCTGAAAATCTTAAAAATATGGTTGCTGATAAAACATCTGAACTCACCATATCTGATGAAAACCTCAACAAGCTTTTAGCTCAGGCTGAGGAATATGAGACTAAGTTAGAAGCAGAAAAGCAGGCAAGAGAAGAAGCTGAAAGACAGGCTTATCTCGAATCCATTAAGAACCAGAATAATAATTCCGGTAACTCAAGTGGAAACTCCGGCAGTAATTCCGGCGGCAGTTCCGGAGACAATTCCGGCGGTAATTCAGGTGGTAACTCCGGCGGTTCATATACTACATCTGAGTTAGATATGATGGCTGCAATTATATATGTTGAAGCAGGTATCGAACCGTATGAAGGTAAGGTTGCGGTAGGCAGCGTCGTTATGAACAGAGTTGCAAGCCCATATTTCCCTAATACCATATCAGGTGTTATCTATCAGAGCGGACAGTTTACTCCTGTAGCCAGTGGACGATTTGAGCTTGCACTTACTAATAATCTGGCAAATGCAGACTGCGTAAGAGCAGCTAAGGAAGTTCTTAACGGACATCGTAACGTTCCATACCATTTCTTCCATATGTACACAGGAAGACCAAATAACTATTCAAGTTATGTAATAATCGGAAATCATATATTGTATGATTACTAATATAAAAATAAAAACCTGACGTTTAGGTAATGTAAACGCCAGGTTTTTATTTTATTTTACATTTGAACTCAGTTTTTTACTTACAAATAATATTCATAAAACTAAGTTATTACATCTGAGTTCAGTCTTATGTTCTTTTATTATTCCATCATTCATCTATTCTTGAATACTGAACATTCATTAAATCGCTTTCTTCAGTATTACCGTAAATGTCTTTATATACGAATGTAATATAGTATTCTGAATTGAGTGATACATCCACATCTTCTACTACATCATTTCCTGTGCAGATTATTTCGTATCCCTCCATAATCTGAGGTGCATCACTGTCATAGCCATATATATAATAGATAGGTGTTAATTTATCACCGGCCTTGAGAGGAATAATTTCCTTTTCATTATTCTCATCATTTCTTGTTCCAAGAATAGTATATTCCCCGTCTCCTGTAGTGTTATCCCACATAAGCTTCAATGTTGTCTCTTTACCATTTAATATAACAGGGACGTTATATAATATATAATCTTCTCCCGCATCATATACATAATATGAGATAAATTCACCATTCAGCATAGGAAGATAACCCTCGAAGCATTCCTGAATGTAACCTGTTTCCTCATCTGCGACAACCTGTCTGTCAGATCCCATCCATATTAGGCCATCTTCAGAAGGTATGTAGATATTTAATACAGCATCATCCAGCAAATATGCCGTATCGTCAGTAAATCTCATTTTATAATATCCGTCATCATCTAAAAATGGTGCTTCAGCAATTGTTAACTTTGTATTATTTACAACAGCATTTGCATTATTTTCATTTTTTATATTATTCAGAAGAATGCTGTAATTGCCTGAATCTGCAATAGATCCATATGTATTAATTAAACCTTCCGCATCATATGAAAGAACATATGGATAAAATATTGAAATACCGTTGGCTCCCTTTCTACCTACGCCATTTATGCAGTACACAACAGCATCCCTGACTGAATTAATAAGAGCGCTTTTTTTGTCAGATGGAACATTATCAACATTTTCTGCTATATCTACAATATCAAATAAATTGTAGAAGCCTTCTTCTTCGCTGGAAATACCACCATAATTCTGTGACTTGCCGACACTTCTTACAAACTCACCATACTCTTCTGTATTATTTACAAGTCCGTTAACATAGCCCATGTAGTCATCCAGAGCTTTATTAACTGCCTCCAGTTTAGCTGTTTCGATGACAGACAATGTGATCATTGAATCAACATCATTCTCCCGGCAATGTTCATAATATGTATCACATATACTTCTACCCACAGTCTCTCCGGTTATATCTGGCGTTTCAATTATACTCTTTAAAAATTGATCATATGCCCATCCGCCTCCCGGCTCGCTTTCTTCAGAAGCAACTACATATCTAGCATCATCTTTTACGATGTTAAGGGTTTCAATATTAGCCATGAGACAGCAGTCAAATCCCATCAGTTCATAACCATAATCTCTTGAATCCATAACATTCTTGAATTCATTAAGTGTTAAAAGATCACCGTCATAGTTTTCATCAACACACAAGCCGTTAATGCCACCACCGTGATTCCACATTACAAGTATGTCCTTGTCGGAGCTGTGATTATCTTTTCCCCAGTCCAGGAAATCCTTCAGTGTGTCCTCTTCACCCATAGATGCATTATCAAGAGTCTCAAGCTCTATTAACTTACCATGCTCCACCTTGTAACGTGTAAGCTGATTGCTTGAAACTTCATTCTGCCAGACTGTACTTCCACCCGTTTCTACATATACATTTACGTTTGGGCTGTCTGCAAGTTCCATCATTTCTTCAAGGTCCGCTGTACCCATTCCATATTCGCTCTCCAGGTCGGAGCCACACATATATACAAATACAGACCATGTATCTGCAGCATTTCCACCATTATCACCGCCTCCACAGGCCGCAAGTGACATTGCCCCAATTGATGAAAGTAGTAATGCGAGTCCCTTTTTTTTCATATTTCGCCTTTCCGGGTCAGAATGTTAAATAATCCCCTGTTTTGTAATCCCTTAGTATAATAATTGCATGTTAAATAATTACACCATTAAAAGTTCCATTATTTTTCTCGTTATTTGCCTAAAATTATATCACATACAATTTCGATTTTAACACTACAAGAGTATTAAAACCGCGAAATTTACCATAAAATCCAGCTCTAAACAATTACATTTTCATCTCATAAAAGCAAAAAAAGAGCCATTTAAAAGCCTAAATCCTCTTCTGAATAATCATATAATTATCCGGGGTTATCCGCTTATTAAATGCTCTTTTATTCTTAGATATTTCCGTTGAATATTCTTATCACGTATCCGTATCAGATATTCTTATTATAAATTATTCTCAATCCCTTTAATAAAAGATCCTGATCTATAATAATATCTTTCTTACAATGTGGAACGATAATCTTTGACAAACCACCTGTAGCTACCACAGTGATAGGCTCTTTTATACCTATCTCCTCTACGAATCTGTCAATCATACCGTCAATACAGGAAGCATTTCCGTAAATGATACCACTCTGCATACTTCCTATAGTATTTTTGCCTATTATTCTTTCAGGTGCCTCTATACTTATTCTTGGAAGCTGAGCTGTTCTTGAAGCCAGTGAGTCAACTGAAACCTGAGCCCCCGGCATAATTACACCGCCGATGTAGGCCTTTGAATCATCTACCATAGTAATTGTTGTAGCTGTTCCGATATCGATTATGATAACAGGCGCACCATATTCATCTGCCGCACCCGCTGCAGTTGCAATTAAATCACTTCCAACTGTTCTTGGGTCATCCATTTTAATTGCAATTCCACTTTTAATTCCAGGCCCGATAACAAGCGGATCAATATCTGTTGTCATTGTAATGGCACTTTTTATGACATTTGTTAAAGGTGGCACAACACTGGAAATAATGGCGCCATCCACATCTTCAGGACTTATGTCATTAAGCTCAAATAATGTCTTTAATATTATTGCATACTCAAGCTTTGTCTTTCTTATACTTGTTTCGATATTCTCTTCGAAAAATATTTTATTATCATCTATGCAGCCAATAACAATATTTGAGTTACCGATATCAACTGCAAGTATCATTCCTTTTTTATTATCTCTCATTATCTGCCTCTGAAAGTCTAAGTTCTTTAATTAATTCCTTCACTTCTTTACTTGGTACTCTGGATTCAATAATCTTTCTGAGAGTTAAAGAATAAGTCTTCTTATCAACTCCCATATTTTTACCGGATTTAAGAAGCGGCCAGATTTTATCAGGATATACATTAAACGCTTCCGCTAAGAACCATGCAGCTCCCATTTGGGAATAAAATCTTCCATCCAGATCCTTAAGTGCAAATGGAAGAAATTTATCCAGCATGGAACTTTCTCTTTCTGTAGATTCAATATCCTTAAGTGTCACTGTCTTTAATCTGTTTAACTTATTGCCATCAGAGTCGTACTTAAGCAACTGGTTCAGATAAAGAATAAATGCTGTTCTCTCAGCATATTCTGAACCGAACTGTAAGAAAAATATAATATGGTTAAGTACTTCTTCTCTATATTCAGGGAAGCTTGCGATTTTGAATGTATTGCAAAATGTATCACATATCATCCAGTTATCAATAAGTGGAAGGTATTCGTCCAACATTTCCAAAGATATAACTACATCTTCTTTTTCTCTCAAAGTACCATAACCTATAATTAGTCCTCTGAGTAATGTTTCCTCCAGATACTCATCTGTTGCTTCATCAACAAGATACTCATTGTATCTTCTTATCTTTACAATATTTTCTGCATAATTTCTCAGTATTGGCATTCTTATTCCCAATACCGGTTTATGCTCTGTCGGAATAAGTCCGGCTGTTGTTGCGGCATTCTGTTCATCCGCCAAATCCAAAAGTGCCTGTTTTATTATCGTTTCCATTTTTTACCATAATATAAAGGGCTTTTGCCCTTTCAAAATTACTTTTCTTATATTTTGTATTTAGATTAATATATCAAAATACAGTAAATATTTATACTTTTATTTTATATAATACACGAAATTTTTATACTATTATTTTATATAATGCACGAGATTTTTACTCTTTTATTTTAAATAATCACGACTTTTTAACATTATATTATAAGCCGACGATAGTAAAAAAAATTTTAAAGTTAGCATTTGGCAACTTATTGCATTATTTTTTTAACTTGTTATAATGAAAACATGTTAAGAAATAAATAAATTGTATGACATTTTGGGGGTATATTGTTATGGCATATTTAATTAATGAAGAGTGCGTTAACTGTGGTGCATGTATTGCTGCATGTCCAGTAGATGCTATTACAGAAGGCGAAAGCATCCATGTAATCGATGCAGATATCTGCATCGACTGTGGCGCTTGTGCTTCAGTTTGTCCAGTTGCAGCTCCAAACCCAGCTGAATAATTTGGATTAAACAAAAATACCTGGCGGATTTTCCGTCAGGTATTTTTTATGCTTTTAAAACAATAAGTCCTTAAGATTATGCCGAACTTAATCTACATAGTCTTAAGAACTTTCTTTTATTTATCTTACATATCCTGAGGACGGGCAAGGTTAACAAATTTTGTCTGCTGTGGTATCCAGCCAAGTTTAACAGTCTGAACCGGACCATTTCTCTGCTTAGCTACAATAATCTCAGCTATATTTTTCTGCTCTGAATCCTTGTCATAATAGTCATCTCTGTAAATGAACATTACAACGTCCGCATCCTGCTCAATAGATCCTGATTCTCTCAGGTCAGAGAGCATTGGTCTTTTATCCTGTCGCGACTCAAGGCTTCGTGATAACTGTGATAAGGCAATTACAGGAACATTTAACTCTCTCGCGATAGCCTTAAGGGAACGAGAAATTTCCGCTACCTCTTCCTGTCTGGAATTGCTCTTTCCACCGCCTGTCATAAGCTGTAAGTAGTCAATGATAATCAGACCAATATCATATTCAGCCTTATACTTTCTGCATCGTGATCTGAGCTCAGTGATACTGATACTTGGTGTTTCATCTATAATTAAGCTTGAAGCCGCAAGAGTGTCCGCACCGTCAATAAGGTTATCCCAGTTTGCAGCTGTAAGATCACCCTTTCTGAACTTCTGAGCTTCGATATTTGTTTCAAGGGACAACATTCGGTTAATCAGCTGAATGTTAGACATTTCTAAACTGAATATTGCAGTACCAATCTTCTGCTTTACAGCGACATTTTCCGCAATATTAAGTACAAATGCTGTTTTACCCATAGAAGGTCTGGCACCAATCAGAATAAAGTCTGATGGCTGAAGACCTGAAAGACATTCATCCAGATCCGTAAAACCCGTAGCAATACCTGAAAGCTTACCCTTGTTAATGTAAGCCTTATTAATCTTATCAATGGCCATCTGAAGGATTTCATTAACAGGAGTGAAATCTCTGCCTGTCTTGTTCCTTGCCAGATTGAAAATGCTTTCCTGGGCGGAAGTAAGAATAGTCTCCGCACTTCCATTTCCTTCATAACACTGATTAACTATTGTTTCATTTACTCTGATAATGTTACGTAAAACGGCTTTATCGCATACAATCTCAGCATATCTTTTTGCGTTTACGGTTGTTGGAACTGCATTTACAAGATCCCTTATAAATTCATTTGAATAGCTTTCGGGTGGTGCTCCCTTTTCCTTCAACTTAGTCTGGAGGATTACAGGGTCAACCCTAACGCCGGTATTATTTAATTCAATAATTGTATCAAACAGAAGTCCATAGACTTTATGATAAAAGTCTGCTCCTGTAATGACACCTTCAACCTCATTGATAGCCTTGGTATCCATTATCATTGAGCCTACAACGGACTGCTCAGCCTCAAATGAATTAGGCATTATTCTGGTTGTTTCAGCTGCATTACCTTCCATACTAAATTCCCTTTTCAGTTACATGTGCACGCTACTAATATTAGCCGCTGATTTACATGTGCGTGCTGACTAATATATCTGTTATAAATTATTCTGAAATAACAATTACCTTTAAAGTTGCTGTTACTTCCTTGTGAAGACGAATAGGAATCTCGAAGAAACCTGGTGCCTTAATTGGCTCGTCTAATTTGAATTTCTTCTTCTCTACCTTGATGCCTGTCTGCTTCTCTAATTCTTCAGCAAGTTCCTTTGTTGAGATAGCGCCAAATACCTTACCGCCTTCTCCAGCCTTGATAGGAATATTTAACTCAACAGCAGCGATATCTAAAGCTAACTTTTCGCAAGCTTCAAGATTAAGCTGCTCGTTGTGAGCTTCCTTGCTCTTAATATCATTTAAGATTGAAAGGTTAGAAGCTGTAGCTTCCTTAGCCTTACCCTTAGAGATAAGAAAGTTTCTTCCGTAACCATCACTTACTTCAACAACATCACCCTTCTTACCAAGTGATTTAACATCTTCATTAAGAATAACCTTCATAATTATATCTCCTTATTATTAATCATTTCTTCAACAACTGCCTTAAGACGTTCTTTAACATCTTCTATATTCGCATCCTTAATCTGTGCACCTGCGATTGATAAATGTCCACCGCCGCCCATTCTTTCCATAACAAGCTGTACATTTACCTCATCGAGAGATCTGGCACTTATGCAGACTGCTCCCTTATAATTAACAAGAACAAATGCTGCCTTAACACCCTTGATATTCATAAGCTGGTTGGCTGTCTTGGATGCTCCTACAGTAGGACTTGTTGCACTATTTTCACAGTGATACTCACTGATCATAAATCCTTCTCTGAACATTTCCGCATGTGTAACTGCATCTGTAACGGATTTGTATTCCTGTAAATCATTTCTGAGTAATTTTCTTACTCTTACAACGTCAGTTCCGTGTCTTCTTAAGAAGGCCGCCGCCTCAAATGTTCTTGGACCTGACTTAGATTTGAATCCGTCAGTATCAATTACAATACCGCCGTATAATGCATCCGCTTCAAATCCCATAAGCTTGATATCGATATCAATGTACTGAATCATCTCAGTTACCATTTCACATGTAGATGATGCAAATGTATCAACATATGAAAGATCAGCATTTGAAATCTGACGTTCACATACTCTGTGGTGGTCAAATACTACTATAGATATAGCCTCTTTATCAAGAAGGTCAGGACACTCTACTCTGTATGGATCATTTACGTCCACTACTATAGCTACAGTATTTTCTCCAGGTATCTTCATAGCTTCTTCAGAAGTGATAAATACATCGTCCTCGTAGCCTTCACGACCTTCAAATCGGTCATAGAATGGCTTAATTCCCGGTGTAACTTCATTGAGAACTATATGAGCCTTCTTTCCCAAATGTCTCGCAACTTCATAAATACCTACAGCCGCACCAAATGCGTCGATATCAGGGTTCTGATGTCCCATAACAATTACATTATCGTTAGCTTCGATAATCTGCTTCATTGCCTGAGCCTTAACACGAATCTTAACTCTCGTGTTCTTCTCCATCATCTGAACCTTACCACCGAAGTAAGATACCTTTTCACCGTTCTTAATAACGGCCTGATCTCCGCCTCGTCCAAGGGCAAGGAAGAGAGCTGCTTTGGCTTTGTCATGAGTCTCTGTATATTTATCTGAACCGGCACCAATACCGATACTGAGTGTAGGCTGAATAACATCCTTACCGATGTCAACAGACTTAACAGTTTCAAGAATACTGAACTGATCCTTGATAAATACAGATAAGCCGTCATATGTAAATGCCGCAATAAATCTGTCCTCATCAATCTTCTTAACGAAAGCATTTACCCTTTCGAAATAGTCGTAAATGTACTTATCAATAAGTCCGACTACGAATGACTGCTTTGATTCAGCGATATTTTCAATAGAATCCTCGTAGTTATCAATATCAATAACTGCAACAACGAGCTGCTTATCACGCACTCTCTTGATGTACATGTTAACTTCGGTAATATCTTCCAATCCCACTACGATAAATGACATTTCTGGAATATGAATAGTCTTAACCTTTGTGATGTTAGAGTAATCACCTGCTTCATTACCGACTTCTACTCTTTTAATTTCAGCTCTGTAATCTCTGTCTTCAAATGAGAAACATAACTCGGTTTTTCCACCCTTTTCTGTAGGGAACTTATTTGGTGTAAGATTCTCAAACAGAATTGCGATGTTCTGATTGTAATCTCCGGATGTATGAGTAACATTCTGCATGTTCTTATTCATCCATAAGACTTTTCCGCTTGTATCCAATATACAGTATGGATTACTTATATTGTAAAGTAACTCCTGCTGCATATGTGAATATGAGCTTGCGAATCCGACCATCTCTCTTTTTATTTTTTTTCTTGTGATAAATATCAATGTTAAAGCAAATATGCTATATGCTCCAAATGCAGAAAGCATAATAATGGAAAATACAGACCATGGAACAAGTATGAGCATACACACTAATAATCCCGCAAATGCTGCCCATACTGTTATTGGCCAGCTTATTACCATCTTCAGGTTCTTACCCAGACCATAAGCATTTTTGCCATTTTTATTACTTGCCATTTTCACAGCTCCTAATTATAAAAAAACTATAAATTTGATATCGGATAATTATATCATTATTGCCCCTTAAAAACAAACATTCTAACGGGTTAGGATACTTATATAAGATATTGTATATATATGGTATGAGTTCCCCGAAGCACTTCTTTTCAGGTTTATAAAGTCACTGTCTTATTTTTTATATACTGATGTCATACAAATATACAGCTGAATCAAATAGCGATATTCCGTTTTGCTTTTATAGAAGATGTGTAACATTTCCTATACACCAAAACAGAAATATCATATTAACATCTAAAAATACAATCAATATTCTGCATCCAAATTTATATCAGATTTTATACATCAATATCTATAGCACCTGATATACGGACATAAAAAAAGTACTATATGCCGTAACGACATATAGTACTTCTTTATATAAATTACTCTACTGTGTATGGTAAGAGTGCAACGTGTCTTGCTCTCTTGATTGCAACAGTTAAAGCTCTCTGATGCTTAGCACAGTTTCCTGTAATTCTTCTAGGAATAATCTTGCCTCTCTCTGAGATAAACTTCTTAAGAGTTGCAACATCCTTGTAATCGATTTCCTTGTTGTTATCTTCGCAGAAGATACAAACTTTTCTTCTTCTTCTAATAGGTCTTCTTTTGAAAGCTGGTCTTTCAGTCTTTTCTACCTTTACTTCTTCTGACATAATCTACTCCTAATTCAATACTAAGTTAGCCAAAAGGCAATCCATCATCCCCAAAGCTTTGGTCTACACTCATAAAGTCGTCAGAACCCATGTTGCCACCATTGTTAAAGTTACTCTGTGGCTGAGGAGTGTAATCTCCCTGAGCTGCAGCATTTTTGCTCTCTGCAAACTCAATGTTCTCTACAACAACGTCTGTTGTATAAACTTTCTGACCTTCTTTGTTAGTATAACTTCCTGTCTGAATTCTACCATTCAAACATACTTTAGTGCCTTTATGTACATAATTTCTAATAAATTCAGCTGTCTTACCAAATGCTACGCAACTGATAAAATCCGCTGTCTGCTCTTCACCACTTCTCTTAAATCTTCTATCTACAGCAAGTGTAAATCTTGAAACCTCAAGATCTCCATTTACTGACATAGATGTTCTATTATCAGGGTCTCTTGTTAATCTACCCATTAAAACTACGTTGTTCATATATTTCTCCCGTCTGTTTATAACATATTAAATCCGGTAACCGGAACAACCTGTATTAAGTTAGTGAATGATTCGCTGATTTTGAATTATTCTCCGTCTTTTACGATTAAATAACGAAGTACGTTATTCTGAATACGAAGTCTCTCTTCTAACTTAGCAGGAAATTCTGCATCTGCTTCGATTTTCATAAAGCAATATACGCCTTCATCCATCTTCTGAATGTCGTACGCAAGTTTCTTCTTTTCTGGCTTTCCTGCATCTACTACTTTGCCACCGAAACGAGCGATTAACTCATTAACCTGATCAAATGTTGCCTTTCTTGCTTCTTCATCGACGCTTGCATTAACGATTAATGCTAATTCATATTTGTTCATTTACGTCGCACCCTCCTTTTGGACATTTAAGGTCTCCACCCTATGTGGAAACAAGGATAATTAAATTATCACAGTTTCAAAGTATACCATATATAGTTTAATGTAGTCAATTTTAATTATTCGCATTCATAACGCATCTGTAGAGAGAGTTATTTGTAAAAATAAGCTCCACCCATATTTAATATGAAGGGATGCGAAACTTACTGCTTCTAAAAATTAGTATGGCAGTTACTTTTCTTAATATTATCTTATTTCTTTTAATTCATTTACGGCGAAAACAAGATATAGATATGTATATGAAAAAGAAAAATTTTCACGCATAAATGCAATAAATGCGAATAGCCTATAGCCATTCGCATTTACTTTTAAGCAGTATTAAGTAGTAATTATTAAGTATAGGTAAATAGTAACTATAAACTATTAAGTTTCAGGTATCAAACATTAAAACGGTCATATTTTGTATAACAATCGAGGCAAAACTTTTTATCATCTTTCCCTATGCGAATCCAATTAGCTCCTGTAACTTCACCACAGCACTCACATTGATATGAATCAAAAATTCTAGCCTCTTCCGGCAACTTAATTGTAGTTTCCTTTACTTCAAACATATCATAAGGTGACAAGCTTTGATAATGTATAAATGATTCTTCACGAGTCATTTTATTTTGAACAGACTTTAATACCAAACGAACTGATTCACCTGTTTTTCTATTATAAAAAGAGAATGCTTGCTTTCCCTGCATATGAAAAAGTAAATTGCCTTTACCTATACTGCACCCAAGTAAGGCTTGAATAGCATCAACGCCACATGCGTCATTTTCTGCAATACAAATAACTTCTTCATCATCTGAGAATTCTATTCCTAATAATTCAATTGCATATAAAGCAGCCTTATATCCTATTGTTAAACCACCACATTCATGTCCATGAAACATCACGGCTTTCTTCCATAATTCTTTATTATCGTCCATATATCCTCCTTGCTAATCATCTTATTAATTAGCTACTACTTTTCGTTTTTCATCCGGAAATGGTATAATCACCGGTATTTGACCATGATTAATAATTGCTGCATCCATTCCATATACATTTCGTATGGTTTCTGGCGTCATAACCTCTAAACCACCATATGCATATACCTTAGAGTCCTTTAGAAAAAGGAACTTATCACAATAACGCACTGCTAAATTCAAATCATGAATTACTATCATTACGCATATATTGTGTTCGTGTGCAATATTGCTTATTGTATTTAATACATCATGTTGATTTCTTGGATCAAGATTACTTGTAGGCTCATCTAATAACAATAATTTTGGTTCTTGAGCCAATGACCTTGCAAGTGTTACCTTTTGAAATTCACCACCAGACAGCTCTGAAACATTACGAAGAACATAATCTTCTAATCCCATTTTATGAATTGCTGCTTCAGCAATTGCTCTATCATCTGATGTAATATCCCACTTCACATATGGTTTTCTTCCCAGTAAAACCGTATCAAATACAGTCATATCAATAGTGTGGCTATGCTGCGGAACATAGGCAATATTTTGTGCCTTAGTTCGCCCGTTCATTAAAAAAATGTTTTCGTCATCAATTATAACTGACCCTTCTTTAGTTGGATAAATATGATCAATACATTTAATTAATGTACTTTTGCCTGCTCCATTGTTACCTAATATAGCTACACATTGACCATCCTCTATCTCAAACCCAATATTGTCTAACGTTTTTTTCGACGAGCGACTGTAAGAGTAAACAATATTATCTACCTTAACCATTTTTCTTACCTCCCTTGAAAAGTAAAAACAAGAATAATGGGGCACCAAGGAATGAAGTGAGTGCACCAATTGGCAATATAACCGGAGGAATAACCAGCCTGCTTACGATGTCAGCCAGCAATAACAAGAGAGAGCCTGCAATTGCGGAAGCCGGTATCAAGTAACGATAATCATTACCTACAAACTTACGCATAATATGAGGAGCAATTAAGCCTACAAAGCTTATGATTCCCACAAATGATACTGCTACAGCAGCCATTAAGGAGCATATAATCATACTGATAAGCATTACGCTTCGAGTATTAACTCCTAAGCTTTTTGCTGTATCTGCACCAGCCTCCATAGCATTATAGTTCCATCTATTAAATAGAAAATATACCATGGCAGCAGCAAAAATAATTGCTAATACCGGAATCTCATTCCAGCTTGTACTTCCAAGATTACCAAATGTCCAGAATACAATAGCACCAAGCTTTGTATCATCTGCAAAGTATTGAAGCAGTGTACTTGCACCTGCAAAAAGAGAACTAAGTGCAGTTCCCGCAAGAATAAGTCCACCAGGACCAATATTCTTTTTTAATTGTGATATTCCTATAATAACTATTGTAGAAATAATACCAAAAACAAATGCACATAATGTAACAATATAAGGATTTTCCACTGCTATGGCAGATTTTGCACTTGAAGAATTGACCATTCCTCCACCAAATACTACTATGCCCATAGCCGCTCCAAATGCCGCACCTTGGGAAACACCAAGAGATGAAGCAGAAGCTAGTGGATTACGGAGTACGCATTGCATAACTGCTCCTGATACAGAAAGTGCCGCACCAACAATTATTGCTGTAACTACTCTAATTAAACGAATATTTAATATGGCCGTTGTATACTTAGGGTCACCATTTCCAAATAAGACTTTTACTACTTCATCAAAGGGTATTTTCATAGAGCCTATACCCATTGAAAAAATAGCTACAATTACCAGTATAATGATGGTAATAATAATACTTATGCGCTTTCGCAAAACATATTTATTATATATTTGCATACCATCATCAGAGATTTTTTTCATAATTGCTCTCCATTATTTCCCCAAGGTAACCTTTGTATATCCCATGCCACTATTATTAATTTCAGTTAAGAAATCTGGTCTTCCAAGGAACTTATCGAATATTTCACTTGCTTTCTTCTCAAAATCAACATCAGAGAATTCCTCAGGATGGAGCATCTTACCTACATAATATGAACTAACTAAAGGAATTTCAACATTGGTCCAATGCCATGTTGAGTTAGGCCATTGATACAGCTCTCCGTTCTTTACAGCTTTAAGCTGATTAAAATAATCCGGATTCTCGGCATAATCATCATTTACCAATCCCATACTGTTAGCATCAAAGAATATAATTTCCGGATCCCATTCAAGAATCTGTTCTTTATCAACCATGCTATATCCACTCATAGAATCCTTATCAGTACCAACATCACGAGCTACATTATTGGCTTTGATATTGGAAAATACAGGATACTGTGTATATATTCCGTCAATACTGTGTGCTCCCTTAAATGTTGCACCGGCACCAAGAACAGTAGGCCCTTCTTTTTCGTTAATATTTGCTGTACGGGATGAGAGGTCATCTAGGCAGCCGTGAATATAGGAAACTAAATCTTCAGCTTTATCCTTTACTCCACATACATCTCCGATAAGTCTTAAATCTTTATCATAATCTTCACCAAATAAAGTTCCATCCGTTACACAAACTACAGGAATTCCGGTCTGAGTCTGAAGAGTGTTGGCTGAATCTGCAGTATCAGTACATATAATAACATCAGGATTTGCCTTAATAATTTCTTCTGCATAGTGAGATACTTCTCCCATTGCACTTGTTCCAACGATTGGCAATTTAGACCATTTATCCTTATTAACCCATGCATATGCCTGTACAGGCTTCTTAGCAATTTCGCAATTTTCAATTCCGACAGCCTTATCTCCAAGACCGAGATATGTGATCATACGAGGAGCATTACCTAACGGTATAATTGTATTGACTGTTGTAGGTATCTCTACTTCACGTCCTACCATATCTGTTATTGTTCTTGTTTCTGCTTTATTTTCTACATTTGCTTTGTTATCTGTAGCTGTATTGTTGCTGCCCTGACCACATCCGGCAAATACTGCAGGAATTGTTAAGCCAATAAGAAGCGCTGCCCATCTGTTTTTTTTCATAATACTTTCCTTTCCTAACAAAAACTAAATTCGTCCTACTACATGAAATATTTAAAAAATATTGAATTCTATTAATAAAATATCCTATCAACCATTATTTACTTCCCAAAAAAAGCTAACAATTGTTGTATTTTTCGTGCTTTTTATATATCCATCTTCACTAATCTTATTAATATATTCAATAACCTGTTGTTCCTCTTTTTCAGTTAACTCTTTACTACTGTTTAAAATACCCAAGTACCAATTAATGGCCTCGTCTACTGGCTTCTTTGAATTCCATACTACTTCTTCATAATTAATTTCTGGTTTATATCCATGCTCCCATATAGTCGTAAATATATATGGTGT
The DNA here is from genome assembly GCA_900545225.1 of uncultured Eubacteriales bacterium. Taxonomy (GTDB): domain Bacteria; phylum Bacillota; class Clostridia; order Lachnospirales; family Lachnospiraceae; genus UBA4285. The sequence goes on from UQXZ01000019.1 coordinate 20,804, forward strand.
TGTATCTATTCTTTCTTTTTTTTCAATACCAACAATAGAACATAACTCATCATAAATTTTATCAATGAATCCTGTATGTTTGCTGTAAAAACAATATTTTCTCGATGCCTCCATCATTTTCATAAATGTATCGTAATCAGCTATGGCAGGTGTCGTATGAGCAAATACTAAGTCATACTTACCTTTATATTTTTCTCCATCGCAATTATGCCAATCACATTCAATAAATTCGGCATTAGTTATGTTCATTCTTTTTTTTGTATCATTGGCAAGCTCAATCATTTTAGGTGAGAAATCTACACCAACGACATTTTTTACCTTCGAAGCGAGTGCAATACTATATGCACCTCCACCACAGCCAACATCTAAAACATTAATATCATTATTAAGCTTGACCTTGCTTTGCATAAAATCCAAAAATGCTTTTTTCTCTAAATCCAAATTTTCATCATATGCATAATCACAAGCTACGCTATCCCATGCGCGCTTATAAGACTCTTTAATCAGATCATTGGGATTTTTCCAATGATCTACAATATATCCCAAATTCATTTAATAACCTCCCTATGGATAGGATAGCAGAGGCGCTTATTATTAACATCCTGTATTAGGGGTTATTTAAATAGTGTTCTTAATTCTATTCTTTCTTTATGTATGTCCATTTTTGAAATACTAATCACTAACACTAGTAAATCGGTTACAATTTCAGTCTTATTTTGTTTTATATGGAAAAAAGTATGTATGAATTAATATATATATTTATATAAATAAAATGTATCTAATTAAAACATATAGATAGTGTCTAAGGTTTTAATTTAATTAGAAAATCTAAAATGCGTATGGCATTGAATTAAAAAGAACTAATATGCATATAATTAATATATACAGAAATAACGTCTATGAATTATTATAAACAGAAATATATGAATGGAATCAATATATAGAATATTCTGTGCGCCATTGAATTAAGCAGAAAAATGAATGGAATCAATATATAGAAAAGTTCTTATGGCATTAATACAACTTACATTAATACAACTTAATAGAAAAAAAATAGTCGTCTATGTCCCTCAAAACGAAGTCAATAGACGACTATTAAACAAAAACATTACATTCAGTTTAAAATAACTTATTAGGATAAACTCCCTCTTCAAGAAACTTAAGAAGTTCTTTTTTAACGCAGTCCTTATCTTCCTGATATGTAACACCAAACCATTTATCTGGTGTAAGAAGAACCTTAACAAATGCCTTATTATCTTTAATAAGATTATCAACTACTGTTGGAATCAAATATTCACTCTTAATATCATCTGGAGATAAGGATGACAAAAAGTCAACAAAACCATATTCAAGCTCCTTAAATATCTCCGGAGTAAATCCCCACATATTCATAGAAACCTTAGAATCTGGATTGAGCGGAGTATAAGAACCGTCCTCATTCTCTGTTGCGGCACCTGATTCTGATTTGACAATGTTCTCAGTTTCATTTATTCCTGCCAACTCATCATTTTCTCCAAGTACACATATTCCACGAGTAACAGAGCCATTATCACTTAATGTATTCCCTAAAGTGAATCCAGCCATGCAGAAATCATATTTCCCATCATTATTCGAGCCGTTAACAAGATAATCATAAATCTGTTTAAATGCGGCTTTTCCATAGTAGTCATCTGCATTTATAACAAGGAAAGGTTCATTTACAGCATCTTTACATTCTAAAATAGCTTGTGCTGTTCCCCAAGGTTTAGTCCTGTTTAAATTCGCAGTTACTCCCTCTGGAACATGCTTAACATCTTGAAAAACATATTCCGTTTCAATAGCATTTTTTAACTTTTCAACCACTAGTTCTTCAAACTTAGGCACAAGTTCTTTTCTTGTAATAAATATTACTTTATTAAAACCTGCTTCAACAGCATCATAAATTGAATATAGCATTAGAATCTCACCATTAGGGCCTAAAGGCTCCAATTGTTTTATTCCTTCGCCAAATCTACTTCCCATGCCTGCCGCCATAATGACTAAAGTTGCGTCCATAATGTATCTCTCCATAAAAAACTTATTAATAGTTACTAATAAATTGATATGACTATAATTAAAGCATTTGTAATTAAATAAAAAAAGTGATAATCATAAGATCATCACTTGTGAACCCCTAAAGGCGACAATCAGATTCGAACTGATGATCAGGGTGTTGCAGACCCACGCCTTACCACTTGGCTATGTCGCCATATCTAAATGACCCCAACGGGATTCGAACCCATGTTACCGCCGTGAAAGGGCGGTGTCTTAACCGCTTGACCATGGGGCCTTTTCTGAGTATATAACTCAAGCTCCCCGAGTAGGGCTCGAACCTACAACAACTCGGTTAACAGCCGAGTGCTCTACCATTGAGCTATCAGGGATTAATAACGCTGTTCGCAATAAAAAGATTGTTCCTTCAAAACTGCATATGATTAACACCAACGTTTAGGTCAAGTTTTCGATCTATTAGTGA
>UQXZ01000020.1 GCA_900545225.1 uncultured Eubacteriales bacterium
AATTCTTTTGGAATCTTCAGGGTTGTCTTACTATTTGATTTTCAAAGAACTGTTTTGTTTGTTGCCCTCGCTTGCGACGGCTTAGTTATAATAACAATCTGTATTTGTAATGTCAACAACTTTTTTGAAATATTTTTTATTTTTCTTTTTTTATTTTTTCAAATATTGATTTTTCTCAGTATTTATCTATGTTTGCGCATTTTTATTTTTTTGAAAATTATTATTTTTTTGAATTAGTTGTGTAGAGATAATAATTTTACAGTTTTTATATGTTTTTATTGGTAAAAACACTTTTCATTATTATCAATGGAGAGAATACGCCATCGTACCTTTTGTTATGAATATCCACTTCTGCGAATCATTAATAAAAGCAATCATCTGACGGTTTTAATTATAATAAGGGCCGCTGCCATATATCTATTTAGAAGACATATGTACAACAGCCCTCTGTTTATTTGTTGTTCAGAATTTTATTGTTGTTTGTTAGTTGTTATATGTTGTTATTCTTATTTTGTTATATATCAACATTTATAAGTCTTAGAGTTAAGTCTTAGAGTTTTTAGTTATTTAGTCGGGTTATTATTCCATGTTTTATTTATTAGGTCGAATTAACCTTTTGAGTATTGGTTATTTGTTCGTAATATATTTTTGACTGTTTGTGTTAGTATGATTATCAAAATGTTGTTTCAAAAATGATATCTTTGTTTCTATGTATTTCTATATATAGTATGAATATATCTTTATTCACCACTTTTAACATATATAAAAGGATAATCTGATATACTGCCATTCATCATTCTTAACATACGTAAGTAGATTACCTAATATATCTTATCTAATAATTGAAAGAATCCGTCTATTACTTTTCGCTATTCGTTAAAAAAAATATATTACTTCTTTATCTGAACATACTAATCCCCGCATTACTCACCTAAGAAAAGCTTAAGATCATCTTCTACTGTTCCGATTCCTGCGATACCAAAGTTTTCAACAAGGACATTTGCTACATTTGGTGAAAGGAATGCTGGAAGTGTTGGTCCTAAATGAATATTTTTAACACCGAGATGAAGGAGGGCAAGTAAAACGATAACAGCCTTCTGCTCATACCATGCGATATTGTATACAATTGGAAGTTCATTTACATCGTTAAGCTCAAATACTTCCTTAAGCTTAAGCGCAATAAGTGCAAGTGAATATGAATCATTACACTGACCGGCATCAAGTACTCTTGGAATTCCGCCGATATCGCCGAGATCAAGCTTGTTATATCTGTATTTTGCACAACCTGCCGTAAGGATAACTGTATCTTTTGGAAGAGCCTTTGCAAATTCTGTGTAGTAATTTCTGTCCTTAGTTCTTCCGTCACAACCTGCCATTACAAAAAATTTCTTAATTGCTCCGCTCTTTACCGCATCTACAACTGTATCTGCAAGGGCAAATACCTGGTTGTGTGCGAAACCACCAACGATTTCACCTTTTTCTATTTCTGTTGGAGGAGCACATTTCTTTGCATGCTCGATAATTGCAGTAAAGTCCTTTTTGCCATTTTCATCTGCTTTGATATGGCCACATCCAGGGAATCCCGCTGCACCTGTTGTGTAAACTCTGTCCTTATAACTATCTTTTGGTGGAACTATACAGTTAGTTGTAAAGAGGATTGGACCATTGAAACTTTCAAATTCCTCCTTCTGCTGCCACCATGCATTACCATAGTTTCCTACAAGGTTGTCATATTCCTTAAATTTAGGATAGTAATGGGCAGGAAGCATTTCTGAATGTGTATAAACATCTACGCCTGTTCCCTTTGTCTGATCAAGTAACTGCTCTAAATCATTTAAGTCATGGCCTGAAATAAGGATACCAGGCTTATTGCCTACACCGATATTTACCTTTGTTAATTCAGGATTACCGTATTTTCCTGTATTACCCGCATCAAGATCAGCCATGGCATCAACACCATACTTACCTGTTTCAAGTGTAAGTGCGATAAGTTCATCAACAGATTTTTCCTTTAATGTATCTGCAAGTGCTGACTGAACAAATTCATTTGTTGCGTCATTGTAACGGCCTACCATATTTGCATGATGCTCATATGCCGCAAGCCCCTTTAATCCGTAAGTAATAAGCTCCTTAAGTGAACGGATATCTTCATTCTGCTCTGCAAGAACACCTACTGTCTTTGCCTTAGCTTCATATTCATCCATATTTCCGTCCCAGTTTGCAGCATCTGTTAAACCTTCTTTATTAGAAAGCTGTGCGAGAAATTTTGCTTTTTCTTCGAGAGTTGTCTCAACATCTCTTATGATTGCTTCCTTGTCAAAGTTTGCATTTGTGATTGTTACAAATAAATTATATGTAACAAGTGCACCGATTTCTCTTGGAACTGATTTACCTTCTGCTCTTAATGCAGTTGCAACTTCTGAAAGTCCCTTTGTTACATAAACAAGTAAGTCCTGCATATTTGCAACATCAGGAAGTTTTCCGCACACACCAATCTGTGTACATCCTTTGCATCCTGCTGTTTCCTGACATTGATAACAAAACATTTTATTTTCCATAGTTATTACCCCCATAACCGTATATGATTTGTTGTTATTTCTGTTGTTAACGTGTCATAATTGTATTATATTGATTTATGTCCGTATGTTGTTTTAACAACATTTTGAAAAATGAATTGAAAATTTTTAAAATGTCTTCGGAATGCTGTTAATAACTTTTTTGAAAATGTTTTATAGCTTTTTAAAGTAATATTTTGAAAATCTATAACTGTCAGAATATTTTTATAGAGCTTTGAGCGAATTTTATATTTAAAAGGCATTCTTAAATATAAATTGTGGATTGCTTTATATACTATTAAAGGAGGTTGCTATGGATTATTCTTTTTTATCTACATTAAAAATATTCGAGGGTATATCTCCTGAGGAATTAAAACATCTTTTGCCATGCTTAAACTGGCATGTTAAGAAATTTAAAAAGGGAGATTTTATCTTTCATGCAGGTGAAGTAATAAATGAGATTGGAGTTATTTTATCCGGAAATGTAATTATAGAAGCCTATGATCTGATGGGTAATAAAAATGTTTTTGGCGGATCTTCCAAGGGTGAAGTTGTGGCTGTCAGCTATTCATTTACTCCAAATGAACCTCTTATTGTAAATGTTATTGCGGATTCAGATGTGGAAATGCTTTTTATTGATATAAATAAAAGTATTTATGTATGTTCTGCCTCATGCAGATTTCACAGCAGACTGGTTTCAAATCTGCTAAATATAATTGCAAACTGCAATCTGTCGCTTTCAAGAAGAAGTCTTCACACTTCTCACAAATCAATAAGAACTAAACTTATTTCATATCTTTCTTATCAGGTTATAAAAAACAGTTCAAATGAATTTGATATTCCATTTGACAGGGAACATCTGGCGGGATATTTAAATGTAGAAAGAAGTGCATTATCAAATGAACTTGGCAAAATGAAGCGTGAAGGACTGATTGATTTTAAGAAGAATCATTTTGTGATAAACCAGGAAGCATTTGAAGCTTCTATGTAAAATAAAAGCCCATACGGTATGCATTGCACACTGTAAGGGCTTTTTTGTTTCGTTCTATTTATTTAGCTTTGAGAATTATTAATATGTTTCGTTCGAGAGTTTTTCAGGAGGGCAACCATTCTCAAAATCAGTCTTTGAATAATGCTGTTGAGTAGTATCTGTCACCACTGTCTGGTAATAATGCAACGATTGTCTTGCCAGGGTTCTTCTTTAACCATTCAAGAGCTGCACTTACTGAAGCGCCTGAAGAAATACCTACTGAAAGACCTTCTGTCTTAGCAATAGCCTTAGCTGTATTGATTGCATCTTCATTTGTTACAGTTACTACTTCGTCATATACTTCCTTATCAAGTGTATCCGGAACAAAACCTGCACCGATACCCTGGATCATATGAGGACCACTCTTACCTTCACTTAATACTGGTGATGAAGCAGGCTCCATAGCGATAACCTGAATATCTCCATTCTGCTCCTTTAAGAACTTACCTGTACCTGAAACTGTACCACCAGTACCAACACCGGCTACAAATGCATCAAGATGACCTTCTGTATCATTCCAGATTTCAGGACCTGTTGTCTTGTAATGAGCTTCCGGGTTAGCTGGGTTTGTGAACTGACCGGGAACGAAGCTGCCTTCGATTTCTTCATGAAGTTCATTTGCCTTTGCGATAGCACCGCTCATTCCCTTGCTTCCGTCTGTAAGAACGATTTCAGCACCATATGACTTGATGATGTTTCTTCTTTCTACTGACATTGTCTCAGGCATTACGATGATAAGCTTGTAACCCTTAGCAGCTGCGATTGAAGCAAGACCGATACCTGTGTTACCTGATGTAGGCTCGATGATTGTTCCGCCTGACTTAAGTGCTCCACTTTCCTCTGCTGTCTTGATCATGCTGAGTGCGATTCTGTCCTTAACACTACCTGTTGGGTTGAAGTACTCCATCTTTGCAAGAAGCTTACCTTCAACGCCTGCAGCCTTAACTAATGCGCTGAAATCTACGATAGGTGTGTGTCCGATAAGTTCTGTAGCTGATTCATAAATATGTCCCATAATTGCACCTCCAAAAGTATTCGTTATTATATAAAAATTATGTTGTTGTTTAAGTTGTCTATATAATAGCCTATTATTCTTATAAGTGCAATATGTTTTATTAAATTTTTTCAAAATTATTTTTTATCATATCTCTGTACAGCTGGTATCTTTCGCTCTCAGAAACGCTAAACTCCGCAGTTTCAGCCAGTTTATCGAATTCTTCAAATGAAATAAATCTATAGTCATCTGTCTCATTTGGCTGTAATTTAATTCTTACTGATTCATTAGGGATTATATGAATAAATGAAAAATATACCGCTCTTCTCTTGTTATCAGTATGAACATACAATGCATTTAAGTTAGAAGTTGTGCATTTCAGTCCTGTTTCTTCATATAATTCTCTGACGGCACCTTCTCTTACTTCTTCGCCCGCTAAAACGGAACCGCATGTAATTTCCCATAAGCCAGGATGTCTTTTCTCAGGAGAACGTCTTGTAATAAGGATCTTTCCGGTTCTTGTTACAGTATAAACACTGACAACTCTGTGGAATACTCCCTTAGGAATATCATCAGCATCGGCTCTGGCAATGGCACCATGTCTTATTACATTTCCGAATTTATCGCAGGAATCCCACATTTCCTCTTCAGGCACCTGCATAACAGGACTGCTTTCACTCTGTGGTAATTCAACACCGATAAGTGAAGATTTGAAAATTCTTCCTTTACCCCATCCGTTTTCGTACATATCTAAGATATTTTCTCTTATATTAGCTATAAGCTTTCTTCTATAGGCACGGACACCCGTCTCATTCCAGTATCTCTTGGTATCCATTTTGATAACTTCATATTTTGCATCAAGAATATCTTTTTCATGTGCAACCTGAGGTTCTTTATTCTGATAAAATACCACAACTGAATTTTTACATTTATCAATGTCCAGATTGTACTTTGTGGCAAATGCAACCGCTGCATCATTATCCTTTATTAATCTTACATGGGCATAATATCCTACTAAGTATGAGAAATAATCCACATCAAAATTATTTACCCAGTCATTATCTACTGCAAGGAATACAATAACAGGCAATACTCTGTTGGAGGTATCTACTAATTCATAGAAATCGTCCATTCCATCATTATCTACCAGTTTTGTACTCTGCTTTAATCTTGCAACATCAATAATTCCAATGTTGTCAGCTATTTCACCATAAAAGTTAGGTCGGCTGAATAAACCGTGACTAAGCTTTTCATAGTTAAAATTATTCTGCTCAGCCAGATGGTTTGTTACGGCAAATTCAAGCTTGTCGCCTACTCTTTTTATATATGCTCTTGAAATCCACTCTCTTTCAGGAACCACATTGTCCGGATGAGTTGAGATTTCCATAATTTCGCATTTTTCTTCATCATAGTGAACATCTACTCTGTATCCCGGTTTCCATGCTTTATATGACTTTGGCATTTCAGGCATATTACTGAATACATTTTTAAATCTGGATTTAATCCATGAATAAATGTATCCCGCTGCCTTTTTAAATGTCTCCTCTACGGAATCATTTACTATATTAAGCTCTACCTTAGATGCAAATGCAGGATATTCCGCAAGCTCCTTAAATGGCTCAAAGTGCTTTTTCGGAGTTTTCTGCTTTTTCTCTTTATCTAATTTGTTAAATATCTCTGTTATCTCATCTGACTTAATCTCGAGATTATTAACAATTCGAACAACATTTGTGGAAGTGTGAACCACATCTGTATCTGAAGTCGTATTCCACAATTCTTCCAGCACTTTAAATCTGTCGAATTTAAATATCTGTTTTGCTATATCGACATTTTCATCGAAGAACTTATCCAGTTCAGGGATTAAAGGCTCATTTATAAACTTAAGTCTGTAATGGCACTTTATCATTTCGTCCCAGTTTTGCATTTTGTAATGATAATAACCAAGATCTTCCAGCAATCTGATAATAGAGTCATCGCAAAGCTCCAGTGTTGCAAGGACTGAGTTCATTCGTCTGAACAAATCTGCATTTTCTTCATGGAATACAGATGATTTGTAATGCATGTCATGTTCAATTTCATGCCAGCCTTCAAATGCATTTGTACGGAGCTGTATTTCAAATGTATCGTCTATATAATCTTCTAATGAAGGATTAATTATTAATTTACTTAAATACTCAGGAATCTTGAAAATACCATTTACTTTTCTTGCTCGGAATTCATAAACGGAAGCCTCTGTAGTTTCCCACTCACCTTCAGTTGTAAAAAGTGTATCCAGAAGTTGCTTTACTGCATGAATATCATCACCAAAATACAGGATTATTCGTATACCAACCAGATCCTGTAATTTCTTATCATGGTAAATTGAACCTTCCCTTCCATAATCCTTTGCTAAAAGCTTATTAAGGATGGAATCTTTACTTTTTACTCTGTATGTAATTCTGTAATAAAATCCCGCTTTATCTAACTTCTCCCTCAGAAAGTTACATAAGTCATCTTTAACTACCGGCGGGATAATAATTTTATTGACATTCTCAATTCTGAATAAAGGATTAATATCATTTTCTGTATTTTTCATATTTATTCTCACTGATTTCTTCATAAAATACTTTAATCACAATTTATGTTTCAATATCATAAAAAAAACTGTTACATTTATTATAAATGCAACAGTTTTTTTTATCAAAATTTTAATGTAAATATTATAACCAACGACAATATAGCAAATAATATTCCGCTCATTGTTAACACAGGTCCCGCTGCAGGTTTGTTCTTCTTTTTTCTTGTTGCAACCTGGATTATCACTCCTATTGCTATACATACTGCAGAGGGGATCAATAGCATTAACATTAACGTCATATCAAATGGTCCCATATATACTCCTTTCAAAAGAGCATTACTTAGTTAAGTCACGCTCCCAACATTCTTCAAGAACAGGAGAGCCCCAGTCTTCATTCTCCACTTCTTCAGTTACTTCAAATCCAAATGCACTATACAATCTTCTGGCTGTTGCTTGCGCACTTACAGTCCATAAAATTGCTTTTTTATAACCCATATTTTTACAAAATTCGATTGCTGAAGTAAGCATCTTTCTTCCTGCACCGATTCCTCTGAGTTCAGATTCAATAAAGAAGTATCTGAGCTGTGCAGTATCGTTGTCTAAATGTGTTACCGCAATACATCCTGACTTTATGCCGTTGCATTCCAGAATCATAATACAGTCTTTACTCTCATCGAAATTATTAACAAGATCATGCACACCATCTATAACATAATTTCTAAATACATCCGATGTAAACTTTCTCTCTGTTGAATATATGAAAAGCTGTCTGTCAATAATATAATCAACATCTGATTTATTGCCGTCAGACAGTCTGATATTTACTTTATTAATCGCCTTTGTAAAATACTTCTTTATTGTATCACATGCCTTTGAGATCTCATGACATTCTTCGTCTGTCAATGATTCAATCAGGGATGCTATCTGTACATTAGAATCGTTATTCATCTGCTCGAATAATTCATGGCCTTTTTCAGTAAGAGAAATCTCGTTAATTCTGGCATCATCTTCACTTGAATGTCTTTCGAGAACACCTTCCTTTTCAAGTTTTTTAAGTATTCTGCTTAAATATCCCGTATCAATTCTGAGAATATTAGAAAGCTGATTGGCACTGCACTTTTCAGTTTTGCTAATTTCATAAATTATTCTTGTTTCTGTTAATGAATAGTCAGAACTACCGATATTTGCATTCAGCAAACCAAGCATATTAGTGTAGAATCTGTTAAATCCTCTGATATCTATTATAACATCTATTCTGCTGTCCATAATAACCTCTCCCGTTCTACAATGACTGCATAAAGGTAATCATTTGTAGATTATAACATTGTATTACATAATAATTTTAACATTTGTATCAAATGTTTATAAATGAAGTCTAAAATAATCATACTAAAGCCTTAGCTTTAATATGATTCAGTATATGGATATTAGTTGCTATTGTCAAATAATATTATTTTAAGAATACAAATGTCTTATCATCCGAGTGTTTATCACTAAATTCATACCCCAGACCATTGAAGTTTTTCATACCTTCAATATCATTTACATCGTTAACGGCCAAGTATCTTACCATTTCACCTCTTGCCATTTTGGCATAAACTCCCTTTTGAGATATTTTATCATCACAGAGTTCGCCAAATATACATGTGACAAATGTCTTATTCTCATCAAGATAGCTTTCTACACATTTGGAATATTCTTTTGAAGCGAGATTAATGATTATATCGTCATTTTGTGTAAGTTCTTTATATATGTCATCTGACCAGTAGTCATATAAATTCTTACTGCCGAAAAATGACATTTTAGCCTGCATTTCAAGTCTATATCTGACAACTCCGTCAAATGGCTTTAAGATTCCATAAACTCCTGACAGGATTCGCAGATTATTCTGTATATACTCACACTCTTTATTTTCAAATACGGATGGAGCCATATATTTAAATGCAATACCATCATAGGCATAGATTGCAGGCATAACATTTTCAAAATTGACGCCCATGATCATATCGTGAGCTTCCTGACCTACGGAATTATTACATTTCCAAATAGTTTTAAGCTCATCAAATGAGAGACTTTTCATATAGTCTATTATTGCCTTTGCCCTGTCCACAAATACAGGAACCGTCATATCCACATCGATATATTCATCCGGTTTCATTTTCTTTGCAGGTGAAACTATTATCTTCATAAAGCCAACCTATTATATTTCGTTTAACATCTGCTCAGGATTGTCAGCAGCCTTTACCTTATCAAATGCTTTTACAATTACGCCTTCTTCATCAATTAAATATGTTGTTCGGACAGTTCCCATATATGTTCTTCCTGCCATTTTCTTTTCTTTCCATACATCATAAAGCTGATTTACTGCTGTATCTTCATCTGAAAGAATAGTAAACGGAAGATCAAACTTTGTTTCAAACTTCTTATGTGAAGCTACGCTGTCCTTACTGATTCCGATTACAACAGCGCCCTTTTCTGTAAACTGAGGCATTCTTTCAGCAAATCCGCACGCCTGCTTTGTACATCCCGGTGTATTGTCCTTTGGATAAAAATATAAAATTACTTTCTTACCTTTATATTCTGATAATGAATGCATATCTCCATTCTGATCCGGAAGTGTAAAATCCGGTGCTTTTGTTCCAACTTCTAACATATTGGCCTCCTTAAGTCATTTACTTATTTCTGTTAATAATATTACTACATTTCTTCTATATAAAGGAACATTATTTGGTGGATGTATAAATGGAGCTATAGCGGACAATTTTCCCAATCAAAAAGAGAGCTACGGCAGATGTATCCGCCCTAAGAATCCCTCCCGGCGGAAGGTTTTCCCGAAAACCAAAAGGAGACCATATAGCAGACATTTTTAGTCTGCTATATGGTCTCCTTTTTGGTTGATTTAAACCTTTATTCTTTATTTTTTGCGTAATTACTAAGGAATTGTTTTGTTCTTTCTTCTTGCGGATTATCAATGACCTGCTTAGGATCACCCTGTTCTACAATTCTACCGCCATCCATGAAAATGATTTTATCCGCAACATCTCTTGCGAATGCCATTTCATGAGTAACTATAATCATAGTTGTCTTCTTTTCTGCTAATCCTCTTAAAACCTTAAGCACCTCTCCTGTTAACTCAGGGTCGAGAGCGCTTGTAGGCTCATCGAAGCAGAGGATATCAGGCTTCATTGCCAATGCTCTTGCGATGGCAACTCGCTGCTGCTGTCCACCTGATAACTGATGTGGATAATTATCCATTCTGTCTTCAAGGCCCATCTGCTTTAAGATTTCTTTGCCCATTTCAATAATGCTGTCTGTGCTCTGATCGCTTTCTTTGGCGTGAAGAATTGGTGCAAGAGTAACATTTTCAAGGGCTGTATACTGAGGGAATAAATTAAACTGCTGGAACACCATTCCGAAATGTGTTCTGTTAGCTCTTATCTCCTTATCAGATCTTGTTCTGACGTCACTTCCGTCAAATAACTGCTTACCACCTACGATAATTGTTCCACCATCTGCAATCTCTAAAAAGTTAAGACATCTTAAAAGTGTTGTTTTACCACTTCCTGATGAACCAATTATAGATATTGCCTGACCTTCCTCAAGATCAAAGTTTATATCTTTAAGAACCTCTGTTGAACCGAAGTTCTTTTTTAAATTTTTTACTTCAAGTAAAGCCATATTCATCTCCACCTTAACAACGGAAATAATCCATCTTCTTTTCAATGTAGTGGAATATTAATGTGAGTATTCCACTGAATACAAGGTAAAATGCTCCTGTGTAGAACAATGGCCAGATAAGACCGGCACTCTTAATATATGCCTGACCGTTCCAGATGATTTCGTAAACAGAAATAACTCTCGCAAGAGATGTATCCTTAACCAATGTAATGATTTCATTTGACATTGGTGGAATAATTCTCTTAATAACCTGCTTTAAAATAATCTTTCTGAAAATCTGTCCCTTTGTAAGACCAAGAACCTCACCGGCTTCTCTCTGTCCTACAGGAATTGCCTGTATTCCACCTCTGTAAATCTCTGAGAAATAACATGCATAGTTGATAACAAATGCAACTAAAGCAGCTATAAATCTTCCGCCACTTTCACTTCCCCATGCGTTCCAGCCAAATAAAAGACCCGGTCCGAAATAAATGATAATTAACTGTAAGAGAAGAGGTGTTCCTCTGACTATCCATATAATAAATTTAATAGGATATTTTATTACCCGAATCTTGCTCATTGAGCCTAAGCATATGAGCAGACCTAACGGAAGTGCAAAAAGCAATGTGAGACCAAATATCTCCATTGTTGTAAGGAAGCCCTGCAACAAGGAGAGCGTAACCTCTGCAAACATTCTGTATATCCTTTCTAATGCTTTTACAACAACAAACAGAGCCATCGCATATCCCGCCACAAAAACAAATACTTTGTGACGGGACTATATGCGACAGCCCCTTTTATTTAAAAACATTTAATACAAATTTAAAATAATCGTCTGTATTTAATTATTTAACAACTGCATCCTGAACGCCATACTTTGTAGCAATTTCCATGAATGAACCATCGCTCTTGAACTTTGCGAATTCGTCATTGATGTATGCTGCAAGATCTGAACCTTTACGGCATCCTACAACGTAATCTTCTTCAGACAACTCTAAAATGTGTGTAAGATCTGAGTAGTCTGTGTTAGGACCTACCATTGCACCTGCCATAAGAAGGTCGATGATAGCAGCCTGTGATGTACCAGACTTAACTTCAAGAAGAGCATCTGACTGAGCAGACTTAGCTGTGTAGTTGAAGCCATTTTCCTTTGCAACGCTTTCACCGGCTGAACCAGCTTCTACAGCAAATGTTAAGTTCTTTACACTGTCAACGTCTGTGTAGTTAACAGCATCTGTGCTCTTAAGAACAACTGTCTGAGCGTTCTTGCAGTAGCTTTCTGTGCATTCCATAGAATCCTTAACTTCGTTTGTATACGTCATACCATTCCAAACTACGTCAATACTCTTGTTGTTAAGCTCTAAAAGCTTGTTATCCCAGTCGATTTCTACGAATTCAACTTCAACGCCGAGGTCAGCAGCAACCTTCTTTGCAAGATCAGCATCGAAACCAATCCATTCGTTGTTGCTGTCTTTGTAATCCATAGGATTAAAATCTGTAATACCTACGATTAACTTACCCTTGTTCTTGATGTAATCAACGTCGCTGTCAGCTGTTGTGTTTGCTGCTGAACCGCCACCTGCACAACCTGCAAATGTAAGTGCTGCTGCAGCTACCATAGATAATCCGAACAATTTTCTTTTCATAATGTTCCTCCGCAAAAACTTTCCAATATATCAATCCCTTTTAACGCTCAGTTAATTTATCACGCTAAAGCGTTATCATGGTAGCATAAAAAAGCAAAAAAAACAATACTAAAGAGCAAAAAAGTCATTTCCGAACTTATAAAAATTCAAAAATGACTTTTAGTTTATATGTTATTATTCCGACATTTATGTCAGAAATTAACGTTAATATTATTGCTGACAGTTGTATCAAAATCAGCTATTAAAACTTATGATTTATTATCCTCTTGGACCTGCTTTTCTTATCTCTTCAGGCATGTTTGGATATTTCTTTTCAAAGTTTTCCTTAAACATATGTGCAAGTTTCTTAGCCTGAGCATCATATGCAGTAACATCTTCCCATGTCTCTCTTGGATCAAGAATGTCTGATGGAACATCAGGGCAGCTTGCAGGGATATCAAGGTTAAATGTCTCATTATGGTGATATTCTACATTTTTCAATGTTCCGTTTAATGCAGCAGTAACCATTGCTCTTGTATATTTTAACTTCATACGGCTTCCAACTCCGTAAGGACCGCCAGACCAGCCTGTATTTACCAGATATACATCTGTGCCGTATTTATCGAGCTTGTCACCTAACATTTCAGCATAAACTGATGCATCAAGCGGCATAAATGGCTCACCGAAAAGTGTTGAGAATGTTGGAACAGGTTCTGTAACACCTCTTTCAGTACCTGCTAACTTAGATGTAAATCCTGTTACAAAATGGTACATTGCAGCTTTGTGTGAAAGTTTTGAAATAGGTGGAAGTACACCAAATGCATCTGCTGTGAGGAAGATAACTACCTTAGGGATACCGCCCTTTCCAGGAATCTGTGCATTTGAAATGAAGTCCACAGGATAACCTACACGAGTATTTTCTGTAATTGTATCATCGTAGAAATCAGGAACTCTGTTCTTATCAACAACAACATTTTCCAGAACAGAACCGAATCTGATTGAATTATAGATTTCAGGCTCTCTTTCTTCTTCAAGATCGATACATTTTGCGTAACATCCGCCCTCAAAGTTGAAAATGTCTTCGTCAGACCAGCCGTGCTCATCATCACCGATAAGCTTTCTGTTTGGATCTGCAGAAAGAGTTGTCTTTCCTGTACCTGATAAACCGAAGAATACTGCTGTATCTCCTGTTTCAGGATCCATATTTGCTGAACAGTGCATTGGAAGAATATTTTCTTCAACAGGCATTACGTAGTTCATAACACAGAAAACTGTCTTCTTAATCTCACCTGAGTATGCTGAACCTGCAATAATTGCAAACTTTGCTTCGTAATCAATGATGATGGCTGCTTCTGAGTTAATTCCGTACTTCTCAGGGTCACATTTGTATCCCGGTGCAACAAGAATAGTGAAATCAGCCTCGCCGAAATTCTCAAGTTCTTCATCTGTAGGACGGATAAGAAGATTTCTGATAAATAAGTTCTGTGCCGGAAGTTCATTAATTACTCTGAACTTTCTTGTAACCTTCTTGTCTGCTCCTGCGAATCCGTCAAATATGAATACTTCCTTATTATTGAGGTATTCTATCATATCGTTTTTGATAGAGTTAAATACATCTCTTGAGATAGGTCTGTTGACACTTCCCCATGAAATGTTGTCATGAACAGCTTCTGAGTCAACGATGAACTTATCTTTAGGAGACCGTCCTGTATACTTCCCTGTATTTACAAGAAGTGCACCCTTGTCTGTAAGCTTGCCTTCTCCACGCATAATAGCTTTTTCCACAAGCTCTGCGGGACAGAGATTTCTATATACTGCGGAAGGAGCAATACCAAGCTTGTCTACTCCATAATTTTCCATTATCTTCCTCCTAAAACATAACAATTAAAACATAAACTATTTTCAAAATTACATAACGGTCATTATATAATATGAATTTTCAAATGTAAAATTACAAATGTATTTGTCATGTATGGATTTTATTTGTTATATGGAAATTTTTTTGATAGTATGATAAATAATATTTTTCAAGTTGTAATATTTCACGGCACTGATGCTTATGGCAGAGTTTAGTAAGCAGTTGCCTGTATAACCATAAAATTAATTTAAGGAATTAATATATGAAAAAATTCGTTCAGATTCTGGCATTATCAACTATTATTGCTGTGGGAGTTCTTGTGGTACTTACATTTGTATTTGCATTTATTACCTCTCCTGAAAGTGATGCTATATTTACAAGATTAGTTGCGGCAGACATTATCGTTCCCGTTGCCGTATATGTATTTTTACTTATTGTTAAGCAGATTCAGAAGAAGAGTAAAAGAGACAAAGAAAATAATGGGATGGAGTAAAAATACCCTGTATTCATTATGAATACAGGGTATTTTTTCGTTTCATCTTAATAATAAAAGCTGATGAGGAGATTTGAACTCCCGACCTCTTCATTACCAATGAAGTGCTCTGCCCCTGAGCTACATCAGCATAAAGGCTGTGCTTTACAGCCTTTATATGATAAGTTATTAAAATATAAATGTCAACAACGGTCAGTCCTTGAAAATCTTCTTCGCTTTCAGCTTTATTCGCTGCATTGCATTGTCGATTACCTTCTCTTCTTTGTTGAGTTTTGCGGCAATCTGTCTGTAGTCATATTCCATAAACATCATCTCACAAACTGATTGTTCAAATGGACTTAAGACTGTCATCAGCTTATTTCTTTTTTCAAGATTATCCTCTTTTTTCAGGATAAGAAATTCAGGATTGGATACTCCGTTATCACTTAATAATCCCTCATCAGATATATCATTGTCATCCTTATCTTTTTCTGTAGGCAATGACATATTCAGAGGCATGTTTTTCTTATTATTATCCTTTGTGACAGCCGTTAAAATCTGCCTTTTAATGCATGTATATGCAAATGTGGAAAATTTCGCAGCGCTGTCTTCTTTATAGTCCCTTACAGCCTTATACAGACCTATCATCCCTTCCTGGATAAGGTCATCCTTATCTCCGCTTACAAGGAAAAAATTCTTTGCTATTTCCAGAACCATATTTTTGTATCTGAGCATAATAGCATCAAAGCAGAGCGGATCACCATTTTTATACAGATTCAGAAGTTCTTCGTCCGTAAGGTCGCTGTAAGATAAACGGGAATCATTTCGCTCTTTATCGCTCATACCTTAAACCCGATTGCTTTGTTCATTAACTTGTAACTTTGTATGTTAATTACCGTCGTTTTGAATTTCGTATGTTACATTACTCTGGTAGCCGGCACTCTGTATATTACATTGTTCTTGCTCTTACTACTTCGTATGCAAGTACACCTGCAGCAACTGAGGCATTTAATGATTCAATCTCACCTCTTACGGGGATAGAAACCGTAAAGTCACAATTCTTTCTTACAAGCTTGGAAACACCACTTCCCTCGTTACCGATTACAATACCGATGGCACCTGAAAGATTTGCTGTATACATGTTTTCTCCGTCCATGTCAGCACATGCAATCCAAAGGCCTTTTTCCTTTAACTCCTCTATTGTTCTGTTAATATTTGTAACCTTAACAACAGGTGTGAAGTTAATGGCTCCGGCACTTGTCTTGGCAACAACAGGAGTAATGCCCGCTGCATGTCTCTTCTCGATAATTACACCGTGAGCACCTGAAACATTTGCTGTTCTGATGATGGCACCTAAGTTATGAGGATCTTCGATTTCATCTAAGATAAATACGAATGGTGGCTCACCCTTTTCCTCAGCCTTTGCAAATATATCATCAAGTGTGCCATATGTACCTTCAGCACACTTTGCAATTACACCCTGGTGATGACCTGTAAGTGAAAGCTCGTTAAGTCTTTCCTTAGTTACAAAATAATAAATTGTATTATTTTTCTTAGCTTCTCTGAGGATTGTATTGATAGCTCCATCTCGGCAGCCTTCAAGGATAAATACCTTATCAATTGTAACTCCCGCTCTGAATGCTTCGATTACGGGATTACGGCCTTCAATCTGGCCGTTGTTCTGTACTTCTTCAGTATTTACTTCCTGAGAATTATCTCTTGATTTATCTCTATAATTATTTTTCTTAAAATTACCCATTATTTTTCCTTATTGGCGTCGGCCTGTTCTAAACCGTCCACACCTGTTTTCACTAATTCCACTATTCTGCTTATTCTGCCGGATAAGTATAAGTATCCTATCAGCGTCTCAAAACCTGTAGCCTTTAAATACTCTCTGAATGAAGCATTTTTTGACTTTGTATTAGGCTTTGAATTAACACCTCTTTTGTAAATGGCAGCTTCTTCCTCGCTTAACATCGGAAGAATTATGTCAGCAATACCGCTCTGCGCCTTGGCACTTACAAGTAAAACCGCATCCCTGTTGAGCTTGGCAACCTGTCTGTTACCCTTAAGCACGAGACTTGTTCGGATTATAAGGTCGTACACACTGTCTCCAACATAGGCAAGCAGAATAGGACTTACAAGCTTAGGGTCCTTATTGCCAATCTTATCGTCATTTATCAGACCGGCAATAAGGTATGGATCAAGCGAATCTACTGCGTTTACTACCGGTTTATTATCTAAGTCACTATTCAACATATTGTCCTGGGATGTATCATCGCCATTCAACATACTGTTTATTTTCTCTTCCAATGTACGCCGTCCCTGCTGTCCTCTAATATAATTCCCTTTGCTTCAAGCTCATCTCTGATTTCATCAGCTCTTGCGAAATCCTTATTCTTTCTTGCAGCAATTCTTTCTTCAATAAGTTTTTCGATATCGCTGTCAAGAAGTTCTTCCTTAGGTTCAACATCAAGTCCTAAAACTCCGCATAATGTTACGATTGTATCAGCAAGGAATTTTAAAATATCTGCACTTGATTCTTCATTTGCATATGTATTGGCAGCCTTAACAAGGTCAAATATTGCAGCAACAGCAAATGCTGTATTGAAGTCATCATCCATTGCATCTTCAAATGCCTTCTTGCACTTATTAACTTCTGCAACAATATTCTGCTCGCTGTCCTTTAATGTACCTGAAGCATTTTCTGCTAATCTGTCGAGTGTGCTTACACATGTCTTAATTCTGTCAAGCCCATTCTTAGCAGATTCCATAAGCTCATCACTGAAGTTAATAGGATTTCTGTACTGTGCACCAAGCATGAAGAATCTGAGTACTGATAAATCAAACTTGGCTGCAATATCTCTTACTGTAAGGAAGTTACCGAGAGACTTAGACATTTTCTCCTTGTTGATGTTAAGGAATCCGTTGTGCATCCAGTACTTGGCAAATGTCTTGCCATTTGCAGCTTCTGACTGTGCAATTTCATTTTCATGATGTGGGAAAATAAGGTCTTCTCCACCTGCATGGATATCGATCTCTTCACCGAGATACTTCTTAGCCATTACAGAACATTCAATATGCCATCCAGGTCTTCCGTCACTCCATGGTGATGCCCAGAATGGTTCGCCTTCCTTCTTAGGCTTCCATAATACGAAATCAAGTGGATCTTCCTTGTTATCCTCGCCTGAAACCTTAATGTCTCTGTGACCTGCTTCAAGATCTTCGATATTCTTGTTAGAAAGCTTACCGTAGTCGTCAAACTTTCTTACTCTGTAATATACTGTACCATTTGAATTATATGCATATCCCTTGTCGATAAGCGTCTGAATCATGTCAATCATGTCAGGAATTACTTCTGTAGCAAGAGGATGAATTACATTCCTGCTCATATTCATACCGTCCATGTCCTTAAGACACTCTTCGATATATCTTGTGGAAATTTCCTCTGATGGAACACCTTCTTCAATAGCCTTCTTGATAATCTTGTCATCAATATCAGTAAAGTTTGATACGTATGTTACATCATATCCCTTGTATTCGAGATAACGCTTAACTGTATCAAAGATAATCATAGGTCTTGCATTTCCGATATGAATAAGGTTGTAAACGGTAGGTCCGCAAACATACATTTTTACCTTTCCCGGTTCAACCGGTACAAATTCTTCCTTCTGACCTGTAAGGGTATTATATATTTTCATAGAGACTACTCCTAACTCACTAAATTAAACCGTACTAAAGCTTTAAACATAGCAAAAAAAGTCTTTGAGAGACTTTTTACATTGCATTTTATTATAATAAATTTCTATGAAAAATGCTAATAATATGTAATGAAACATATGGGAGTTTTAATGGGACTATGTGATGGTTTTTATAAGAACTTAAATGATGCTGAATAAGGATTTTCAGAGAAGCTTAAATGTTATGTAATAACGATTTTGACGGATATTTAAATATTGCTATTAAAAAAGGAGAAGTAATTTAAGCCATCTCCGCATCGGATTTATTCCAATCCGGAAAGCCTGTATACTTCTCCTTTTTCTATATTATTTTACAAATTATAGGACTTAATAATACATGAACTGTTCGATATATTATTAATGTCCATAAATGTTATTAACATATATTAATATAATTAAAGCTCTGCGAACTTCTTCTCTAAAATTGCGATTCTTCTCTTGAGCTCTTCATTTTCCAATTTAAGAGCATCAATGTCAGAAACGATTGGATCCGGCATATCAACCTGATCGAGATCCTCTACTTCAATCTTGGCATTTACGCCCTTTACAATCTTAGCTGGTATACCAACAACTGTTGTGTCAGATGGAACATCCTTAACTACTACGCTTCCCGCGCCAATCTTAACATTGTTTCCAATAGTGATTGAACCGAGTACATTGGCACCTGCACCAACTAATACGTTGTTGCCGAGTGTAGGATGTCTCTTACCTTTTTCCTTACCGGTACCACCAAGTGTAACGCCCTGGTAGAGAGTAACATCATTTCCTACGATTGCTGTCTCACCGATTACAACACCGTGACCGTGATCCACGAAGAAGTTTTCTCCGATTGTAGCTCCCGGATGGATTTCAATTCCTGTCTCATGAGCAACCTTCTGAGATAACTTTCTTGCCTCATAAAACTTATCATTTAAAAATAATTCATGGGCACGAAGATATCCCCATACTGCCCAGAAACTTGGATATAATTCTACTTCGCACTTTGTGTGGATAGCAGGATCTTTTCTCTTAATAAGCTCAAACTGCTGCTCTTTATATTCTTCAAATGTTACCTTTTTCATAAAGATACCCCTTTTGTTTTATGTTCATACAATTAGCCGTACTTAAATGTATATGCGTTGTTAACATTATATGTTTTAACATATTTTAATACTATATGTTTTAGTATTATATATTTTATAAAATATATAATACATTGTATATAAACAATTCAAAATTTTATTGTTATGCTGGCAGACTATGTATGTTTAAACTATTATGTACAGCATATTATATTATGATTGCTTAACATATTAATCAATCATAGCTATTGCATTTGATGCTATGCCCAGGCCTGCTCCTGTAAATCCTAATCCTTCTTCTGTTGAAGCTTTAACATTTACCTGATTAATATCTATCTCAAGTGCATCAGCTATATTCTTTCTCATGCTGTCGATATGAGGTCTCATCTTAGGAGCCTGTGCAATGATTGTTGCATCGATATTTACAACGCTATAACCTTCAGCCTTAATAAGCTTTCCTGTCTCATTAAGTAACTTTAAGCTGTCCGCACCCTTAAATCTCTCGTCAGTGTCCGGGAAATGAAGACCGATATCTCCAAGTGCCGCTGCCCCAAGAATTGCATCTGAAATAGCATGAAGAAGCACATCCGCATCAGAGTGACCAAGTAATCCCTTTTCATAAGGAATCTTTACTCCTCCGATTATTAAATCTCTATCTTCCACAAGTTTATGAACATCGTAACCGATTCCAACTCTCATATTTATACCTGTATGCACCAGATGATGCCATACTTACCTTTCTCCCAAAATGGGCAATAAAAACAAAAAAGGCACCGGAAATCCGATGCCTTGAAAGTAGTAGCGAGAAAGAGACTTGAACTCTTGACACCACGGGTATGAACCGTGTGCTCTAGCCAACTGAGCTATCTCGCCAGGATATGGGACCAATAGGGCTCGAACCTATGACCCTCTGCTTGTAAGGCAGATGCTCTC
>UQXZ01000021.1 GCA_900545225.1 uncultured Eubacteriales bacterium
GTTCAAAAATTTATAACTTTTATATTCTATCACATCAAATGTATATGTGCTATTAATATTATTTCTTATTTAATAAAGAAAAGAGTCAGAAAGTTAATAATCTTGATAAAATGTATATTGTATTTATTTAGGTTATATTTGCAAATGGTTTTATCATGTTATATTATTTTATTGATTTTTATAAATGCTTTGTTGTAACAGGTATTTAATACAGCCGAGTAAGCTTTTAAATTGAAAGGATCACAAATTAATGAACGAGCATATGGACTTAGATGACATTTTTGATGAAAAACCACATGATAAATGTGGAATCTTTGGTGCTTATGATTTAGACGGAGATAATGTAGCACAGACCATATATTACGGATTATTCTCTCTTCAACACAGAGGACAGGAGAGCAGTGGTATATCTGTAACAGATACTAACGGACCTTCAGGAGTGATCACATGTAACAAGGGCAAGGGTCTTGTTAATGAAGTGTTTGATCAGGAAAAGCTTGATAAAATGCATGGTAACCTCGGTGTAGGACATGTACGCTACTCTGAAGCCGGCAAGTCAGGTATCGAATTTGCTGAGCCTCTCGTTGTAAATTATTACAAGGGTACACTTGCATTAACACACAACGGTAATATCGTTAATGCAAATGAGCTTAAAGAGAAGCTTTCATATGATGGTGCTATTTTCCAGAGCGGTTCTGACTCAGAAATCGTTGGATATCTTTTAGCACGTGAAAGAGTTAAGACAAATTCAGTTGAAGAAGCTCTTCTCAATGCATGTAAGCAGCTCAGAGGTGCATACTCACTTGTAATTACAAGTCCAAGAAAGTTAATTGGTGTAAGAGATCCATTTGGTTTCAGACCACTTTGTATCGGAAAGAGAGATAATACATATTTCATTACTTCAGAAACATGTGCTCTTGATACAGTTGATGCAGAATTTGTAAGAGATGTTGAGCCTGGTGAAATCGTTATTATTGACAGCGAAGGTAATATCACATCTAATAAGGAATTAGCTGCACCAACACCTGCAAGATGTATTTTTGAAAACATTTACTTCTCAAGACCTGACAGTGTATTTGACGGAGTAGGTGTAAATGCTTCAAGAATTCAGGCTGGTAAGATTCTTGCAAGAAAGTTCCCTGTGGAAGCTGACGTTGTATTCGGTGTTCCGGAATCAGGAAACCCTGCAGGTCTTGGTTATGCCATGGAATCAGGAATCCCATATATTAACGGATTCATCAAGAACAGCTACGTAGGAAGAACATTTATCAAGCCACGTCAGTCACAGAGAGAGACAGCTGTTAAGATTAAGCTTAATCCTATTAAGGAAGCTATCGAAGGTAAGAGAGTTGTTATCGTAGACGATTCAATCGTTCGTGGTACAACATCATTAAGAATTGTTAACATGCTTCGTGCAGCAGGTGCAAAGGAAGTTCATGTAAGAATCAGTTCACCACTTTTCATTCGTCCATGTTTCTTCGGTACTGATATTCCATCAGAAGAGCATCTTATTGCTACAGGAAGAAATGTTGAGCAGATTTGTGAATACATTAATGCAGACTCTTTAGGATTTTTAGATTTAGAAGATCTTGACGATGTAGTATTCGGACATAAAGGATATTGTGATGCGTGCTTCTCAGGTAACTACCCTGTAGAGCCACCAAAGGAATATCTTGAAAAGAAGAATAAGAAATAATAAATTGTTTTTATAAAACAAGAATTAATATAATGGCTATAATTTTAAAATGGTATTTTAAAATTATAGCCATTAAGTATAATTATACTTAATGTAATACAGATATATTAGAGGAGCTGTTAATATGGATAAAAATACAGTTTCAACGGATACATTAGAAGATGTAATAATCAGCAGACTTAAAGAAGCAGGATATAAAATTACTCCACAGAGAAGGATTATAGTGCGTGAAATGATTGAACAGGCGGGATACCATTTTCATGCGAAATCCATATATCAGTGTGTTAAGAAAAAGAATCCGCTAATTGGTACGGCTACTGTATTCAGAACGGTTAAAATCATTGAAGAATTAGGATTGTTTGATGATTTATTTAATAGCCTTACTAAGAAGAGTTCAAATAATACGCTCATATGTACTGTGTGTGGGCGTTCTGAATATATTGATGACAATCTCTGCCTTATGAAATCAGTGATCAGGTATTTAAAGATTATTCATTTAAAGCCCAAAAAGTAAATCTTACTGTATTTGGAAAATGCAGGGATTGCAGAGATAATTAAAATATACTCATATAAAAAAGTCCGAATTTACCAGACACATGGTCTGAGTAGCTTCGGACTTTTTGTATTATATTGATTGGTCAAATATTTTTCTTGAAATCTTATGCTGGTGATAAATAATATTTTATAGTTTTAAAATCATTAATTACAGAAATAATCAAGCAACCATGTGTTTTTCTTTTGCTTTATAGTTGCATATGAAGGTAAATTCGGAATAGTTAAGTCTGTAATTTTAATTTCTTTCAGAAGTCCGTTTTCAAGTTCATTTTTTATAATTCCCTTAGGTAAAAAGGCATAATAAGTTCCATTTAAAAGAAAGTAAACAATTTCGCTTATTACGGACATATTCATTTTAAAACGATAGTTTTTCGGAAATAAATCATCAATAAACTTAAAGCCCGGAGTCGATACAAATTTAGAATAAATAATGGGGAGTTTGATTAAATTTTCAATGTCAATCTCTTCGATATGGACGAGATTTCTTGAACTTGAAACAAATATAATTTCTTCTTCTTTAAATGTTCTGTATGTTAATGATGTATCTAAAGGTTTAACATATGAAAATATAATATCGTAAATGTTATTGTTTAGTCCGCTGTATAACAATCTTGAGTGCTCCAGTCTGACATTTACGGACAATGATTTTTTTTGGTCATTCATTAACTGGAGAGTAGGTTTTCTCAAATGAGATTCATATATACACTTTGTCGAACCGATATTAACAGTATCTGTGTAAATATTTGTGGCATGTAAGTCGGCGTGAACTTTCTTCTCTAATTCTTCATATTTCAGAGCATAGTCTAAAAATATTACCCCATCCTTAGTAAGTGATATTGAATTACCGTTCTTATTAAATAAAGTTTTGCCCATTTCACTTTCTAATTCTTTAATTCGTTTAGTTACCGTGGGCTGTGTAACAAACAGAGAATATGCGGCTTTTACGTAACTTTTCTCCTCCGATAATGTTATGAATGTTCTTATAATTTCCGAATTCATTATTTACTCCTTTAATTTCATAGAAACAGTATATAGTAGGCATGAAAATGGAGCATCCCCCATATATGGATATTTGTACAAAAAATAAATATTAAATGAATAAAAATTATCACTTATGTCACTATGTACGTAATGTAAATGATATTTTTTATTCATTTGTGTCCGAATATGGAAAAATATGAAAGAAATTATGATAATTCCAAACTTTTAATAATTTCTTTTAAAAAAATATCTATTTTATAATTTCAGAAAATCACGAAAGGGAAGAAATGAATGAACTTTGAAGGGATAAACAAATGAAAATAAGCACATACATCTTAAAAAGAGTTATCCAGATAATTCCGATGTTAATTGCGGTAACTGTATTCGCATTTGCGCTTACCAATTTATCAGGAGGAGATCCTGCTGAAATAGCGGTAAGAAACACCGGCGCTCAGGTAACTCCGGAAAATGTAGAAGCAATGAGAATAGAACTGGGTTTGGATAAACCTCTGATTGTTCAATATCTCCTTTGGTTAAAGGGTGCGTTTATGCTGGACTTTGGTAACTCATATGTGAGTGGAAAGCCGGCACTTGAGGAGATAATGACAAGATTTCCAAATACATTATTTCTTGTATTAGTTGCAAGTATCATTGCCATAGGAGTGGCTATTCCACTTGCACTTATTGCTGTAAGAAGACCAAACGGCATTGTGGATCACATTATCAGAGTAATAACAATTATTGGAGTTTCTATGCCGGAATTCTGGATTGGACTCTTATTACTCTATCTTTTTAGCGTAAACCTTGGTGTTGCCCCTGTAATTGCGGGAAGTAATTATGCATATGTATGGCTGCCGGCCATAACCATGAGTATAGGCTACTCATGCATTTACATACGAATGCTTCGTGCAAATCTTATTGAAGTATCAAATTCACTTTATATTAAGGCCGCAAGAGCAAAGGGTATGACAAAGGGAACTGCACTTATAAGACATGGATTAAGAAATTCAATCTTACCTTGTCTTACATTGGTAGCAACAAACTTTGGTGGAATGATATCAGGAAGCTTTGCAGTTGAATCAATATTTACATGGAACGGTGTTGCGGGTTACGCAATAAACAGCGTTAAATCAAAGGACTTTGCGGTAATTCAATGCTATTTAATGATTATTGCACTGGCATATATCATCATTAATCTGACGGTAGACATCATATATATGTTTGTTGATCCGAAGATAAGATTACAGAGAGATACAGGAAGAAAAGCCTGGAAGACCATGACATTCGCATCAGGTAAAAAGAAGAAAAATGTAACAGCTAAAAATCCATTTCCAAATGGAACGGGAGATGTAGGCATACCTGGAACTGCCGAAAATGTAGCAGGCGAAAATATGGGAGGTAAACATGAAAAAGAATAATAACAGCCCATTGAAAATGGTCTTTCACAGATTTTTAAAAGACAAAGCTGCCGTAGTCGCAGGAATAGTATTTTTATCTATTGTATTTATAGGAATATTTGCCAATTTTCTTACATCTTATGATCCGAATGCAGCTGACGTAACCATAAGACTTCAGTCGCCATCCATGGAACATATCCTGGGAACAGACAACATGGGGCGAGATATATTCTCAAGACTGATTATGGGTGCACAGACAACAGTTATCAGTGCCATAGTCGTAATATGCGGAATAATTCTTGTAGGTGTTCCTTTAGGACTTATTGCGGGATATTACGGTGGATTTATTGACAATTTAATAATGAGACTGGCTGACATCGTGTCTACATTTCCATCTTCACTCCTTGCGCTTGCAGTAGTTGCAATACTTGGACCTGGTTTGATGAATGTAATGATAGTATTGGTTGCTTTATGGTGGGCTCCATTTGCAAGAATACTTCGAAGTGAAGTGCTTAAGATTAAAGGTAAAACCTACATATTGGCAGCGGAGGCAAGCGGATCATCAAGATGTAAGATAATAACAAAGCATGTTTTGAAGAATTCTCTTTCTCCAATGATTGTATATCTCACTCTCAGATTTGCGGCTGTAATTATGCATATTGCGGGGTTCTCATTTATCGGACTGGGAACACAACCACCGCAGGCTGACTGGGGAGTAATGTTAAGTGATGCAAGAAAATATATCGCCACAGCTCCAATGCTTTTAGTCTGGCCCGGTATTGCAATTATGATTACAATCTTCAGTCTTAACTTATTTGGAGAGGGACTGGACAATGCCTTAAAGTCAACATCCAGTTCAGGAAAGGTAAGTAAGAGAAAGCTGGATTTCTTTATTAAGTCAATGAAGAACATGGTTGTTCCTACAGATCAGTCAGATGAAGATGAGGACGACGATTATGTATTAGAAGTAAAAAATCTTTCTACATATTACTTTGTGGATCCTGATAACCCTGTGAAGTCCGTTAATAATGTTTCTATGAACATAAGACGTGGAAAGATAACGGCAATAATAGGTGAAAGCGGAAGCGGAAAATCAACCATTGCCATGTCTGTTCTTAACCTGATTGATAATCCAGGTAAGGTTGTAAATGGTGAAATATTATTAGACGGAGTTGATTTACTTAAGCTGTCAGAAAAAGAGCAGAAAAATATTTATGGTAAAGAAATATCAGCAGTGTTCCAGGAACCTGTAAGTGCTCTTAATCCGGTAGTAAAAGTTAAAAAGCAAATGATGGAGTGCATTACTCTGCACAATAAAATTTCCCATGAGGAAGCTTATGAAAGATGTATTGATGCTTTAAAGAAAGTAAGAATGCGTAATCCTAAGGAAGTAATGGAAAAGTATCCATTTGAATTATCCGGAGGAATGTGTCAGAGAATAATGATTGCAATGGCCATTGTTTCAGATTCCAAGATTTTAATAGCTGATGAACCTACAAGTGGATTAGATCTTACAGTTCAGGCAGTTATCCTGGAAGAACTTAAAAAAATAAGAGATTCAGGAGTATCAATACTTCTTATTACTCATGATTTAGGAATCGTAGCCCAGATGGCGGACTACGTATATGTAATTAGCAATGGTGAGGTAGAGGAATCAGGAAATGTATATGACATATTTAATGCTCCTGAGGGAGATTATACAAAGGAACTGATTAATGCCACACATGAGAAACTGGAGGCGGTGTAATGGAGAATACTCTTATAAAAGTAAGTAATATATCTAAACATTTTCCGCTTTCAAAAAGAGAATATTTAACAGCGGTAAATGAAGTATCTCTGGATATAAAACAGGGGGACATTATCGGAGTTGTAGGTGAGTCCGGATGTGGCAAAACTACATTGGGAAAGCTCGTTCTTAATTTAGAAACAGCAGATGAGGGAGATGTGTTCTATAAGGATACATTAATAAGCAACCTGAATTTTAAAAAAATGAAGCCCTACAGAAAGTACATGCAGATGATTTTCCAGAACACGGGAGATGCATTTGATCCATATATGAGTGTAAGACAGATATTACGCGAATCAATTGATAACTTTAACATGGGAAAAGATATTGATGTGGAAAAAACACTTGTGTCCATTATGGAGGATGTAGGCTTAAGCGAAGAACATTTAAACAGGTATCCTGAAGAATTGTCAGGTGGACAGAGGCAGAGAGTGGGAATAGCAAGAGCTCTTGTTACTAATCCAGAATTCATAGTGTGTGATGAAGCGGTATCTAATCTGGATTATTCCATAAGAAATAAAGTTCTTGATCTGCTTATTAAGCTTAGAGAAGAGAGAAATCTGACATACATGTTTATTTCTCATGATATTACGGCGGTTAATTACATTTGCCAGAAGGTAATTGTAATGTATGCGGGAACAATTATGGAGATTATACCTAATCTGAAAAATGAAGATGATATTAAACATCCATATACCAAAGCGCTTATTGCAGCGAAACTCAGGGCTGATCCATACGATAGAAGAGCTAACAGGATTCTGTTTTTGACAGAGGAAAAACCTCAGGGAACGGGATGTCCATTCTATTCAAGATGTCTTGAAGGAACCGAAAAATGCAGGGATTGTGCACCGGAACTTAAAAGTATAGGCGAAAATCACTATACAGCCTGTCATTATCATTAAGTTGTCAGGCTTTAAGGAGGTGGTGTGGCTTAAACATCGATTTTAAAAGTATAAAAATTTAAAGACAGATATATAAACAATAATATTATCAGAGGGAGTGATAGTTATGAAAAAATTCAACTTAAAGAGAAAGTTATTAGCGCTTGGAACATCAACATTAATCCTTGGAGGAGCATTAGCAGGATGTGGATCAGGTGGAAATGCGGCAAATAATACAGCAACTGAATCAGGTGAAAAAGAAATTACAGTAGCCATTTACAGAGATGGTGAAATGGATCTTTTAGATGCAGCTTCATATAAAGGACCTCATGTAATCTACAAAATGCTTTATGAAGGGTTTACTGAAGACGGCGGAAAGGATGGAATAACACCTCTTCTTGCAACATCATGGGATGTTTCTGAAGACCAGAAGACATACACATTCCACTTAAGAAAAGGTGTTAAATTTACAGATGGAACTGACTTTAATGCACAGGCAGTAGAATTTAATCTTAAGCGTTGGGTTAACAATGACAGACATTCCTCTCTGACATCATATAAAGTTGATGATATAAAAGTAGTAGATGATTATACAATCCAGGTAACATTTAACTCGAATGCATATCCAATTCTTACAGAAATGTCATATCCAAGACCTGTAAGATTCTTAAGTCCTGATTCTATCAAGGATAACGGTGAAGTTATGGGTGAATTCTCATCACCTGTAGGAACAGGACAGTGGATGCTTGAAAGTTACACTAAGGATGAAGAATTCGTACTTAAGGCTAATCCTGACTATTGGGGTGAGAAACCAAAGCTTGAGAGAATCAGATTCAAAGTTATAAAGGACGGACAGGCAAGAACAATGGCCCTTAAGAATGGTGAAGTTGATATCATCGGTGGTGACCTGCTTGGTAAGATTCCAATGGAAGACTTAAAAGATTTGGAAGCATCAGGATTTAACATTAAGAAAATGGACACAATGTGTGCATACTATATATCATTTAATCAGTCTGCTGATTTTGCACAGGATGTGAAGGTAAGACAGGCATTAAATTACGCAATAGATAAACAGACAATGGTTGATAATTTATTCTATGGAGAAGGAAAGGCTGCAAAGGGACTTTACAATTCGGAGCTGGTTCCATATGTAACAGAAGAGAACAGCCCTGGTTATGAATATAATCTTGAAAAAGCTAAGAGCTTACTTGCGGAAGCCGGTTACACGGATTCTAACGGCAATGGAACACTTGATAAGGATGGCAAGGAATTAGAACTTAGCATTATGTATACAACACAGGAGTTCCCTGAGTTCCAGACAATGGCAGAATACACTCAGTCACAGCTTCAGCAGGTAGGAATTGGATTATCATTAAATCCTGTAGATACAAATGCATTTAACGAGCATGAAATGGCAGCAACAGGATATGATCTTATTATTAACAGAACATCATCTGACTCATGGCTTCCGCATGGAGATATGAAGCAGTTATTCTCTCCACTTAAAACAGCCAATGGAAAAGCTAAATTATGGTTAGACAACACATTAGTTGAGAATATCAATTCTACACTTGTAGCTAAAACAGATAATGAAAGACAGGCTGGATATGACAAGATTTTCAAGCAGATTAATGATCAGGCATATGTTATTCCTATGTATTATTCTGTAACAGCATTCGCAACTTCAAGCAGAGTGTCTGTATTAGATCTTGGTGTTAACAACTATGCACCAATCAACTGGACAACATTAGATGTTAAGAATTGATTATTTTGAAAATTGTAATTAAAAGGGAGAATAATATATGGGCAACATTGATCTAGATGAACTTGTTGAGAAAAATTGGACATATGAAGCTAAGGAGTATTCCAACATAGTCAATAAGGAACTTAACAGTGAAATGCCAGAAGTATGGAGTGCTGTTATTGACGGTGTATTAAGTCATAAAACAGGCTTGGATGTACTTGATATTGGAACCGGACCAGGTTTTTTTCCGATTATAATGTCAAAACTTGGGCATAGGGTAACCGGAGTGGATTCATCTGTCACTATGTTAGACGAAGCAAAAGAAAATCTAAAAAGAAATAATGTTGAGGCAACTTTGATGTGTGAAAGCGCTGATGATCTGCCATTCGAAGCAGAATCATTTGACTGCGTAATAAACAGAAATGTTGCATGGACTCTATCAAGTCCGGAAAAAAGTTATCTCGAATGGCTCAGAGTTCTAAAAAAAGGCGGTAAATTAATAATTTTTGACGCAAACTGGAATTATCAGTATTTTGATGAAAAAGTTATGGAAGAGTATAAAAAAAATGCTGCAGAATATAGATTAAAATTTAGTAACAATGAACTTGATAATCATACAAAAGAGGGTGTAGACTTCAGAACCCAAATGCCTCTGTGTAAGGTGAAGAGACCTGAATGGGATATGAACTTCTTTATGAAATGTGATATAAGCAAAATTATGTGCGACTTCAATATATATAAGTATGTATGGGACGATGCAAGAAAACTTGTATATGGAGCAACCCCAATGTTTATGGTTGTTATTGAAAAGTAATATTTCAATCATTGTAAAAATAATATTACATTCCAAAGACAAAAATATTTTCCAAAAGTATAAACAAAACTAAGTAATAAAAATTGACAAAAGTATAAATTAATAGAACAAACGAATTTAACTCTACGAAATACAAACAACTAAAAATAAACCAAACTACACAAAGTATAAACAAAATATACTCCACAAAACATAAACTAATTGAACAAAGTTCATAAAGTATAAACAAACCAAATAAACTAATTAAGCAGACATTAAAACGGAGGGCCGGCTCATTTGAGCCGGCCTTTTTTGTATAAAAATAATTTAATAAAAAGTTGTTGACATTACATTTATATTTTGTTATTCTTATCAAGTCGCACGGAGCGACAGAAACATATGGGATCATAGCTCAGCTGGGAGAGCATCTGCCTTACAAGCAGAGGGTCATAGGTTCGAGCCCTATTGGTCCCAT